>JANYJY010000032.1 GCA_025358295.1 Gammaproteobacteria bacterium
AAAATGCGCGCCGGCTCGCACATCGAATGCTGGCAGCTTCTACAAGCCTGGTTGACGGCGCGCGGCAGCGCTCCCGAGGACTACCGCTGGCTGTGCAGCCGGGTGGCCAGTTGGGGCGATCCGCGCTATCTGTTGCGACTCACCCAGGACTATGTGGACTGCCTGCTGGAGCTGAATCGCAACGGCGAAGCGCTCGACGCGGTCGCACAACGCCTGACTGAGGATCCCTCGTTCCGCCCCAAAACAGCGGCCGCCACTCTGCGTGTCGCGCGCATAGCCGCCGGCGGTGGAACTCCGCGCGTGGCGCGCACCCTGCTCGCCGATTTCGCCACCCGATTTGCCGGCGACCCAACCGTCACGGCGGCTGCCGACCTCGCCCGTCAGATCGACACGTGACGCACCAAAGTTGCGCGCGCCCCAGGCTGCGAGCGCATTGACTTGGTGCAACATTGCAGCGCAATTGATGTAAGTACATGATCGAGGCACCCTTGAGCCGATGGCAGGGAACTTGCTCCTTGTCCAACCGAAGGGGGATTTTTGGTCAGTAAACCGTATAACGAAATGGCCTTGAGTGATGGTGCGGCGCGCGCACACTACCTCCGCTATTCCGAATGGCTCAAACTACAGCCGGCCGATCGATTGGCGCAAAAGCGCGCCGAGGCCGACGCCCTCTTCCATCGAGTCGGCATTACCTTCGCCGTGTACGGCCAGGAAGAAGGTGCGGAACGCCTGATTCCATTCGATATTGTCCCGCGCGTACTGCCGCTCGAAGAATGGATCCGTCTCGAGAGCGGCCTGAAGCAACGCGTCCGCGCGCTCAATGCCTTCATTCACGACATTTACCATGAGCAGCAGATTCTCAAGGCGGGGCTGATTCCCGCAGAACAGGTGCTCTGCAACTCGCAGTACCGGCCCGAGATGCAAGGCGTCGACGTGCCCGGCGGCATCTATGCCCACATCGCCGGCATCGACATCGTGCGCGACGGCGCCGGCGAGTTCTGCGTCCTCGAAGACAACCTGCGCGTGCCCTCCGGCGTCTCGTACATGCTCGAGAACCGCAAAATGATGATGCGGCTGTTTCCCGAGCTTTTCTCCGGCCACCGCGTGGCCCCCGTCGATCACTACCCCGACGTGCTGCTCGACAATTTGCGCAGCGTCGCGCCCGTCGGTGTCGCCGATCCCACCGTGGTTCTATTGACCGCGGGCGCCCACAACAGCGCCTATTTCGAACACGCCTTCTTGGCGCAGCAAATGGGTATCGAATTGGTCGAAGGACAGGACCTTTTCGTCCGTGACGAGGCGGTGTTCATGCGCACCACTCAGGGTCCGCGGCGAGTCGACGTCATTTACCGGCGCATCGACGACGATTTCTTGGATCCGCTCGTGTTCCGCCCCGACTCCATGCTGGGCGTTCCCGGATTGCTGACCGCCTACCGTGCCGGCCACGTCACCATCGCCAATGCCATCGGCACGGGGGTCGCCGATGACAAGTCGATTTACCCCTATGTGCCCGAGATGATTCGTTTCTACCTGGGTCAATCACCCATCATCGGCAATGTGCACACCTGGATTCTGAGCCGCCAGGAAGACCGCGAGTATGTGCTCGCCCACCTGCCCGAGTTGGTGGTCAAAGAGGTTCACGGTGCCGGCGGCTACGGCATGCTCATTGGACCGGCCGCCACCAAAAACGAGATCGACCTTTTCCGCAAACAAATTATCGCCACTCCGGAGCGCTACATTGCTCAGCCCACGCTGGCCCTGTCGACCTGCCCCACTTTCTCCGATGAGAAATTGGCGCCTCGCCATATAGATCTTCGTCCCTTCGTGCTGTCGGGCCGCGATGTCACCATCGTTCCCGGCGGACTGACCCGCGTTGCTCTGCGCGAAGGCTCTCTGGTGGTGAATTCGTCGCAGGGCGGAGGCACCAAGGACACCTGGGTGCTGGAAACCTAGATGCTCAGCCGTACCGCCGACCACCTGTACTGGATGTCACGCTATATCGAGCGCGCCGAAAGCCTCGCGCGCCTGGTCGATGCCCATTATCGAATGTCCCTGCTGCCGCACTCCGGCGAGACTCTGGCGCAATCCCTGAGTTCCACCATGCGCGCGCTGCAAATGGATGAAGCCTATCGAAAACGCCACTCCACCATCGAGCCGCGCACGGTATTCGCGTTCGTCAGCCTGGATCGGGACTTCAGCGGCAGCATAGTCAGTTGTCTGCGCGCCGCACGCGAGAACGCCCGCGCCGTGCGCGGCTCGTTGACCTCCGAGCTCTGGGAAACGCTCAATTCCACCTGGCTGGAAGCCCGCGCCCTCGGTACCCAGAACTCACGGCGGGATATTGGGCAATTCGTCGAATGGGTGAAGGAGCGCTCGCATCTGACTCGTGGCGTCATGATCGGCACCATGATGCGCGACGAAGCCTTTCATTTCACTCGCATCGGCACATTCCTTGAGCGCGCCGACAGCACGGCGCGCATTCTCTCGGCGCATCAACGCGATCTCGTGCCCGGCGCGGACGCCGGAGCCGTGCCCGACCCCTACGAATGGAGCGTCCTGCTGCGCGCACTATCCGCCTTCGAAGTCTATCGTCGCGTATTTCGCGACGTGATCACGCCCCTGAAAGTCGCGCAGCTTCTGATTCTGCGAGATGACATGCCGCGCTCCCTGCTGCGCTGCTGCAAGGAGGTCTACCAGAACGTGAAATCGGTGGCGAACGAACAATCGGACGAGACCGAGCGCCGCGCCGGCGAAATGCACGCCCTGCTGCACTTCTCCCGCATGGAAGAAATCACCGCCGGCGGTCTGCCGCGCTTCCTCGAGCAATTCCTATCCCGCCTGCGCGATCTCGGTGACCGCATCGCGTCGGATTTCCTACTACCCCCCGGCAGAGGCTTGAAGCGTATGCAAATGCACATTCGGCATGAGACGCGGTACCGCTACGAGCGGCCCGTCAAATACAGCGTGCAAAGTCTGCACCTCACGCCACGCCGCGACTTAAGTCAGCGCGCGCTGGCCTGGACCATTACCGCGCCCGGTCGCCGTCTCGAACAAGTCGATGCCTACGGCAACATTTCGCATCTGCTCACCATCGAAGAGCCGCACCGTGAGATTCAAATCGTGGTGCGCGGCGTGGTTGAAACCGTCGATACCGAAGGCCGTCAAGACGACGGACCTTTGTCGCATCTGGCCTACCTCGCGCCCACTCAACTGACCGCCCCCAACGATGAATTGCGCTCTTTCGCGCAACACGCTCTGCACTCGGTCAGCGAGCCGCGCGCGCGCGCGCAAGTCTTGGCGGAGGCCGTGTTCGATGCGGTGCGCTACAAAACAGGCACCAGCGACGTCGCCGACAGCGCGGCCGTTGCGTTCAGGAGCGGCGAAGGGGTTTGTCAGGATCACGCGCACGTCTACATTGCCTCCGCCCGCGCGGTCGGCATGCCGGCGCGCTACGTCAGCGGCTATCTCTACACGGGCGACACCAGCGACGCTGCCAGTCACGCCTGGGTCGACGTCTGGCTGGGCTCGGAACTCGGCTGGCAGAGCATGGATGTCACCCACAAACGACCCGCCGTACGCACCTACTGCCGGCTCGCCGTGGGCCGTGACTACTTGGATGCCGCGCCCGTCCGCGGTGTCCGTCAGGGCGGCGGCGGCGAGAAAATGGAGGCCAATGTGCTGGTCGCGGAATCAGCCCAACAACAATAGAAGTCCGCGCCTTGATTTGCTGCGTCGTCCTCCGGTCGCGGCTATTCCTTTGGATGCACCTTCTGATAGGCGGCTGTTTTATCAAACAAGTCGCCGCGCGCTGTGCTGGACTCGCCCGGACAGATGGTCTGGGGCAGCAACACGCCGATCGCGGCGTTCGCCGCTGAGCTCGCGATCTGGTAGCAACTGGCGTTGATCCATACTATCCAATCACCGGTGTCGGTCTTGTACTGTTCGCCGGCATAGTGGTACGCCCGCGGCCACCAATGCTCTTCCGCCGGCGAGCCCGACAGCGAGCTGTCGGTTGACGGTTCGCGTCTGCGAATCTCGAAGGCCTGCACGGCGCGGCGCGCTTCCGCCTTCCAGTCGACTCCCAACCCATTGCCCTGTGACGCGGAGGATGGCGATGCCGGTGACGGTGAGGCCGCACCCAGCACCAGCGGCGCCACCCAGATGGCCGTATCTCCGCTCAGGCGTTGAGGATGTGAGTTCTCGGAGCGTATCTTGGGGACCGACGGCGGCGGCAGGAACAGCAATTCAACCGGATCATCCATCGAAGGGAATGTGTATCGGGGCCCAGGCGCCATCAAGAGGACCGCCAACACGAGCGCATGGAGAGCCAGCACGATGATCAGTGTGACGTGCCGTGGAAGTCCCCAGACCTGCGATTGATCCATGTCCAGACTTCGCTCTTGTTGCTGGAGTCAGATGCCTGATGATTGACCCGCAACACGAGCTTTGGTTCCGGGTCGCCGTTCGTCGCAAATTTCTATTTGCAATCAAAGTCCGAGTTTTTCTGCCGATCTGCAGTTTTTACGCCGCGGCGCTAACCCTCTCGCGGGTCGGAAACCCTACCGTGAATACGCAGCCGCTTCAACGTTTCGCGTCGCAAGCGCACCGGACGCTTGTCAGTGCCCTCGACGTCGACCGTGAACAGCGGCGGCGGTGGGCCAGGCGAGCAGTTCCTCGGGCAGCTCGCCGAGGAAATACGTCGCCAAGTAACGACATACCCTCGAAAGCGGCTTACTGAAATAAAATGGACCTCGTAAAAATTCTTCAAAAGGAGGTCGAGATTGAACAAGTCATTTGTAGTGGGATCCATTCTAGGCGCCATTGTCGTTACCAGCGGCGCGGCATTTGCTGGATATAAGTATCTGGGTGCCGCCAACTCCGCCGAGGTTATCAGCGCCAAAGAGCTGCACAAGACCATCAAGACCCCGCGGCAGGAGTGCCACGACGAACAAGTGACGCGCACCAAGCAGCCCAAGGACACCAACCGCTTGGCTGGCACCGGCATCGGCGCGGTGGTCGGCGGCCTACTCGGCAATCAAGTCGGCGGCGGCAGCGGCAAAGTCCTGGCAACCGTGGCGGGCGCAGCGGCCGGCGGATTTGCCGGCAACAAAATCGAGCAGAAAGTACAACAAGGCAACACCTACACCGAGACGGAACAGCGCTGCGTGACGGCGTATGACAGCAGCGAACTACCCGCCGGCTACCAGGTGGTATACCTCTTGAACGGCAAGCAGCATCACGTCCATATGGATCACGACCCGGGCAAGAGCATCCCGTTGAAAGACGGACAGATCGTGATCGACACTAAGTAGCTAATTGCGAGAGGCCCGGCGCCGATCCTGCATCGGCGCCGGGACGTTTTGACGCATCGCGGGCTCGTTGTGAAAATTACCCTGATTTCGTGGCGGCTGCGCAAATGCCCGCTGCGACATCGCGTATTGCTCATTCCTCATGGTTGATTGCGGCACCTGTTGCGGCATCGGGTAGCGTTCGTTCCTAATGGAGGGTTGCTGCGCCCTGGGCAGTGGCGTGTAGGACTGCGCCGCTCGATAAGTCGGCGCGGGTCGATACGACATCGATTGCGACCCACTCGCGGCGGGCGCCCGCGACTCGGACCGTCCGTAATTGAAGTTGGACGCCACCGGCCTTGAGAGCGTTCCGGGCGGCGCCGGGCTGGCCCTATGCAGATTCCGCATGGCCCAATCATTGCGCGGCGCCGCCTGCTGAGTCCGGCCATACACCGGCAACGGTTGCCGTGTCGATTCGCCGGCGCGCCCCACTGGGTACGAATGATCCACACTGTTCGGCGGCTTGCGATTTGCGAGCGCGCTGTCCGCATACCGAGCCGGCACAACATTTGCCCCGTGGAATAGTCCCGGGCGCGCCGTCGCTGCAATACTCGGATGTCCATGATTGACCGATGCCAGCAGTGCGGGAGCCGACCGCGCGGACTGTTCCTGCAATCTCTGCGGTGCCGTGAAACCGCGATGCGTTTCGTGGCTCGCGACGAGTTCGGTTGGCGTGGGTCGGGCACGCACGCCATCGCCGCCATTGAAACTGGCGCGATTGCCGACGAAGCGATTGTTGATCACTGTGTTGTAGACATTGGTCACATTCACGTTGGTGACATTGGTCACGGCACGGTTGTAATAGAAATCTCGGTCTCGCCAATAGCCACCGGCGAAGCCGACACCGAAATAACCGAAGCCGTAGTTGATGCCGCCGTAGAATCCCACATGGGGGGCCCAATAACCTTCCTGCCATTCATACGCATCGTCCACCATCGCCCAGTATCCGGGCGTCCAAAGCAATCCTGGTGACGGCGCGTTTACCCAGGTTCCGGGTACCCAGTAATAATCTTCATCCTCGTTCGAATACGCCCAGTATCCAGGCGTCCAAAGGTATCTCAGCGCCGGGCAGGGTGGCTGCACGTACACCGGCAACTCGGGTGGCGCAAAGCCCACCGTCACACCGACGTCCCAGTGTGCAAACGACGACGCGGGAAATGCGAGTGCGAGAAGCACCATCAACAGCACGCGAGGGAATATTGCGGCATTCATGGCTCGATCCTCCTAGCCGGCACCCGCACCGTCGGCGGCGGGCACGGCAACACACAAAACACACGCTTCGGGTATAGCAAAAACACGGCCGCAAGTGAGCGCCTGCGGGTGAAGTGTTCGTAACCTAGGACAGCCCATGAACACTTCTTCATCATCGACAATAAATACTCGCCGCGCCCATCGAATAATGTCAACGCCGGCTTTTCCGGCGCGTTGCGTGCATGTCACTTGTAAATGTCAAAAGTAGAACCATTGTCTGAAACCGCGGTCCAAGTAAACGACAACAGGAGACGAGAATGTCGCGAGCAATACTGGCCTCTTTATTCTTGACCGCCACCTTGACGGCCGCTGCCTCCGTCGCCGCAGCACAAGAGACCTCCCCGGTGCGATGGCATGTCATGGGCGGATACAGCGAGACCCTCGGATCCACACGTGATTACCTACAAGGTGGTTACATGTTCGGTGGTGGATTGAGCATCACGCCCTCGCGCTACAGTCCTCTCGACGTGCGATTCGATTTCACCTACAGCGCGCACCAGGCAACCAATAACTTGCTGAACCTCGGCCAGCAGGCAGCGAACACTCAAGTGGACAATGGCACCGGCAGCTTCTGGTCGGGAACCGGCAACTTGGTCTATCACGTGCCTCTTGCCTACGGCGTACGCGCCTACGGCATTGCCGGCGCCGGTGTGTATCACGCCCGTGTCGAGCTCACACAGTACGATTCCTACGGCGGCTACTACTACTGCGATCCGTTCTCAGGCTTCTGTGACATCGGCGCATCTAGCACACTGGTCTCCTCGAGCGGAGTTACGAAATTCGGTTGGAACGCAGGCCTCGGCGTCGAGTTCGATCTGCCGTACGGACGAGCGTGGTTCATCGAAGCCCGCTACCACCGCATCACCACGGACAAGCCCATCGAGTACCTGCCAATCTCCATCGGCTATCGGTTTTGAGATCGGTAACGGAACACTAGCTGAGAGAACCGATACGCGGGCTGTGCTTCCTGCCGCGCCCGTGGCTGGATCCGCGCGCGAAATCGTAGCCCGTCAGCGAGCGCGGTTTACCCAGCAAGAACCCTTGCGCATAGTCGACGCCGAGTGAGCGCACTGCCTGCAACTCTGCATCCAGCTCCACCGCCTCTGCGACCGTTTGAACGCCCAGATCACTCGCCATGCGAACGATGGCGGAAATCATCGCCCGCGCCACACGATCCGTGGGCGCGGCTCCTACCAGCGCGCTGTCGATTTTGAAATAGTGAGCCGGCACCGTTCGTAAATACCCATAGGACGGCGCGTGCCCGCCGAAATCATCCAGTGCGACCTCGCACCCCAGTGCCTCCAGCCGTTTCATGGAATCCGCCACACTGATATTGCCCGAGGACGCGAATTGCTCGGTGATTTCGAAACACAGCGCCTGCGGCGGCAAGCCGCTCTTGAGTACGCAAGATTCCACGTAGGCGACGAAGTTGACATCCGTCATGGATTGCGGCGAGAGATTGATTGAAAACACCGCCGGCACTCGAGCCCATAATTTGCGGTTGTTCACCAGCCACACCAGCAATGTACGCACCACCCAGCGATCAATGGCCGGCATAAGATGCCGATCGGCGGCGGTGCGCAGGAATGAGCCGGGCTCGAGCAAGCTGCCGTCCGAGGTGCGCAAACGCAACAACACCTCGTAATGCCCCATCCCCTCGTCCTCTCGCAAAGAACAGATGGGTTGCAAAAATAGCTCGAAGCGCTCCGCATGCAGCGCATTCTCGATCAGCGCCAACTGCTCCCGATCTCCCTGCGGCAATGACGGCAGCACGCCACGCCGTTCGAATTCCGCGGCCAGGCACACCAACACCGGTGCCAAGCGCTGCTCCAAGGGTTCGGCCGTGCGTGCATCGACGACCAGCGAATCGATGCTGAGCCGGACCGCACCATTGACCCTGCCGTGCACGTCGCGCACCGGAATCGCGACGGCATAGTACGCGCCGTCGTGTTCACCGTAAATCATCTCGGAGCCGCCCTGAGTGCTGCCCGACAAGGAATCCTCCACCAATTGATGATCCTCGGGAGGCAGGAAATCCTCGCTCAGCCACAGCGTGTCGGCGGCGATGTCGTGAAACGACACACTGCAAACCTCAGGCGCCAACGCGCGAATCACCTGCGCCAAGGCGGCGAGCGTCTGACTCGACGCGGCTTTCACCGCATCACTCACTCTGATTGTCACGTCGGGCACCTTTAACTATGTGGTCGGGCGCCATGGTAGGGAAAGCTTACGGTCAGCGGCATGCCGCGGGACCGCGACGTACCGATCCAGCGACACGCAAAATCGCGGCGCTCAGGTCGATTCGAAGATTAAGTTAAACGAATCGCCGACGATTCATTTTGGCGCCGCTGGCGGGGGAGGATTCAAGGCTTTCAGCTTGTCTGAATCCATGTATTTCGCTAGATCCCGGGCGGATTCGGCTACGCGCGGATCCGTAAACAAACCGCGAGAAGCCTCCTGACCCAATATCTGGAAGGCATATTGAATGGTTAAGGCTCCCTCGTTGCGAATCGCCGCCTGAGTCTCGGCCTTGCACGATTCCGTCAAAAGGTGCTGAAACAAAGCGCCGGCCGCCTTGTTGATCGCTTCGCGTTGTTGAGTCGAGATAGTGGCCAACGGCGCCACATCCGGATGCAGAGCAACCGCGGCAAAAATCCACTTCACCAGCGCGGTGCGGTCCTGCCGCGACGTTGCAATGACCAGGCATTTCGCCATGTCGTCACCGAAGGGACCGGCGACGGCAGTCGTAGCCGCCGTACACGCAAATACCGCCAAGAGTTGGGCGGCGATGAGCTGGGGGAAACGCATCCGATAGCTCCGTTGGACTGCGAAAACCTAAACTAGCGCCAAGCGGGCGCACGCCGCATCCGACTCTGTCACAGGTTTGAGTGCACGTATCTCAGGAGCGATGTCAGGTCGAACACCACATGCGCCACGACCACCGGCCACAATCGGCCTGTGCGGGCAAACCACCAGGCGCACACCAGACCGAAGGGAATGATGCCAATGACGCCGATGCCGCCCTGATAGAGGTGGTAGGCCAGCCTGATCGCCACACTGGCGTTCACACCCGCCGACAGACGGTCGCTTTCCTTGGCCAGCGTAATCACATAGCCGCAGACGAATATTTCTTCGAACAGGGGATTGAGCAAACCCACCGCCACGACCGTGGGCAGTGCGAGAGCACCGATGACCAGACTATGGTCGCCATGAAGATAAGTTGGCGAGGCATGCGCAAAAACGAGAAGCATCCAGAGCAGCGCATAGCAGGCATAGGCCACAGCCGCGAGGCCGGCGCCCTTTAGCGTATCCATGAGCCCCGGCTTGAACCCGATACGCTTGAAGCTCCAGCCTCTGACGTACAAGAAACTTCCCAGCAGCAACATGGCCACGGTTTCGTAGACGAGGAGATAATTCAGGTGCTGCTGCGAAATACTGGGCGCGGCGCGACTGAACAGCGAGGCGACAGCGCCGAGAATGAAATAGCCAAACGCCAGCCCAAGGACTATCGAGGCCTCGGCGCGGATGGAGAGGGCTCGAATGGCGTCGCGCAAGCGCTGATCTCGCGCGCTACGCGCCCGCCGCGTCTGCGTGCTTCGCCGGCGCCCAGGTCAGCTCTTTCAGCGGCGGCACCATGACGATCCAGCCGATCAAGCCCAGCAAGCTCACGGCGGCCGCCACCACAAAGGCATAGGTGAAGTGCCCCGTGGTTTGCACAATGACCCCGGTGAGCCACGGCGCAATGATTCCCGGAAAATTACCCAACGAATTTTGGATGCCCACCCAACGCCCCGAGGCGCGCGGGCCCGCCAGAATCTGACACATGGCATACACGCCCGGCGATGCCGCCCCGGACAACGCCAAAAACACGAACATGCCGGTGAGCGCCAGAGTGGACGAACCCTGCGCCATGCATAGCATGCACACCACCGAGCCCACGTGCGCGACGCCCATGACCCACTTGTAGGCCGCGTTGGCCGATCCGCCCCGTGAAATGTAGCGATCGATGGCCCAACCTGCCACCAGCGCGCTCACCGCGCATCCCACATAGGCCCAGGTCGCGTACTGCGTCATGCGCACGGTCGACATGCCTCGCTCGGTCTGCAAATACGAGGGCAGCCAATTGAGCATGAAGTAGTACACGTAGTTGCTCGAGAACAGCCCCAATGCCGTGCCCCACAACGACGGCTGCTTCAGGATCATGCCCCAAGTCGGCGAATCCTGGGTCATAGGCCGCACCGCCGCGCGCACCTCGCCCGCCACGCGCGACCACGGCAGCAACCACAATAACGACAGCGCGCCGAACACCAGGAACGAGGAACGCCAACCGTAATGCGCCATCAACATGCCGCCGGCAAATGTCCCCACCGCCGGACCGATGAGATACGCGAGCGCCACGATCCCGTTGGCAGTGCCCAAGCCCTTGGTAGGCACGACCGCCGCCAGTATTTTCGCCACGCTAGGGAACCCTGAACTCTCGCCCAAGCCCAACAACAATCTCAGCACCAACAAACCGGCGAAGGTGTGCGCGAAGCCGATGAACATGGTGGCCGAAGCCCAGATGGTGAGTCCGGCGGCGAGTATCCGATGCGCACCATACCGCTCGGCCAGCCAGCCCACGGGAACTTGCATCAGCGTGTAGGTCCAAAAGAACGCCGACATCAGCATGCCCATCTGCGCGTAATTCAGGTGCAGGTCCGCCTGCATCATGTGCGCCGCCGTCGGCATGGCGCCGCGATCCACGTAGTTGATGAACAACACCGCGGCGCAAAGAAAAACGATGGGACTGCGGGCGGCCCGCTGCGGATTTACGGTCTCGGGAATCGGAAAGCTCAGCTCGCGTAATCCGATTGGCTGCGATCCAGAACCCGCTTCAAGGCGGCGAAGTGTTGATCCGCCCGGTCGCGGCCGCCGACCATGCCGCAGCCGGCAAATTGCGCCACCGTCTTTTTGATCATCGGCTCCGGAATGAGCTGCAAGGGCCGCCCCGTCGACAAAGCCAGCACCTGCGCCTGCGCCGCACGCTCTAAGAAATACAGTCTCTCGAAGGCCTGCGGAATCGTCTTGCCCACGACCAGCACGCCATGGTTGCCCATCATCAGCACCGACTTGTCACCCAGCGCCCGCGCCAGGCGCTCACCCTCCCCGATATCCAGTGCGAGGCCGTTGTAAGCAGGGTCATAGGCCACATCGTTGTAGTAGCCCAGTGCGGTTTGCACCGCCATTTCGAGGCGTGGATTTTGCAGCATGCACAGCGCGGTCGCATAAGGCATGTGAGTGTGCAGTACGCAATTACCCTGCGGCGACAGGCGATGCACCGGTTGGTGAATGTACAGAGCCGTGTCCTCCACCGCCCCCTGTCCGCTCAGCACCTTGCCGCTGAAATCGACCACCAGAAAATCGCCCGCCTTAACCTCCGACCAGTGCAGGCCGAAGGGCGGCAAAAGGAAGCGGTCTGTATGGCCCGGCACCAACAGCGTCAGATGATTATCGATACCTTCGTTCATGCCGAAGCGATCCGCCAATCGATAACAGGCGGCGAGATCGACGCGTGCGCTGCGTTCGGCATCGGCCGACGTCGGGACCTGCTTGAGACTGGCATTCATAGGATTAACCTCGCGGAATTCGACTGCCTGGCCACAAGTATAGCCTGGAGAATGGCGGCGACGACACGGCAGAATCCTAGTTCAACAAACGGTCGAGCACCGGCAGCGGCACGGCACCCTCCTTCAATGCACTCTCGTGAAAGGTCTTTAAGTTGAAGCCGGCATGCGCCGCCTGGTAGTGCTCACGCAGCTGCAGCCAGCCCTTGTATCCCGCGTAATAGGTGGGCAGCTGACAGGACGACAGCTTCGCGCGCTGCAGCTTGGCCGTGGCCTCTTCCGTCTCCTGATAAGCACTCAGGGTCATCAGATCGAGCGCCTGGCGGTCGGTCATCTTCATGGTCTGCAAGCGAATATCCAGAATGGTGTTGGCCAGCACCCGCAGCAATTGCTTTTGCAGAGTGAGACGATAGCCCGGCGTGTCGCTCAAATAGCCCTGATCCGCCATGAGTTGCTGCGCATACACCGCCCAACCCTCGATGTACGGACCATTGCCGACAATATTGCGTAGCAGGCGGCGCGAGCGCGGCTGCAGTTCATTCACGTACTCCGCCTGCACATAATGCCCCGGCATGGCCTCGTGCACGGTCAGATGCTGCATCCCAGAATCATTGTATTCACGCAGCTTGGAATCGATGCGCGCCTGCGGCCAATTGGCAGGGATGGGCGTCACCCAATAGAACGCGCCCAATTTAGGCTCCAATGCCGGCGCCGAATTGAACCCTCCTACACCGTACACGCCGCGCATGAATTCCGGTGTGTCGATGACGTCAAGGTTCGCATTCGGCGGCAGCGTCAACAAGTCTTTGCTTTTGACGAAAGCCGTCGCGGCCGCCAACGATTGCTTGGCCGAGGCCATGTAAGTCGCCGCCGTCGCATGCTGACGCGCCACATCCGCGAGCGCCTGCTCCACGGATTTAGGCGCGGCGAGCCGCCCCATCTCCGCTTGGGTCTTGACCAGATCCGCCTCCGCTTCGGCCAATAGCGCCTCCGGAGTCTTGCCCGTCGCCAGGCTCAGGCGAAATTTTTTGGCGTACAAATCCTTGCCCAGACGCCAATCGCTCACATGCTCCGCCAGATGATCCTCCAGCCATCGGTTGAACCCCTGCAGCGAGGCGATGGCGGCCGCGGCGGCCTGGTCGTAGCGCATGCGCGCCTCTGTGGGACAGCCGCTGCGCAAGGTGGTGTCGATGAGCGCGACATTGCCGTCATTTTCTTCGCGCGCCACGCGATTCCATATTTCCGGCGCATCCATGAGATTGGCCTCAGCCTGTCGGATCACCTCGGGAATCTTTTGCAATCGATTGATGATGTGGCGATATCGTTCGGGTGCACTGGCGTATTGCAGTACATAGGGCGAATACAGGCCATTGCCGATGATCTCCACATACGTCGTGGGATTGTGGCGATAGCTCTGGATTTCATCGAGTTCGAGCTTCGACGCCCCCAGCGCACCGCGCATGATGTCGACGTCCGCCTTCTGTTCCGCATTCAGCGACGCCGTGTCGAGCCGGCCGATGCGTGCATCGATGTCGTGCAGCAAGCCCTGTGAGGCCGCAATGCCCGCCGCGGTGAAATCATCCCAGGCATCGTCCAGCGATACCCCGTGATGCAGGTGATAGCCGGATGCAGTGGCCGTGGTCGGCGACAGCGCCAGCGTGCCGAAGACGAAGTCATCGACCAGCGTTTCGAATTGCGCGTCGTTCGACGCCGCCTTGGTCACGGGTGCTGCCGCCCACGAACTCGAACTCAACAGAACACCCGCGAGCACACCCGAGAAGCTGCGAAAGAATTTCTTGTTCATTGGCCATTTTCAGGCAATTCGCTCTCCCTCGTCCAGCCGGAATGATCCTTTAGGTTAAACTGCCGGGCCGCAAACCCCACCCTGCTGACTGAGCTTCGCTGGTAGAGGCCCCATGAACACACGCCATCTCGCCGGAAAAATCATCCGTCGCAGCCCTACCCTCATCATCTTGATCGCGGTGCTGGCCTTTGTACTGTGGCTCAGGCCCCCCGACCTCCTGCGGGTCGGCGCCAATTACTCCGCCAAGATGGTTTGCTCCAATGTCTTCCTCGCCGGACGCGACCCGGATGAAGTACTGCGCACCGACGTCCAGGCGCCCGGCATCGCACTGCTGCGACTGATGCGTGTCGCCGTCGATCGCGATCATCACCTGGTCCGCGCCGGGCTGTTGGGTTTCATCGGCGACGGCCTGGCCGTCGCCCGGCCGGGCACCGGCTGTGCCGCCGTGCCCGACGGCAATCTGGGCTACGCCACGCACATCCCTTCCGCCGCGCCTCGGGTCGGCGCCCTTGCCGCGTGGAGCCCCGGCGCCCCCTGGCCCGACGGCAACGTCGTCGCCACGACCGCGGCACTCGACCGCATTCTCAGCGACGACACTCTCGCCGGACCCGGCATGCGCGCCTTGGTCGTGGTCAGTCACGGCCGCATCGTCGCCGAGCGCTACGGCGTGGGTTTCACCGCCGCGACGCCGCTGCTCGGCTGGTCCATGACCAAGAGTGTGATCGCGGGACTGGTCGGCGAACTCATCAAAGACGGACAGCTGACTCTCGATCAATCCGCCGGCTGGTCCACGCCGGCGGGCGATGCACGTGAACACATTCGCATCGCTGACTTGCTCGCCATGTCCAGCGGCCTCAAGTTCAACGAGACCTACGGTGTTGTGTCCGACGTCACCCGCATGCTGTACCTGCAACCCGACATGGCAGGATTCGCGCATGCACAGCCGCTGCAGAATCCCGTTGGCGCGCACTGGAGCTATTCCAGCGGCTCCGCCAATATTCTCGCGCGCATCGTTCAAGACGCCGCCGGCGCCTTGGGCGCCGCTTTCCCTTCGGAGCGACTGTTCAAACCCCTAGGGATGACCTCGGCCATTATCGAGACCGACGAGTACGGCACCCTGGTCGGCTCGTCTTATATGTATGCCACCGCTCGCGACTGGGCCAGGTACGGACTGTTCCTGGCGCAGGGCGGCACCTGGCGCGGCCAAGAAATGCTTCCTCCCGGCTACGTCGCCAAGATGGCCGCCCCGGTCGCAGATTCCGGCGGCGAATACGGACAGGGACTGGTCTGGCTGTGGGGCTCCGACGCCGTCACGCCCGGCACGAATCCCGACACCGCCTTCGGCATTCCTGCCGACACATTTTGGATGTCAGGGCATGATGGTCAAACCACCGCCATCATTCCTTCACGTGAATTGGTGGTCGTGCGGCTGGGCCTCACGCCGGTGAGCGATCACTACCGCCCTCAACCCCTGATCAAAGCCCTGCTCGAGGCCACCCGGTAGGAGCCGACACTCAACCGACGTCGTGCCTCAATGAACCTGGGCGGCGTAGAGCTTGACCAACGCGTAGAGAAAGTCCCGTCCGTCGTATAGCGATTGCACCCGGATGCGTTCGTTCAGACCATGAATATTGCTGAGATCGGGATCGATGAACATGCCGCTGAGGCCATAAGTCGGAATGCCCGACTCGGCCAGATAAATCGCATCCGTCCCCGCCGCCTGCAACACCGGCACCACCTCGATGCCCGGATAGTACCGGCGCATGACCTGCTCGATGGGTTTCATGATGGCCGGGCTCAGCGGCGGCGGCAGCACCATAGGATCGGACGGCAAAACTGTGGTCACGGTGATGTCGGGCTCCGCCATCAGTCGTGCGAGGGTCTGTCGTACCTCCTCGATGACCACGCCCGGGAAAATACGACAATTCACATTGGCGCTTGCCCGCTGCGGCAGCGCATTGGTGGCATGGCCCGCATTCATCAAAGTTGCCACACAAGTCGTGCGCAGCATGGCATTTAAGCGCGGATCCTGTGACACCGTAGCCGCCGCCTTTGAATCCGCGGGGTCCTTGACCAAGGCCGCCATCGCGGCCCCACTCGCGCCGCCGACAATGCGCGACATGCGGCTAAAGTAAAGTCGGGTCGTCTCGTTCAACTGCACCGGAAACTCATATTCGCCCAGACGCTTCAGGCCCGACGCGAGCTGGTAGATGGCGTTGTGCTTCACCGGCCGCGAACTATGACCGCCCGGGTTCACCACCTCGAGCCGAAAATCCTGATCCGTCTTCTCGCCCGCCTCGATTTCCATGACCACGCGATGGCCCCGCGCATCCAGAACGCCGTACGCGAACTCATTCAAGGCGAATGCCGCATCGATGAGCTGCCGCTGCTGCTGCACCAAGTACTGCGCACCTTCGAAAGCGGAACCCGCCTCCTCACCGCAAGTCAGCGCCATTTTGATGCCGCGTTTGGGGTGGTGGCCCTCCTGGCGCAATCGGATGAGAGTGTCCACCCACACCGCCGCCATGGACTTATCATCGAACGTGCCGCGGCCGTAAAAATAGCCACCTTCTTCCCTGAGCACGAAGGGATCTCGGGTCCAATCCTCGCGGCGCGCCTCCACCACGTCCAGATGTGCCAGCAGCAAGATCGCCTTGGCACTCCGGTCCGTGCCCGGCAGCACTGCAACCAATCCGCCGTCCTGCGGATGCTCTGCCACCGCAAAGGGGTGTAGATCCGCTTCCGGGTATCCCGCAGCCCGCAGGCGCACCGCCATTTTCTCCGCCGCCGCCGTGCAGCTACCGATGGAATGGCTGGTGTTGGTCTCAATGAGCTCGCGATACAGCTCGCGAAACGCCTGCCTGTCGGCGCGCGGCGCATCAGCCGCTGCGACGCTCATCGGCAAGGTCACGCCCACGACTAACGCGGCGCCCGACAGCAATACCGCTCCCAACACCGACGTGGCACGACACCGACCCCGACGCCTCGCCTGCCGCATCACTCAGGCCGCTGGCTTTGCCGCGGCCACGTCGCCCAAGCGGCGGCGTCGCGCCAGCCACACATACACGGGCACGCAGGAGATCAGCAGCAGTCCCGCAAAGGCCGCTGAGTGCCGGTCTTCCAAGATGGCGGCGATCAACAGAGCGGCGCAGCCCAGCAGCAACAGACCCGTGCTGAACGGAAAGCCGAATGTCCGATACGGTCGCGGCGTCGCGGGCTCTTTAACTCGCAGCACGAAGACCGCGACATAGGTCAACACGTAATTCAGCAGGAACAACACAGCGGCAATGGCCACGATCTGCTCGAATGAGCCGCTCAAAATGAGCGCCGCGGTGCCGATGAAGGTGAATGCCAGCGCCGGGCGCGGTGTGCCCTTCTCGCTGACCACGGCGGCCTTCTGCGTGAAGAAGCCATTGCGTCCCACGGCCAACAGTATGCGCGGCGCCATCAGCAGAGTGGCATTGATCAAGCTCAACACCGTCAGCAGCGAAATCGCCGTCACCAATGCGCTGCCGCCGCGCGGCAGCACCAGATGGGCGACATCGGCAGCCGGCAGTTTGGATGCCGCCAATACCGACAGAGGCAGCACCCGCAAAATGGCGACATTGAACAACACGTACATGGATGCGAGCAGCACCGTCCCGCCGATCAGTGCACGCGGCAAGGTACGCGTGGGCTCGGTGCTTTCTTCCGCCATGTAAATGGGTGAATACCAGCCATCGTAAGTGAGGAACACCGCACGCAGTGCCGTGACCACGGCAGCGAGCATCCCCAACGAGAGCAGCGGCAACGACATCGCCGATGCCGCCAGCGGGGGATCCGCGGACACAGGCGACGGCGCACCGATGAAGCACGCCACCACCAACACCAGCATCATCACGCCCACGCTGAGACTGATGATGCGTGTCGTCGTGCTGCCGATCCGCAGCCCGAACCAATGCAAAACCGTAAAGGCACCGATGGCGATGATCGCCACCAGGCGTGGCATGTCCGCGGCACCCGGCCACAACGTGCCGATGAACATGGCGGCGGTCAACGCAGCATAGGCAATGGCCGCCGCTTGATTCAGCCAGTCGCCCCAGCCCACCACGAATCCCAGCCCATCGCCGAAAGCGCGCCGCGCGTACACATAGAAACCGCCGGCCTCGGGCATCATGGCCGCGAGTTCAGCCACTGCGGTCGCACCCATCAAGGCCCACACGCCCCCCAAGACCCAAAACAATATTACCAGCCGCGAATCACCCAGAGCCGCCGCCAGAGTGCCCGGCAGCCGCAATATCCCGACACCCACCGTGCCGCCGAATACCATCGCCAATCCGAACCCAAGCCCTAAAATTCGACTCAAGGGTCGCGCGGTCTGAGTCATTATTATTTCGCCGTTGGCATGGTCACGGCGCCAGCTTGCGTGACGAAGCCCCCAATCGCAAGCACCAAGGCGGCGAGCGTGCCGGCGAACCTGAGCTCATCGGACAATCACTCTGAATTCACTGGGTCCAACAACCTGGCGCCCGGACCCTGCTCGCCCAAGCGGTCGGCGGGATTACGCAACGGACATATTTTTAGCGATAGACAGCCGCATCCGATGCAGCCCGTGAGACTGTCTCGCAACCGCATCATCCGCTCGATGCGCTCATCCAGCCCCTGCTTCCAACGCGCCGACATGCGGCGCCAATCCGCCGCCGTGGGCGGCCGGCCCTTGGGCAAATTCGCCAACGCGGCTCGGATCTCGGCCAAGGGCATGCCGATGCGTTGCGCCACCTTGATCACCGCCACCAATCGTAGCGTGCCGCGCAGATAGCGGCGTTGATTGCCGGCATTGCGGCGGCTGCGAATCAAACCCTTGGACTCATAGAAGTGAACCGCCGACACCGCGACGCCGCTGCGTGCCGCGAGTTCGCCCACGCTCAGCTCCTTGGGAACTCGCGCACTGTTGACTTTGCCGCCCATGAAGACTCCCTTGACCTCAAGTTAACTTTAGGTTGTATCGTATTCGCCATCAGCCTTCAACAACGGAGCCGACGAAAAATGCCTGGCACAGAACATTCATGGTTCGACCACAGTTATCGGCTGGCGATATATAGATGATTGCCGTCGAGCCCAGCCATACCTGGCGCGGACTCTGCGCCTCCGGGTTCATGGGCCGATTTGTCGTGCTCTGTGTCGGCATCTGGCTGTACGCCACCGACACGCTGGTCACCGCCACCATCGCGCCGGCCATCGTCGATGACATCGGCGGCATCGCCTATATCAACTGGACCATCACGCTGTATGAAGTCGGCGCCATAATCGCGGGTGTCACCACGCCGATGCTCTGCCGCCGCGGCGGGGTGAAACGCGTGTTGTGCGTGGCTGCGCTGCTCTATGGCGGCGGCTGTATCATCGCCGGGCTCGCACCAACCATGGGCGCCCTGCTCGCGGCGCGACTCGCTCAAGGAATGGGGGGCGGCGTGCTGCTCTCCCTTTGCTATTTGGCGATTCAAGCATGGTTTACCCAGTCCTGGTGGAGTCGCCTTTTCGGCATCGTCGCCGTGATCTGGGGCGCGGGTTCCCTGCTCGGCCCATTGATCGGCGGCATATTCGCCGGCCTGCATGCCTGGCGCCTGACCTTCACCGTATTTGCGGCCGAGGCCGCTCTGCTCTGGCTCATGGCAACCCTATGGCTACCCTCGGACAGTCCGGCGCGTCGGACTGCGACACCCTGGCCCGTGTTGCCGTTATTGACCCTGACGGCGGGCACTCTCTTGATAGCACAGAGCAGCGTCACGAACAGCGTGGCAGCCGCCGTTTTGAGTTCATTCGCGGGCGTCGGCCTCCTGTTCCTGGCAGCTCGACTGGATAAGCGCGCCGGCGCGAGACTGTTTCCGGGACGCACTCTGGATTTTCGCCATCCCATCGGCGCAGGTCTCTTCATGGTGTTCGCCCTGTCGGCCGCCACCACCGGCTTCTGGGCTTATGGTCCCCTGATACTAAAGACATTGTTTGGCACCCAGCCGCTCGTCGCCGGCTACATCTTTGCCGGTGAAGGCGTGGCTTGGAGCCTCGCCACTTTGGCTGTCTCCAAAGTCCCCGAATCTTCCGACCGTGTCTTGATTCGGGTGGGCGCCGCTCTGGTCGCGCTCGGTGCCGGCGGCTTTGCTCTGGCGGTGCCTGCCGGTGCGTTGCTGGGTATTGTGCTGTGCGCGCTCTTACAGGGGCTGGGATTCGGTCTGTGCTGGCCATCGATCGTGCTCCGCATGGCGCGCTACTCGGAAGAGGCCGAGCGCGGACTCGCCGTGACCTCGCCCGACACTCTGCAGCGCATCGGCTATGCGGTGGGCGCGGCCGCCGTCGGCATCGCGGCCAATTTCGCCGGCCTCGGACAGGGACTGTCCATTGCCGCCGTGAAGGCCGCCGCCTTCTGGGTGTTCGCCGCCTTTATTCCTCTGCTGATGCTCGCCCTAGTCGCCGCATGGACATTCACTCGGGAACGCGCCCGCTAGCGGCAGTCCGCGCGCAAGCGCGGCGGTGGTGGCGTCCCGCCATTCCTCCATCATGCGAGCGTAGTGCGCAGGGCTGAGGAATTCTTCGACGTAGCCTTCCGCCCCCGCATGCAAGGGGGTCAACGTGTAAGTCACGTCGATATTCGTTCCGCCGCCCTCAGCCTCCGTGCAGAGGACGTCCACCAAGCCGATATGGGAGTCCTGCGCCAGCCGCGCGTAACTGGCCCGGCCCTCCGACGGCCGGTGATCGACCACAATCCAGGTCGTGACCTGCCCCGCAGCATGGCGGGTTTGGAAGGCACTGCCGCGCTCCTCCTCGCCGCTCAGCAGCAAGGGATCCCAACCCGGCGCCCACGCCTTTTCGCCACGGGCCGTAAACAACGGCATGACATGGCAGCGCGGCGCGTCTAAGTGAAAGCGGCCGTTCTGCTTGCGTGGAGCCCGGGGCATGACGATCTCCAATTTGGTACAATGGTACCACGGTACCACTAGTGCGGGACCGGCGCAAACCTGCGATCATTGCGCGCCATGAGCACCAAAAAAGCCGTCGCGCCGCCGCTGCGCGAGATCGAACGCATCCAAACCGGGGTGCGTTTGGAAAAGCGCCTCCTCAAGGTTCTCAAGGGCCTGGCGGAGTACCTCGACCTGTCGCTCGGTGATCTTCTCGAGGGCATCGCTCTGCATGCGCTCGAGAATAAGCCGCCCTTCAAGCGCCTCACCTTGGAAAAAATCGTGCAACTGCGACGGGTATACGGCTTCGATCTGGTTGCCGCGGATAGTCACCGCCTGCGCGAACAGGATGGCGGCAGTTAATTTACCGGCGAACACCATGGCACTCACGACCACCTTTCTGCTCGCTTTCGGCGCCCTGTTCTCCATCGTCAACCCGCTCTCCGGCGCATTCATATTTTTCGGCGCCACACGCGAGCTCGATCCGCGTGTGCGTGCGCAGGTGTCGCGCTGGGTGGCAATCTACGCCTTCGCCATCGTCACCGCATCGCTGTACGTCGGCGCTTATGTTCTGAGCTTCTTCGGCATTTCTATTCCCGTGCTGCGGGTGGCCGGCGGAATCGTCGTCGCCATGTCCGGCTGGCGCATGTTGAACGAACCGGATGCCACCGAGCAACGGCGCAGCGAAACCCCGAGCCCACGTTCCATCGATGTCTCGCCGAGCCGGCTGGCCTTCTACCCTCTTACCATGCCGCTCACCACGGGCCCCGGAACCATTTCCGTCGCTATTTCACTGGGCGCCGGCCGCCCGCGCGGCTTTCACGCCTCATCGGTCGCCTTCTTCATCCAAACCCTGGCTGCCGTCGCTCTGCTCGCCGTGCTGGTGTACGCTTTCTATCGAAATTCCGCGCGGCTGGCGGGTTTGATGGGCGCGACGGGAACCTCCATCGTGGTTCGACTGTCTGCCTTTCTGTTGATCTGCATCGGCATTCAAGTTCTATGGAACGGAGCATCGGAGCTCCTAAGCACTCTGCCGCTCGGCTCCGCCGGCGTCAGCTAGACATCGGGGGAGAGCATGAAAACAAGAATCGACCGCCGGCAATTTCTCGGCGGCGGCGCTGCATCTTTGGCGCTGTTGCCCAAGACTTTGTGGGCGGGCACCATTTCCACCGCAGCCGCTACGCCCGCCGCACCTCGGGTGCCGGCCGCTCCCGTTGCCCGCGTCGAGGTCGTCCACGACACCTATTTCGGTGAAACGCTGAACGATCCCTATCGCTGGATGGAAAGCGGCAAGGACCCTGAATGGCTGCCCTTCCTCAAGGGCCAGAACGCTCATACTCGCGCCGTGCTCGATGCCCTGCCGACTCGGGCAGCGCTGCTCAAGCGGGTCGAAAAATTATCCGGCGATACGGTGGCGACGGCACGCGTGCAGCGGGCCAGCGGACTGATCTTCTTTACGCAACGGCCGCTGGGCGCCGACAACTTCAAGCTCTTTGTCCGCGATGCCGCCGGGCACGACCGCGTGTTGGTCGATCCGACCACGGCGGCGAGCGCCCACGGCCATGTCTCGCTCGACTGGTGGCGCGCCTCACCGGACGGGCGCTACGTGGTCTATGGTGTGTCGAAGGACGGCAGCGAGGATTCCACTCTGCATGTGCTCACCGTCGCCGACGGCCACCACTTCCCCGAGACAATCACCAACACCCAGGACGCCAATCCCGCATGGCTCGACGACGCCAGCGGCTTTTTCTACAATCAGCTCACCGGCGCGGTCGCCACGCCTGAGCGATTTCTTGACAGCCAGGCGCGCTTTCACCGCTTGGGCACTGATCCTAAAGACGATCCCGTGCTGGTGAAGCGCGGCGTCGCCGGCGGGATCGAGTACGACAACATTCAATCCCCCGTCATCGTGACATTCACGGGCGCCACCCATGCGGTGCTGTTGCTGAGAGACGTCCGGCCCGAGGCGCGCGGTTTCATTGCGCCGCTCGCCGATGTGATTGGGGGCCGCGCGCACTGGACGCCGTTTGCCGGCTTCGAGGACGAGGTCACGGACATTGAACTTGCCGGCGATGATCTGTACCTGCTGGTCAACAAGGGAACGCCGCGCGGGCGCCTGGTCAAGACCTCCGCCACAGCGCCGCATATTGCGGGCGCAACCGACGTTGTGCCCCAGGCGGCCGATGTCATCGAGAACACCGCGAAAGCGCGCGATGGCATCTACCTTAAGATCATGGACGGCGGCATCAGCCGCCTGCGCCGGCTGGGGAATGACGGCCGGGTAACCGACATCGCCCTGCCCTTCGACGGCACCATCGGCGCGCTCTACACCGTAGCCACGGAAGACGGCGCACTCATTTCTCTGACAGGCTGGTTAACACCGGCGGGGATCTACTCCGTCGACAGCGACGGCCGCGTTGCCGACACCGGCATTACGCCCAAGCCCGCCATCGATGTGAGCGCGTACGAGGCCAAACGATTCTTCGCCACCGCCAAGGACGGGGCCAAGATTCCCTACACCCTCATCTACCGCAAGGGTATAAAGCTCGACGGCCGTAATCCCACCTGGATTTCCGCCTACGGTTCCTACGGCCTCGCTGCCTACACGCCGAGCTTCGCTGGACGCTCGCTCGCGCTGGTCGATGCCGGCGGCATCGTCGGCTACGCCAATGTGCGCGGTGGCGGTGAATACGGCCGCGAATGGCACAAGGCCGGGCAGCTCGCCAACAAGCCCAACACCTGGCGCGATCTCATCGCGGTCTGCGAAGAACTCGTCGCCAAGAAATATACGTCACCGCAACATCTCGCCATCGGCGGCCGCTCCGCCGGAGGCATTACCGTCGGACGCGCCCTCACCGAGCGTCCGGATCTGTTCGGCGCCGTCATCGATGGCGTGGGCTGGTCCAATCCGCTACGCTACGTGGTCGAGCAAGACGGCTATGGCGAAGAACCCGAATGGGGCGCGATCAGCGATCCATCGGGCTATCGCGCTCTGAAAAGCATCGACAGCTACCAAGCCGTGAAGGACGGCACGCCGTATCCGGCCGTGCTGTTGACCACCGGCGTGACTGACCCCAGGGTCGCACCCTTTCACGTCGCGAAAATGGCCGCCCGCCTCCAGGCAGCCACCAGTTCCGGCAAGCCCATCCTGCTGCGGGTCGACTACGACGCCGGCCACGGCATCGGCTCCACTCGCTCACAACAGGATCGCGAGAGCGCCGATACCTACGCCTTCCTGCTCTGGCAATTGCGCGCCTAGCGAGCGCCGCTGCCGCCCAGGTAAATCGTCCCCTCCTTCATCACCAACAGCGGATGCTCGGTCGCGTGGATATCGGCGAGCGGATTGCCCGCCACCGCCACGATGTCCGCATATTTTCCCGGCACCAGTGTGCCGGTCTTGTCGGCGATGCCGAGCAGGTCCGCACCGTTCGCCGTGCCCGCGATCAAGGCCTGCGCCGGCGCCATGCCGTTCTTGACCATCAATCCAAATTCGCGCGCATTCAAGCCATGCGGTTCGACGCCGGCATCCGTTCCCATCGCAATCGGCACGCCGATTTTCACCGCATGCTGGAACATCTGCTGGCTCTGCGCCGACGCGGCGCGCGCCTTGGCCGCAATTACCGGCGGGTAGGTGTCCAGATGCTCGCCGGTCCAAGCCCCGGCGAACAGGGTCGCGACCAGGTATACATGCTTCTTTTTCATCTCTTGCAGAGTGTCGTCCTGTAAAAAGCTGCCATGCTCAATCGAATCGACACCCGCCGCGATCGCCATCTTGGCGGGACGGTCGCCGTGGCAGTGAGCCGCGACCTTGCGGTTCCACGCATGCGCCTCGGTTACGATGGCATTCATTTCATCCTGGGTCAGCTGCGCGTTGTCCACAGGATCGGACAGCGACAGCACGCCACCCGAGGGCATGAATTTGATGACATCGGCCCCGTACTTCACCTGGTAGCGCACGGCAGCGCGGCACTCATCCGCGCCATTGCACACGCCTAAGATCGGCCCCGCCACCGCAATGCGCTGCGGCGGCACCGGATCCTGGTCGGCATGGCCGCCCGTCGATCCCACCGCGTAATTCGACACCAGCATGCGCGGACCCGGAATCATGCCCGCCGTGATGGCGTTGCGCATGCCGAGCGCCGTGTAATCATTGGAACCAAGATCGCGCACCGACGTGATGCCGGCTTCGAGAGTGGCCTTGGCATAGTGAGCGCCGTACAGCGCCTGCTCGGCGGGAAAGCGCAGAATGCCCTCGTAAAAATCGAGATACCAATTCGGCCCTGACTCCGCCGACAAGTGCACATGCGCATCGATGAATCCCGGCATCAATGTCGCCTCGCCCAGATCGATGACCTGCGCATTGGCGGGAATCTTCAAATCGCTGCCCACGGCCTCGATCCGGGTACCCGACACCACCACCATGCCATGGTCCAACAATTTGCCGGACACCGAATCGAACAGGTGCGCGGCCTTCAGCACGATGGGGCGCCCCGCCGCGGGAGCGCTGTCCGCAAGGCTGGCTTGAGCAAGCAGCATTGCCGCGGTCCCGACCAGCCAATGGCATATCGTTGTCTGTCGACTCATAGATTTCTTCCCCTAAGCCCGTACGAAATTTCAGGCGGGGAGAATACT
Source organism: Gammaproteobacteria bacterium (assembly GCA_025358295.1). Lineage (GTDB taxonomy): Bacteria > Pseudomonadota > Gammaproteobacteria > Steroidobacterales > Steroidobacteraceae > Bog-1198. The sequence goes on from JANYJY010000032.1 coordinate 25,568, forward strand.
CCATATTCTTCTAGACGGCCGACGCGCCGCGAATTCCATTTATGGACGGCGGCGTAATCCCGCGGGAATCAACACCATGCCGAGCAATTCGAATACCCCATGGGCCACCAGGGCCATCAGCGCCGCGGGGATGGCGCCGGTCAAAATGGTGGGCACGTCGTTTAAAGACAGTCCCGACACAATGGGCGCGCCATAGCCGCCCGCCCCCACCAAGGCGGCAAGCGTCGCGGTGCCGATGCTGACGATGGTCGCCGTCTTGATGCCCGCCAACAGGGTCGGACTCGCCAGAGGCAGCACTACCTTGAATAAAATCTGCCGGCCGTTCAATCCGAAGGCGCGCGCATTCTCCATATGGATGGGATTCACCGCACGAATGCCCGTAAAGGTATTGAGCACCACGGGCAACAAGCTATACAGGCACAGCGCCGCCAACGCCGGCTTAGTGCCCACGCCAAACACCGGAATGAGAAAGCACAGCAGCGCCAGCGATGGCACCGTTTGAATCACCGCACTCGACAACAGAATCGCCTGGCCCGCCTTGGGGAAGCGCACCGCCGCCACGCCCAATGGAATGCCGACCAACACCGAGAACAGCAAGGACACGCCCACCAGCCACAAATGCTCCTTGGTGCGGCGCGCGACCTCGTGCAGCCACCCTACCGAGTCCGGCGCCGAAGCACCCAAAAATTGCGAGGCGATTTTACCAAAGCTGATTTTTTGAATGTCGGCCTGCGCATTCATATCCAGCATGGACTCCTCGTCGATCTTGCCCTCCAGGCCGCGCAGCGCCTGCCATTCCTGCGGATGCTTCTCCACAAAGGCCTGTCGCGCGACCCACACGGCTTGATAGACGGGGAAATAATGATGATCGTCCTTGAGTACGCGCAAATGCAGCTTCTTGATTTTGGCGTCGGTCGAATACACATCGATCAAGTCGACGGCATTCTGACCGATGGCCTGGAAGCTCAAGGAATGCTCCATGCGACTGACTTTCTGCGCATTGAACTTCAGATGATAGTTGTCCACCAATCCCGGATAGCCATCCTTCCTGTCCATGAACTCATAGCTGAAGGCCGCCCGGATGTCATCTTGCAAAGAGAGTAAATCGCCGATGGTATGCAGATCGTGCTGCTCCGCGAACTCCTCTTTCACCGCCAGCGCGTAGGTATCGTTGAATCCCAGCGAATCGGAAATGGTCAACCCCATCCCGGCCAGTGCAGTGCGAATCTCATCCAACGACTTCAATTCAGGGCGCTTCAGAATCGCCTCCGACAGAGTACCGGTGTAATCCGAATACACATCGATTGCGCCGCTCTTCAAGGCCTCGAACAAAATCCCTGTGCTGCCCATGCCGAGCTTGCGGGTGACGGACACCTTGGAACTTACTTCGATGGTCTGGGCGCCGATCTCACCCAGCACATAGCCCTCGGTGAAAATCTTGCCGCCGACGACGATGTTGTCTGCGGCCCGCGCAACGCCGCTGGGCAATGCACCCACCAGCCACGCGCCGGCCGTCAGCGCGAGCGCACCCATAACCCTTGACGTGAGCGGCGCCGCGCTCACTGCAGCTCACCCGCGTCGGGCAGCGTGCGCTGCGCATTGATGAATTGACTGACGAAGGGAGTGGCAGGATGCTGTAGCAGGTCGCGGTAACTGCCGCTCTGCACCATCCTACCCTCGTGCAGCAGTGTGATTTTCTCAGCGAGGTACACCGCCTCGCCAAGATCATGCGTCACCAACAACACGGTCTTGCCCAGCCGCTGGAATATGGATTTCAATTCCTGCTGCAGGCTGCGCCGTATCAAAGGATCCAAGGCGGCCATCGGTTCATCCAGCAACATGACGGCCGGATCCATCATCGCGGCGCGCATGATGGCGACCCGCTGCTTCTGCCCCCCGCTCATTTCACGCGGAAAATGCCCCAGGATCTCCGGATCCAAGTCGACGATCTTGCGCAATTCCTCCACCCGCGCATCGATTTTCGCCTTGTTCCAGCCACGCAGCGTCGCCACCAGCGCCACATTGCCTTTCGCCGTGATGTGCGGGAACAAGCCGCCGTCCTGCGGAACGTAACCGATACGATCGGCCCACTCGACCGGGGTGAACGACAGCAGCGCCTGCTCGTTGATCTTGACGTAGCCCCGATCGAAGGGAATGAGCCCCAAGGTGATCCGCAACAGCGTGGTCTTCCCGGAACCGCTCGAGCCGATCAGCGCATGAGTCGCGCCCTTCGGAACGCTCAGGTTCACGTCGGCAAGGACGGTCCTCCCCTCGAAGGTCTTGTAGATGTTTTGCAGCTCGAGCATGCCGATGAGCCGAATGTATTCTGGTGGGCCGAATGCAACCTTAAGGCTCGTCTAGGGCTGCGCAGCGATGACGGCGATTTCAATCTTGTACTCCGCCGATGCAAGGCGGGCACTGACCACTGTCGCGCGCGCCGGCGTTTTTCCCGGCACCACCCACGCCTCCCACACAGCATTCATTTCCCCGAAGGTCGCCATATCCGTCAGCCAGATGGTTGCCGACAAAATCCGGCTCTTGTCGGTTTTCGCTTCCGCCAGCAATTCGTCGATCGAGGCCAGAATGGCCCGCGTTTGAATGGCGACGCTGACGCCCGTGCCGACTTGCCCCGCCAGGTACACGGTCTTATTGTGAATGACCGCCTGGGACATCCGTGGCCCGGTTTGAATGCGTGTGATCGTCATCATGGCTCCCTACTGTTGATTGTACTGCTAGCCTATACCGGCCATACGGACGATTCGCGATCATTTCAAGCCAACCGGCCATTTTGTAATTCTGACAATTCACTCGACGAGGAGACCCCATGGATTTAGGAATACGCGGACGCACCGCCATCGTGTGCGCATCGAGCCAGGGACTGGGGAAGGCCTGCGCCCGCGCGCTCGCCGAGGCCGGAGTGTCGCTCGTTATCAACGGCCGCAATCGGACCCTGCTCGAGCAAACCGCCGCGGAAATTCGCCAAGCCACCGGGGCGGACGTGATCCCGGTCGTCGCCGACGTGTCCACTACGGAAGGGCAGGCGGCATTGCTCGCAGCCTGCCCCTCGCCCGACATTCTCATCAACAACAACGGCGGGCCGCCGTTTCGCGATTTTCGCGAACTCGATCGTCAATCCATGCTGGCCGGCGTCACCATGAACATGGTGACGCCCATCGAACTCATTCAAAAGGTCATCGATCCCATGGCGGCGCGCGGCTTCGGCCGAATCGTCAATATCACCTCGATCAGCGTCCGCATGCCGGTGCCCGGATTGGATTTATCCAGCGCATCGCGGGCCGGGCTCACTGCCTTCGTCGCCGGCGTCGCGCGCAAGGTGGCCGACAAGAACATCACCATCAATAATCTGCTGCCCGGGAACTTCGACACCCAGCGACTTCGCAACGGCTTCGTTGCCGCGTCCAAGAAATCCGGGCAATCCGAAGCGGCCATGGCCGCAGCGGCGCGGGCGGCAATTCCCGCCCAACGTTTCGGCACTCCGGAGGAGTTCGGACAAACCTGCGCCTTCCTCTGCAGCGTGCATGCCGCCTACATGACGGGACAAAACATTCTGCTCGACGGCGGGGTATATCCGGCCGCGTTCTAGCACGCGCTTGAGCATCTCTACACTCGAACCTCATGCCTACGACTCCGTAAGCTTGTACCAAGCAAAGCCCACTTCGGCGGCCAGCCAGCGAAACGGCTCGTTCGGTACATAGTCCAGCGAGGCATTGTAGAAGGGGTAGTGCTTCCAGGCGGCGTCGTTCCCCGCCTCGAGATCGGCAATGATTCTGCCGAACACCGATGTCAGATTGACGCCATGTCCGCTATAGCCCAAGCCATAAAAGATATTGCCGTTCTTACCGGTGCGGCCCACCGACGGCGAAGCATCCAAGGACCAGTCCACCACGCCATTCCAATCGATCTCAAACTCCATGCCCGCCAGCGTCGGAAACAGCCGCGCCAATTCGCGCTGCAATTGCGCTACGTGCACGCGCGCATCGCCGGCCTTGCCGCCGCCATTGTCGAAGTCATAGCGCGGCCCGCCGCCGCCGATGTGAATGCGCCGATCCCGCGTCAATCCCAGATAAAAAGTCTCGTTGCGCGCGTCGTTGAACGGAACCCCGCTGCGCCAGCCGATGTCCGCCAACTGCGCGTCGCTCAATGGACGCGTCATGGCGACGAACTCACGGATCGGCACCACGGAATTGCGCAGCAACCCAAGATTCGGCGTAAACGCATTGCTCGCCAACACCAGCGAACGCGCCCTGACGGTGCGGCCGGCGGCGGTGCGCAGCACGATCTGCCGTCCCTCCTCGATGCTATCCACCCGCGTGCCCTCGTAAATCGTCGCCCCCGCGGTCTGCGCCGCGATCTTGAACGCGTGCACCAGCCTCATGGGGTGCACCTGACCGCCGCTCGGATCAAAGAAACCACCCGTGTACACCGCCGCACCGATGGCATCGGTCACTTTCTTCGCATCCCAGTACTCCACCGGCATGCCGATGGAATTCGCGCGCCTCACATAGTCCCTGGCCGCGGCTGCGCCCTCGGTGTTCGTGAACACCTGCAGGGCGCCGTGAGTGTCTAATTCACAGTCGATGCCGGTCGCGCCGCCAAGCGTCGACAAGAACCCGACATTGCCGGCGGTTAAGTCGTAAATTTGTTTGTCCATGGCCGGCGACGCGCTGAAATTCATGTAGCGGTCCGCCGTCATGGTCAACACCATGGCGCCGTTGCGCCCCGATGCACCGTTGCCACAGCCCATGGCCTCAAGCACCGCCACACTTTTTTGCGGCGACACCCGGCGGATGAAATACGCCGCGGACAGGCCCGTGAGTCCACCGCCCAGTACCGCCACATCGACATTCAAGTCCGTCGTCAGCGGCGCATTCTGCGGCGGCTGACTGCGCGCCCAATAACTCCCGTTCAGGTCTAAGTGCAGCGGCTCACGCCAGATCAGTGGTGAGACTGCATTCACGCCCGCGGCTCCCAGCAATACACCGCCGCCCGCCAGCGCCGAATTCTTCAAGAATCGCCTACGGCTCGAGGACACGGCGGACTTCTGGCCGGCCTGCCTCACAGCGAACCAATTTCTGTCGGGGTGAGCATGCGCCATCCTCCCTTCGCCAATTCTCCCAATAACAAGGTGCCTATGGCGACGCGAACCAAACGCAGCACCGCAACGTCGAAGGCCTCCAGTAATCGCCGTATATGCCGATTGCGCCCCTCCCCGAGCACAATCTCCAGCCACGCATTTTTATCGCCGCTGCGCAGACAGCGCGCCGAACTCGCCCGCAGGCGCTCGCCCTCGCACAAGACACCGCCCCCCAGATCGGCGAGCAACGCAGCGTCCGGCAACCGATCGATCTGCACATGGTAGGTTTTCGGCGGTCCCGACTCAGGATTGGTGATGCGCGCCGACCAGACCGGATCATTGCTGAACAGCAATAGGCCTTCGCTGGCCTTGTCGAGCCGGCCGACCGGCGCCAGCCACGGCAGCCCCGCATCGGCAAAACAGCCATACACCGTTGCACGCCCCTGCTCATCCTCGGCCGTGGTCAACACCCCTCTCGGTTTGTTCAACATGAGCACGAGGCGTTCCGCCGACCGGCTCTCTCGGCCGTCAATCTCGATGCGATCCAGCGACTGGCGCACCGGGAATTCTGCATCTCGAACCACGCGGCCATTGACTCGCACCCGACCCTCGCTCACCCAGTGCGCCGCCTGAGTGCGCGAGCCCAATCCCATCTTGGAGATCACCCGGGCGACGCCGTGGCGCGGCACAGAAGGCAACCGGCGCGGCGCTTTACTCCTATCTTGCATTGCGCTCTCCCCGTGAATCAGCCGAATTCATGGCCGTGTCGTCGACACCGGCGTCCGCGGTGTCGACGCCGCCACGCCCCTCATGATCAACACTGCGATGGCATTGGTGGCAGCGCCGGCCAAGATTGGCAGCGTGTAACTATGCTTCAAGTCGAAGGCGAAGCCCGCGGCACTGGGGCCCACCAGAGTGCCGAATGCCACGCTGGTGTACAGCACCCCGATGATGCTGCTGACCTGGCGCCCGCCGAAATAATCCATGACCAAGGCCGGCAGGATGGCGACGAAGCCGCCGTAGCACACACCATAGGCCAGGGCGAAGGCCACCATTCCCCAGTACGCCGTCGCAAACACCCAGGAGAGCAAAGCCACCGCCATGCCGACGAACATGAGCAGGAGCGAGGACTCGCGTCCCAGCTTGTCCGCCAAGCTGCCCAGAAAAAAGCGTCCCGCCGTACTGCCCACGCCCACCGCGCCGAGCAATAGCACGGCCAGGGAACGGGGCACGCCATGATCCAACGCATAGGGAATGAGATGCACGAAGGGCACGAATAGTCCGAACGAGCAAGCGAGACATGCCGCATACAGCCCCAAGAAACGACGCGTCCGGATGGCCTCGCGCACCGAGAACCCCGGCGCTGTCTCGGCATTCACCGCCGCCGGGCGCAGCGGTTCACCGTCGGGCGAGAGACCCCGATCGCGCGGATCGTTCTCGATCATCATCGCCATGCCGACTCCCACGACGGCAGCCAGAACACCGAGCAGCAAATAAGCGTGTCGCCACCCCAAGAGAGCGATCAGGTAGGCCGCCAGAGGCGGCATTATCAGCGTGCCGACGCCGATCCCGCTCACCGCCAACCCCGAGGCGAATCCGCGCCGCTTCAGAAACCAACGCTGCACTGCGCCTACAGCGGGAACATAGGAGCAGCCGATGCCCAGCCCCACGCCGAGACCATAGGCCACATACACCTCACCCAAGGTGCGCGCCAAGCCGGCGAACCACAGACCCAAGCCGACCAGCAACATTCCAATCACACTGAGACGGCGCGAACCCCAACGATCGGCGAGCGGACCGCTGAGTATCCCCAGCCCGAAATACAAAAAGCCGGCCAGCGAGAACACCAAGGACACCGACCCACGCGAAGCAGCGAAATCCCTCTGCAACGACTCCAGGAAGGCACTGAAGGTATAGGCACAGCCGAAGCCGACGAAGGTGACCGCAAAGGCGCCCGCCACCACGAACCAGCCATAGAACACCCGTGGCGGCACTTGCCCTGCCGATAGATCCCGCATTCTTATTCCTGTTGATTCCACCGCGGCGCAATGGACGGGGCTGAAATTCTATCTGGTCGCGCGGTCCTCCGCCGCCCCGCGGTCGGCCGCCCCGCGGTTGGCCGCCCCGCGGTGTAGCATGGGCCGCTTCACTTTCACTCGCTGTGAGGTTTCCCCGCATGCACACCGATAGCACTCGTAGCGGCCTGCAGCTTCGCTCCCTGGTGAAAAGCGATGGCACGCTGGAATTGTCTCTCGCCACCGTGTCCACCCCCGTCCCCGCCGCCAACGAAGTCGTCGTGCGCGTCGATGCGGCGCCCATCAATCCCTCGGATCTCGTCTTGCTGCTGGCCGGCGCGGATGTGACCAAGGCGGAGCGACGCGGTACGGCCGCACAATCGCTGGTGGCGGCGCGGGTTCCCGACGCCCTGTTGAAGGGCATGACCGGGCGATTCGGAGAATCCATGCCCATCGGCAATGAGGGCGCGGGCGTGGTCATCGAGGCCGGCGCATCGCCGGCTGCGCAGGCACTGATGGGAAAGACCGTCGCCATGCTCGGCGGCGCCATGTATTCGCAGTATCGCTGCGTCTCGCTCGCTCAAACCCTAGCGCTGCCCGACGGCACGGCGCCGGCCGACGGCGCCTCCTCCTTCGTCAACCCGCTCACCGCCCTGTGCATGGTTGAAACCATGCGCGGCGAAGGCCACACCGCTCTGGTGCACACTGCGGCAGCCTCCAACCTCGGCCGCATGCTCAACCGGGTTTGCATCGGCGAGAACATTGCGCTGGTCAACATCGTCCGCAGCCCAGACCACGTCGCGCAACTCCGCGAACAGGGCGCGGCCCATGTGTGCGACTCGAGTTCACCCTCCTTCATTCAAGATCTCATCGCGGCGTTGACGGCAACCGGCGCCACGTTGGCCTTCGATGCCATCGGCGGCGGCAAGCTGGCCAGCCAGATCCTCATGTGCATGGAAATTGCCATCAATAAGAAGGCCACTCAGTACAGCCGCTACGGCTCAGCCGTTCACAAGCAGGTGTATGTGTACGGCGGCTTGGGATCAGGCCCCCTCGAACTGACGCGCAGTTACGGCATGGCCTGGGGAGTGGGTGGCTGGCTGGTCACGCCCTTCCTACAAAAGCTCGGCCCCGCTGCCACTCAAAAGCTCAAGGAGCGCATCGCTGCCGAGCTGAAAACGACTTTCGCCAGCCACTATGCCGGCGAGATTTCGCTCATCGAGGCCCTGGACCTCGCGACAATAGCGGTTTACAGCAAGAGCGCGACCGGTCAAAAATACCTGATCAACCCGAACAAGGGGCTGGGCGGGAAATAACGAGCTCGATGAGGCGCCTGCTCGGGTAAGAGCCTTGGCGTCGTTGGGGCCCGGGTCGCACCGGTCCCGCCGGCTTTTGGGGAACCTCCGGCGACCCGCAAGTTCCAACGGATTTGCTCACCACCGCTTCGCGTCGAGTCTGTCAAAGAGGATTTAATGTTAACGAATCAAAGACCTGCGTCGATCGAATCCGATGCCGCCATGCGTGCGGGGCGCGAGACCGTGCTCGAACACTCGACCTGGGTGGCACCCCTGCAGGCGGAAATGGCCCGCGTCATCGTCGGCCAGAAGCACCTGCTCGATCGGTTGTTGATCGCGCTGCTGACCAACGGCCATGTGCTGCTGGAGGGCGTGCCCGGCCTCGCCAAGACCTTGGCCCTCAAGTCGCTGGCAGGTGGCCTCGCGGTGCGCTTCAAGCGACTGCAATTCACGCCGGACATGCTGCCGGCCGACATCGTCGGCACCATGATCTACAACCCCCAGGACGGTGAATTCCGCACCAAGCACGGGCCCATCTTCAGCAATCTCATTCTCGCCGACGAAATCAATCGCGCGCCGGCCAAGGTCCAGAGCGCCCTGCTCGAAGCCATGCAAGAGCGTCAGGTCACTATCGGCGATGAGACCTATCCCCTGCCGAACCCCTTTATGGTGCTGGCCACTCAGAACCCGATCGAACAGGAGGGCACCTACCCTCTGCCCGAGGCGCAGATCGACCGCTTTATGATGAAAGTGGTGGTGACCTACCCCAACCGCGCAGAAGAGCGCGCCATTCTCGATGCCATGGCCACCTCCGAACCCAGCCTCGGCGTCCGCCCCGTGGTCAGCGCGGCGCAAATTCTGGGCGCCCGGTATGTGGTGAACACTCTGTATGTGGACGACAAGATCCGCGACTACATCGTCGATCTCGTGCTCGCCACCCGCCCACCCCAGCCCAAGGCACTGAACATCGACGGCTTTATCCAGACCGGTGCCTCGCCGCGCGCCACCATCAATCTCACGCTCGCCGCCCGCGCCATGGCGTTTTTGAGCGGCCGGCACTACGTCACTCCGCAGGACGTGAAGAACATCGCCCTGGATGTGCTGCGCCATCGCGTCTCCGTGACCTACGAGGCCGAGGCCGAAAACGTCACCTCCGAGGATGTGATCCGCAAAATTCTCGACGCGCTGCCCGTACCCTAACCCCCGCATGCCGGCCGATACGTCCAAGTCCACCAAGACCATCATGAGCGGCATGCGGCAGCTCGAAATCCGCACGCGCCGCATGGTCAACGACAGCCTCGCCGGCGAATACCATTCGGTATTCAAAGGTCGCGGCATGGACTTCGACGAAGTGCGCGAATACAGCCCGGGCGACGAAGTTCGCACCATCGACTGGAATGTCACCGCCCGCGCCGGCCGCCCCTTCGTCAAGAAATTCACCGAAGAGCGCGAACTCACCATCCTGTTGATGGTGGACATCAGCGCCTCGGGCAATTTCGGCTCCGCTGCCATGAGCAAACGCGATCTCGCCGCCGAACTCGCCAGCGTTCTGGCCTTCTCCGCCATTCGCAACAGCGACAAGGTTGGACTGCTGCTGTACACCGATCGCATCGAGCGCTACCTGCCGCCCAAGAAAGGCCGCCGCCACGTGCTGCGAGTGGTCCGCGACATTCTGTATCACGAGCCGCAAGGCAGGCGCACCGACAGCGTCAAGGCTCTCGATGTCGCCAATCACGTGCTGCATCGGCGCGCCATCGTGTTTCTCATTTCTGATTTTCAGTCGCCCGGCGATCCCGTCCGCGAGCGCGCCGATCTGCGCCGCGCCATGCGCCAGACCAACCGCCGCCACGACCTCATCGCCGTGCAAGTCGCCGATCCGCGCGAGAAAGTACTGCCCAATGTCGGCGTCGTCGCACTCGAGGACGCCGAAACCGGTGAGATCATCGAGCTCGACACCGCCAACGCCGGCGTGCGCAAACGCTTCAACGAGCTGGCGCTCGAGCGCGCCAAGCGCCTGGTGAACGATTTCCGCTCCGAAGGCGTCGACACCCTGGAACTGAGCACCGGTGCGCCCTACATGCCTGCGTTACAACGGTTCTTCAAAACCCGCGAGCGCCGGCGCGCATGAGTCCACGGGCATGACCCTTCGCGCATCCCCGGTGTGCGCCGTGCTGGCGGCTGGACTGCTCGCCGCCCTGTCGGGCATCGCCGGCGCCGACGACATCCGTGACATCCGCGGTCCGAAGGCCCTGTTCCCGATGGCGTTGCTGCTGGAGTTGCTGGCCGCAGGCATCCTGCTCGCCGCCGCCGGCTACGCCGTGTGGCGCAGCAGACAGCGCCGCCGCTCCCGCGCCCTCAAATACTTCGAGATTACGCTGCGCGATCTCGAGAAACTCCGATCGCTCATGCATCCATCGACGGTGCGTGAATTCTCCTCCGCCATTTCCGATACCGTGCGCCGCTACATCGAGGCAGGATTCAAAGTCACCGCCACGCACCAGACCACCGAAGAATTTCTGCACGGCATTCTCAAGGACGCAAAATCGCCGTTGGTCAGGCATCGCGCCCTGCTGGACGAATTCCTGCAGCAATGCGACCTCGCCAAATTCGCCGGCGTGTCCTTGTCGCGTGACAACATGGAAGCGCTGTATCAAAGCGCGCGCAGCTTCGTCGTCGGCACGGCACCCGCCGCATGATCACCTTCCTGCAACCCCAGTGGCTATGGCTCTTGGCGCTGCTGCCCCTGGTCATGCTGTTGCGCGGCCGCCGTGGTCCGGTGGCAGCGGTCGAATTCACCGACATCGGTCTCGCCCGTGAAGTGGCACGCCGCAGCCGTTCCCGCATCGGTGGCTGGATCTGGCTGCTGCCCCTGCTCGCGGCTGCGCTGATGATAGTCGGGCTCGCCCGCCCGCAGCGCGGCCAAAGCCGCACCGAGATCACCGCCAACGGCATCGACATCGTGCTCGGACTCGATGTGTCCGGCTCCATGCAAGCACTCGATTTCTTGGTTGACGACCGTCGCGTCAACCGCATCGAAGTCGTCAAATCCGTGGTCTCTAAATTCATCGAAGAGCGCCCCGACGACCGCATCGGCCTCATCGCCTTTGCCGCCGCGCCCTACCTCGTCAGCCCGCTCACCCTGGATCACGACTGGTTGCTGCAAAATCTCGAGCGCGTCACTACCGCCGTGGGCAACGACGACGGTACCGCCATTGGCTCCGCCATCGCCGCGGGGGTCAATCGCCTGCGCTTCACGCATGCCAAATCGAAGGTGATGATCCTGCTCACCGACGGCATGAACAACACCGGAAAGATTTCACCACTGGCCGCGGCCGAAGCCGCCAAGGCCCTGGGCGTGAAGATCTACACCATCGGCGTCGGCGTACGCGGCATGGCACCCATTCCCGTCCACGACTTGGACGGTCACGTACGCGTGATGATGGACAAGGTCGACGTGGACGAGCAGACCCTGCAAACCATTGCCGGCGAAACCGGCGGTACTTTCTACCGGGCGACCGACACGGATTCCCTGAAGAAAATCTACGACCAGATCAATCGCCTGGAGAAAACCGCCCAGACGGTGCAGAAGTTCGAACACTACGACGAACTCTATTCCTGGGCCGTGATTCCCTGTATCGGCATCCTGGGATTCAGCCTGCTGCTGCAGCACACCCGCTTCCGGAGGCTGCCATGATGTTCAGCCATCCCACCTGGCTCGCTGCCGGTGCCGCCGCCTGCCTGCTGTTGATTCTGTTATGGCGGCGCCACGATGCCGGCCAGAACGCTGCGCTCGCGCGCTTCGTCTCGGAGCACCTGCGCGTCGAACTGACCCAATCCGTGTCGCACGGCCGGCGCCGCATTCAACGCTTCTGCATGTTCGTCTGCGTCGCGCTGGCCTTCGTCGCGCTGGCGGGGCCGCTGTGGGGATACCGCTGGGAACTCGCCAAACGCCGCGGCAATGACATTGTCTTTGCCATTGACACGTCGCGCAGCATGTCGACTCCAGATGTGAAACCCGATCGGCTGACGCGCGCCAAGCTGGCCATCGATGACTTCACCAACCAACTGGACGGCGACGCCGTCGGACTCGTCGCCTTCGCCGGCGACGCGTTCCTGGTCTGCCCCATCACGCTCGACTATGGCGCGTTCCACGAATCACTGAACGCCATCGACACCAACACCATACCGCACGGCGGCACCGATATCGCCAGCGCCATCCGCGAGGCGCAATCCGCGCTGCGGCGCCGGCCTGGCAGCGATAAGATTTTGATTCTGGTCACCGACGGCGAAGATCTCCAAGGCGAAGCACTGGTCGCGGCGCAGGATGCCGCGCGCCTGGACCGAATGAAGATTTTCACCGTCGGCGTCGGCACCGCACAGGGCGATCTGATTCCCGTTGCGGCCGGTGGCAACAGCGGCTTCGTCAAAGACGAGTCAGGCGCCTTCGTCAAATCGCGACTCGACGAACCTGCGCTCAAAGCGATTGCGGCTGCCGCCGGCGGACTCTACGCACCACTCGGCTCCCAAGCCGAAGGCTTCGAGTACATTTACAAAACCGCCCTCGCCCCCATGCTCAAGCACGACTTGGCCTCACGCCAGCAGAAGGTCTACACCCAGCGCTATCAATGGCCGCTCGCTGCCTCCCTGGCATTCCTGTTGTTAAGCCTGCTCGTCGGCAACCGCCGTCGATCGCGCGCCCAAATTCCCGCACCGGCGCCCGCCACGCGTTCGATCGCTCGTTCAGCCGCGCGCCCGACTGCGCGCCCCGCGTCGATCAATCCCACGGCAGCGGCCGCCGTGTTGCTGACGCTGACACTGATGTTATCCCCGACACCGTCGCACGCGTCCACCACCGCTGCCGAGGCCGCCTACAAGAAGGGCGACTACGCCGCTGCCGCCAAGGAATACGCCGCCGCCGCACAGCGCGCCCCCGACAAGCCCGTCCTCGCCTTCAACGCCGGAACGGCCGCCTACAGGGCCGGACAATTTTCGCAGGCCGCGACGGCGTTTCAGCAATCCATCAGCCGCGCTCCTTCCGGGGATGCCAAGCGGCTGGCCGAGCAGGAAGACGCGTACTACAACCTCGGCAACACCCAGTACCGCGCGGGACAAGCCACCGAGAAATCCTCGCCGCAACAAACCATCGACACCTGGAATTCCGCGGTAAAGTCCTATGATAGCGCGCTGCGCCTGCGCCCCGATGACGCCGACAGCAAATACAATCGCGACTTCGTGAAACGCAAGATCGATGAGCTGAAGCAGCAACAGAATCCGCCGCCTAATCAGCCACAGAATCAGAATCAAAATCAGCCGCCCCAAGGACAACCCCCGCCGGGTCAACAGCCGCCGCAGGGACAGCCCCCTCCCAATGGTCAGCAGCCCCCATCAGGACAGCAACCACCGGGTCAACAACCTCCGCAAGGCCAACCGCCTCCGCAGGGTCAGCAATCACCCCAAGGTCAACCTCCACCTCAGGGGCAACAACCTCCCCAGGGCCAGCAACCGCCGCAGGCGCAGCAACCTCCTCCGGGCGGCGGTCAACCCAAGGCCGCTCCCGGCGGCGAGCCGCCGCAGGATTCGCCCGACACCGCTGAGAACCAGGATGCGCAACGCGTACCCGGTCAGATGAGCCAGGAAGAGGCGCGCCAACTGCTCGACTCGCAGAAGGGCGAGGAGCGCCGCGCGCAGGGGGTACCGTTCGCGCGCCGCGGCACCGATTCATCGCCCGACAAGCCGGTGAAAGACTGGTGACATGAGAAAGGCATTGCATCGACGGGCAATTCGCGCGCCGGCGGCAGTCACCCTACTGTTGGCGGTGCTGACCGCGGCCTTTACGCATGCAGCCCCGGCTGCTGCGGCCGCGCCTTCCATCGATGCCACCATCGAGCCCGCGCAGATATCCTTGGGCGAATCCGCGCAACTCACCATCACGACCTCGGGCAGCGGATCCCTGTCGGTGAACCTGCCTGTCGTCGCCGGATTGGAATTTCGCGTGGTCGGCCAATCTCGCCGTATCGAAATAATCAACGGCGCCACCCTTGACTCCACGTCCACCATCATTCGCGTCACACCCGACGAGGTGGGCGTATTCACCATTCCCGGTCCATCGCCGCATTCGCCGCCATTGGTGCTGAAAGTGCTGCAGGCCGGCGGCTCCGGCCCGTCACTCACTCCCAGTCACCCCGGCTCGGCGGCGCTCAATTCATTCCTGCGTGGCGGCTCCGAAGCCAACGGCATTCGTCTGAGTCCCGATGGCTCCGCCTACATTCGGCTCGAAGTACCCAAGCGCGAAATCTACGTGGGTGAAAGCGTTCCCGCGGAAATTCAAGTCGGTATGCGCAATGGATTTGCCGCCTCCAACAGTCTGCCCACCCTCAACACCAGCGACTTCACGCTGAATAATTTATCGCTCAAGCCTGATCAGAGCGGCAAGGCCATCGACGGCAAGCCGTTCACGGTGTTCACCTGGCACACCCTTCTCGCCGCCATCAAACCCGGCACCTACTCGGTCTCGTTCTCGGCCCCCTTCGTGGTTCGCATACGCAGCCAACCACGCAGCGACTCCCTGATCGACGACCTGCTGGGCGACCCGTTCATGCAGAATCTATTCGGCGCCTCGGTATCGAAGAACATCACCGTCGCCAGTCCGGAAACGGAATTCACCGTTCTGCCCCTTCCGGCGGAAGGCAGGCCCACTGACTTCGGCGGCGCCGTCGGCGCTTTCAAAATCACCACGGACGTCTCCTCCCCCACAAATATCGCCGGCGACCCGCTCACTCTGCGCATGCATGTGACCGGCATCGGCAACTTCGACCGCGTCGAGAGCAACATGCTCACCGGCGATCCGCAGTGGAAGACTTATCAACCCAAGGCGACTTTCAACAAGACCGACTCAGCGGGCTATCACGGCGAGAAAATCTTCGAGCAGCCGCTCATCGCCTCTCAAGCCGGCGAACAAACCATCCCGGCACTGAGCTTCAGTTATTTCGATCCCGCCGCACGTCGCTACGAAACCGTGCATAGCGCACCGCTTCGCGTCCGGGTTGCTCCCTCGGCGGCCGACAGTGCGGCCACATTGCCGCCGGCGCTCGCCAGCCGTGCCGGCGTGCCTGCCGCGAACCCGACCAACGGCCACCGTCCCGATCATGCGGTTACCGAGGCGCGCGCCAATTCCTTGGTGCCACTGTATCTACGCCCGGCATTCCTAAGTATTCAGTCGGCCCTTGCCGTTTTTTTCGCCGCCGCCTGGGCGGTGCTGCGGCGTCACGAACGCAATGCCCGCGATTTGCGGCTGCAGCGGGAGCGCCTGCGGCAGGAAGCCCTCCAGGCATCGCAGAAACAAATGGCCGCTGCGGCAGCCGCGGGCAAGGCCGCCGAATTCTTCAGCGCGGCACGCACCGCCCTGCAACTGGCCCTCAGCCCCTTGTTGCAGAAAGAGCCCGAACACATCATGGCCGCCGATATCGACACCCGCGCAGGATCGGACAGCGAGGCCATACGCAAGCTGTTCGCCTACGCCGATGAAGCCAATTACTCAGGCAGCGCCCCCGGCGCCGTCGATTTCGAACGCTGGACCCGCGTCGTCAGCCGCCGCGTAACGGCCGAGAAAGCGCCATGATCCGCATTGCCAAAGTCGCGCTCTCGGCCGCCGCAATGGTCTTCACGGCGGCCGCCGCCGATACGGCATCCGTGCCGACCGGAGGCTACTCCGCCGCAGCCTTCTACAACCTCGCGAACGCTTACGCCCGTGCCAACAAACCGGGCTTGGCGGTTTTGAACTATGAGCGTGCGAAACTGTTGGATCCCCGGGATCCCGACGTCGCCGCAAATCTGCTCCGCGTTCGACAGTCCGCCTCCTTGCCGGCGGTATCCGCGGGCCGTCTCGATCGGCTGACGCAACTCGCCTCGCCCACCGCGCTGTCATGGATCGGTCTCTTGGGATTGCTGCTGGCGGGTACCGCCATGCTGGCTCGGGAGAAATTCTCCGCACATCGGGGCAAGTTGTTGCTGTCGGCTCTGGTCGGATTCTGCCTGCTCGGCGTGAGCGCGGGTGCCGCCATGGCCGTCTGGCCTACGCTGCATTCAGCCGTCGTGGTTGGTCACTCGGTCGAGGTTCGCGTCTCGCCAGTGCTGATCGAAGAACCCCTGTTCGTGCTCCCCGAAGGCGAAATCGTCCGGGTTGGCGATGAACACGATGGATTTGTGCTGGTCAGAACTCGCGCCGGCCGTTCAGGCTGGGCGCCCAGTTCCAACCTCGCCCTCATCGCCCTGCAGCGCTAGGAATCCCTGCAGCGCTGGTCAAGTACACCGCGAATGTCCCCAGCCAATGACCGCCCTCGTAATGCTCAC
This sequence comes from Gammaproteobacteria bacterium, assembly GCA_025358295.1. Classification (GTDB taxonomy): domain Bacteria; phylum Pseudomonadota; class Gammaproteobacteria; order Steroidobacterales; family Steroidobacteraceae; genus Bog-1198. The sequence continues at coordinate 42,322 of JANYJY010000032.1, forward strand.
CCGTCACGGCGGGCAGCGCGGCCTCGGCATGGCGAGCCGCCAACGCATACAGCACCGGCGCACGCGCATCGCCCGGCAGCAGCCGGGACGCGATGCCTTCCAGCATCCACGCTCGGCTCAGATTGAGCCCGTCCAAATGCGCGAGCTTCGGGTCGGCGCGATCGGTTATCACCGCCGGCGGCAGCCACGCCGCAGTCGTCTGGGCTGAAATTCCCGGTAGAAAATCCGTTAGCCAACGGCTGAATACCGCCGGACTCTGGACCCGACGCATGAAATCCGCCTCGGCCAAGCAGGGCGACAGAAAGTCCTGTCCGGAGGGCTCGTAGTCGATGGGGCAATCGCGATCGTTGAGGTAGAAGCGATGCGCCGCATCCGCCAGCAACGAACGCATCTCCGTGTCGCCGACGACGCCGGCCCAATCCCAGATCAAGCCAAAGGAAAATGCCGTCTGATCGTGTTCACCGATTCGAATGGGATAGTGAAGCTTCGGCAACCAGCTCTTCAAGCGCGCCGCCGCCTCGGCCTCGAGCGGCTGCAGCGTGTGCGCCCACTCCCGTGCCTGGGGGTCATCCCAGGTGCGCAATTCCGCCGACAGCTGCAATACCCACGCAAGTCCGTACGGCCGCTCGAAATTGGCACGCCCCGGTCGCTGCAAATAAGCGACTTCGCCCGCGATATTCTTCGCGGTCAGGCTGCGCGCAACTTCGGACTTCGCCAGAGCCGCAAACGGTGCGTTGGGATACAAGCGCAGCAACCGCACCAACAGCCAATGGCCATGCACATCCGAGTGCCAGTCGAAGCATCCGTAGAAGGCGGGATACAAGGCATGCGGAGGCAGCGCATCCGCGCTGCTATCCATGGTTTGGCTGATATGATTGGGATATTCCGCATGCAGGCAGCGGAGCGCCAGACCGGCAAAGCGTGTGGCCGCCGCCGCATCCAACGCCGGCACCGCATCGCCCTTGACAGGCGCCGTGGCGGCGGTCGCGCCAATCATTGCCACGAGAATCGCCACAAGGTAGGTTGTTCGGTGCATGAGGACCCTCCATTGACGATTGATCGATCAATCGTACATCGAAAGCGCAGCCCTCATCGATGGCGGCCTGCTGAATGACTCGGCAACGGAGATGGAAAATATGGCTAATGCGGCGACCTCACCCTGGCCTGAGATCAACTACTCCGCCTGGAAGGACACGAAAGAGACATTGCAGCTATGGACGCAAATCGCGGGCAAGATCCGTCTGACCCAAACGCCCTGGTTGAATCACAGCTGGCACGTGACGCTCTACGTCAATTCCAGGGGCTTGACGACTTCGCCCATTCCCCATGGAACCCGGTACTTCGACATTCAATTCAATTTCATCGAGCATCTGCTCGACATCACTGTCAGCGACGGCGGCGTGCGGCGTATCTCCTTGCGACCGCAGAGTGTTGCAGATTTCTACACCGCCCTCATGGAGGCGCTCGGCGAACTCGGTGTACCCGTGCTCATTCGCGAAAAGCCCTGCGAGATCGCCGCCGCAACGGACTTCAGTCGCGACCGCAGACACGCATCCTACGATCCCGAGTACGCCTGGCGCTTCTGGCAGGCTCTGGTGCAAGCCGACCGCGTCATGAAGAAGTTCCGCACCGGCTTTCTCGGCAAGTGCAGTCCCGTGCATTTCTTTTGGGGCAGCTTCGATCTCGCAGTGACCCGCTTCTCCGGCCGCCACGCCCCCATCTTTCCCGGCACCGCTCCCGGAGTGGCTGCGAAAGTCATGCAGGAGGCCTATTCGCATGAAGTCAGCAGCGCCGGATTCTGGCCGGGCGGCGGCGGCATCGACTACCCGGCATTCTATTCTTACGCCTATCCGCCGCCCGCCGGCTTCAAAGACTTCGCGGTGCGCCCGGCGGGGGCTTTGTTCAGCGAATCACTGGGTGAGTTCTTGCTCCCCTACGACGTGGTGCGCAAAGCCGCCGACCCCGATGCAACCCTGCTGGCCTTTCTGCAAAGCACGTACGAGGCAGCCGCCGTCCTCGGCGGCTGGGATCGCGCCGCACTCGAATGCCCGAGCGGCAGCCCTGCCGTCTGCCGCGCCCTATAGACCTTAGGACATCGACTTCGAACTACATTCGGCCTATACATGTCTCATGTTGGGGGGGACGTTGCATGAATCACCATAAATCTTTTTCCATGGCCCGATTGCCGCGGTGCGCACTGCGCATGGCTTTCCTCGCAGGCACCGCCCTTGCCGGCGGCGCGCTCGGCGGCGCCGCATGGGCGGCCGCGACCTCACCGGCGGATGCTCAATTCGGGGGTCAATGCACGGAAGCTCTCGCCGAGGGGCGCCATGTGTCCACCCCGTGCACGACCACCTGGACCGACAAGGACGGCAAGGTTTATTGCTTCAGCAATGACTCCGCCAAGAAATCATTCTTGGAAAATCCAGTCGAGAATCTACAGCGCGCCCACTCGTTCATGGCGGCGAGCAGCGTGGAATCCACGGAGAAAGCCATGCAGGATTTCACCGGCACGGATGCCGAAGCGGTGGTCAAGGAACTCATCGGCGCCAAGCTCAAGGCCAACAATGGAATTTTTCCGTTCGAGGATCCGCTGACCGGCGAGCATCTGAAATTCAGTTACGACGATATCGATTTCACCCGCACCATCGACGGCTACGGATTCTTTCCCGACGTGAAATTTCACGACTCTCAGGACGCACAGAAAAGGTATCTCATTGATTTCTGGGTAGTGCCGGAGGGCGGCAAGCTGCAGGTGCAGGAAACCCGCATCTATAAGGAGCCGCTGAACTCGGACGGCAAATGGACCACCATCGCGCGCCAACCCATCCCCTGGTGGTGGATCCCAGCCTCCGAACACCCCGGCCATCTGGCAACCAAGCGCGGCTGGGAAGTCATGTCCGCCGTAGAACAGAATGCCGTGAAGGAGAGCTTGAAGAACCACGGCGTGTTCAAACTCAAGGACGAGAAGACGGGCAAGGAATTGGAGCTACAGTTCGTCGACACTCACCAGCCGGTACGGCAGCTCGACGACGGCCACTATTTTGCCTGCACTGATTTTCGTGTCGTCGGCACCAAGGATCAGATCTATGACATTGATTTTTGGGTCAACGACAAGGACGGCACCATGACCGTCGACCAGACCAAGGTACACAAAGTGCCGGAACTCAAGAGCGGTCAGTGGATCCAGGTGCCTCGTTACGAGTGGAAGGACGTGGGCACATCGCATGTCGTGCCGTAAGTACCATCCCGCTCATTGTAAGTGACGGGAGTTTTCCACCAACAGTTTCAAATGTTCGAGGTCGGTAATCCCCGGCAGAACCTGCCGGCCGACCACCAGGCCCGGAGTACCGCCCAATTCGAGCGCCCTCGCTTCCCCATCGTTACGCTCCAGCAACGCGGCGATCTCCCCGGCATGGCTCATGCGGTCCTTGACTAAGGCCTCCATATTCACGCCCGCCGTGCGCAGAATCTCGTCCACCTGATCGTACTTTGAGAGACGCGGCCCGTTGATCAGCGCGTCGTGCGCCGCCTGATACTTTCCTTGATAGCCTGCCGCCAATGCGCAGGATGCCGCGTACACCGACATCTGGCCCAATATCGGCCAATCCTTGTACACGATGGCCACTTTCGGATCCGACGCCAGCAACGCTTGCAGTGTCGGCACCACCTTCTTGCAATACGGGCAGTTGTAGTCAAAGTACTCGACCACGACGACCTCCGGCTTGGCCGCGCCCACAGGCTCGGTGCCCGGCTTGGTGAGCATTTGCTTCTGGCCGTCAGCGGTAATGATGGCAGTATCTTGGGCGCAAGCCGCTTCAACGAAAAACATGCACGCCAGGCCGAGGAGAATAATACGGGTCGTTTGCATAGACTCATCCTATCCTAAACATTAGGCTCAGGAACCATGTCGACCTCATCGACCTCATGGTCGTGCACCCTAATTTGATCGACCGTCCCATTGTCGTGACGCCCAAGGGCGCCGCCTTATGCAGGCCCGCGGAGACAGTGCTGGAATTATTGCCGCCAGTAACGCGAACCGTCGCAGCGCCACTCGCCGCGTTAGGACATTCCTTGCACAAAGCATCGCTCGGCAGCTCTCAAGGCGCGCGTGATGCGCTGTGCCCACTCGGACTGTCCCGCCGCGTCGCTGACCAGATCCTGCCGAATTTCGATTTCCACATGCGGCAGTGCGCGTGCCTCGCCGTGCTGCGGAATCGTGTAGTCGGTAGCATCGCTGACGAAGTAAGGTTCGTTGTCGGCGATCAACAGATGAGTTTCGCTGCGCAACGCATCGAGAACCAATCCGGCAAAGCGGTGATCGCGGTTGTACAGCACAGCGGCATGCATCGCGCGGCGAGCGCCTTTATAGATGTCGGTCATGGTGTGCTGCGCCACCAATAGAGTGGTTCGCTTCGCCGCCAGTCGCTCGTCGAGCAGCGCGCCAATGTGGCGGTGATACGGATCGAAGACTTCGGCGCGGCGGGCGGCGATTTCCGCTTCGCTCAAGGCCGCATTGCCGGGAATTTCAGTTGACTCGCTCAATCGCGGGATGGAGGTCGGCACCTTGGGATCTCGATTGCAGTCGATCACTAGCCGCGAATAGCGTTGCGCGATCAACGCCGCATCCAACGACGCGGCCATCTCACTCGCCACGGCCAGGGCGCCGATGTCCCAGGCAATATGACGCTGCAATTCGGACGGCGGCAGGCCGAGATCGCGCAATCGGCGTGGAATGCGGTTGCCGGCATGATCGACCACGATGACGAAATTCGACTTCCCCTGCCGTCCGGCGTCGATGACCGGCGACGGTTCGTCGGCGTCGAGCAGCATCACTCAGGTCGCTCGCAGATCTTCCAGCACCGTGCCGAAGTGCAACACGTCGGCCTCATGCGGCTCATCCCGCAGCGTCTCTTTGAGGGCAGCGTCATACCATTCACGCATGGCGCGAATGCTCAGGAGCCTTTCAACATAGGCGCTGGCCGCCGAGTCCAATGCCAGATCATAGGTCTGGATTCTGAACGCCACCGGCGCAAAGAAGGCATCGACCGCCATAAACGCGTCGCCCGCCAGGAAGGGTCCACCGAAGCGGTTGAGGCCGTCGTTCCATAGCGCGTTGAGCCGGGCGATATCCGGCTTGAGCGCGCCCGACAGATTGTGCAGCCGTATGCGCTGCCCGCAGGTCATCGAGCAGCAGCGGCGCAATTCCCCAAAGCCGGAGTGCATTTCCGCCGCCGCGCTTCGTGCCCACGCCCGCGCGCTCGACCGCTGCGGCCACACCGCATCGTGCCGTTCGGCCAGGTACTCCACGATGGCCAGAGAATCCCAGACCACAGTCTCGCCGTCGACCAGACAAGGCACTTTCCCGCTGGGGGAGATGTTGCGAAAGCTATGCCAGACTGATTCCTCCCCAAAGGGCAATAAGTGTTCGCGAAACGCGATCTCCAGCTCGCGCATCAACACCCACGGCCGCAGTGACCACGACGAATAGTTTTTGTTCGCGATATACAAGTCATACATTCGATTGCTCCTGAGCGCTTGGCTGTCACAGAATCATAGGCCAGCCGACAGATCAGGACGATCATTTTCCAACAAAAAGTGGACCTCGTCACTCTCAAGAACCACAATGGTTGCCCGGTTGCCCAAGCAAGCGGACCCATAATGCGAGGACCTGCCGGTCATGTCGGGCATATTCATCTATCAGATCTTGACTCACTACACCAAGCGCGAGGACTTAGATCCTGGCTTCCTAGTGTTGGATAATTCCTCGAACGAAAGACCCGATTGGTTCGAATACTGGCCCATGCGAACGTTCCTGCGCAACGAACCGCTCGACGAAGACTCCTTTTACGGATTTCTGTCGCCGAAGTTCAAACACAAAACAAACTTAAGCGCGGCAGCGACTCACGAGTTTGTAATCCGTCAAGCCGACTCCAGCGATGTGATTCTATTGAGTCAGAGCGTTCACTTGCCGGCATATCACTTGAATACCTTCAAATATGGCGAGTCCCTTCATCCGGGCCTTCTAAATGTCGCGACTCAGTTCTTCAATCGTATTGGCGAGCCCACCAATCTCAACTCGCTGATAACAACCTCGCGCAACGAGGTGTATTCCAATTATTTAATCGCCAAACCCCGCTTTTGGCGAGCATGGCTTCACATCACCGAGCAGCTATTTGCGATTGCGGAGTCGCCGACAGATCCCTTAGGCGCAGAACTTCGCAAGGGCACCTTATATCGGAAGCGCCAGGACTATCCGATGAAAATATTTATTGTGGAGCGGATTGCCACGTGGATAATCGCTCGTAACCCGCAATTCATAGTGCGTGTCCGCGATCCATTTACGGCTCGTTCGCGAATTTACAAATTGCCGGCTGCAATTGTCTGCGACGCCTTAAAAATCTCGTATCTCACGACCGGCAAAGAAGAGTACAAGGAATTGTTTTATTTTTTTAGTAAGTTCGGTCGGTTTCTAAGCTGGCAGATCAAGCTCGGATCTCTGCTCGGCGTCAAACACGTGCGCTCATGCCTGAAAACGCTTTCCTCTTACTGGATCAAGACCGGTCAGTCGTAATTGACACGGGGCGCGTCTTCGCCATCACTGTCCACCGGCTGCGGCTTCCCGTCAAAACGACTACAGTCGCTCAAATCGGTAGCTGCTGATTCTCCTCGCTGATGAATTCATTGTATTGACGATGCTTAAAATCATGATAAATGAAAATCTGGTGATACCAAGATTCGACGCTTTTGCGGCTTATGAGATGGTAGGGAACCGCCAATTTCTTGGACTCATGGGCCTGGTTGAATTCGTGGATTGCCAATCTTTGTCCAGTGTAGTCGTTGTATAGCGAAGTTTCGTCGCCGACAGTATCGTCAAAATAACAGTAGATCCTGGGCAAGAAATACTTCTCGTTCTCATCGAAGAGCTTGAGCGCCATTGCGGTGGACGAATAAAAATCGAAGTCGTGTATGACCGCACCAATGGGCGCCGGTTCGTGCTCGGCAAAAAAGCGCTCCGCGGTGACGTCAACATTCCCCAAAACCAACTTCGCGAAATTCAGCTTTGACCGTAGCTCCGGGATATCCATTTTGAAAAATCCCTCCTTCCAATGATAAGGAAGATCTCGATAATCGACCGGCCGCGGCAACCCTTCTCCCGTATCGAAGCCATAAATATCAATTTTTATGGGTACCAGCGCCTCGATTTGTCGGACATGATATTCAAGATTCAGAAGGCCTCGACCTCCCGCCACGCCGAATTCCAAAACACTCATGCGCTTATGATTCAATTTCTGGGCAAGTCGAGCCGCGTTATAGACAATGTAGCCGTAGTGGGGACGTTCCACCGCGCCAATCTTCAAACGGAATTTATAGCTGCCGAGATGCGCTTTTCGGATCAGTCCGATGAGGGCGGACCGAACCAGTGAAGGCTGCAAAAAAATATTCAACACGGACTCCCATTTAACTCTCGAGGTAACGCGCAGGCGCGCCGAGGGCTCTTTCACGACTTATTAGACTTCAGTCACTTTCTCGCCTTTGGCCAATCGTTTAATCGCTCGAATGGACTTGCGAAAAATCGGCGGCGTCAGGTCCTGCACAAAAGCTTTAAGGATGCGATCGAGCCTCAGACGCACTCGGTTATTTTGGGAAATGTAATAGAGGGTCGAATGCTCTTGGGCCGCCGGCTCCCACGTGTTGGTGTAGTAGTACAAGGCAATGGACATTCGATCGACGTCCGCAGGAGTGGCAAGCGGCGTTGGATGGCCGTGCAGCGATTCCTTGGTGGTGGAAAATACGACACAACGATTGAATAGAGGCGCCACTGAAGCCACGCGCTCCATGCACGGTCGGTCCCACAATTCAAGCTCACCATTATAGGAAGGCAACCAGTCTTTGTTGAGGTACAAGAGAAGATTCAGCCGGCGCTCGAGGTTGTAGCGTTTCAAATGATTGAAATCAGCATGGACCTCGAGAAACCCGCCCGCCTGAATTTTGTGCAATCCGCCCCCGAAATACGAAGGGTCCGTGAGCAGGCCGCTGATCCCGGTGAGCTTCTCCAAGTAGCTGACAAAAGCGCCGGAATTCAAGAAATTGACCAAGCGCGAAGTCTCCGGACCGACAATGTCAGGGGCGAAAGCAAACTTGTTGTGGGTGGTCTTGGTGTCCAAGAACTTCGCGTAGCGGCGGGCTCGGTCGACGGCAATCGCCTCCTCGCGCACGCGCTCCAGACACTCGGGATCAATGAAGTCATCAATCACGATATGCGGCCACGGCTTGTTTTCGGTGTAAGTGGCGTTAAGTCCCTCCCCGATTGTCGACAGCGTGGCTTGATCCGATGTGTAGCTAATCATTCGATGGGCAATACCTATGGGCGAGCGCAGAATTCAATGCCGCTGCGCTGAATTGCTGCCTGTCATCTGCGATAGATCTCTCAACAAGGGGTCATTTTACTCGCTGTTCTTCAAAATTAATGGCCATTTGGATCTTGGGGCGAACAATGCACCCCGCCACGGCGTCACTGCGCCGACTGCAACGCGGCTAGCGTCTGCCTCACCCCTTCGGAATACGGGGTCTTGCGAATGGGTCCGATCAACTGCTGCAGAGCGGTGTCGTCCATAATGAGAGGATCAGTCTGCAGGTAGTGCATCTCGACCAACTCCCGCATGAAGGGCTTGAACAGGCCGATCAACCGCAGCATGGTTTTGCCGGCGATCCGACGCTTGATCGCGCGGCCGACTTGGCGCTCCATTTCCCGCACCAGATCAGCCTGGGTCGTGACACCGGCGCCGGCGAAGTTCCAGAATTTGCCGTAAGCCGCCGGCGTATTGGCGAGCTTGAGCACCACGGGACCGACGTCCGGAACATAGACGAATTCATGGGGACGATCGATCGGGCCCACCATGTCGGCCGTACCACCGTTCACGGCGGCGTTGGCCGCGCCGTGGATCAAGCTCGCTTCGACACCAGGGCCATAAAAATCCGGCAGGCGCAGCACAGTCGCCTTGATGCGTCCATCGGTGTCGGCTTGCATCACGATGTCCTCTTGAGCCTTGCGCATCCTGCCTTTGAACGTAAGGGGATTGCGCGGATGGTCTTCGCGCACTGACGCGCTTTGCGCTCTGCCGTAGGGATACACCGTGCCGATCAGCACGATTTGCTTTACCCCAGCCGCAAGCGCGCCGTCCAACGTCTTCTGCATCAACAGGGGGTGCAGTTCGAACTGCCAGTAGTTCACTCCCACCATATAAATAAGCGTCTCGATACCACTGGCGGCCGCCAGTACCGATTCCGGCAAATCGGGATTCCAAGTCACGATTTCCGCGAGAGGATCCTGACCGAATGCCTTGCGCAGCGAACTCTCGGAGCGTCCGACGACTCGATAGGGCTGACCCTGCGAGCGCAAAGCGCCGGCGACGCTTTGGCCAATGACGCCGGTGGCGCCGAATAGTGCAATCTTTGACATGACCTTTCTCCTTGAAATTAGCGTTCCCAGACGGGCAGTTCAATTGCGCCCGAGTGAGGTCAGTGTGGCTCTGGACTCGACCAATTGAAATTGGCTAGAGTGGTCTAGCTTCTATACATATATGAATAGTAAAGTTGAACCGAACTGGGCGTGGTACCGCGCTTTCTTGAGCGTCATGGAACACGGATCGCTCTCCGCTGCTGCCCGTGCATTGGGCCTCACGCAGCCGACCATCGGCCGACATATCGATGGCTTGGAAGCCGCGTTGGGTTTGAAGCCATTCACTCGGTCGTTTGACGGCTTCGCCCCTACGGATGCCGGCCTGGAACTCAAGCCTTACGCGCGCGGTTTGAGCGCCACGGCGGCGGCACTCAGGCGCGCCGCCGACAGCCAGGGCGAGGGTGTTCGCGGTACCGTTCGGCTGACCGCCAGCGAGATAGTCGGGGTTGAGGTCTTGCCGTCGATCCTGGCGAAGCTCAGGCGCAACCATCCGAATTTGAGCATCGAGCTCATGCTCTCCAACCGCGTGGACGACCTGCTACATCGCGAAGCCGACATTGCAGTGCGTATGCTCCCTCCCGCCCAAGAGGGGCTGGTGGCGCGACGCATTGGCGGAATCGAAGTGGGGTTGCATGCGCACCAGAACTACCTGGAACGTCATGGGACGCCAAAAACGCTGCACGAACTTGGCAGCCATACTTTGATCGGATTTGACCGCGAGAATGAATTGATTCGGCGGCTGCAGAAGCAACACAGCGCATTTATCCGCTCGAGCCTGGCGTTCCGGGCCGACAGCGACCTTGCGCAGCTTGCGGCCATTCGCGCCGGATTTGGCATCGGCATGTGTCAATCGGCGTTGGCCAAAAGGGATGCGAAGCTGGTACGGATATTGCCCCGTCAGGTTTCGGTTGCGCTCGACACATGGGTCGCCATGCACGAAGACCTGCGCGGCAACCCGCGGTGCTCGGTCACATTCGCCGCCCTTGCCGAGGGTATCGCCGCGTACCTGAACAATAGGAGCCCCGCATGAAGGACACGCTGAAACCGGGCATCAAATACGAACACCGATTCGTTCTGCCCCGCTCCAAAACCGTTCCCGCGCTTTATCCGGAAGCCGCGGAGTTTCAAGTCATGCCGGAGGTCTTTGCAACCGGGTTCCTGGTCGGTTTTCTGGAATGGGCCTGCATTCGAGCCATCAATCCCCACTTGGATTGGCCCGCGGAGCTCACCTTGGGCACGCACATCGATGTCAGTCACGAAGCCGCGACCCCGGCCGGACTCGAAGTCATCGCCAGCGTCGAATTGATCGCAGTAGAAGGCCGGAAACTCACTTTTACCGTCAGCGCCCACGACGGAGTCGATTTGATCTCGCAGGGACGGCACGAGCGGCACATCGTCGATAGGCAGAGGTTCGACGCCAAAACGAGTGCCAAGGCAAAATTACCCGCAGCCGACGTGGGAGATGCCTAATCCAGCAGTGGTGCGCGCCCTCTGCGCTCCGCTCCCACATAGCGTGCCCTCGCCTCCAAGGCCGCGACCACCGCGCCCGCCGTCGCCTGCTTGGGGCCGTTCAGAATAAGGCGTGTAACCCAGGCTGCGCCGACGCTGGCCCCCGCCGCCGTATTTGCGCCCGCCATGTGCGGGCATCCGCCGAAGAACCAGGGGCCGAGCAGCGACAGTTCGCCCGCAGCACAACGCGCATCGCCCGTGGCGCGAATCACGCCGGCATAGCCCGCTGGATAGACCACTGCGCCTCGAGCCGGCATGGACGCGATGATGATGCAGCCCGAAGCGACCGCGCGTTGCACTGCCGCCGCGAACACCGCCCGGTCGGCGCTGAGCCCGAGGCTGAGGTGCAGGAGATCAGCGCCGCCGGCAACCGCCCAGTCGATCGCGGCCGCCACTGCTGCGGGGCTCGTAGGGCCGCCCGCCAAAAACACTTGGCCCAGCAGCAATTCGAAGGCAGCACCGCCGGCCACCCACAATTGCAGAATGCGCGAACCATGGCCGCTCGGATCCGGCACCGTGTCGCGGCATTGGACCCGCTCGCCATCGGCGACGAAAGCCGCCGCATCGACCAGCGACACCGCGCCCGCGGCGGCCTCCGCCCAACCACCGCAACTGTCGATGAGCCCAGCGCGCCAGGTCACGGTCAACCGGCGAGACGCGCGGGGTGTAATCTGCCGGCCTCCAGTTGCCAGCAGACATCCGTGCCTTCGACATCATCCGCTCGGTGCGTGATGATGATCCGGGTGCGTTTGGCAAAGGCCGCATCCAGCGAGCGATGCACCGCGCGGGCCGAGGCCGTATCGAGTCCGCTGGTCGCCTCATCCAGAATGACAATCAGCGGCTCCGCCAAGGCGGCGCGCGCAATGGCGATTCTCTGTCGTTGGCCGGTGGACAGTCCCGCGCCCCCCTCACCCACCCAGGTGGCGTAACCCTCGGGCAGCGCGCTAACGAACTCATCGACCTGAGCCTGACGCGCCGCCTCGATCGCCTGCGCATCGTCGACCAGCGGATGCCCGTAGCGCAGATTGTCCAAGATGGAACCGCGGAACAAAACCGGGGAGTGCTCGACCACGACGACGCGTCGGCGCAGATCGGACAGCTTGTAGGCCTCGAGCGGCCGGCCGTCCAAGAGTATCCGTCCGGACTCCGGTTCAACAAAACGGCGCAGTAAATCGGCCAGCGTGGACTTGCCTGCGCCGGAGGCGCCGCGCAACACCAACTTGCAGCCGGCGGGAATGTCCGCCGTCACAGCGTCGAGCAGCGGTCGACCGTCGATGTTCGCGCCGATGCTCAGCGCCTCGAAGCGCAGCGCCCCCAGTGCAGATGCCGGCAGCCCGATGGCAGCAGCGGATTCGTGCACACAGGGAAGATCGAGCAACTCCTCCACCCGTTCCAGGCTGACTCGTGCGCGCTGGTAGCCCGTATACAAAGAAGCGATGGACGCCGCGGACCCTGAGCTGCGTCCCAAATAGGCGACGAACGCGACCAGTGTCCCCACGCTCAATTGTCCCTGCAGCACATACCAGCCACCCAGAACGAACACTCCGGCAGTCGCCAAGTGACCCAGAAGTCCGGCGAACGAACCCGTGGCGTAAATGACCATTTGCTGCCGCAGCACGCGCACCAAGTACAGATGTCCCAGGCCGGCGAGTCGCTGTCCCTCAATTTCCTCCGCCGCCGCGGCCTGCACCTGGCGCGCACCCGACAAGGTCTCCACTAAAAAGCCGCTCAACCGGCTCGCTGCTTCACGCAGGGCGCGCGTGCTCGCCTCGATGCGTGGCCGCGCATGGTGTCGCACTATTAATTGCAGCGGCAGCAGCGCAGCAATGAGCAGGGTCAGTCGCCATGACAGCCCCAGCATGACGGCGCCCACCGCGATCAACGTCAACAGGCTGCTGATCAAGGACGGCGCCGCATCGGTGCCGAAGCGTTGCACTTCGGCAATGTCGCCGTCGAGGCGGCTGACCATGTCGCCTACCGGAACGCGCGCCAGTCGCCGCGGCGACACACGCAGCAGGTGCGCATACACCGCGCCGCGCAAAGAAAATAGAGCGCGGCCCGATGCGCGCACGTAGATCACCCGGTGCAGGCCGCCGAGCGCGAAACCAGCCAGTGCAAGTCCCAGCATGCCGAGGCAGGCACCGACAAGGCGCGGAAACTGGCGGCCGATGAGGCCCTGATCGATGACGATGCGTGTGAGCAGCGGCTGGGCCGCCGATAGTGCCGCAATCATTAGCCCGAGCAGCAGCGCCAGGCTCAGCAGCCCGAGCTGGGGCCTTACATGCGGCCACAGCAACTGCCGGATGCCGCGACTGTTAGTGGTCGTGGATGACACGCAGGGTCGACAAGGTCTGATCGCTGCAACCCGGCAGCTTCAGTATGGCGTTCTTTGCAAGCGTCTTGGCATCGTAAAAGCCCACGTCGCAGTTGGTGCCGCCGACATAGATTTCGCGCCCGTCGGTCGACACATTCACCGCATAAAAAGTGTGATCCAGCGGTACCCGCTTCTCGAGGCGATGACCTGCCATGTCCACACTGGTCAGGGTCGTATACACGCCATAGGCGTGGGACCGATCCGGACTCAGTACCGTCGAGAAAATCAGCGCCGACAACGGCTCGAAATCCGCGTAGGCAAGCTCGCCGGACTTCAGATTCAGCGACATCAGCGCCGTCATAGGCACGCCCTTGTCATCCTTCTTCAGCTCCGAATAAACGGGGCTGGTAAATACTCCGGTGGGCTCGGTCACCGGCCAGAACGCCAGCAAGTCCGGCTGCGAATGATCTGCCAGCGCCCACTTCTGAATGCCGCGAGTGTCCAACAGCTTCCCCGTCTTGACGTCGTACTCATACAGATCGAATCCCAGGGCATAGAAGGTCGATCCGTTCGGCCGCATCAGCAGCATGTGAATGCGGCGCGGCGCCGGATAACTGCGCACCGGTTTTGCGGCCAGGCCTGCGTCGGTGCGGAACACGGCGAAGCGCGGCTCCTCCACGATGTACTCGCTGGGTTTGAGCCGGGTCGGCAACTCATACGCAATGAGTTCCTTGCCGTCCGGAGTGACCGTCAAGGCAAAGAAATCCTTCACCCGTTCATCCGGCGCGGACAGGTCCGCGCGGAACACCTCGCGGCCGGTGGCCAGTTCGATACCGAGAATTCGCTCCATTTTGTCGACCAACAAATACGCGATGCGCTGATCGGGGGATGTCACAATGGTAAAAATCTGGCCATTGGCGCCGGCGAGGTGATATTCGGTGCGTATGCTGCGCGTCGCCGCATCGATAATGAACAGTTGATCCGGCTTCGCTCCCGTGATCAGCAGATCAGCCGCCGGCGTTGCGGCACGCGCGGCGCCCGATGCGTTCAATGGCAGTGCCAGCGTTGCCGAAATCGCCATTGCGGCGCCCATCGCCCAGGAACCCAGTGACCGTACCAACTCCATCCTGACTCTCCTGCTCACTTCTTCGGAAACACTGAATCAAGATCGCGCCAATCGCCCGGTGCCGATGGCTTGCCCGCATCCCAATTCGGATAGGTACTCATGGTGTCCGGCACCTGTGCCGGCCACCAGCACGGATCCGAACAGCCGTACAGATCCGCCTCCATCGGCTGGCACAGCGATGCGACGCCGCCGAAGGGATCGACTTCCCAGCCCGGATCGAAGGTCGTGGCGCAGCCGGCGACCGTCTCCATGGCCAGCACTTCGGCAACATGGCCCTCGGCCACGGCATCGAGCAGCAATTCGGCTTTACGGTTGGTGGGTTTCAGTTCGCTCATGCGAGGGCACTCCGCGGTTCAAGGTGACGGGTAAAGAAGCTTGGATTGTTGCGCTGGATGTCGGCGTATACACGCACGCCGAAATCGACCCAGCTGCGCAGCAGGTCGCAATAGTGATAAGTACGGTGATGGGCATCGCCGAAGCGCGAATACGATTCGTGATAACAGCCTCCGGCGCACAAATTGCGGATTCGGCAGGTCTCACAGTGGGTGCCTTCGCGATTGATTGCCTTGTCGATGAAGGCGCCAAGCCGCTCGCCGTCGATCCCGGAGCTCACATTGCCGAAGGCCGGTAGATCCGAACCCGTGAACCGATGACAGAGATTCAAATCGCCGTCGCCGTCGACCGCAAGCAGGCCGACGCCGGCGCCGCAGGGCAGGGACTTGCGTCGCCCCTCGTGGAGATCCGTCATCAACTGATGCATGTTGGAGAAGCCGTTGTTCGCGCCGCGCAAAGCCGCCCGGCGGTAATCCTCACCGAGCCGCTCGAAGGCCCTGTGCACCTCCTGAAGCTCCGCGTCCGACAGTGCGTGCGCCGCTTCGGCAGCCGCCGTCACCGGCGCATAGCCCACCTCATGAAAGCCGATCTCGCCCCGCAGATGCGCGTGAATCGCCTCGACCTCCGTCGTGCCTCCCCCCAAAGTCACGCGGGCGCCCACGGCACGCGAGCGATAGCGCTCCAGCAGCACGCGCACCTTGCGAGCGACCACCTCGTACGTGCCCTTGCCGCCGACGCTTTTACGATGACGGTCATGAATGTCCTTCGGGCCGTCGATGGAAATCGAAATTCCGAAGCGGTGCGCATCGAAGTAATCGATCAACCCCGGCGTCAACAACGTCGCATTCGTGGTCATCGAAAAGTCCATCTGCTGCCCCGCTCGAGCGGCTTCCGCTTCGGCGTAGCCCACCACCTGCTTGATGAGCGCGACATTGCTCAGGGGCTCGCCGCCGAAGAACACAATGTTGACGCGCTCCCGGGCCGCACCTACCTTCAGTAGCAGATCGACGCTGCGCGCTGCCGTAACGAAATCCATTTTGCGGCCGTCGGCCGGCTTGGCGAGATCTTCTTTGTAGCAATACGTACAAGACAGGTTGCAGCCGGTGTTGACGTTCAACACCAGCGTGCTCAAGGGATAGGAGCTGACTTTGACACTGCCGGGATTGATGGGCCTCAAGCTGCCGGATGGCTGCAGCATTTCCAGCTTGCGCAATTCGGCGGCGAAACTGCGCACCCGGCTGGGCGGATAGCGATCGGCGAGCAGAGCGACCAATCCATCGACGCTGTGGCCGCCCTTCTCGCGGCAAAGTTCGATGACGGAGAGGCCAAGTGAATCCACGCCGAATACCGCCGTGGTCGGCACGTGCAACAGATAGGCGTCGGCGTCGGCGCGAACCAGATGGCCGTTCCAGGAATTCCATTCGAGGCGTTCGGTTGTGTCGATGGTGTGCATGGGGTCCTTAATAAATGGGTGGGGTAATCCAGCGCTGCACGGTTACCACGAGATGGCCGCGCCCCTCGACGCTGCGGCTGCCGTCCGTTGCGCGGGCGACCACGGTGAGATTGCCCACATTGTCGCCCGAAAATTCGCGGGCCGGATTCGGGCCGGCGGCACTCGGCAGAAACCGGCCGCGTGCATCGAAGTGTCCGGCGTATTTGAAATCCTCAGTGCGCTTGGCCTCCGCATCGAAAGGGATGCTCGTCCAGTCGGCCGTCATGGGTCCGAGCGGCAGTAGCTCTCCATTCGGCAGACGTGTTGATGCCATGGCTTCGAACTGCGCGGCCACCGGCGCCGCCTTGCCGCCGCCGAGGCGCGCGATGGCATAGGCCGGCACCACATCGATCTGGTCGATCTGGGTGTACACCGCGACCTTGCCCGTGGCGCCGCCCGTCGACACCTTGCGCATCCCGGGCGTCGCATTCGCCGCCAATTTCACCAGCACACGAACCCGGTTTGCCTCATTTTGCACCACGGTGACTTTCGCCGTATCGCCAAACGACGCCGGCGCACCCCGCGTCGATGCCAGTCCGTTGCCTACCATGGTCACGAGAGTCGTCGAGCCGGCACGCAGCGATTGCGGGAACAGGGCGAGCACCTCAGCGGCTCCTCCTTCGCGTATCGCGGTCCATTCCCCGCCTTCTTCGGCATGTTCGCTGTCGAACCATCGGCCCGAGAGGCGATTGCCGTCCTCCGACAGCGCGTATACCTCGCGCCAGGAACGATCGCGCACCTGCGCGCTGCCACGCCATTCGTAGCCCGTATAAACGAGAGCCTTAGACTCCCCCGCAAATTCGAAGTCTGTGACATCGGTCAGCTGATAGGCCGCCTTGTAGCCACCGCCCTCCTCACGATCAATGCGCGCCTTGCCGAAAAAATCCTTGCCGCCGGGCATATGACCCGAGACCACCCAGTTGCCGGTCAAATCGCGCGCAGGGAGCGCCTTCCAATCGGTCCATGCCGTCGTGGACAAGGGATATAACGCCGCCAGCTTGGCCGGCAGCGGACCGCTCGCAATCTGCCACCAAGGCCGATCGCGGCCCGAGGCAGAATATTCAATGGAAGTCCACTGACCCACGTGCGTATGCGCGAGCTTTCGCCATTCCTCTTCGTCGCGCCGCTGCAGCGCCGCGCGCGCGATCGAATGACAACGTCCGCACATCACGCTGATCTCCGGCCCCAGATCCATATCTTGCGCATTCGGCCGCCGCTCCAGCGCGAAGCGTCCCGCCGCCGACTCGGAGGGCGCAAGGCCCTGAGTATCCGCGAGATAGCGGACGATGGAATCGTGCACCGCATCCTCGAGCACGAGACCGTGTACCTGACGCATGCGAAACAAGGTCATGACCCAGCCTTCGGGCGTCTTACGGATTGCGCTGATTCGTTCAAATGACCCGGAATTCTCCCGATGGCAGCCGCTGCAATAGGTGCGCACCAGTTCCTGACCCGGCACAGCCGGTGCCGCCGCGGCGTGTCCGCCCATGCCGATCACGAGCGCACTCACCACCAATTTCCAATACTTTGCGAGACCGATCGACACGGATTTAACCTCCTGACGAAACGTTGGGCGGAACTTGCCGTAGCAGGGTGCCCGTCTTCTGTAGCCAATGAATGGCGGAAACCACCGCCGCCTGCGGTCGGTCGAGTGCCGCAACCGCTCCGGCGATGGTGGCCGACTCCGCCGTATCGAAATAATTTTTCAGCGACGCCAGCGGGACGCCGCCGATGTGCCACACGCCTCTCGGATGTTGCGCGGTGACGATGACGTCGCGCTCGAGAATGCGTCCCTCGACCAGCACTGGTCGGCGCTCAATGCGCGGCGCCACGGCGGGCTGCGCGAGCGGCGCCTGTTCGGGCAACAGCCTTGCATACGCCGCGGCGGTGTCGCGCCAAAATGCACCGCGCTCGCCGAGCTCGCGATAGAATTCTGCCGCCCTGGCGACGCCACGCTGCCAGACCTCGTCCTGCCTGTCGGCGACGAAGCGATAGGCGCACAGCGCATCGCCGCCCTCACGCAGCGATTGGACGGCCGTCGCCACCAGCTGCGCGCCACGCAGCGCTTCATAAATCCCCTGGCCGGACAGCGGATCGTGCGCCACAGCCGCATCGCCCACCTGCCAGCGCGTGGGGTCACCGTGGCCCAAACCGAGCCGCGCGTGCGCCGGCCTGGCGACGGGCTCGCCCGCGGCCACGGCAAACGTCAGCGCCTCTTGCAGCGCCGGAATCTGTGCCGCCGCTGCCGCCAACCACGATGCCGGGTGTCCCGCCCGCGGCTGTCCCACAATCTGGACCCACAGCAGGTCGTCGTGCCAAGCCCACCAGCACCACGAAGAATCGGTCACACCGATCCCCGTCCCGGCGCGCCCGGTCGCTGGGGTGCGAAACCGCTGACCAAAGCTCAGCAGACAGGGTCCGCGGCGCTGCGGGCCGCGACGGCCGCGGGCGTCGATGAGCAGCGGCGCCGCCAGCACTTTGCCGCTACGCAATCGCACCCACCAATGATCCGCCGAACGCGTGGCAGTCAACGCCAAGTCCGGCTCATGTACGGCGCCGGCGCTGATTGCAAGCGCCCGCAAGGCGGTGGCCAGCCGTGAACGTTCCACCAGCCATTCGGTCCCTGCGACGACTCGACCGCCGGCCCAGATCCCGCGGCGCGCGACTGGGCCCACCAGAATATCCGTTTCGCGACCGAAGCCTGCCTCGCCGGGCAGGGCACCTGCCTCGATCAGCAGAGCCCGGCTGCGAGCCGACAATCCCTCCCAGCTCGGCCGCGAGTCCATCCCCACCAGCGCCACGCGCGCACCCGCCGCCGCCAGCCGTTGCGCGACCACACTGCCCGCAGGCCCGGCGCCGCAGACGATGATGTCGGGCATCACGCGTGCTCTTCCTCGTTGAGATTGAGCTCGGCGCGCAGCTGCTCGCGAATCAGAAACTTCTGCACCTTGCCGCTGACCGTGAGCGGAAAGCTTTGCATGAAGCGCACGTAGCGCGGCACCTTGTAGTGCGCAATCTGGCTGCGGCAAAACTCGCGGATGTCCTCTTCACTGGCGCTCATGCCGCTGCGCAACTGAATGCACGCGCAGACGGCTTCGCCGTACTTGGGGTCGGGAACACCGACCACGGTGACGTCCAGGACGGCCGGATGGCGGTAGAGAAATTCTTCGACTTCCCGCGGGTAAACATTTTCGCCGCCGCGAATGATCATGTCCTTCACCCGACCGACTATGTTGCAGTAGCCTTGCTCATCGATCAGCGCCAGGTCGCCGGTGTGCATCCAGCCGCCTGCATCGATGGCGTCCCTCGTACGTTCCGGCTCGTTCCAGTAACCGCGCATCACGCTATAGCCGCGAGTCAGCAGCTCGCCGGCCGCTCCACGCGGAGTAACGTTCCCGTCGGCGTCGATGATTTTCACTTGCACATGGGGGTGCACGCGGCCGACCGTCGTGACACGCAATTCCAGCGGATCGTCGGTGCAGCTCTGAAAACTGACGGGACTGGTTTCCGTCATGCCATAACAGATCGTCACCTCCGGCATGTGCATGTCGGCAACCACCCGGCGCATCACGGCGGTCGGACAGGGGGACCCGGCCATGATGCCGGTGCGCAGCGACGACAAGTCGAACTCGCCGAAGCGCGGATGTTCCAGTTGTGCGATGAACATGGTCGGCACGCCATGCAATACCGTGCAGCGCTCGCGCGCCACGGTCTCGAGCACCGCCAAAGGCTCAAAACCCTCGCTGGGAAACACGCTCGCAGCGCCGTGGGTCATGGCGGCGAGCACACCGAGCACCATGCCGAAGCAGTGATACAAGGGCACGGGAATACAGACGCTGTCCTCAGGCTTGAGCCGCATGCCTTCGCCGACGAAGAATCCATTGTTCACGATATTGAAGTGCGTCAGCGTCGCGCCCTTCGGCGTCCCCGTCGTGCCGCTGGTGAACTGAATATTAAAAATCTGATCGGCATCCAGTTGTTCCGGGATTTCCCCCGCCGCCGCGTCGGCGGCGCGTCCCAACGCGATGACGTCGTCGAATGACATGCTCCCTTGCATGGGCGCCGCGCTCAATTGAATCAGCAGATTGAGTTCCGGAAAGGCGGCACAATCCAGCGACCCGGGCGTGGCGTTGCCCAGCTCCGGAATGAGCGCTTGCAGCATGCCCACGTAATCGCTGGTCTTGAAACGCGGTGCGAACACCAGCGCACGGCAGCCGACCAGACGCAGGACGAACTCAAGTTCCGTGGTGCGGTACGCCGGATTGATATTCACCAGCACCAGCCCGGCGCGGGCGGCGGCGAATAGGCTCAGGACCCATTCCGCGCAATTCGGTGCCCAAATGCCGATGCGCTCGCCCGACCGCAGGCCGCAGGCCAGCAAGCCGCGCGCAACCAGATCGACCTCGCGATCGAATTCGGCGTAGGTGTAGCGCAGCGACTGAAACGGCACCACCAGCGCGGTTCGATTCGGACCCTCGGCGGCGGCTGCTTTTAGCACGCCGTCGACGGTGCGATAGAGCAGCGGCGCCTCACTGGTACCCGACACGAAACTCAAGGAGCGTGGCCCAGTCATCGGGTACATGTGCCCTTAGCCGCTTCGGCGGCTAAAAATGGTATTGCGCATCGACCCCAAACATACGCGGAGTGCCGACATGGCGATAGTCAAAGCCAAAGCCCTGCACGTCGACCGCGTTCGTCAGATAGAACTTGTCTCCGATGTTGCGTCCCCACACACCCACGTCCCACTTGTCGGCTGCGACACTGACGCGCGCATTCAGCAACGCATAGCCGCCCTGCGCAATCGCCTCCTCGTTGGGCAATGCCAGGTACTGCTTCGAATTGTAATTCGTATCCACGTGGATGTTGAACTTCAATGCGTCGATTTGCCAGGCCTGCCAATCCGCGGCCAGAGTGCCGGAGAAATGCGGCGCATACGGCAGCTCCTGCCCGATGATGGAACCCGTGGCGAGAGTGCCCTCCTGGACTTCAGAATGCAGGAAGCCAGCGCTGGCGCGCAGCGTCAGGGCGCGGACCGGCCGGGTCACGATCTCGAGTTCGCCGCCGTCGATCTTGGACTTGCCAAGATTGATCAGCGGCTGCTGGCCGGTCGGATACACATTAATGATCTGCTGCTCCTTGTACTGGTAGTGGAACAGAGCGCCGTCCACCTGCACGCGGTGATCCAACCAAGACGTCTTGAATCCCACTTCGTACGCATTCAGCGTCTCCGGCTTGACCGTCGTCAAATCGTCCGGTGTGAACAGAAATTGGGCATTGAAGGCCGCCGAGCGGTAACCCTTGCTGTAATTGAAATACAGCAAGGAATCCGGCGTCAAAGTGACGTCGATGCCTGCACGCCCCGTGACTGCCGTGTTGTGCAGGTCCTGCCGGCGGGTCTGATTGATGATGGCGTCATAGTTGGGCGAGCCCGGCAGGGCCAGTGTAGGCGCGAGGTAGCCGCCCGGTTGTTGGCTGAAGAAGCCGAGGTTCGCGATGGGCAGCTGATCGCTGCCGCGCAGCTGATTGAGCGCGTTCTTCTGCACGCCGTTGTCATGGTTGTAACGCAGTCCGGCGCGCAGCGTGATCCAATCCGCCACCTTGTAGCTGTCATCGGTGTAGGCGGCCCAGCTATTGCGGATCTGATCGAACGAATTGTAGTAATCGCAACCCAGATTGATGTTCGCGCCGACGCTGTAGCCTGTGCCCGGGCCAAACGAATTTGCCGCGCAATCGCGATAGTCGTTGAACACATTGAATGCCGGATCGGTGAAGATCTGATTCTCGGTCGAGTTGTAAATTATTTCGTGTTGATAGTAGGCGCCGACGATATAGCGCAAAGGCGCATCGCCCGTGGAGGTCAGGCGCAGATCCTGGGTGACCTGGCGGGTCTTGCCGGTATAGGGAATGCTCCAGATCTTATACGGCGCGCCGTCCGTGCCTTCGGGATTGAACAGCGCAGCCTCGTCCCAGGAGGTGATGGACGTGATCTTGTTGGTGCGCGACACCGCCCATTCACCCGTCAAAGACAGCGCCTCATTATCCTGGCGGCGCCGCGGCGTGTAGTCCTGGGCAACCTGATAATTAGACAGCGGCGCACTGCCGTAATTGCCGTCCTGAGTGCGGAAATAGCCGGTGAATCCGACGCCGCCGGGATTGCCCGGAGACGGAGCGGGAATTCTGCCGCCAATGATGGCGTAGTTCTGCGGATCCTGCATGCTCTTGGAAAACCGCAGCGTGAATTCCAGATCATCCGTTGCCTTGTAGAGCAGCGACAGACGCACGCCGTATTGGTCGACGCCCTCGAGGTCGGGAGCACCCGGCACCACGTTATGGATGAAACCGTCAACCTTGGTATAGGTGAATGCGAATCGCACTGCGACGCGCTGCGGAATCAACGCCGTCTGAAAATCGCCTGCGACTTCACGCCGGTTATAGTTGCCCACTCCCACCTTGATATCGGCCTCGGTGTCGAAGCCCGCCTTGTGGGTGATGAAATTGATCGCACCGCCCGTGGTATTCTTGCCGTACAAAGTGCCCTGTGGGCCACGCAGCACTTCGATGCGCTCGAGATCGTACATCTCCACGCCGAACAGAGTGAAATTCCCCTTGTAGACTTCGTCGATGTAGCTCGCGACGGGGCTCGACTGATTCAGGCTGTAGTCGAACATCGACACGCCGCGCAACGAAAACAGCGGCGAGCCTTCGCCGACGATGCCGTTCACCTGCAAATTGGGAACCTGGGTGACCAGGTCCGAGGGCGAGTCCATTTTCAATTGCGCAAGATCCTTGCTCGTGAGCGCCGTGACCGACACCGGCACGCTCTGCAGCGTTTCGGAACGCTTTTCTGCGGTGACGACGATTTCCTGGATCCCGTCGCTGTCGGCGGGCGCGGTTTGCGCGCGGGCTGCTGCACTGCCGAGCAAGGCGGCGAGCGCCGTCGGCAGCAACACTCGAGTGATTTTGACGATGTAACGTTCTTTGGTGTTCAACATGAATCCCTCTACCCTCAGGCGATCTGCGGAATTGACGGCGAGGCCGGTCTGCGCCGGCATCACGCCGTGATGTTAATGCATACGGACTTGCTTTCCAGATAGGAGTACACCGCCTCGCCACCGAGCTCGCGGCCCCACCCAGATTGTTTGTAGCCGCCGAAAGGCATGGTGGGATCCAGCACATTATGGCAGTTGACCCACACTGTACCGGCGCGCAGCTTCGGCGTCAGCCGCAGCACCTGGCCGATGTCCCGCCCCCAGATGCTGGCCGCGAGCCCATAGATGGAATCGTTCGCAATGCGCGCTATATCCTCCACGTCGTCGAAGGGTTGCGCGACCACCACCGGCCCGAATATCTCCTCACGCACCACCGACATCTGACTGTTCACGTTAACAAATACCGTGGGCTCGACGTAGTAGCCGGGAGTGGCCAATGCCTTGCCGCCGGCCGCCGCCTTCGCTCCGGCGCTGGAACCATCGTTGAGGTAGCGCGTCACTCGCTCCCGCTGAATCGAGGACACCAGAGGTCCGATCTGCGCGGTCGGGTCAAGGCCGGGGCCCAGTTTCATGCTTTTGGCCTGATCGGAGATGCCGCTGACCACCTTGTCGAAATGTTTGGCGGCCACGTACAGTCGCGATCCTGCGCTGCACACTTGGCCCTGATTGAAGAAAATGGCGCTGGCCGCCCCCGGGATGGCCACGTCCAAATCGGCGTCCGGCAGAATGATGGCGGGCGATTTGCCGCCCAGCTCCACCGTGACTTTTTTCATGTTGCCGGCCGATGCCTGAACAATGAGCCGGCCGACCTCGGTCGAGCCGGTGAAAGTGATCTTATCGACGCCGGGATGCGCCGACAACGCAGCGCCGGCCGTGGGACCCATGCCCGTGACCACATTGAGCACGCCTTTAGGGAACCCGGCCTCGAGCGCCAGTTCGCCCAGGCGCAGCGCCGTCAACGGTGTCTCCTCGGCGGGCTTGAGAACCACCGTACAGCCGGCGGCGAGAGCCGGAGCGCACTTCCACGTCGCCAGCAGAAACGGGAAATTCCATGCAATCACCGCGCCCACGACGCCGAGGGGCTCGCGTGCCGAAAAAGCGGCGTATTGCTGGCCGGGTACCAAGGTGCCGGACAGCGGCAGTGTCTTGCCCTCGAGCTTGGTGGGCCAGCCCGCCATATAACGCCATACCTCGATCGCGTGCTTGATGTCGACATGCCGGGCCATCACCACCGACTTGCCATTGTCGATGGCCTCGAGCTCGGCGAGTTCGTCCGCGTGCTTTTCGATCAGGTCGGCCAGACGGTGCATCACACGCTCCCGGTCGACCGGCTTCATTTGCGCCCATTCCCCGGCTTCAAAAGCCCGCCGCGCCGCGGCCACCGCCTTGTCGATGTCAGCCGCATCGCCTTCCGCGCAATGCGCAATGACTTGATCGCTCGATGGATCGCGCACCTCGAAACTCTTGCCGCCGACAGCGGGCACCCAGGCGCCGTCGATCAACAACTTGCGCGGCTTCGCCAGAAAGGCGGCATTGGCCGGCATGATGGCGGAGAGATCATTGCTGAGCGCGCTTCTCGGCGCACTATTCACAACGGCGCTATTCATAGGGAACTCCAGACTGAGTAAGACAAGGCAACCCGGCAGGTCGCGTTCGATACCCCGGAGTATCGCCGCCGGGGCCCAACTGCGGTATAAGTCGTAAGGAGCAGACGGACTAATACTTTGGTATCGACCGATGAACACGCCAAGTGACGGCGCGCCGACGCGCGTACTGATTGCCGACGATCATCCGCTGTATTGCGACGCATTGCGGGCCGTGGTCCCGCAGGCCTGTCCCGACGCCGTTATCGGCGTTGCCGCCTCCCAGGAAGAAGTGCTCGCCGCAGCCACGGGTGAGCCGGCGTTCGATCTGATCCTTCTGGATCTCAACCTGCCGGGCGCATCCGCCCTGTCTTGCTTGCATGCACTGAAGCGCCTGGTGCCGACCACGCCCATCGTGGTGGTGTCCGCCGTCGGCGACCCGAAGATCATGCAGGACGCCATCATTGCCGGCGCCAGCGCCTTTATTCCCAAATCCGCGTCCAGCCAAGTTCTGATCAATGCCCTCAAGGTCATTGTCGCCGGCGGCACCTACATGCCTACCGGGGTCGTAGCAGCCTTTCGCAACGCCGACGGCGCTGCCGCGCGCAGCGAACTCACGCTGCGTCAGCGACGCGTGCTCGAGCTGCTGTCCACTGGCCTGTCCAATAAGCGAATCGCACGTGACCTCGAGATCAGCGAAATCACCGTGAAGGCGCATGTATCGGCGATATTCCGCAAGTTGGGCGTCAGCAACCGCATGCAGGCCGGCCTCGAGGCGCGCCGCCTGCTTGACGCCCTCTACTGACGCGCGACTCTCTCGAGTAGCGCCCGCAGCGCGGGCAGATTGATCGGCTTCGCCAACAGGGTCAGCCCCTGCTTGCGCGCCCTGGCATGGAGCTTGGGATCCGGATCGCTGGTCATGATGGCCGCGGGCGGCGCACGATCGAACTCCCGGCGCACCTCCTCGATGGCCGCATCCCCCTTGCCCGAGCCCGCAAGATGGTAGTCGCTGATGATGAAATCCGGCGACAGATCCGCACCGATGAATTGCACCACCGCCTCTGTGGCCGTCGCCGCCGCAATGGGCCGATGGCCCCATTTGGCTAAGGTGGCGGCGAGCCCGAGTCGAACGCCGGGATCGTCATCGATGACGGCGATCGCCAGACTGTGGATGCGCCCGGCGTCGCCCGCTCGCGCGGCATGCGGTCGTGACCGGCCTCGAGGCTTACCGTAGGGAACCAACACGCCGAACACGGAACCGAGTCCGGGCTTGGAGCGCACTTCGCGACTCAGCGACAGCAGCGTTGAAATGCGTTCCACGATGGACAGGCCGAGACCAATGCCTGTGGTGCGGGCCCGGCCGCCGGCAGGCACCTGATAATAAGCAGTGAAAATGGCCTCGAGGTGCTCCGCTCCGATTCCTACGCCGGTGTCGTGTACCGAGATGAGCAGGCCCTCGCGCCTGCGCCGGCAGCCGACCAACACCCGGCCCCGCAGGGTATAGCGAATCGCATTGCTGATTAAGTTGCGCAATACCGTTTCCAGCAAATGCATGTCCGAGCGCACCCAGGCGCTCGAGGACACATAGTCAAACTGAAGTCCCGCCGAATGCGCCACGCTGCCAAATTCCGGCACGATACGATCCAGCACCGCGCTCACCGGAAAATCCCCGTACTGCGGCTCGATGCCGCCCGAGTCAAGCCGGGCCACGTCCAAGAGCGTATCGAGCAAATTGCTCAGAGAGGCGAGCGCAACGCGCGCCTTGTGAAGATAGTCCAGATCGAGCCCCACCAGCGAGGACTCACCGATGGACTCCAGAAACAGCAGCGCCGAACTCAAGGGTTGACGCAGATCGTGGCTGGCAGCCGCGAGGAAGCGGGTTTTGGTTTCATTCGCCCGGTCCGCCAGTTCCTTGGCCGCTTTGAGAGCCAATTCGATTTCCCGGCGCGACTCGAGTTCACGGGTCAGACGTATATTCAGCTGCTCGTACTGTTCTGTCCGCTGCCGGATTGCCTCTTCGAGGCTGGCCGCCGCCTGAAACCACGAGAACGCGCTGCCTTGTTCATCGACGGTTTTTTCCACCCGGATCATCAATGCCTTCACCGATTTCTTGAGCGCGCGATTATCGGCGCGCAGCCGAGTTGCGGCGGCGGCCGCGCGCGCCTCCGCGGCTTTGCGCACCACCGACGCCGTCTTGGAGCGCTTGGCTCTAGCCTTCATGGCAGCGATGCGACGCCCAGGCAGGTAAAGGAGTTGTTCGCATGGATGGTATTGAATTGCTCGCCCAGAGACGAGAAACCCGTGACGGCATGATCCCGCAGCAGAGCCTCGATGCCCTTGGTCAGGCCTTGGCGCTCCATGAGCGCGGTGCGCGCGGCGCAATCGACGCCGATGACCAATTCAGGCGCGCCGATCTGTCCACGCATGGTTGTGAATAGAGCAGCCAGGCTCGCGATCATGTCGCCGGGCTTGGCGAGCGCGACCACGAGCCCCGGCTCCAGCGCACAGGCGAATTCCAGCGCGCCATCCGGATAAATGCGTTGCATGCCGCGGGCGTAATAGTGACCGCCGATGCGTATCATCAAGGGAAATGCCGCGAAGTCGCCGCTCTCACGGGGCGGGCGGCGAAATCCGCACGCCGCCGCGTACACCTCGAGCGCCGGGCGTCCGTCGATTTCTCGCACCAGGCGCCGCGCGGGATCCGCGTCGGTGATGACGAATTTCTTCTCACTCTGCAGAAAATGATTGTGACAGTACGCAATCACCGGCGACGCCGACGCCACCAGACAGAGAATGGCGGCGCCGCGTTTCGCACTGCCGTGGTACAGCAATCGAGTACTGCCCGGCGGATGGCCGAGTGGATTGAAATATAGATCGCCGGCCGAGCCGCCGATCAGCGGCAATCCATTCAGCTCCAAGCCGAGCACGGCCGCTAGCCTCTCCTCGCAACGCGACTCTGCGTCCACCAGCAGCAAAGCGAAGCGATGCTCGAACGCCGCGCCGGGTCCGCTGCCCAGATCCAGTCGCAATTGCTGCACGCGCGCCCGAAGTTCCGGCAATCCCATGCCCGCGACGTCCTCGAGCAGAATGTCCGCCGTGGCAAAGCGGCCCGCAGGCAGGTGGAAGCCCGTGACCCCGCCCGGCTCGAAGCCATGCTTGCTGATGACGCGCCCGGTACACGCGCCGATGACCCGGGTGACGCCGCGCGACACCAAGTCCCTGCCCAGCACCGCAAAATCGTGGTCGGCAGAGGCAAACACCAGTGTCATCGCGCTGTCGCCGCGGTCGGCGGCAATGGCAGCGGCGGCGGCAGCCGTGTTGCCCACACACCTGAAGCTCCGAATGCGCTGCGCCCCCTGAATCATCGGAAATCTTCTTCCCAGAATTCCCGTGGGCGGCGCGTCTCAGGGTCCGCGCGGTTATTTTCCGACTGGCGCAGCTCCACGCGGCGGATCTTGCCCGAGATGGTCTTCGGCAAATCCGCAAATTCGAGCCGCCGGATCCGCTTGAAGGGAGAGACGCGGCCGCGCACGTATTCCAGGATGGAGCACGCGGTGGCAGCATCGGCGGTCGCTCCGGCCACCAGCACCACATACGCCTTGGGCACGGCCAGCCGCAGTGGATCCGGGCTTGGTACCACGGCCGCCTCGGCGACCGCGGGATGCTCGATCAGCACGCTCTCCAGTTCGAATGGACTGATGCGGTAGTCGGATGACTTGAACACATCGTCCAGACGACCGACATAGGTCAGATAACCATCGGCATCGCGGCTCGCCACGTCGCCCGTATGGTAGTAGCCGTCGCGCATGACTTCGCTGGTTTTCTCCGGATCATCCAAGTAGGCCTGCATGAGTCCGACCGGACGGCGCCGCAGATCCAGGCAAATCTCTCCCTCGTCGCCGAGCGTACCGTCCGCCGCCACCAGGGCAACTTCATACCCGGGAAGCGGCCGGCCCATTGAACCCGGCTTCAAAGCCAACCCGGGCGGATTGCCGATCTGCGCCGTGGTCTCGGTCTGACCGAAGCCATCGCGGATGGTCAGGCCCCAGGCAGCCTTCACTTGTTGGATCACTTCGGGATTCAGCGGTTCGCCTGCCCCCACCACCTCACGCAACACCACCGGCCAGCGCCGCAAATCTTCCTGAATGAGCATTCGCCACACGGTCGGCGGCGCACAAAACGTGGTCACCTGGCAACGCACCAATTGGTCCAGTAGCGCCGCGGCGCTGAAGCGGTCGAATTGATAGGCAAGCACCGTCGCTTCGGCGTTCCAAGGCGCGAACAAGCACGACCAGGCGTGCTTCGCCCAGCCTGGCGAACTGAGATTCAGATGCACGTCCCCCGGGCGCAGGCCGATCCAATACGCCGTCGACAAGTGCCCGACCGTGTACGAGGTCTGGGTATGCGCAACCAGCTTGGGCTTGGCCGTGGTCCCCGAGGTGAAATACAGCAACATCAAGGCATCGGCAGCCGTCGAGGCGGCGGCCGACAATGCCCCATGCGCCGCATGGCTGTCATCGAAATCATGCCATCCCGGCGCACCGCCGCCCACCGCGACCCGGATTGGCGCTCCCTCCAAGCCGTCAAATAGCTTGATCAGATCCCGATCTGTGACCACAGCGCAGACTCGGCCGCGCGCGAGACGATCCGCCAGGTCGGCGCGCTGCAGCAGGGTCGTCGCCGGAATCATGACCGCGCCCAGCTTGATCGTGGCCAGCATGGTTTCCCACAGCGCTACGACATTTCCCAGCATGACGAGTACGCGATCTCCCGGTCCGACGCCGAGCGCGGCGAGAAAATTGGCGACTTGATTCGAACGGCGCGTGAGCGCCGCGAAGCTCACGACCTCATCGAGGCCCGCATCATTGACGACCCGCAGCGCCGGCCGCTCATTGCCCACGGCAATCCGGTCGAAGTAGTCCCGGGCCCAATTGAAATGCGCGACTGCCGGCCAATGAAAGGACTCCAGCACCTGCTCATGGGAGATGCCATCGCGCAGAATCCGGTTGCGCAGTTCGATGAATGCAGTACCGCTGTCCACGGAAACACCTCGTTTAGCCCCCTACCTGGCGGCCATCATGCCAGCACCCGGGGATGATTCATCCCCCACTTCGGCACTATTGACCAAGCCACGAGGGCCCTTTCACGGCAGTGGGTCCCGCGATATTGGCGAGCATACTCGGCGGGCTACTTAGGCGGCGGCGGCGTGGGAATGTCCGGTGGCAGCGCATGCACGATTTCTTCGTGGATACCGATTTCCTCGATCAAAAATCGTACGCGAGCATGGCCGTCCATGGGCGATTGCGTCGCATGGCCCTTGTCATCCAAGTCGATGCGCCGGCCGAAGGCAATGCCGGTGACCGCGGTGCCGCGATTCAGGCGCAGATACAGCTCGAAATTAAATGGACTCCACGAGCGCGATTTTTCATGTCTCTGATGGAAGGACGCCGCGGAGGCGTCGAACTCATCGATGCGGCAATCAAGGCCATCCAACTGATGCAAGGGGCGCCAGCGAACGACCCAATGGCCAAGATGCCGGTCGCAGTTTGCGCTCCAGGCCGCCTTCGTGGCAGCTGCTCCGGCCGCCTCGAGCGCCGAAGCCGCATCGAGCAACAGCGGCTCACCATGCAGTATGGACGCGTCGACGAGGTAGCGAAATTCCTCCCAATCGACGGTCACACTGCCGTGATTCGGCGGCAAATGCGGCGCCGTCAGCATGGTGCCAACCGCCCGCTGCGCGTTGAAACCCAGCGACCCCAGCAAGGCGCACAGGGCGCCGTTGCCGGCCCAGCACGTGCCGCCGGTTCCGAAACGCAGCCAAGACTCGAAGAAATCCACTGCGGTGTCGCCGGGCAAGGGACCTAAGTCGCCGCGACGCACGTGAATCACCTTGCGCATATTGTCGAAGGGTACTCGGCCGCACCACGCGGAATAAATGCTGCGCAGTCCTGCCAACGTCGGCTCGGGACGACTAGAGAAGTCCAGCCTGCCGAGCACGGCATCCACCAGCGCGTCCTGCAATACTCTCATGGTGCCAGCCTTACTTGCCGGCAGGCGGCTGATTTTCCTTCAGCCAAATCATCGCCGCACGAACGCGCTCATACCCGCTGGGGTGATCGTAGAACATGAACTCTTCGAATTTTCCGGGATGTAACTTTCGATACGTCGAGAGGCGCATGGCCGACATTGCCCAACCGTAGGGTTCGCGGGAGGCGTTCAGGCCGAATGCATCGGCTTCGCTTTCGTAGCTGCGCACGATCAGATTCTGCAACGGCGTCAGTAAAAAGAAAATCACGGAAAACGATGCCACAGCCAGAGGTAGGGCCGCCGGGTCGGCGCGATCGGAGAGTCCGAGCCGACCTCCCCAGCTCGCGAGCGCGCGATCCAAGCCGACACTCAACAAGCCCAGAGCCGCGCCGATCAACAACGATAAAAGGATGGGTTCCTTCCACAGGTGATTGAGCACGTAGTGTCCCATCTCATGCCCAAGAACCGCCCTGATTTCCGGCAATGAAGTTTTATTCAGTAGATTGTCGTTCATCGCAATTCGTGTCGTATTCAGAAGGCCGCCGACATTGGCGCTGATCCGCGTGGTCTGCTTGGACTCGTCGAACCATTCCACACGGTCGGTGGGCACCTGATTCGCCCGCGCCAGGGACAGCACGGCCTGCTTCACGGGACCATCGGGCAAGGGCTTGTAGTCATTCAACAGCGGCAGCAAGTAAACCGGCGCGATCAATTGCACGAACATCAGGAAAACGAGAGTCAGACCCGTTGCCCACACCCACCAGCGCGTGCCGGTACGCCTGACCGCGGCGTAGATGAACGTCAGAATCACGGCGGCAAGCAGCGCGTTCACCGTGGCCGAAATCAATTGATCGCGCATCCAGCCGCCGAAAGACTGTTCGCTCAATCCGTATTGGTGCTCCCGCAAAAAATCCGCAAAGATGCTCAGCGGCAACTCCAGCAGGAAAAGCGCCGTCAAGAACAGCACAATGTAGATCGGGGTGCTGACCCACGGACTGCGGCTCACGCGCCGCGACAAGTCGCACATGCGCCGCGAAACACCGGTGACCAGCAGCACTACGCAGGCACCCACGCTCCACAGCAAGTCCCACAGCTGCAGCCAGTAGCCGCCTTCGAAATATCGATCCGAGGATTGGTGTTGCTCCGGCGACAACAGGCCGAGGTAGGCCTCCGTTGCCGAGTCGACAGTGAAGTTCGGTCCGGGCTGTGCCGCTGCGGGAATTTGCAGTCCCGGCGGAAGGTCGCGCACGAGGGGTTGAGCCGCGATTGCCGCGTGGGCTACGCACAGCGAGAGAACTGCGGTCAGCAGGAATCGCAACAGCCGGCAGGAAAAGATGGACGCTGTCATTTTGCCCCCAAAACATGTGCAAAACCCCGAGTCGCATCGGGCGCGGTTTGAATTGCCGTACAAGGTGGCCGGACCATGCCGTATTATCAGGCGAAATGCCAGTTGGTAGCGTAGCCCGATAAGCCTGGCACAATTGGGACAACATCGCCGCATGTGGTTTTATCCGTGACTCCTCGCATAAACCAGGAATTATCTGCATGACCTCACATGAATCGCGCGAGCTACATCGAGGCATCGGTTCCCGGCAGCTGACCATGATTGCCATCGGCGGGGCGATCGGAACCGGGCTGTTCTTTGCCAGCGGCAGCGCAATATCCCAGGCCGGACCCGGGGGTGCATTGCTCGGGTACGGAATCATGGGTCTGGCCGTCTACTGCATGATGCAGTCGCTGGGCGAAATGGCGACCCAGTTGCCCATTCCCGGCTCGTTCGAAGCCTATGCGGAACGCTTCATAGATCCGTCGCTGGGTTTTGCGGTGGGTTGGAACTACTGGTTCAGTTGGACGGTGACTCTGGCGGCTGAACTGGTGGCCGGCTCCCTCATCGTCAAATTCTGGTTTCCGGGCTCGAACTCGACTCTGTGGGCCATGGGGTTTTTCTCGATTCTGCTGGCGCTCAACTTGCTCTCGGTCAAGGCATATGCCGAGGCGGAATACTGGTTCGCCGGCATCAAAGTCGTCACCGTCATCATCTTTCTGGCGGTCGGCGGCCTGATGATTGCTGGAATAGTCGGCGGCAGTGACGTCGGTTTTCACAATTGGACCATTGGCGACCCCAAGACCGGCAGCCACGCACCCTTCGTCGGGGGTATCGCGTCGGTGCTGGCCGTATTTCTTGTCGCGGGGTTTTCTTTTCAAGGCACGGAAGGGGTGGGACTGGCAGCGGCGGAAACCGCGGACCCGAGCAAGAATGTCCCCAAGGCCATTCGGACGGTGTTCTGGCGCATTTTGTTGTTCTACGTCGGCTCCATTTTCGTGGTCGGCACCTTGATCAGCTACACCGACCCCAATCTCATGCATGGCGACGAGGGTCATATCGCCTTCTCGCCCTTCACCATGGTGTTTCAGCAGCTGCCGCGCTTCGGCTATTACGCGGCGAATCTCATGAATGCCGTGATTCTGTCGTCGGTCTTGTCGTGCGGGAACTGTTCCATGTATGTCGCCTCGCGCATGCTGCACGCCATGTCCCACAGCGGCAAGGCGCCCAAGGCCTGCGGGGTGATCAATAGCCGCGGCGTGCCGGCATTCGCCCTATGTCTGACGGGATTGGTCAGTGCATCCGCCTTCTTTTCCTCCGCCGTGGGCGATCAGAAGATTTATCAAATCTTCTACAACGCATCGAGCTTGAGCGGTTTCTTGATTTGGCTGGGCATTGCGGTCTGTCATTTGCGTTTTCGCAAAGCCTGGGTCGCTCAGGGGCGCAGCCTCGATGATCTAAAATTCAAATCGAAGTTCTATCCCTACGGACCCTGGCTGGCGATCGCCTTGTTCATTGTCGTGCTGTTCGGCGCCAATATCGGAGTGTTCCAGACGCCGGTGTTTTCCTGGTTCGACTTCATTACCAGCTACCTCACCATTCCGGGATTTCTGCTTTTGTACTTGGGGCATAAGTACCGCAATAAAACGCGGCTCATTCCGCTGAAGGACTGCAATTTCGATCTGGATTGATTGATCAGTTGACATATCGCGGCGAAGCGCCCGATCGACGCGCGCGGGCTTCGAGTATCATCTGCAAAAGAAGAAACCGAAGGGATTCACGCCTAAGTATGATTCACTCCAGCGGCCTAGGCCGAGCGCAGCCCTGGGCACGACCACGCAGCTGGCAGCCACGGCAATCTACAGTGACTCTACGCACAAGGACGTCACGACCGACGCAGCCTGGAGTTCGTCAGCCGCGGCCGTCGCCACGGTCGGCAGTTCCTCCAAACAGGGCCTCGTGACGGCGGTCGCCACGGGCTCGGCCACCATCTCTGCAAGCTATTCGGGACAGACGGGCAGCACGAATTTCACAGCGACGCCCGCAGTCTTGGTATCGATCGAAGTGGCCACGACGACGCCGAGCGTTGCCGCCGGGATCGGCGCGAATTTCACCGCCATGGGGGTGTATTCGGATAACACTCACAAGGATTTGACCAGCCAGGTCAGCTGGGCCTCGTCGAACACTTTTGTCGCGACAATTGCGAGCGATGGGCGGGCGACGACTCTTGTCGCCGGCGGCACGACGATCACGGCCGCGCTTGGCGATGTCTCGGGCTCCCTGACACTGAACGTCACCCCAGCGCTACGGGTCTCGCTCGCGGTCGGCCCCACCGGCGCCAGCGTGCCCAAGGGACTTACCCAGCAATTCGGTGCGACGGGCACCTTCACTGACATGTCGACACAGAACCTCACCGCTCAGGTCACCTGGTTCTCGTCGAACATCGCCGTCGCAACAGTACCCGCGAGCGCTGTCAGTTCCAACGGGGTCTACGCGACGGCGACGGGCCTCGGCCAGACAACGATCATGGCGACAATCACGACGCCGGCGCGGCAACCATCAGCGCGGCCCTCGGCAGTATTTCAAATTCCGGCACGCTGAATGTCAGCAGCACTTCCTACGCCTATTTCTCGGCCGGCCCAAATATCACGTATTGCGCCATCGGCACCGGCGGCGCGCTCTCCCAACGTACGAGCGCCGCCGCCGGCTTCACCAATGTCGTGGGCGTCGCCTTCGACCTCAACACTCCCTACGTCAGCGATCCTTCCCGATCTTGGTTGGGGCAATGCAGCCTGCAATTGGACGGTTCGCTGACCAGCTGCGACAGCACCTCGTCGAGCGGCACGCACGCCGTCATACCCTCGCCCGGTGCTATCGCCTTCGCCGGCCGCCAGGTGGTGGTCGCCGCGCAAAACGCGCTGTATTTGTGCAGCTCCACGCTGACGACGTGCAACTCGAACACGCTGTCCTACTCGCCGGTCGGCGTTGCCGCCAACGCCTCTTACGCCTACATCAGCGATACCGGAGGCGGACGAGTGCAGGCCTGCCCGATCACCGGCAGCGGAACGATTGGCACCTGCGCCACTGTGCAATCCGGATTTATGTTTCCGGTCACTGTGTCGCTCGTCGGGACCAAGCTGTATATCGTCGACGAAATAGCGAAATCAATCAGCGTCTGCACCGCGAACGCCACCACCGGCACGTTGAGCGCGTGCGCCGCCTCCGCCCTGGTGTTCAGGCCCATCGGCTTGGCGGTCAGTGGCACATCGGCCTTGATCGGCGACGATTCGAATAACATCTTTGCCTGCGCTGTCTCGGGCAGCGGCGCCCCATCCGGCTGCACGAAGACCGTGAGCGGGATTGCGTCTTCGTTTAATTCATGGCAGATCGCGATTCACTGATATCAGTCAAAATAGCGTGGCGGCCCAGCGGCCGCCACGCTCTTCTCGTACAATCGAGCCGAACTCGATCAGCCCGAGGTGCCGGCCGGTGAAGAAAGACTCTGATATCCGACAATTTCTCAGTGAGCGCGCCATCGAGCACGTCAAGATCGGCGTGTTCGACACCGACGGAGTCATGCGCGGAAAATATTTGAGCCGCGACAAATTCCTGTCGGCACTCGACAAGGATCTGGGCTTCTGCGATGTGATCCTTGGCTGGGACTCGAACGACCAGCTGTACGACAACACCCGGTTCACCGGCTGGCACACCGCCTATCCCGATGCGACCGTGCGCATACTGCCGGAAACTCAACGCGACATTCCCTTCGAGCCGAAAACCGTGCTTTTCCTCGGCGAATTTGTGGGCCGCGCCGAATCGGTCTGCCCGCGCGGGCTGCTGCGCCGGGTGCTCGAGCGGGCCGCGGGCATGGGCTATCTGGCGAGTGCGGCGGCGGAGTTCGAATTCTTCATGTTCGAGGAGACGCCGCAATCCGTCCGCGACAAGGGCTTTCGGGAATTGAAGACCATGACGCCCGGCAACTTCGGCTACTCGGCGCTCAGGAGTTCGGTGCATTCGGATCTGTATCACGAATTTCTCGATCTCGGGCAAGCCATGCGCTTTCCCATCGAAGGCCTGCACACCGAGACCGGGCCGGGTGTGCTCGAGGCAGCCCTCATTTACTGCGATGCCCTCGAGGCCGCGGACCGGGCGGCCCTTTTTAAGACCTATGCCAAGGTTTTGGCGCAGCGCCACGGACTGATGGCGACCTTCATGGCCAAGTGGTCCAACAGTGTTCCAGGCCAGAGCGGCCATCTGCATATATCGCTGCGCACTCCCAAGGGTGACAGCGTATTCCACGATCCGTCGAAGCCACATGCGATGTCGGATGCCATGCGCTGGTTCGTCGGCGGCCAACAGGCCTTGATGCCCGAGTTGCTCGCCATGGTAGCCGGCACCGTGAACAGCTATTCGCGGCTGGTGCCGGGGTACTGGGCCCCGACTTCCGCGACCTGGGGAGTGGAGAACCGCACGACCGCCCTGCGCGTGATCCAAGGCGGCCCATCGAGCCAGCGCGTCGAGTACCGGATCGCCGCCGCGGACATCAATCCCTACATTGCGATCGCCGCGGCGATCGGGTCCGGACTGTGGGGAATCGCGCATCGCGTCGAGCCGGATGCGGCCATCGAGGGCAACTCCTACGACCGTGAGCACCCAGCCCATCGGCGTCTACCCGCGACTCTGTACGAGGCCGCCGAACGCCTGGCCGCGTCGAAACCTGCGCGCGAAATGTTCGGGGACGCGTTCGTCGAACACTACGCGGCGACCCGCCAGTGGGAAGAGAGAGAATTTCGCAAGGCCATCACCGACTGGGAACTTGCCCGCTAT
Organism: Gammaproteobacteria bacterium; assembly: GCA_025358295.1. GTDB lineage: Bacteria > Pseudomonadota > Gammaproteobacteria > Steroidobacterales > Steroidobacteraceae > Bog-1198. The sequence goes on from JANYJY010000032.1 coordinate 79,309, forward strand.
TTTGAAATCATTTGAGCTTGAGGCATGACAGACATACTGAGAACCATTAGTCCCGTCGACGGGAGAATTTACGTTGAACGGCCGCTCGAGACCGCGGCCGGAATCGATCGCGCGCTCGACTTGTCGCGGGCGGCACAGCGTGCCTGGTCGGCGCGGCCGCTGGCGGCACGATGCGAAATTTTGGCGCGGGCCGTCGACGCCTTTGTCGCCAAGGGTGCGGAGATTGCCACGGAGATTACCTGGCAGATGGGACGGCCCATCAGCCACGCACCCGGCGAGGTACGCGGCTTCGAGGAGCGCGCCCGCCACATGCTGAAGGTGGCCCCCGACGCGCTGACGCCGCTGCAGCCCGACGCCAAGACCGGCTTTCAGAGGCAGATCAAGCGCGTGCCACTGGGCGTGATCGCCGTGGTGGCGCCTTGGAACTACCCCTACCTGACGGCCGTCAATGCCGTGCTGCCGGCCCTGATCGCCGGCAACAGCGTGGTGCTCAAACACTCGCACCAAACGCCGCTGTGCGCGGAACGTTTCGCGGAGGCGTTCAAGAGCGCCGGCGTGCCTGAGGGCGTATTCCAATACCTGCATCTCTCCCACGCCGACACCGCACGCCTCATGGGCGATGCGCGCGTCGCGAATGTCTGTTTCACGGGCTCGGTATCCGGCGGCCGCGCCGTGGTGGCGGCCACCGCGGCAGGTTTTGCGACCTCGGGCCTGGAGCTGGGCGGCAAGGATCCCGCCTATGTGCGCAGCGACGCGAATCTTGCGCACGCCATCGAGACATTGACGGACGGCGCCTTTTTCAATGCCGGCCAGTCTTGCTGCGGCATCAAGCGAATCTATGTTGCCGCCGCACGTTACGATGACTTCGTCGCCGGCGTGGTTGAACTCACGCAGAAATATCGGCTGGGCTCTCCGCTCGATCCGCAAACCTCCATCGGACCCGTGGTGCGCACCTCCGCCGCCGACGCCGTTCGATCGCAAGTGCGTGAAGCAATCGCTCGCGGCGCCGTACAGCTGATCGACGAGGCCTCGTTCGCCGCCTCCGCACCCGGAACCCCGTACCTTGCGCCGCAGGTACTGGTGAACGTCGATCATTCCATGGCCATCATGCGCGAAGAAACCTTCGGTCCCGCGGTCGGTATCATGAAAGTCGCCTCGGACGAGGAAGCGCTGCGGCTGATGAACGACAGCGAATTCGGCCTCACTGCGGCGATTTTTTCAGCGGACACCGCCCGTGCCGAGGCCCTCGGCGACGCACTCGAGACCGGCACGGTCTTCTTGAACCGCTGCGACTATCTCGATCCGTCTCTCGCATGGACCGGCGTCAAGAACTCGGGACGGGGTTGCACATTGTCGCGCGTGGGCTTCGAGCAGCTGACCCGGCCGAAGTCCTATCACTTCAAGGTAACGATATGAGCAAAGTTCTTCGCGGCAATTGGAATTATCCCACGACCATCTGGGCGGGCCCGGGTCGGATCGCCGAGCTTCCCGCGGCATGCGAGCGCGCCGGCATCAAACGGCCCTTGGTGGTCACCGATGAGGGCTTGATCGGTGCGCCCATGATCAAGAGCGCGCTTGGCGCGCTGAAAAATGCGGCGCTGTTCGGCGCGGTCCGCGGCAACCCGGCGAGCAGTCACGTCGAGGGGGGACTTCGCGTCTATCGCGCGGGAGGCCACGATGGCGTCGTCGCCTTCGGCGGCGGATCGGCGCTCGATGCCGGCAAAGTGGTCGCGTTCATGTCGGGACAAACCCGGCCCCTGTGGGACTTCGAAGACGTCGGCGACTGGTGGACCCGGGCGGATTCCGCCGGCATCGCGCCGGTGATCGCCGTCCCCACCACGGCCGGCACCGGTTCGGAAGTCGGCCGCGCCGGAGTCATTCTCAACGAAGCAACACACCAAAAGAAAATCATCTTTCATCCCCTGATGATGCCGCGCATCGTCATCTCCGATCCGGAATTGACGGTGGGCTTGCCGCGCGCAGTCACGGCCGCGACGGGCATCGACGCCTTCGTGCATTGCTTCGAGGCCTTCTGCGCGCCGGGATTCCACCCGCTCGCCGACGGCGTGGCGCTCGAAGGCATGCGGCTGATCCATCAATACCTGCCGCGCGCCTGCGCGGACGGCAAGGACATCGAAGCGCGCGCCTACATGCTGGCCGCCGCATCCATGGGCGCCACGGCATTCCAAAAGGGTCTCGGGGGTGTGCATGCCATCGCTCACCCGGTGGGTTCTTGGTTCAACACCCACCACGGACTCACCAATGCCGTGATCCTGCCCTACGTCGTCACCTTCAATCGTGACGCGATCGCCGACAAAACCGCTGTGATCGCGCGTGTGCTCGACCTACCCGGGCGGGGCTTCGACGGCTTTCTTGCCTGGGTCATACAGATGCGGCGCGAGCTCGGAATACCACATTCGCTCGCCGAGATAGGCGTCAGCGCCGACAAATCCGACATCATCGGCCGCGAGGCCGCGATCGACCCCTCAGCCGTCGGCAATCCGATCCCGGTCGAGGCCGCGCAGTTGATAAGAATCTTTCGCGCAGCGGTGGCCGGCAAGCTGGAGGCCGTGGGCAGCCCAACGTGAACGAGGCACGCATCCTCATCATCGACGGCAATGTGGCCGAGATTCGAGCGCGACAGGTGGCGGCGCTCGGCTACGACTCGGGCAATGGTTACGCACGCGTACTGCACCGAATCGATGCGTCCCTGCGCATCGACATCGTCGCGGCCGCGGACGGGGCATCGCTGCCTGCGGGAGCGGCCCTGAACGACTATGACGGCGTCACCATGACTGGGTCGGCACTCAATATCTATAACGGCGGCGCGCCGGTAACGCGCCAAGTCGAACTCGCCAAGGCCGTGTTTGCCGCCGGAGTGCCGTTTTTCGGCAGTTGCTGGGGACTGCAGGTTGCGGTCACCGCTGCCGGGGGCGAAGTGCGCGCCAACCCTCGAGGCCGCGAGTTTGGATTTGCGCGACGCATCCTGCAGTCCGAGGCGGGCCGCCGACATCCTATGTTCGCCGGCAAGCCGCCCGCCTTCGAGGCACCCACCATTCATCGCGATGAAATCGCCGTGCTGCCGCCCGGCGCCGTGCTCCTCGCCGAGAACGACTTCGGCATTCAGGCAGCCTCGTTCACGCACGGGCGCGGCACCTTTTGGGGCGTGCAATATCATCCGGAATACGACTTCGCCGACATTGCCGCCGCGGCCGAGCGCTACGGCCAAACCCTGGTCAGCGAAGGCATGTTTCGCGACATGCCCGCACTTGCGGCATTTGCCGCCGAGCTTCGCGTGCTGCAGGCCAATCCGGCTGATTCGACGCTGTTGTGGAAGCACGGACTGGGTCCTGCCGTGAGTACTGAGACTCTGCGTCTGCTCGAGATTCGCAATTGGCTGGAGGCGAACGTACGGCGGCGTTGAATAGAGCCTTATGGGCGAGTACGTGCCGTCTCGCTGGGCTGGGGACGAATTGCGGCCGGTGACCCTACGCTCCTTGTTAACATGACGTCATGAACAGAACGACTTGGTTCGTGGCTATAGTTTGCATCAGCCTGTGTTCGTCTGCGCGCGCGCGCGCGACCTCTCCCTTGCAATTCGTCACGGAATATCTCCGGGAATTCAGCGCAATCGAGCATATCCGTCTGGCCGAGGAGCGGGAGCTCCAGGCACCGCGCCAAAGTATGCTTGCCACCTGTATCGAGAGCAGCAATCGATACCGTCGGGAAATTGCGCAACACATAGCCCGGATGCGAGAGATGAGCGTGCCATCTCCGTCGCAAGCTCTACCCGGGCGGCTCGTGGAGCTCTATGGCCACAAACTCGAGCTGTACACCGAAGTCGCGAATGCATGCGCCGCACTCAAGGCGTCAGCGAGCACCAACGTCAGCTATTTGGAAGTCATGTCCGTCGTGTCCCAATATAGCGAGAAGGTGGACTCGATAGATCGCTCCCTGTTCGAAACGTCTTCCGAGGCATATTCGACTCTGCTGAATAGGGAGCCGGGGACTCACGACAATCCGCGGCGACTTGGCATCACGACCGCAGAAAAGCAGCTTCTGCTGCGGCAGATAGATATCGAGTTCGGTGCCGAGTTACAGGACCAACAGCAGACCTATCTCGTTAACGCCGCGAAGGTAATTCGCGATGCCTTAAGAGCACATAAGACCTCGGATGAAAACTGACGCTTTATCGGCACACTGGCGATACAGCGTATTCTTTGACATCAGCCACAGCGGCGACCGCAGACCGAGCCCGTCAACTTCGAAATAAAGCACGCGGCAAATGACACCCAGCACCATTTCACTGCGGAACAACCTGTTTTGGGTCATGATCAACTTGGGCACCAAGCCGACGCTCGAGGCGACTGCCACCGACTTTAAGATGACTCGAGCAGAGTTAAGGTTGGGGGGGCACACAATGAAAATAACAGAAACTTTTGGGAGAGGTCATGTACCACAAACGATCGATCGGGCCGTTATGTCTGGTGTTGTTAATGGCAGGCTGTGCGTCGACCGTCCAGAAACAGGACGGGGGCGCGCCGGTGCCCGTTGGCACCAAGGCTCCGGGCAAGCACGTTGTCCTCAACCTGACTGGAAGCGACGTTTCGACGTCCGCTAAAGACTGGACGGGCTTCAAAGGCATCTGGCACGATGAGTGCTCAGAAGAATTTCACGCAGCCGAGGCGCAATTTTCGATGCAGGACGGAGCGCCCCAGCCCACGGGTTCAGAGGGTGCCTTGGTGGTAGTCAATGTCGTGGACTACCGCTATGTCTCTATTGGCGCTCGGGTCATGTTGGGAATAATGACGGGAAATGCGTTCATCAACGCGCAAGTTGGATTTCAAGACCTGAAGACCGGAGAGACATGGGCCACGAAGACTTATGACACGAAGTCTTCGGCCTGGAATGGCGTGTTCGCTGCCATGACGACGAAGCAAGTGCGCGCGATGTGTCACGAGATCCTTGGTGAGGTCAGCGCTCACTGACGATCTGCACGGATGGCGGGGCGCCAGACTTTGGTTCCGATGGAGTCGTCTCCACTCACGATGGCTGCAAGGTCCGCAGCAATGTCGAAGAATAACGTTGCTTACAACCACCTTGGCCTTCGCAACTGTGCAAACTGTTGATCGGTTATTTGGCCGAATTTGCCCCGGCCGTAGCGCACGGAATGGGACGGGTAATTACGGTCACCGTCGTGACCGGTGGTCTCGCATTCGTGCTCGGCAGGGGACTGAGTGAAACAGTCTGGTTGAGCACCGCATTGAGCGCCGTAAAAGTCCTATTAGTGATCCTCTTTATCGTGGCTGGCGCATCCTTCTTTGACTCATCGAGGATACATTGGACACCGGCACCGCAGTCACGGGACATCGGTTCAGCCATTTTGCTATCGATATTTGCATTCTTTGGCTTTGAGGCCGGATCTGTTGCCGGTGGCGAACTGAGTGATCCATGGCGAGATATGGCCGTCGCCATCGCGGTGAGCGTCGGCGTGACGACGGGATTGTATTTTCTTATACAGCTGGTCTGTATCGGCACGCTGGGCTCGCTGGCCACGTAGACACGACCGGTCGCTGATGCGGCTACGGCCATGGTAGGTGGATGGGGTGGCGCCGTAGTAGCCGTAGGCGCAGTGCCACTGTTACTTGGAGTGCTAATTACCATCCTGATCGCAAGCAGTCGCACGCTGTTTGCGATGGGCGAACGTGCTCAGATGCCATCTGCAGTGTCATTCGTGCATCCTCTGCGGCGAACGCCACTGGTGGCGATTATCATCATGTCCACGGCCGCTTGGGTCGCACCCGTTGCCAGTTCGTTTACCACTGCAATTACCATCGCGGTGGGAACGCGAGTCTTGACCTATATCGTGATTTGCGCCTCGGTGCCAATCCTGCGGCGGCGCAACGATGTCTCCGCTGCTTACTTCCAGCTACCGGCTGGCGACTATATCGCCGGGTTTGCAATCCTCGGCAGCATCGCACTTCTTGCAGCGACCCAACTGCGCGAGGGCATCGCGATTCTTGCGCTGGTAGGTGTCGGATTGGTGGCCCAGAAAGTTCTGCGCAGAGACCTTTGAATCGTGCATTCATCACCAAGCGTGATGTACGGAATGGAAAGTTATCCACAGGAAATCGTTACTTTTGGCGCGCTTGGGTAAACACCCTCGTTTTGGTAATCTATTTAGCTGATTTCCACGTAAATTTGGACGCCCGAAGATGTAGAAATGTGAATCTTTTTGGCTCCTAAATAATGAAAAAAACGCAAAGGGATGACTTCGCTTCGGAGCCGATGCTCTCGGTCGAGCATTCCACCGAGCTGGCTGTCGTTTCGATCGCACCTGAAACGCTGCAGGCCGATGGGCAATTGCTGAGTTCAATACTGGAGCATCTACCGCTTCAAGCCGCGTTGTTTCGAGGAGCCGATTTGACCGTCCTGCGCGTGAGTCGGGCGTATCAGACATTGTTCCCCGGCCGAGATCCGGTCGGCAAGACGCTGGAACATGTGTGGCCCGAGGCCGCGCGATTGCTGAACGAACACTGTCATCGAGTGCTTGCCACCGGAGAGGTATTCGACTCTTCGCAATCAATCCCCAACCCACCAGCGGCCGGGGTCCAAGCAGAATCCGCTTGTTTTGATTGGTCGATTTGGCGCGTTTCACTCCCGATTAATGGAGGGTGGGGCGTTCTGGTGATCTGCCTGGAAACGACCGATCGAAGGCAGGCCCTCGAAGCCGCAGCGCGGGCCGCCGAACTCCAGCAAAGCCGCGCACGCCTGGATTACGCGGTGCGGCTCTCCGGCGTGGGCTTCTGGAATTGCGACCTGCCCTTCGATGAGCTCATGTGGGATGACCGAGTCAAGGAGCACTTCTTTTTTCCTTCCGATGCCCGAATCACAATTGATGACTTCTATGCGCGGATCCATCCAGAGGACCGCGAGCCGACTCGAAAAGCTATGGACCTCTCCATGAGCAACCACACCGCGTACGATACGATTTACCGCACGGTGGATCCGACATCAGGGCAAGTCAAATGGATTCGAGCCTTAGGCGGCGCAGATTACGCAGCCAATGGAACAGCCATACGTTTCGACGGCGTGACGGTCGATGTGACCGCACAGAAAGCGGACCAACTGCAACTCGCGGCTTTGAACGAGGCACTGCGTGAGCAGGACAGGCGCAAAGACGAGTTTCTTGCAACGCTTGCGCACGAGCTTAGAAATCCCCTCGCGCCGATACAAAACGCTGCCGCGTTACTGGGTAGGCGAGAGATCAACGAGGACTCCGAGTCGTGGGCGAAGAAGGTCATTCAGCGCCAGGTCAACCACATGGCGAGGTTGCTCGATGACCTGCTCGATGTGGCCCGCATTACTCAGGGAAAGCTACAGCTGCAGACACAGCGCGTCTCGCTGACCAGCATCGTCGATGCCGCCGTGGAAGCTGTCCGGCCGCTGCTCGATAGCAAGGGACACGAATTGCTCGTGACTCTGCCCGTTGAGGCGCCGGTGCTGGAGGCCGATCCGCTCCGAGTATCACAGATCCTCTCCAACTTGCTGACGAATGCGGCCAAGTACACCGATCCCCGCGGCCACATTGAACTTTGGGGTCAAGTGCAGGGTAGTACGCTCTGCCTTGCCGTGAAGGACGATGGTATCGGCATCGCTCCTCACGATCTCGATCGTATTTTTACGATGTTCAGCCAGGTCGAGGATACTGGCGTCCGGTCGGACGGTGGGCTCGGAATAGGGCTTGCGCTCGTCAAGGGTCTCGTTGCCCTTCACCACGGTTCGATCGAGGCAAAAAGTGAGGGCTTGGGTCACGGCAGCGAATTTCTGCTACGTCTTCCGCTCGCTGCCGCGCTGCCTGCGAGTGCGGAAGCGCCTGAAAGCAACGGCTTGCCGGTTACTTCGGCTGCTCGACGCATTCTGGTGGCCGATGACAACAAAGACGCGGCCGATAGCCTCGCGATGATATTGGCACTCTCTGGGCACCAGGTGCGCGTTGCCCACGACGGTCGTGCCGCCCTATCCGTTGCGCAAGCCTTTCGTCCGGAGGTGGCACTGCTGGACCTCGGCATGCCTGGCCTCGACGGTTACGAACTTGCGCGCTCACTACGCCGTGAACCATGGGGCGGCGAACTTTATTTGGTTGCGCTAACCGGCTGGGGTCAAGAAGAAAACAGGCCCGTGCAAAAGCCGCGGGTTTCGATCAGCACTTGACGAAACCGATTGATCACGGTGCGCTCGAGTCGCTGCTTTCGGGTCCAATCCGGGGAAATAAGCCGGGCCAAAAACCGAAAAATCTGCAGCAAAAAGGTGGGTAGGCGCCGGACGATTATTTAGTGGCGGCGCCAAAAGTGTCGTGTCGACTACCGGCTACGATTTACAAACTCCCAAACTTTGGAGATCACGACCGATCCCTCGCCAACTGAGGAGGCGACGCGCTTGACGGAGCCCGCGCGAACATCGCCGACCGCGAAAATCCCGGGCAGCGAGGTGGCGAAAGGCGAAGCTGCCCCTTCTGCACCGTGACCGGTGACCACAAAGCCTTTGTCGTCTAGCTTCACCAGTCCTGAGAGCCACTCGGTGTTTGGCGCGGCGCCCACCATGATGAACAGTGCGCGCGTGTCGACGACGCAGCTTGTCCCGCTCTTCACGTCACGAATAGTCAATGACTCAAGATGGTCCGCGCCATGCAGCCCGCTTACTTCGGCGCCGTACTGAATGGTGATTCTTGGGTCGGCGTCGAGCCGGCTGGAGAGATAGCTAGACATCGACGCCGCCAGCGACGCTCCGCGAACCAATAGGCGCACACAGCTCGCCGAGCGGCTAAGAAACATCGCCGCCTGCCCCGCCGAGTTGCCGCCGCCGATGATCACGGCTTCCGTTCCTTTGGAATAGCGCGCCTCGATCTCGGTCGCGGCATAGTAAACACCGGCGCCTTCGAAGCCAGCAAGCCGATCGAGCGGCAGCCGGCGGTACTGAACTCCAGTCGCGACCACAACCGCCTTGGCACGGACACGCTGGCCATTGTCGAAGGTGGCGCAAAAGCTCTCGTCCTCGAGCCTCTGCAGGAGCACTACCCGACGCGGCATGGCGAAGCGAGTCCCGAATTTCATCGCCTGTACTTCGCCGCGCCAGACAAGGTCCGCACCGGAAATGCCGGTCGGAAAGCCCATGTAATTCTCGATTCGGCTGGATGTTCCGGCCTGACCCCCGATGGCGACGTCTTCCACCACCAATGCGCACAGGCCTTCGGCCCCCGCATACACGCCCGCGGCGACTCCCGCAGGCCCCCCGCCGACGATTAGCACGTCGAATGTTTCGTCATTCTTAAAGTCGAGATTGAGGCCGAGCAAATGCGCGACCTTGTCCGGGGTGGGGTCCGTTAGAACGACGTCGCGTCCGAAAATCACTGCGGGCGTTTCAGGGGCGATCGAGCAGCTTTGGGCCGTGATTTGAGCCTCAGGGCTTCCCAGCGGCAGGGACGTGTAGGGGATACGGTTGCGGCTGGCGAACTCCGCGATTCGACGCACGTTTCGGTCCTGATCTTCGCCGATGAGCCGTAAGCTGCTGTCGCGACCGTCAAGCTGGCGTCGGCGGCGCGCCGAAAACACTGTGATGATGATGTCCGACATCTCAGGGATCTGAGACATAAGCGTCAGCATTGCTTCGCGGGGCACCTCGATTACCCGAGTGTCCCGTACCGCGCGCATTGGCAACGACCATGCGCCGCCGTTCAGAAAGGAAATTTCTCCCATAAACTGTGTTGGACCGAGCGTCGACGGCAGCAGGCGTTCATCCGTGTAGGCGTTGACCACCTCGATCTCGCCTTCCTCCACATAGACAAAGTGATCTATCGGCTCGCCGGGTTTTGCGAGAAACGTGCCCGCGGGATACGCGGCAATCTTGCCCGCAGCGAGCAGCGCCTGAACGTGAGACGGAGCCAGGGGGATTCGCTGCATCTCGCGTAAGTCGCGGCCAATCGTTTCCATGCTTCTGATCGTCCTCTAGGGGCCACGCTGGGGGAGACAGGCAGACTATCAAGGCCCGGCAATTCGTGCGCGCTAATATTATTTGTACAACGTGAGGCAACGAAACGCCGCAGCAACTGGGCTCGAAATCCCAACGTGTTCCCACAGCCGCCAAAATAATCGTCAATTTGGCAACTCGCTCGTTGCCCTATATTGCCTGGCGTGGCCTAGCTTAGCCCGGTGAAGCAAAAGGATGGAGCGTGCGGTGGTAATCGAATCCACGCGAAGCCGTGTATTTATTGAGACGAATCAAGCTGTTTCGCAACGCACGATGAGAGCATCGGGGTAATCATTTCCGCCAGCCGTGAACTCATGACCGGCCCGGCTGCAAAACGACCAAGGCGCCAAGTCTACAATTCTCGAAGGATCTGCGGCACAATCGGCGTCGGTGTCCTTGATCAATACAACAAATAGTCACAAAGGGGAAATGCCATGATGAAGATGAATCACCGGTCCATCGCCGCCGCGTGTGCGGCTTTAGTGTTCGGCTTCTGTAGCGCCATTGTGAGTGCTGAGGACCGACCGTATACCGAGGGGAACGTGGTTACCGTTTCGGCCATCCGAACCGAATACGGGCATTTTGAGGACTACCTGAAGTTTCTTGCCACGACCTGGAAGCAGCAACAGGAGGCATCGAAGAAAGCGGGTTTGATTCTTGACTATCAGGTGTTGCAAGCGGAGCCGCGCGGGCCGAATGATCCCGACATCTACTTGGTTGTTACCTATAAGAACTGGGCAGTCCGGGACGGCCTGACGGCGAAGTCCGACGCAATTGCGTCACAGGTCTATGGTTCGGTGATGAGTTCGAATCAAGGTGCGGCTGATCGAGGCAAAATCCGCCGTGCGCTGGGATCCGAGACCATGCAAGTTTTGAATTTGAAGTAAACGAAGGAAGCACTGGGGCGCGTCACCCGCGGGCGGCGCGCCCGTCCCTTGCTTTAAGTGGGTGTGAAAGTCCGCTCCCGGCGCGTGCGCTGGCCAATCCATGTTGACTTAATCTTGGCCAGCCTCGGCGGGAAGCGACCCGCACCTATGAGGCAGTCATAAAGTATGACCACAATGCACAGTTGTCAATCCGATAAACAGACCAATGATGTGGGGTGGATTTTAGGCGCGTTGCGGCCAACAGTAGCCGTCGTTTGGCAGTGCCACTTAGCTATCTCCACAGCGAACATTCAGGAGCCGCGTCTCGATCTGCGAGCGCCTTACTCCGGCAGGTTCACCTTCTTGAGCAATGCTTTCCAGCGCGCATCTTTGTGTAACGAATCGAGCTGACGGTCGGACAATAGTTGCGTAACACCGGCATCGCGCACAAGGACAACCTTGTCAAACCACTCGAACGCCTTGTCGGTCTCACCCCTCCAGGCGTAGGTCTGCGCAATCGCGTAGGTATTGCTCGTGGCGCCGCTCTTGAGGAGTTCGGCGAGCGCATTCTCAGCCTCTGCCTTGTGACCAGCAGAATATTCCGCCTGCGCAATACAAGGTATTTTGGCGCGCTCGTCGGTGACGCGCTGGCAAAACGTCAGCGCCTCCTCGGGCCGGCCCTGCAAGAGGCGCAGCGCCGCCATGCCCGGGTTCGTGCTGGTGCCGAGCAGCGTGTCGCTACCTGGCGCGATTTGCAGCGCGCGCGCGAGTGACGCCTCCGCACCTGCCCAGTCGCGTAGCGCTAACTGGGCCTGCGCGATATTGGCCATAGCGTCCGTCGCCAGTGGGTCGAGGTCGAGCGACTTCTGTGTCACCTCTATCGAGGCTTCGAACTGACCTAAGGATGACAGAACTGTACCGTAGTCCTGCAAATTGAGCGGCTCTGTGGGCGCCAGCGCGATGGCCTTCTGAAAATCAACCTTCGCACCTGCGTAATCCCACAGCCACTGCGCTCGCGCAAGTCCCCGATAGCGATACGCCCATGCCTGATCTGGTGCGCGGGTGACACCCTCCTGCATCTCGGCGATGGCGCGGGTGAGGCCCGGACCATCACCAATCTGGTCAGCGATATTTGCGCGATTGAGATTCGACGCCGCGCGTGCCATCTCGTAGTGGGGATCAAGCGACAGGGCTTTTTCATAGGCTTCTAGCGCGCGGCGATATCCGTCGAGGGTATAGAGTCGACCTAGATGTCTTGCGATCAGGAACTGGTTGTACGCTGCGGTATTGGTGGTACCCCGATCATCGGCGACAGCGGCGGGGGCGGCGAGTTTGAGTTTGAGCGCCGTCACGACGGCGGCCGAGATCTCGTCCTGTACCTTGAAGATGTCTTTGGTATCCCGGTCGTAGGTCTCGGACCACAGCTGATAGCCGTTGTCGGCTTGGACAAGCCGCGCCGTGATCCGCAGCCTGCTCGCGGCCTTGCGCACAGAGCCCTCCAGCACGTTGGCAACATTGAGTTCCTTGGCGATGACCGGCAGCCTCTCGCTCTTGTCTTTGAAGTAGAACGAGGAGGTACGCGCCGCGACGTGCAGATCCGGAACCTTCGACAAAAGGTCAATCATCGTTTCGGTGAGGCCATCCGCGAAATACTCCTGTTCCTTGTCCGAGGATTCATTTACGAAAGGCAGCACGGCGACGGATTTTTCGGCAACGTTCGTTGGGGCGGAGAGCGGGGCCGTGACGGTCGCGACAGCAGCAGGCTGGCGGCTCTTGAACTGCGCAAGGCCGATGTAGCCGACCGCTAGGGCGGCAACGACTATCGCTGCAAGTAGCGCCGGCGATAATTTGACGGGTGACTTTGGAACTATCGGCGCGGATGCGGACGGTTCGCGTGACGGCGCGACTGGTGCTGGAGCGGCGGAGGGGATGCTGATTGGACGCGTTGAATCGATGCGGGCGCCTTTGGATTGAAGCAGTCCGCGCACGCGTTCCACAAACGACGTAGGCGTCTCGCCGTTTCGTAAGCGGGTCCACTGAACACTGCGAAATTCGTCTGGAACTTCGGCCTCGCGGTCGTTCGTGTTGTCAATGACCACCGGAATCAGAAAGGTCGCGCGACCCGCCATGTCGTGCGTGCGGTCAACCGCTTGCCTCCATTCTCGACGAAAATACCCTTCATCGCGTTCCTGGGTGGTCACCGAGATGATAGGCAGGAATAGCGCGCAGTCCCGGATCTGTTTCTTAATCTTCTGATCCCAGGCATCCCCGCCGCGCAGTCCCGTCGTATCAAGCCATACCTCGACGCCGCCGGCACGCAGCGCCTCCGCCAGCCGGTGGGCGGCGGCGGCGTCCTGGGAGGCATAACTCAGAAATACGGCTTTCGACGGCTCAGTCATCGACGCTGGTTATTCCCTGGCGTGGTTATAGGGCGGACCCCGTAACAGAGCCGCGCCGTCATTATTCTGAATGACAGCTTATATGATTTCGTATGCCCGGTTCTAGAATCACTGAACTGCCGGGTCGGGCACGCATCGGCCGGTACGCCGGCTAGCGCAGATCGGCACGGAGCGGTAAGTTTTCAAAGCGGGACAATTGCCCGGAGCTGTCGTTCATTACAAACTAGGCCGTATGCGTGTTTTTGAAAAAACGACTGGCGTCCGCATGGAAGAGACACCAGACAATCAATACGAGGAATAGGCTGTGTATCGCGAACTAGCGCAATTCGCCGAAGCTTACGACAACGTGAAAGGCCATCCATGCACTAGCAAGCCAGCGAGCCCAATTGTGCGCGCGCAGAAGATAAACACCGCAAACGATTGCGAGACACTCAGTGACCTCAACCCAAATCCACTCAGGCGCGCGACGGTCGCTGAAGTGAGCAACAAAACCGCCGACACCCACGGCAAGATAAAGGCTGGCGATCAGGAATACAGGGACCGGAATTCTCTTACGGCCCATTCGCATGCTGATTCACTCGGGGGTGTTCTTGTTCATAGGAGTCTAAAGCGCCACGATTCGCGCTTCCGGGCAATGCTGTCTCTCTCAAAGCCGCCGGTCACCATGTCTCACAGGGGCCGATTTGGCGCTGTCGGCAATGAGTGAACCTGCGCGCTCATAAGCACCGGTTTCTCGAAAGCGGACTATCTAAGTGTTCGAGTCCTTACGCGGATCGACTTCTGCGTCGGCTCATATCTCGAGTCCCCTCCAGGACCAGCGCGGGATGCTAAGGCCCTCCGGCACATCATCGGCGGACTCATGGTAGCAGGACATCGTGGTCGTGGTCGCCCACGCAAAATAGTCGTGCAAAACATATCGTAGTGGATCGGCCTCGGCGAAACCGACGTCGACCAGGGCCTGGTCGAAACAGGCTATAGCACACCGATCCACCTCGTCGTGCGGCCCCTTACCGCCGTGCATCTTTACAACGGTTGTCTCGTCACCGTAGTTTGCAGAGTAAGTGTCGGGCCCGCCTAATGCCTCTGCCCAGTAGGCCGCGAGTCGCTCCGTGTGCTCGGGGTGGAATCCGTGGCTGAATGCATGGCTGACGACCTCATCGGCCATCACCCGCTTGTGCCAGGCGCTGGCAAGGCGACGTAGAACTGCGATGCCACCCGCGGCCTCGTAAACAGTGCGCATGCCTCCATGGTGACACCCCACGGTGCGTCGTGTCGATCCCGATTGCCTGGCGAATGACCGCTTCGCTCGTTTCGAACGGCGGCTTTCAGGCCACTTCGCTTTCCGCTCGGGGGAGGACCGCGACCGTTGGGCTGGATCAGGCTCTACCCGTCATTCACACGCTGCAACAGTTCCTTAACCGTTCAGGTTGCCTGACGTGGTCTTACATTGGCTGCCATCGCGAAAGAAGTGGAGCGGGCGATGGGAATCGAACCCACGGCTCAAGCTTGGGAAGCTTGGGTATTACCATTATACGACGCCCGCGCCGTGAGCCGATTCTAGTCGCCTTATCGAACTGCACGCAAATATCGGCGACCCGGTCCCGCCAAAGCGGGCGCTGGGGCGCCCACCGGCCTTTCTCGCTACGCCTCGTAAACCCAGCGACCGCCTAGCATGGTCCTCTGAACCTTGATGTCCTGCCAATGCTCGTCGGGCGCCGTGAAAGGATCCTCCTCAAGCACCACGATATCCGCCAGTTTCCCGGTTTCGATCGTACCCTTGTCATGCTCTTCGAACGAGGCATGGGCGCCGTTGAGAGTCGCGGCGCGCACGGCCTCGGGGAGGGTGACGCGTTGCTCTCCACCCCAGACATGACCGGTGGGATCCTTGCGCGTGGTCATGGAATACAACCACAGCATCGGCGACGGCGGGCTCGCCGTGTAGTCAGAGGCGGTCGGCGCACTCAAGCCGGCGTCGATGAACCAGCGGTAGGCGAACATGCGTTTCATGCGCTCATCGCCGTAGAAATGCATGACGTCGCCGTGAAAATTCACATAGCCCGCGAAGGGAATCGGAATCACACCCACGGCTTGCATCCGCGAGACCAGCTCAGGCGTGACGACCGTGCAGTGCTCCAGACGAAAGCGCGGCTCGCGGCGCGGCGTTTCACGCTGCAGCTGTTCATAGATGCCGAGCATGCGATCGATGGCGCGCTCGCCGTTGGCATGCGTCGCCAGCTGAAATCCCGCGAGCCACGCCTTGCGTGAGTTCGCGTACAAGCTTTCCCGAGTGCCGCTTTCGACGCCGAAATAATTCGGGATGCCGACATAGGGGTCGGCCAGCCACGCGGTCCGCTCCGAGATTGACCCGTCGGAGTATTGCTTGATGCCGCCGATACGCACCATGGAATCGCCGAATCCGGTATGCAATCCGGCCTCGATATAACGGTCCAGATACAGCACATCCATATGGCAGTAGGCTCGATACTTCAGCTCGCCCGCCTCCCGCGCATCCTGGTAACCCTGCAGGGCGTCGGGTGTGGCATCGGCATCGCAGCACGAGGTCACGCCATAGCTCGCGTACATCTTGGAGATGAGTGCGATGGCGCGCCTGTGATCGTCACGGCTCGATTCTTCATGAATTTTATTGGCCACCATCGTCATGGCTGCATCGGCCACGCGGCCGTTCAATTCCCCGTCCGGACCATGTTCGAAGCGGCCGCCGGCCGGATTCGGCGTGGCGGCGGTGACGCCGGCCAGTGTCAATGCCAGCGAATTCACGTACGCGGTGTGGCCACCCCGGTGCGTCACGATCACGGGATTGTCGGGCGCCGCGGAATCCAGGTCTGCCCGAGTCAGGGGCCGCGGTGTCTTGCCGTCGTCGTACAAGAAACCCTGTACCCACTGCCCCTTGCGCGTCGCCGCCGCGCGCGCGTGCAAGGCCGCGAGAATCTCATCGATCGAGCTCTTATCGCAGGCAACCTGCTTGAGCCGGTTAAGGCCAGAGGCCCAGGGATGCGCATGAGCGTCATTGAAACCGGGCAACACCCGATGGCGCCCCATATCGATGCGCCGCGCGTTCCTTCCCGCCATCGCCAACACTTCGCGATCCGCACCCACCGCCAGGATTCGACCGTCGGCAATTGCGACCGCCGTGGCGTCGGGCTGTCCCGGATGCACCGTATGGATCAAACCGTTGAAGAGGATGACCTCGGGTTCGGCGCGGCTGAGGCGCACCAACGGCAACGCAGCGAAGGTTTTGATGAGATCCCGGCGAGTTGTTTTCAAGTGTCTTCCCCGATGCTTCAGTGCATTAATGCCACATTGTTCTAACGATATAACGCAATCTTGTAGTTAAAATGCCGCATCGGCTCGAAGTGATTGCTTGACGGCCGTTCATTGTCTATTCTGCCGTAGAACCACGGCGAGTTTAGGGAAAAACTCCGGACGCCCGCAACGCTGCTGCCGTCCAAGCCGAACGCAAACGCGTGGCTTTCGGTCGAACCAATACATTTGAGGGGATTTCCATGTTGAGCATATTTACCGGCGCTACTCGCTGCGCGCTTGGAGCTGTTTTAGTCGGCATCACATTAAATGCCTACGCCGAACAGGCGCCTACTTCCGGGGCCCTCGAGGAAATCGTGGTGACTGCCCAGAAGCGCGAGCAGAACTCACAGGATGTCGGCATCTCGATATCAGCCATCAGCGGCGCCGAGCTCAGCTCGATGGGCGCAGTTACGGCCACCGACATTACCAAGTCCATGCCGGCAGTGGTGCTGACTCAACCGAACGGTCCGTCCTCGTTCACCCTGTCGATTCGCGGCATCACCCAAAACGATTTCGCCGATCACCAGGAAAGTCCCGCCGCCATTTACGTCGACGACGTGTATGTGAGCCAAATGGCCGGCTTGGCCTTCTCTCTGTTCGACATCGACCGGGTCGAAGTGCTACGCGGCCCGCAAGGCACCCTGTTCGGCCGCAATGCCACCAGCGGCCTGGCGCAGTTCGTATCGCGCCGCCCGACCGATAACTATGAGGGCTATGTCAACGTCACCTCCGGCCAGCACAGCCTGTTCCGCGTCGAAGGCGCCGTCGGCGGCCAGATTTGGGACGGCGTCGACGGCCGCATCGCCTTCGAGAGCAACCATTACGATCCCTTGTTCACGCACTTCGGCGTGTCCGGGGGACAGAACTCCGAAAACGGCAACGACTGGGCGCTGCGCGGCCAATTGCTGTTCAAGCTGGGCGAGAAATCGGACTTGTTGTTCATCGGACGTCTCTCCAGGCAGGACGTGAGTGCAGGAGCGTGGGAATCCCGCTCTACCTACGGCCTCGGCGGCGGCTACGACACCTTCCTGCCGCCCGGCGGCGACATCGGCTACGGTCCCGGCAATCATGGTCCTTGCACCAACGGCACCAACACAACGCCCTGCACGGGCTATCCGGGTTCGGGGGCATTCTCGACCTCTGGCAACTTCCAGGGGTACGCGCGAATCTCAACCAGCGGATTTACGGCCAAGTACACCCAGGACCTGGGCTTCGCCCACCTCACCGCCATCGGCGATTACCAGAAATTGACTAAGAACTACGCCGAAGACTCCGATACCACGCCGCAAACCTGGTTCCAATTCTTCAATGGCAGCAACGTCAATCAAGAATCCGGCGAATTGCGCCTCAACGGCGGCGGCGACAAGCTCAACTGGACCACCGGTGTGTACGCGCTGCGCATCCAAGGCGACTACTACGAGGGCTGGGACGGCAACTTCAATTATCAAGCCAATGAATTCATCACACCGGGCAACCCCGGTGGCGGCTGGCCTTCCCCGAGCGTTCCGGGAACCGACGGCGGCATTCCCGAGACCAAGATTCCGTACAGCTTGACCACCAAGTCCGGAGCCGTGTTCGCACAAGGCGAATACCGCGCCACCGATCTGGTTGGATTCACCTTGGGCGCCCGCTACACCTACGACAAGAAAGACTACAACTACAACTGGTTTCCGCAGGAGCTCTTCCCGCAGAACACCGTGGGTAGTCAGATCGTGCAGCTGACCCCGGTTCCGGGACTCGCGCTGTACCAGTACAGCAATCAGTTGAAGAGCAATCTATTCAGCGGCAAGGCCGAGATGGATCTGCATTTCACGCCGGACCTGCTCACCTACTTGAGCTACAACCGCGGCGTGAAGGGCGGCGGCTTCAATGCCCCCTTGTTCCCCAACACCATCGGTACTCCGGCCCTGCTTGCGGCGCTGGAAATCAAGCCCGAGGAACTCAACGCGTTCGAGGCGGGAGTCAAATCCGAATGGCTAAATCACAAGCTGCGCTTCAACGGCGCCGTCTATTACTACGACTATAAGAACAATCAGGTACTGACCTACCTGTTCGCGGTGGCCCAGCTGATCCGCAATGCGCCGGCAAAGAACAAGGGCGCCGAGTTCGAGGTCGAATACGCCGCCACTGAGAACCTGCGACTGGGACTGGGTGTCGCCTACGTAGATTCCATCATTCATGACATCGACGCCCGCGGCAATGGCGTTCCCGGCGATTACATTCCGAGCAATGCCCCGCGTTGGAGCGGCAATGCCATGGCCCGCTATACCTGGCCGCTGTTCAATGGTCGTCTCTCGGCCCAGGTCGACGGCAACTACCTGAGCAGTTTCTGGTTCGGTGTCGCGGACATCCCGGATATCCGCCAGGGGTCCTACGGCATTGCGAATACGCGCCTGAATTACCTCACTCACGGTGGGCAGATCGAGGTGGGCGCGTCACTCGAGAATCTAACCAATAAGCACTACGCGACCATGGGCTTCGACAACACCGGCGTGAACAACTTGGCCCAGTCCTACCCGGGCATGCCGCGCTGGTTCAAGGTGCACGTCAACTACAAGTTTTAAGCGATGAAAGCGCTGTTCGCATCGCTGTTGCTGCTGGCCACCCCTGCGTTCGCGCAGGTGGTGGCGATTCGCGCCGGAACGGTCATCGACCCGGCGCACGGCAGCAGCGCCAAGGACCAGATCATTCTGGTGGCAGGCGGCAAGATTACGGCCATCGGCGCCGGCGTGGCCATTCCCGCCGGTGCCGAGATCATCGATCTGTCTCACGAAACCGTCGCGCCAGGTCTCATCGACGCCCACACGCACATGACGTTGACGGAGATTGCCGGCGACGCGCCGTTCGAATCTTTTTACTTGAATCAGAGCACTACCCTGCGTGGCTTGCGCGGCTTGCACAACGCCGGCCAGGTCCTGCAGGCGGGTTTCACGACGCTACGCGATGTGGGCAACAGCGCCGAATGGGCCATGAGCGATGTGCGCCGCGCCATCGACCTGGGCTGGTTCGAGGGCCCCACCATCATCGACTCCGGCAAGATCATCGCGCCCTTCGGCGGCCAATCTCGCGACATTCCGCCGCGGCAGGGTCCATTCTGGCAATTCGAATACATGGACGCTGACGGGCCCGCGGAGATTCGTAAGGCGGTGCGCACGAACATTTATTACGGCGCCGGCGTGATCAAACTGGTGGCGGACAACAATCCGTACCACTATTCCATCGAAGAGTTTCGCGCCGCGGTCGACGAAGCCCATCGCGCCGGCATCCCGGTGGCCGTGCACGTGTACGCGGGCGACGCCCTCGACAATGCCATCGAAGCCGGTGTCGATTCCATCGAGCATGGCTTCGATCTGAGCGACGCGCAATTGAAGCGCATGAAGGACAAGGGAATTTTTCTGGTCGGCACCGATTTTCCGCGGGCGCATTTGGACATCGTGGGAACATCGGGCGGCATTCTTCCTGAGCCCGCCGTGTTGGCCCCCAAGATCATCGATCGGCTGAGTCGCGCCCATCGGATTGGTGTGCGTATGGCCTTCGGCAGCGATACCGTGATCGACATGCCGGGGCGCACCCGCGCGGATCTGATGTTCGACTATCTAGCCGTGTGGCGCGCCGCGGGCGTGCCGCCCGCGGATATTTTGCGCGCCATGACCAGCAATGCCGCCGAGTTGCTCCGAGTCAACAAAGTGCGCGGCAATGTGGCGGTCGGCCTGGCCGCGGATCTGGTGGCCATGCCGGCGAGCCCGCTGATCGACATCGAGAACCTGCGCAAGATTGATTTCGTTATGAAGAACGGCAAAGTCGTGCGGCGCCCCTTGGTCCATTGATCGACCGCGGGCGAGCCTTCCCGCCCACGTTGTGCGTCACTTCGCGATCGCGATGACGAAGGGCTTGGTGCCGGTTGATACGGTCGGCGTGCTTTGTGCACTCAGCGAGCCATCGGCGCCTACGGTGTACTGCGACACGGTGTTGTCGTTGATATTCGTGACGTAGGCGAACTGCCCCCCGCTGTCGAGGGCAATCCACGCCGGGCCTTTGCCGGTCATGACCGTCGGGGTGGCGTGCGGGGTCAGCGCACCCCCCGTTCCGATGCTGAATTGTGAAATTGTGCCCACACCCGTGTTGGCATAATTCGCCACGTAAACGTTGGCACCGGCGGGAGACACGGCAATATAGATGGGCTGAAGGCCAGCCGTGACGGTGGCGCTGGTTTGCGCTGCGAGAGTTCCGCCGCTGCCGATCGTGTACTGAAATACGTTATTCACCGACGCAATTGCACCATCCGCCACATAGGCATATGCACTGGTGCGATCGATTGCGATGCCGGCGGGTTTCGCTCCTGAGGGTGCCGTTGCCGGAGTCAGTGCGCTGAGGATACCGCCCGTGCCGATCGCATACTGCGACACCGTGCCGTCGCTGAAATTACCGACGTATGCGTATAGACCGGAAGGCGCTAGGGTAATTCCCCAGGGCTGAGTGCCGGTGGCCACGGTGCCCGCGGCTACCCGGGTCAGCGCACCGCTCGTTCCAATCGAATACTGCCCAATGGTCTTGTCGTTGCTGTTGACGACATAGGCATAGACGCCCTTGGGGTCGATGGCGAGAGCCCAGGGCCCGCTGCCCGCCATGACGGTCGCGGCAGACATCGGCGCCAGCGCGCCGTCGGCGCCGATGGTGTATTGCGATACGGTGTTGTCGTTCAAATTGGGCACGTAGGCGTAATGGCTGGTGGGATCCACCACGATGGATTGCGGCGCGGTCCCGGTGGTGACTGTCGGCATGGTCATCGCGGCCAACTCGCCGGCGCTGCCAATGGTGTACTGCGAAACCGTGTTGTCGCCGCTATTGACGACATAGGCGAAGCGCGACTGAGAGCCACAGTTCACGGTGACCGTGGTCACATTCGCCATGACATCTGAACCCGAGCCATTCGCTACGGTGCACATCTGTCCGGTCGGCTGCATCGTCACCGTGACCGAGTAACCGGTGCTCTGCGTAACGGCATGGACAAACGTGAATGCGCCATTCGCGGTCAACGCCAGAGAATCGCCACCATTGTTTGCAAGTGTCACCATTTCGCCGGTCGCGAGTCCCACGAGGGAGCCGCCGATCGTGAAGGTCGACGGCATGACGGAGCCGTGGCCACCGCCCCCGCAGGCCGCGAGACTCAAGCCCGCTAAGGCGAATGGCACTTACATAAGGCTGTAGCACGATAGATGTCCATATCTACGGACTCGTTCTCGAGCCTCGGCCCGTGGCCGTTTCAGCCATGGATAGGGCTTGGGGCGACGTTTTCGAGCACGCGGTTCTATTCGTCCGGGTCG
>JANYJY010000052.1 GCA_025358295.1 Gammaproteobacteria bacterium
GGGGGCCCGGGGCCCCCCCCCCCCAGCCCCTGGGGTGAACAGAATTGTTAATACTGTTCAGCGGCGAGGCCTGCGCGACGCACGTCGCGCGACTGCCCTGCCCGGCCGGATTTCATGGAACGCCGATTTTTAGGCCCTATAAGCCTAGCGACCCCCGCTGCGATCGGCGCCCACAGACGATCCTAGAGCGTCTATAATGAACAGATGTCCCGCGAACTGTTCAATCCGGCCGGAAAACGACTTTACCTCACCGACTCCGAGCGGAAGAAATTTCTCGCCGCCGCCGACAGTGACGAGCGCCTGGTGCGCTCCTTTTGCTACGTGCTCGCCCACACAGTCTGCCGGATCTCCGAGGCCCTGCAGCTCGTCGGCGAGCGTATCGACTTCGCCGCCGGCGCCATCGTGTTTGAATCCTTGAAGAAACGAAAGCGCGGCGTGTATCGCGCGGTGCCGGTGCCGCCGGCGGTGCTGGAAATGCTGGCCATGGTCCACGGGCTCAAGGACAAAAAGAGAAAGACGGCGGGCGCGAAAAAGAAGTCCCCTCCCCTGCTCTGGGACTTTGGGCGCACGACCGCCTGGAAGAAGGTGCTGGCCGTGATGGCCGCCGCCGGCGTCAAAGGGCCACACGCGACGCCCAAGGGGTTGCGGCATGGATTTGGGGTGGCGGCGATCCAGACCGGCATCCCCTTGAACCTCCTGCAGAGATGGCTCGGCCATGCCCAGCTCACCACCACGGCGATCTACGCCAACGCCGTCGGGCCCGAAGAAAGGAACATCGCGGCGCGGATGTGGACGTGACCGGCGGCTCGGGTGCTAGTACCCGCAGGAGTGTTTCGCCACAGGTGGGGGCTTGGTATACCCAACAATCGTTGTCCCCTGTAAACCTAACTTCAATAGGGACAGCCATGCCACGAACCCCGGAAAAGTTGAGTACACCGGTTCCCGCTGTAGGGAACGAGCAAATGCATTAGCGCGCTAGTGGTGACTTACCCTCCGCGGTCAAATCTGAGACGGAAGTAGTGGTCTATCTAGCTATTCCTTTTCTTTAAGGTGGAAGACTGCAGGGCGCTGTCCGCGCTCCGCCCGTCAAGCATCCAATCGACGGCGAACCCTGACTGCCGCAGCGCCGTCTGGACGCCATGCGCAATCATCTGATCGTCCTCCACCAGCAGCACACGCATGCGACCTCTCTGACCTGCCTCGCATCACTCGGGAATGGTGAGCGTGTACAGAAAACGCGGTGCCGATCGCAGCGTGACGCTTACGGGACGTCCACAGGGCAGAGCCGACAAACTTAGGCGTGTGGTTTTCTTGTAGCCATGCTGTGCCAAGTCCTTCCATTGATCGTCCAGCACCTGCGCAGTAACCCCGGGCAACTTTCCCGCTTGTTGGGCCTGGCATTCGCCCCACTTCAAGGAGAAATTATGATTTGGGTTGGTGCCGCGATACCACATGGTTACGACCAGCTCATCGGTCCTGCGATCGTAGTAAACATTGGCGAAATTATCTGCCGATGCCGTCCCGACGAACGGCATGGAGCCAATTAACGGTACCAGTCCAAGCATGAATTTGCGCATTGACAGTCTTCGATGAGGCGCACTATTCATCTTCCACTCCTGCGACTTGCTTCCCCAGAATACCACTGCGAATGATGGCGGCAGCGAATATGCAGGTGCATAAACGCAGCGTTGCTCGCTAAGGAGACTTCGCCGGGGCCCTGGCATGCTCTGGATGCAGGATGTTGAACTTCACCCCATCGGCGCCGACGTAGTCGCCGAGTTGCATACCCGCCGGACACGCATGCAGATACCGGCTGTCGCTGACGACGACCGTGCTCTTCCCGTCCTGATGAATTTCCGAGTGCACGGCAGTATCGCCGGTGACCACCGTAACGGATTTCGTCTTGATGACCTTATCGCCGAATTTGCATTCCATTTGATCTGAGATGGTGTTTCCGGAGCGTGTCACGTTCAGTTGCTTGCATGGCATGTCCGAATTTTTGAGCCGCGAATCGTAGAGCGTCTGCAGCAGAGCGGTACTCGTACACATGGTCTCTATTTGAATGGGCTTGCTTGCGTCGCTGGTCGTGGTCTTCGTCTCCCACAGCCCGGTTTTGACATCCGGCACATCCCCCGCTTGAGTCACACCGCAGAAGCCGGCGCACGCGACTATCCCCGACAAAAGTTTTCTGTACATGATTACTCCAATTTCCTATTGGTGAATCCGACCCCCTATGGGGCCGTCGGCTCCCGGAACATCAGGGTCGATGCGGGTCGCATGGCACGCAATTTCACAGCCACCGTTTCAGTGGCCGCCATGACGCGCAGTACATTCTCGCCGGCCAGTTTCGCGATATCGCTGTCCGTCCAGCCTCGACGCATCAATTCCTCCAGCAGCGCCGGATACTTATCCACTCCCTCCAGCCCGACGGGAGCGTCGCCTATGCCATCGAAATCCGAACCCAGGCCGACGTGATCGACGCCGGCCACTTGACGAATGTGATCGATGTGATCGGCTATCTGGGCCAGCGTGGCGGCCGGGCGCGGGTGCTGAGCGTGCCAGGCTGCCAGAGCCGCATCGGCGCGTGCCGGTTGACCAATATAGAGGCCCACATAGGGCGGGCTGTTGTAGCGGGTCTTTTCGGCGGCCTCATCCGCATCCCAGTGATTGCGGACGTCCGAAACATAGCCAGGCGCGAAATTCACCATGACTACGCCGCCGTTGGTGCTTACCAAGCGAAGGATATCGTCGGGTACATTGCGCGGATGATCCACCAGCGCGCGCGCCGAGGAATGTGAATAAATCACGGGCGCCTCCGTGGCGCCAAGCGCCGCACGCATCGTCTCCGGAGAGACATGGCTGAGATCCACCAACATACCGAGGCGATTCATCTCATGCACGACCTCGATGCCGAAGGGTGTCAGGCCGTGATGCACGGGCACATCCGTGGCCGAATCGGCCCACGCGGTATTGAGGGTGTGCGTCAGGGTCATATACCGCGCACCCGCGTCGTACATCTGCCGCAGCATGGCGAGGGAATTGTTGATTTGATGTCCGCCCTCGATACCAATCATCGAGGCGACCTTGTGAGCTCGATGAATACGGCGCACATCCGCAGCGGAGTACGCCATTTCCAAATCGTTCGGATAACGGGCGGCCATGCGCTTGACCAAGTCGATCTGCTCCCATGTGGTCTGAACGGCCTCGTATCCTTTGATGTCGGCCGGTACCCATACCGACCAGAATTGGCCGCCGACGAGGCCTGCACGCAGTCTCGGAATGTCCGTCATGATGGCGGCGCCACCGGCGGGCACGGGCAAATGAGCGGTGTCGGTGCGCAGGTCGGCCCCGGCAAAATCGCTCTTGAAGCGGTCGCGGATCTCCCAAGGCAGGTCATTGTGGCCATCGATCAGCGGCGTGCGCAGCAGAATCTGCTCGACGCGGTGGTGATAGTCCCCGGCTCCCCAAGCCGCCAGGGGAATGCAGAGCAAGGCGCCCAGCGCAACAATCCAATGCCCAGTCGAAGAATGTCGATGACCCATTTTTTATGATTCCTGTCGATAAAGGACGATTGCTACTCGAATGTCACTTCCACGGCATCCAAGCCGGCGATCTCCCCGCGCACTGTCTCACCGCGTTGTATCGGGCCGACGCCTGAAGGCGTCCCCGTAAAAATCAAATCACCTGGCGCGACCGCGACATAGGTCGAGAGAGTCGCGATAATGTCGGCAACGCCCCAAACCATGTCTGCGATATCTCCCGATTGCCGGATCCCACCGTCGATGCGCAGAGCGATACTACCGGAATCCGGCGGAGCGCCGCGTCGCAGGGCACCCAGGGGTGCGGAATGGTCGAAGCCCTTCGACATGTCCCAAGGACGCCCTGACTTCTTAGCCTCCGTCTGCAGGTCCCGGCGGGTTAAGTCAATTCCCACCGCACAGCCGAAGATCATCGAGCCGGCCGTTTCGGGCCTCACGTCGCTGCCGCCCTTGCCCAGAGCAATCACCAATTCGACTTCGTGATGAAGATTGGTGGTACGTGGCGGGTACGGCAGGCGCAGCCCGCTCGCGACGACCGCATCGGGCGGTTTGGAGAAAAAAAACGGCTGCGCGCGTTTCGGATCCGATCCCATCTCGCGGGCGTGCTCGGCGTAGTTCTGGCCGACACAGAATATCCGGCGCACAGGAAATCGCTCATCCGATTGCGCAATGGAAATCGTCGGGATTTGAACCCTGGGTAGGTCAGTCATGCGCCGGATTATGCCGAGCCGACGCACAGACCGGGAATCAAGTTCGTTTCGTGATATGTTGAATTAATATAACTAATCAGAATTCATTTCTAGTAGGTTGTTTTATAACATTTAATGTATCACTAGATTTGAAATACAATTAGCACTTACTTGACACATTAGGACTATTGTGTCTATTCTGTCGGCGTGTTCAAAATGCCGGCCAGTGATGGGAAGACCTCAGACCCGCGACAGCTCGCAGTGCTGGATGCGGCGGTTGGTGTATTCGCGCGTTACGGCTTTCGCAAGACCTCCATGGATGAGGTCGCTCGCGCCGCCGGCGTGTCACGCCAGGGTTTGTATCTGCAATTCGCCAATAAGGAAGATTTGTTCCGCAAGACGCTGGAACACTCCCTGAATAGCCAACTTCGCGCTGCCGTCGCCGCCCTCGCCCGCCGCGAGGATGCCTTGGAGCACAGGCTGATCGCCGCCTGCGATGCTTGGTCGGGGCGATTCGTCGGTGCTTTAGGCTCGGATGCGACGGATCTGATGTGCGCCAGCACGTCGCTGGCAGGCTCGACACTGGCCCGCTACGAGGCGCAATTCGAGCTGGCGCTCACTCGTGCCATCGCAGACTCGCCCTTGGACGCCTACTGCGGCGGCGCGGGTCTTTGTGCTGCAGATTTGGCACGGGCGCTGCACGCCACGGCGCGGGGTCTGAAACAAAGCGCCGCGACCAGAGAAGATTTCGTGACAGGTTTGACGGCCGCGGCACGCATGTTCTGCGCACCCCTGAATGAGCGCAGCTAGAGAGGTATTCCAGATGACCAGATTTATTCCATTCGGCGCCCGCTCGACGGCGGACCAGGTTCTCGCGTGAATCGATCTCACCGGCAAGCGCATCGTGTTGACCGGCTGCAACTCCGGGATCGGTTTTGAAACCATGAACGCACTGTGCGCCAACGGAGCGCATGTGATCGGACTTGCAAGAACGCTGCAGGCCGCCGAGGCCGCGTGCGCGAAGGCCGGCCCGACCGCCACGCCCCTCGCTTGCGATCTAGCCGATCTTGATTCCGTGGCCGCGGCGGCCGACGCCATCCGCGCCTTGCAGTACCCGATTGACGTCATCATCGCCAATGCCGGGATTGCCAATCTAGAGACGCTGCAGACTCGCTATGGCGTAGAAATGCAGTTCCTGGTCAATCACCTCGGCCATTTTGCCTTGTTGAACGATTTGACCGACCTGCTGCGTGATCGCACCGGACGTATCGTCATCCTCAGCAGCAGCGCGGCCGTCGATCGAGCGCCGGCCGAAGGCATATTGTTCGACAATCTCGACGGGCGTCGATTCTACGAACCCCAGGCATTTTACGGGCAGTCAAAATTGGCCAATGCGATTTACGCCAAAGAATTGTCACGGCGCTTGAGCTCGCGGGGCATTAGCGTCAATTCCGTCCATCCGGGTGCCACGCGAGGCACAGGCCTCAATCGCGCCGGCGGCTTGCTGCTGCGAATCGCGGCCACGGCGACAGCGCTATTCAAGAGATCGGCGCCGCGCGGCGCAGCCACCCCGGCGCTATTGGCCGGAAACCCCGTCGTGAGCGGAATTACCGGAGAATATTGGTCGAATTGCCGGGTCGCCGCGGGCAATCCCCTCATGCAGGATGCCGACCTCGCCCAGCGCCTGTGGGTGGTATCGGAGGACATCCTCGCCCGACATCGCACCGTTCCGGCGACGCCGCTACGGCAAGCAGCTTGAGGCGGATTCAGCGGGACTCACGCAAGCGCAACATCGACGACAACCCTAGCGGCCCCAGCCACCGGGCCCCGCACCCCCCCCGCTACCTTCGGTGTAACCAACAGTAGGGCGCTCTGACGAGATAGGTTGTGACTTCCCTGGGAACTTACCGGCTCGCGTGCCAAATTCTGAATAGCGCGTAAAGACCCAGCGGGTCAAATTTGTCGCGCATCGACGCCGACGGTGAAGTCCTCACGGCGACGGGCCGCGACCTATTCGCACTCCCAACGGCGGAAGTCCGCGCGTGCTCCATATTCTCACTATCCAAAGTGGCAAAAGTCCTATGGACGGCCAAAGCTCAACCGGGAACGACCGCCTGGTTGATCGCTCCGAAAAGCGGATCTCCCGCCGCCCTAGCTTCCATCCGGACGCGATCGCCGAATGCCATAAACGACGTGATGGGCGCCCCCGTCTGAATAATTTCAATCCCGCGCCTCTCTGAAATGCAACTTGACCCCACGGTTGCGTAATCATCGTTGGACACCGTGCCAGAGCCGATTACGGTACCCGCGCAAAGGCAGCGTGTATCGGCAGCATGTGAGATCAGCTCGTCGAAGCCATATTCCATCGCCCCTCCGTTGGGATGGCCGAACGGCGCACCGTTCCATTGGACGTCGAGATCGAGATGTACCCGCGCGTCGCGCCAGGCAGAACCCAGCTCATCGGGCGTTAGCGCAACGGGTGCCATGCTGCACGCTGGCTTGGCCCTAATCCAGCCGAAACCGGTTTTCATTTCAGGACCGGCGAGCCGGCGCAGCGACCAATCGTTGATCTGCACAATGAGGCGAATGTGACTGAGCGCCGCGATCCGCGATATACCCATCGGCACGTGGTCGGTAATGATGGCGAATTCCCCCTCGAAGTCGATACCATCCTCTGCGCGCGGCAAGCGCACATCTGCTGTCCCCGGAAGGAACTCATGAGACATGCCTTGATACATTAGGGGCGTTGCAGAAACGGGGTGCGTGATGCCGAGAGATTGCGCCATCAACCGACCATGACTCGCGAAAACAGAACCATCGAGCCACTGCCAGGCGCGGGGCAGCGGTGCGAGCGCTGCCGCCGGATCGAATGCCTGTGCGCCGGATATTTCGCCGGCGTTAAGCGCGTCGTAAAGCACCCGCAGTTCTACCTCGACTTCGCCCCCGCGATCGAGCGCCTCTTGGAGCGTAGCTGAGATTTTGCGCGCCGATACGTAAAAGCGATTGTCGCGCGACACCACCGCCAATCGCCCGTCGCGGCTGCCATCTGCGAGTGTCGCGAAGCGCATCAGGCGATGTCCTTCTCATACCGGCCGTCGATCAAAATGAAGGCGATCCGCGCTGAACGGTTCGATCGGTTGGCCCAGCCATGATTCGTTCCGCGCTGGATAATGACATCCCCGGCACGCACAATCGTTTCGCCCACGTCCATTATCAGTACCAATTCGCCCTCCAGAACGATGCCGTAATCGACGGTTTGGGTGCGATGGAAGCTCGCGTGACGCTGGCTGTCACTGCCCTTGAAATTCTCGGATGCGCCGATGTTGTCGAACACGGTGTCAAGAACGTCTTGCGGTTTGTCGGGCGGAATGTCAAGAATACGGATGCGCGTACCGTTCGACGGTGGGGCGAGCGAGAGCTTCGGTTCGTGGGGTTCACCCCCGGCTCGGTCGATCGGGGCGGGACTTGATTGCGTGTTCCACAGTTCGTGAAAAACCAACCCTGGCTGCCCTAAATTGTCGAACACGCGCTGCGGCGGCCCGTCGGACTGAATGATCGCTCGGCCTTCTGAATCGTGCCCAGTCACGACGCGACGGACCTGTCGAATAGTCATGCGTTGTGTCCTCCCAAGGTATCGGCGAACCAATCAGCGATGTAATCGCGGCCATAAGCCATATTGTCCGCTCCGACGTGCTCAACCCCGCCTTCTCGCGACGTGAAAATCTTCAGCGCTCGCTTCGGGCTGTTGACTAGCTGATCGTAACTGCGATGCGCATAGTCGAGTCCGATCTGGCGATCCTTCTCACCGTGCGTGATCAGAAATGGCACCCTTATTCTTTCCAACTCACCGTCGAGAGTCATCGCCGCCGACTTGGCATGAAAATCCTCCATATCCGTGGCACCGAACGCCCACATCACGTGCGCCCAATAATGCGGCACAGGGTTCTCGCCCTCCCGGCGCAATCGTTTCTGCTGCACTTCGGCCCAGTCGTGATTTGCGCCCCACACAGCGCCACTCGCGAAACGGGGTTCATGGGCCACCGCGCGCGGTGCGAAATGCCCACCAAGCGAGATGCCTGCCATGCCGATCCGAACTGGATCCACATCCTCCCGTTCGACCAGCCAGTCAACCGCCTTGGAAGCCCAATGCTCGCTATGGGGATCGACGGGTAGCCCCTGAAGCCGGAGCGCTTCGCCGCTGCCGGGTTGATCGACGCACAATGTGGAGACGCCGCGCCGCGCGAGCTCCTGCGGCAAGCGAGTCCAGTAAAGCAATTCCTTGCAGCTATCCAGGCCGTTGCAGTAGACGACCACTGGGCTCGGTCCCTCGCGGTCCGCGCGCGTATAGAGCGCAGGCATCGTTCCTGTTTCAAGCGGAATCTCGACCCGTTCGCGATTCAGTTTACCCAGCCGTGTAGAACGCGTGAATGCATCGAGCGCCCGAGCGTAGGTCACGCGACGACCGGGATGACCGTGTCCCTGCATGCGTTCGGCTGTGATGAAGTAGAGCGCGGCGCGCTCGAGCTTATTGGACGCAGAAAAAGCATGACCTGCCGCCACATCATCATCGGCGAGCGTCGAAAGCTTATCCGCCATTTCGAACCATTTCGCCATGAAATCAGCCGTCCCCGCGTCCGCTCCCTTGGCGGCGGCATCGCGGATTGGCTCGCACATGTCGATGATCTCACCAATCTGCGCGCCGCTTTCCATTGCGATCGCAATCGAAAGATTCCAGATGTAGTTGGGAAAATATTCGAACAACGCCACGGAATTACACCCCGGCCGGTTGGAACAAACCACTGTCAGGCGACGGATGTGGCATCGTTTGGGGTCCGCCGATGCCAATGCCCCATTGGTCCATCGTTGTCGGTCCGGGCACGTGGACTTGTGCTTCGTGGCGGTCGAAGTCGACACGCTCAAGCTCCGCTGTAAATTCAACCGCGAAGCCGTTGGGCGTCATGAAATAGCTGAATGTGTTGTTGCCTGCAGTATGTCGCCCCGGTCCCCAGAGGATATCCGTGCCCGCCTTTTTCAGCCGGCTGATTCCTCGCATCATGTCGTCCACCGTCGGCATGTCGTAAGCAACGTGGTTGAGAGAGGGAGGCCCCGGCAAGATCGCCAGCCGGTGATGCCATTCGTTGCAGCGCAAAAAGCACATAAAGTCGCCCAGCCAGTCGCTGACGCGAAAACCGAGCACGTCACAGAAAAATGCAACGGCAGCCCGATGATGCGGCGAATGGAGGACGATGTGGCTGATTTTCTGCGGCACCCCTTCCCATCGGTTGAGAATGCGCGGCGACCGCCGTTCGACGTCGGCCGAGACCTCGAACGGCAGCCCATCGGGTGAGAAGAATCGGAATCCATAGCCACCACCCAGGGTGGTCAAATCGCAAGGTGGGAAGATGATACGGCATGAGGCCGCCAGCACCTGGTCATGCAGAGCATCTACGTCGGTGCGCGTGGGCGCAGCCAGCGCGATCACATCGATGCGATTGACATCGTCTTGGCGCAGACGCACCACATAGGCTTCATCATGCCCCTCGGCGGCGAAATGGACGAGCCCGTCTCGGTCGCTAACCTCGGTCAGCTTCCAATCATTCTGATAAAAGGCCCGCTCGGACTGCAAATTGGCTACACCGTAGCCGACATACCGAATTTCACTCACTCTGCTCATCGTATTCTCCTCACTACGCAGGCGCTCAGATAGGCGCCGCAACCCTTATGAACATTTCGCGCGTTGCCTTTGCGCTCTCGACTACTGGCCCTTTCCCGATTTGTCCTAGGCAGATTGCAAGCGAGGATTGGACGATGTAGCGACAGCGCTCAAAACGCCGCTCCCGAAAAGCGTGCAGTGCCTCGTCCAACGTACCGGCGGCAGTGAGTTCCTCGGCGAGCACGATCGAATCTTCGATCGCCATTCCGGCGCCTTGTCCGAGATGCGGCGTTGTCGTGTGCACAGCATCGCCGATCAGTACGACTCTTCCCTTGTGCCAATCGCCTTTCAGGAAAAGCCACTCTAGTGGCCTGTATACGACGGCGTCGTCGTCGACGATCTGCTCAGCCAACTTGCGAATGACGGGTGCGGGTACGCTCTCCAACCTAGACCGCATCGCAGCTGCGAGACCGGCGCGCTGATACCAAGGGTTGCCGGGTTCCGGCGTCGTGACGTACATGTACATCAGCTGCTCCGAGAGAGGCACGAGGCCCACCCCGGTCGGCCCTTCATAGGCGCACAACTCGCGCACCTCGGGCAATCGCGGAAAGTTGTAGCGCCACACTGCTTGGCCGGTAAATTCTGGCTTTTCGCTGTTGGGAAGGATCTGATCGCGCGTCGTCGAGTACAAGCCGTCAGCCCCTACGACCAGGTCGTATCCGGCATTTGTCCCGTCGCTGAAGCTCACCGAAACGCCGTTTCCGTCCTCAGCCAAACGTTCAGCTATGACGCCGAGTCGTACCTTGGTGCCCGCCGCGATTGTCCGATCACCCAACACCTTATGCAAAGCGGGGCGTCCTATCCCGACATTCGCAGGATAACCTTCGACCAACGCGGGTGTAGGAATGCGCGCGACGCTGCGCCCCGTCGGGATGAAAACCTCAACGTGATCGAACCCGAACCCTGCGCCCAGATAATCGTCGATGACGCCGAGCTGAACCATCGCACGAACTACGTTGCCCTGCTGGATGATGCCCACGCCATAGACCGACCATTTCGGATCACGCTCAATCAGGTCCACCGCATGACCGTCCCGTCGAAGAGCAATCGCACAGGTCAATCCGCCGATGCCGCCTCCAATTATGAGAACTTGCAAACGCTTCAAAACTGACTCCCATTTGGCACGCTTCAAACTCCAGTCGGCCGGGATCAGCTTGGGACGCCGCTGTCGGAGGCAGTGCGCGGCCCCCGGACCGCAGCCGCCCAGGGCTGGGCAGACACTATTGAGCGCATCACTGAAATGCCGCCCGCGATCGCGAGAGTTCCCTGTTGAATCAATAACTTCAGGTGCATACCGCATGACTTCGTCATTGTCTAATCCCGTCTTTTATTGACTGCGTCCAGAGATTGCCCTCGCCAATGCCAGTTTGAGGCCGGGCGCTGCGATCCTAGCAACGATCGCGCGGTACGATATATGTCTGCGGCTAGCAGGCCTCTTTTCTACCATTGCTGGATGCCCCTGACTAATTGGGATTGGCCATTCCAGACATGTGGCGCAGCGATGCGGGAATCCGTATCCAGCGAACATGCCACGCAGTCAACAATCGGCCGTAAGCTGCAATCATCGGCAGGCTCTGGAACACAAAGGAGCGTCAAGTCCATTCCTGCGGCGGAAGCGAATTGTTGTGCCTATGGTCTTTTCCCGAGGCTCAGACTGTAGATCGCAAAATCGCGGTCGCGCAAACGCTTGAAAATATCTGCCATGGAATCCGGCACCATATCGCTGAACGCGAGTTCGCCATGAGGAATGGTGTCTTCGGAGAAAAAGCGCACGTCGGAACATTCCCGACCCGCGCTTAGTGAAGGCTCAAGATCGAATTCGGCCCGGAATCCGACGTAGATTTGATTCATGTGGGACAAGCTGGCGACTCGATACAGACTGAAGCGCGAAACAGGCAGTTCGATGCCCGTTTCTTCGTAGAGTTCGCGCGCCATCGCCTGTTCAAGTGTCTCTCCGGCCTCGACAAATCCCGCGGGGGGATTCCAAAGACCTCGTGCGGGATCAATGGCGCGTTTGCACATCAGCATTCTTTCCCCGCAGTGCGCGAGGCACCAGACTAAGACTTTGGGGTTCTCATAATGGATCGCTCCGCAGTTTCGGCACGTCGCCCGATCTCGTCCATCCGCTTCGTGAAACACCGCCAATAGGGAGTGCCCACAGTCATGGCAGAACTTGGTCGGCGTGGGCGATTGTCTAGTCATGTAACTGAGGTGAGCGGACCGGCCGACTTGAGATGCTCCTGGCTCTCGCCAATAGCTCTCCACGTCGCATCGGTGTGCTCAACTTCCATTTCCATAAAATACCGAGGCACGCGGCATGTCGGCAATCTCGCCGAGCCCCCCAAGGCATTGTCCCGGCAGCCTGCCACTTACAAACAACCGCATGCAGCGGATTTGGATGCCAAGTGCATGCGACGCGTCAGTGCGACGGGCTGGGCGCCACGGTGAGCAGCGCGCGCGCACGATGTAACTGCGCCTTGCATGTGCCCTCCGCGACGCCCAGGGTTTGAGCCGCTTCCGCGTGGCTATAACCGTACAGACTCACCAGCACCAACACATGACGGACGCCTTCGGGAAGATCCGCAATTGCATGTTCGATATCGAGCGGCGGTGGGTCGCCTTGAGGATCGATCACGTCGGGCATTCCCGACGCCGGTTCCGGCACTTCAAACTCCACACGCAGGCCCCGGCGTCTGGCGAGCACTGTGTGGACGGCGATTTGGTGCAGCCAGGTGGAGAACCGGCTGCGTTGCTCGAAATCCGCCAGCGCGCGCCACGCGGCTACGAAGGATTCCTGAGTGCAGTCTTCGGCGGTCTCGCGCTGTCCGGTAAGGCGCAGGCACAATCCGAAGATTCGCGGCGCGTAGTGCCGGTACAGACGTTCGAAAGCCACGAGGTTGCCCCGTGCCGCGGAGGCGATGAGGTCGGTCGGTTCGGCGGCAAAATCATTTGTCTCCGCAACCTGCAGCGCGTGAACCGTCCCCACAGTGACTCCCCTTTTACCCATCCTCTAACCTGTTAGAGGCAAGCAGGCCTGCAAAGGTTTAAAGGCCGGTAGGTGCGCGCGCATCCGTGCGCGCGACTTTTCTCGAGTCGACGCCCTGACGAGCGCATCCATGCTGCCGGGTGTCGGCGGCTATTATCTCGATCTGCCCTGCCAAACGCAGTGCGACACCCCGCAGCTCTGCAGTCATTATGTTAGATCAGCAACGGTCCGCCAACCCGCCCCTAGGTGGGCTTATACAGTCCGGCGATGGTGTTGACAGCCAATTCCGCCTCTTTACGGTCAGGCACGGTGGTGTCGTCGTTGAAGCCGTAATAATCGTTTTCGCCTACCACCTGAAAAACCAGCCCGTCGCGGCGAGGAAGGAAGGACACGTTCTTATAGAACAACCCATAGTTAACTTCCGGTTGCGGGATCACGCGCGCGAGCTGACCCCGCACAGGCACCACAGACTCGTCGCCGAACAGCGCACGCGCTCCATAGCCGGTAGCATTGATCAACACCCGCTCTCGCAGTTTCGCCAAGTCACCCGCCGAATGGAATTCGGCGATCTCAAGCTTACCGCCATAGGTCATGAAATCCCCCATCAGCAGCCGTGCATAGGAGCTGATGTTGAACATCATCAGCGACTTGCGCCGCAGGTAGTGCTGGCCGAGCGGATGACTGCCGGGCAAGAACTTCTCGCCTCGCGTCACAAGCTCGGGAATCAACTCGTCCTGAAGCTCCGCAAATTTCGGCCGTGCGTCGGAAGATTCAGCTTCCCGAGACAGCTTCGCGGACTGATCGGAAACGAAATAATTGTCGATGAATTCCACGGGACTTCCCGCCAGACCCAAGAAGCTCTGATAGGTTTGAAATGACCTGCGGGCCATCGCCGCCCAGGTCTGCTTGAACGCCGGGGTCGCATTCTCGCCCAGACAGATCCGTGAATCGGGAGTCCACAACCCCGACGCAAAGGAGGAACGCACATTGGGCGGCAATTCCTTCGCATAGATAGTGACGCGGACACCGGCGCGCTGCAGGAGCAATGCGGATGTGAGCCCCAAGGCGCCACAACCGATGACCGCGATTTCGCGCTCGCCGCCGGCCATGGCCTTCTCTACGGCGATGGCGCTCGACCCCCAGGATAAGGACCAGCCGCTACCGCCATGGCCGTAGTTGTGTACAACGGTCTGTCGTCCGACTTGCTCCGTCTCGATACGCGGCCCGGCGGCGCGAAAGGGTCGCGTGCACACGGTTATCTGCGTAATTCGGTCGGTACCGGCGCGCAACGCAGCGAGCGGCAATGCCCCCGGCATGGGCGATTTTTGCCTCGCGCCGAAGCCATCGATACTGCATCCGTCGACGGCCGCCAACAGCAAGCTTGCGCTCGCTCCCGTCAATAACCGGCGACGCCCCACCAGCTGCTGCAAGCCGAGACCGCCGCGTTTCACTTGAGCTCTATCTCCACGAATCGGAACTCATAGTCATTGGCATTGATGACATTGTGAGCCACACCAGCAAGTCGCGCATACGAGACTCCCGCCTTGAGCGCGGCATCACGCACTCCATCCGCCTCTACCAGACGTAGAGTGCCGCTGGTCAGCGGCACGACGACATAGTCATGAGCATGGACATGCTCTCCCGTGTCAGCACCCGGCGCAAAGCACCATTCGGTGACGATGACACGGTCATTTTCGACCTGTACGGTAGCTGTCGCCTTCACGATTCCCCCCCTGCCCGCCTGTGTCAAGACAGGTAAGCCTAACGGGTTCTAAAAAAAAGGCCAGCCCTCGCGTCCCGTGCTAACGTTTGGGCTCACTCACCAGCGGGAGCCCTGGATAATGCAAAGAATATTGCCGACCGCCGTAGCAGTCCTGGCGTTGATCGCGCTCTTGGGATCGAGCGCCGAAGCCGCAGCACACCGCAATGATCGTGTCTATCGGGCGGTGGTGGCCAACCGCGACGGTGCTTTGGATCTGCTGGCGGACATCGTCAATATTGACTCAGGCACCGGAGATGCAGCGGGCGGCGATAAGATTGACGCCCTACTCTCTGACCGGCTCAGAGCGCTCGGCGCCGACGTACGCATCGACCCCCCGGAGGCGCCCGGCCTGCCGGGCAATCTGGTGGCCGTTTTCCACGGCACCGGGAAAGGACATATCCTCATCATTGCGCATATCGACACGGTGTTCGGTAGCGGCACCGCAGCGGCTCGACCCTTCAGTATTGAGAATGATCGAGCGCATGGGCCCGGCGTGGGCGACGAGAAGGCCGGTGTGGTAAATGCCGTCACGGCCTTGAAGATCTTGCACGATCTGAAGTTCACCGATTACGCCGCCATTACCCTCCTCCTCGATAACAGTGAGGAGCGCGGCTCGCCCGGTTCCAGGAACTTGATCGTGCGGCTGGCCAAGCAAAGCGATGTGGAGTTCAATATGGAGCCGGGAGACCCGCCTGACGCGCTCACAGTCTGGCGCAAGGGTTCAACCAGTATTCACATTCAGGTCAAGGGGCGCGCGGCACATGCCGGCATGGCGCCGCAAGATGGCCGCAATGCCGCGTCGGAACTTATTCATCAGCTGTCGGCTCTGGCCGACGCCTTTCCAAAATCGGGCGACGGCACGACGGTCAATCTAACCGTGCTGAAATCAGGCGAACGCAATAACATCATCCCGGACTACGCGGAAGCGATTCTCAACGTGCGGTATCGCAAGCCGGAAGACGTTGACGCTGTGCTCGCCAAGGTCGAAGCTGGAGCAGGCCACACGGTCGTACCCGATACCACCGTCTCCGTGGCGCACGACCCTGCCTATCCGCCGCTGACCGAGAATGCGCAAATCGATGCCCTCGCGGCGCGCGCCCAGGCGATCTACGCCGAAATCGGCAAGACTGTGGCTTTATCGGGCAATGGCGGCGCGTCGGAATCTGCCCTTGTCATGGCCCTAGGCACCCCGGCTCTGGATGGCCTCGGCTATGTAGGCGGCGATTTTCACACCGATCATGAATGGATCGACCTACAAAGTGTAGTGCCCCGGTTGTATCTCCTGACTCGCCTGCTGATGACTGCAGGGGCCAAGACCCCCTGATGCTTGCATGTCGCCGGTAATTGTCTGCCCCTCCTGTGACTTGGCGCACCGCCAGGACTCGATACGGACCACTGAACGCACACAATGTGCGCGCTGCCGTGCATGGCTGCAACACCCGGACGGCGCCGCGCTTGATTCGGCCATAGCACTGGCGCTGTGTGCACTCATACTGCTGGCCTTCAGCAACGCCTATCCCCTGGTAACCATGCAGGCCAACGGCAACTCGCGTGACACCACTCTGATCGGCGCCGCCCTCGGCTTTTACGCACAAGGGTATGCATCGCTCGGAGCGTTGGTATTCCTCACCACAGTGATCGCCCCGCTGCTGCAAATCCTGGCTCTGCTGTTTGTGTTGATTCCACTGTGGCGCGGTAGTCGGCCGCGCGGCCAACACACCTTGCTTCGCGTGCTTATGCAGGTCAGGGTGTGGAGCTTTATGGAAGTCTTCATGCTGGGCGCGCTCGTCGCCTTGGTGCGCCTCGCGAAATTTGCGCATATTGCGCCCGGAATCGCGCTTTGGTGCTGCGTGCTGCTCATGCTCTGCCTGTCCGAGCTGACCAGCATCACCTCGCCTGAACAGCTGTGGCGATGGGTTGAGCGGAGCCGCGAATGAACTCTCCCGCCACCGGCCGCAGCCTCGGTCTACTGCTATGCTTGAACTGCCGCGCGACCCTACGCGATGCGAAGCTGCCTCATTCACGCTGCCCGCGATGCGAATCGCGAGTGCACCAACGCAAACCCCACAGTCTGGCCATCACCACGGTATTGGTAGTGGCTGCAGCCGTGCTCTATGTACCGGCGAACCTGCTGCCCGTCATGACGACGCGTACCTTCCTCGACGATGAACCCGACACCATCATGAGTGGCGTTCTAGTATTGCTGCAATCCGGGTCGTGGCCGATCGCCGTACTGGTATTTGTGGCAAGCATCGTCGTGCCCCTGCTGAAGATACTCGCGCTCGCGGTGCTACTCTTTTCGATCTGGCGCGGCACATCGCGGCACCGTCTGCAGCGCAGTCAGCTGTTTCGGATGGTAGAATTCATAGGGCGATGGTCAATGCTGGATGTCTACGCCGTTTCGCTATTGGCCACATTGGTGCAGATCCAATCCATTGCCTCCATCATCGTCGGCTGGGGCGCCTGGGCGTTCGGTGCGGTCGTGGTCCTGACCCTGATCGCAGCAAGAACCTTCGACGAGCGGCTGCTATGGGATACTGCACCGCATGAATGATCCGACCATCCCCAACTTGGATGATCTTCCCGCCCCGTTGCCGACGAGCTCGCGCTGGTCGCGCCTGCCCCTGATCTGGATCTTGCCCGTGGTCGTGGTGCTGGCCGGCATTTTTGTCGTGATCCACGAGCTACTTGCTCAGGGCGTCAATATCGAAATCAGTTTCCTGAGCGCCGAAGATATGGAGGCGAACCGGACCAAGATCCGCTACAAGGATGTCGAGATCGGTGAAGTAAGAGACATTCATGTGGCCAAGGATCGCAAGACCGTGATCGTGACCGCGATGATTCACCGTGACGCCAGCGATTATCTCGTGGATGACACGCGATTTTGGGTGGTGCGTCCGCGCGTATCTGCCGCCGGAGTGACCGGCCTAGGAACCCTGGTGTCGGGTGCCTATATCAGCGTCGATGCGGGCACCTCCACCGAGCGCAAGAGAGTATTCGTCGGCATGGAAGTTCCTCCCATCGTCACCGCCGGCGTTCCAGGCCGGGAATACGTGCTGCACGCACCGAACCTGGGCTCTCTGAGCATAGGGTCCCTGGTGTTCTATCGACATATCACGGCGGGCCAGGTCGTGGGCTACGAACTGGATCGGGGCGGCTCCGCCGTCACCATCAAGGTATTCGTCAACGCCCCCTTCGACACCTTTGTCACGGGCGGAACCCGCTTCTGGCAGGCGAGCGGGATCGACATGTCGATCAGTTCGGATGGAGTCAAACTGCGCACGGAATCCCTGACCTCCATCCTGCAGGGCGGCGTTGACTTTCAGTCGCTTCCGGGGATCACGACCGATGAATTACCCGCCGACACACCCTTTACTCTCTATCCGGACGAAGACCGCGCCATGCGGCCGGACGAAACTGAGACACGGACCTTTGTCATGTACTTCAAGGGTTCACTGCGCAGTCTGTCGCCGGGCGCGCCGGTTGAACTTCACGGCATCGACGTCGGGGAAGTCAGGAGCCTCGGTGTGGAGTACGACCGAGATGCCGGCGCGCTGCGATTTCCCGTTACCGTGGATCTGTATCCACAGCGGATACGCGGACGCAAGCCCGGAGGCGCCCAGACGCCGCCCGTCAAAGTCGACCCTGAAACCTCCAGCCGCAAATTGGTCGACAGCCTGGTAGCGCACGGCCTGCGTGCGGAACTGAAGACCGGCAACCTGTTGACCGGACAGAAATACGTGGACCTGGACATTCATCCGGATGCCCCCGCGGAGAAAATTTGGTGGACCGACGAGCCTTGGGTGTTCCCTACCGTCTCTAACGGGCTCGACGAAATTCAGGACTCGGTGGCCAGCATCGCGCGTAAGCTCGACAAGGTTCCCTTTGATCAGATCTCCTACCGTCTGCTGTCCACCATGAGCAGCCTCGAAAAGGCGCTGAAGAGCACGGATCAATTGATGCGACATGTTGACAGCAGCGTCGCTCCCCAGGTCGAGGCGACACTGGCCGAGGCGCAAGGCGCGATGAAAAATGCCAAGGATTTAATGGCGCAGGACTCCCCGCTACAGAGTGATCTCGGCGCAACGCTGCTGCAATTGTCGCGCGCCGCGAAATCACTCGCCGCTTTGGCCGACTATCTCGAACGTCATCCGGAATCTCTGTTGCACGGCAAACCGGGAGACTCCCCATGAAGCTGTTCTTAGGCGCTGTCGGCGCACTGTGTGTGCTGAGTGCATGCGCCACCCGCCAGCCTGATTATTACCATGTTCTCAGCGTGCAGCCGCCGGGCGTCGGCAACGCTCGAACGGCACCAGCCACCGTGGTGTCCCTGCGAGTGAGCGTGCCCTCCGTACAGGATCGTGCGCAGATGGTGCTGAACATGGGCGCAAACGGGATCGAGATTCTGGAACACCAACGATGGGCGGCCCCACTAGCCGACCTCATGACCGAAACGCTGGCGCGGGATCTCGAACGGCGGCGAGCGGATCTTCTGGTTGCGGACTCTAGGCTCAATCGCACCCTGTCTCCGGCTCTGAAGATTGCAGTCGACGTGGTACAGATGACCGCGACCCCGGGCGGGCATGTCGGGCTTGAGGCGCATTGGCGGATTCTTGACACGCGCAGCGGCAAGGAGGAAATGGGCGGTGAGGCATTTAGCTCCTCCGGAGGGTCGGGTGCTGTCTCAGCGGCCGACGAGTCCGCGACTGCGCAGGCATTGAGCGTGACCCTCGGCCTGCTGGCAGATCGGTTGATGGCACAATTGC
Source organism: Gammaproteobacteria bacterium (assembly GCA_025358295.1). GTDB lineage: Bacteria > Pseudomonadota > Gammaproteobacteria > Steroidobacterales > Steroidobacteraceae > Bog-1198. The sequence goes on from JANYJY010000052.1 coordinate 19,456, forward strand.
ATTAGAAACGATCGGCACGGACGCCTCAAACTCCTTCTCGAGACGCCCGCGCCCATAGACCGTTTACGGCTCGACGACGATGTCGTTATGTACTGAGCGCACGCCGTCAGTATCATTGGCAATCAGCCCGGCCATATCGACCGCATCTTGGGTCGGAGCGCGGCCGCTCAGCCATACGACTCCGTTTGCATCGGTATCGACCTTGATCCTCGTGAGGCTGGTCAAATGCTTTTCAGCCAGCTTCGATTTCACCTTGGTGGTGATGATCGAGTCCTTTACATAGTGATGCGTCCAATCCGCTGGAGCGGCAGCCTCGTCTGCAAATGCCATCGAAACACATGCAACGCCCGCAGCCAGTACGCCCGCAAGTATGATTTTTTTCATATTAAAGCTCCTTCAAGTGTGTAATACAGCCTCGTCGGCTACTGCAACTTTCGGCAGATAGAGTGGCTCGGACCCCGAATCCGCTCTGTAGGCTTGGCATGACTGTGCTTGAGGGCCAGATCGAAAAAGCTCGTCGGCTCAGTCCTACAGGCGCCAGCCGGCTTGTAACTCGAGCCATTCGGTCTTAAGTTATAGGTACGGATTCCACTCGAGCCGCGCAAGGCGCAAAGGAAGAGCAGTGAAATATCGCCAATTGGGCGGCGGCGCGCTCACTGTTTCGGAAATTGCCTTTGGTTCCTGGCTCACCTTCGCAAACGGACCGCAGAAGGATAATGCCATCGCCTGCGTGCATCGCGCCCTCGACCGCGGCATCACGCTGATCGATACGGCCAATATTTACGGCCGAGGCGCCGCGGAACAGGTACTGGGCGAGGCATTGGCGGGTATCAGCCGCGACAGCTATGTGTTGGCCACCAAGCTCTTCTTTCCGATGACACCCACCGATCGGGGACTGTCGCGCGCGCAGATTGTCAAGCAACTCGACGCATCGCTGGCCCGGCTTCAAGTCAATCACATCGATTTGTATCAATGCCATCGCTACGACGCCGACACCCCGCTCGAGGAGACCATGCTGGCACTGAGCGATGCTGTGAAATCGGGAAAAGTACGATACATCGGTTTCTCTGAGTGGCCTGTCGATCAGGTGAAGGCCGCACTGGCGATCCCTCAATCCGAGAAGTTCGTATCCAGCCAGCCGCAATATTCGTTGCTGCATCGGGATCCGGAACACGAATTGATTCCTGTATCGATCCGTTCCGGTATCTCGCAGATCGTCTGGTCGCCCCTGGCGCAGGGCATACTCACAGGGAAGTACCAGCCGAACGCTCCGCCGCCCGCGAACAGCCGTGCGGCAAACAATGCCATCAATGGCTTTATCAATCCGGGCTGGCTCAAACCCAAGTCGCTCGAGGCCGTGCAATCCCTCAAGCCCCTAGCCGCTCAAGCCGGCCTCAGCCTCACTCAATTCGCCCTGGCCTGGGTGCTGCGTGAACCGAATGTAGCTGCGGCGATCACGGGCGCTTCGCGTCCCGAACAAGTGGACGAAAATGCGGCGGCATCGGGCCGAGTCGTCGCCCCCGAGCTTTTCGAACAGGCTGAACGGATCATGCTCGACGTGGTGAGCGAATGAACAATATAGGCATGGACTGGCGCGTACTGGCGCTCGGCTCGGCCTTCTTTGCCGCGCTGACTGCCATCTTCGGCAAGGTCGGCGTGTCGGAAATGAATTCCGATCTCGCTACCTTTTTCAGGACTTTGGTGATTCTGTTGATCACCGCGCTGCTGATCAGCGCACGGCACCAATGGCAGCAGCCCGATCATTTATCCATCAAAGGCATCGTATTTCTCATCCTGTCCGGCGTCGCCACCGGGCTGTCCTGGCTGTGCTACTACCGCGCCCTGCAATTAGGGCCCGCCTCCCGCGTAGCGCCCATCGACAAACTCAGCGTCGTGTTCGTGGTCCTGATTGCGATATCTTTTCTCGGCGAACGGCTGACCTGGAAGGTCGGGCTGGGCGCCGCCCTGGTCGCGCTTGGCGCCGCCCTCATGGCGCTCTGAAGACGCCGTCTTTGGGTCAGCCGAGCGGACGCAAAGATCGTAATTTCTCGATATTCGCGATGCAGTCGGCGCAGGCTTGTGCGGCCTCTTCGCCCTTCAACACAAAATGCTCGCTGAAGAATTTCCGGTGTTCGTCATGCTCGTGAAAATGCTGCGGTGTCAGCACGAGCGAAATGACAGGCACCTCGGTCTCGAGCTGCACCTGCATCAGTGCATCGATGACGCTGGCGGCCACGAATTCATGCCGGTAGATCCCGCCGTCCACCACGAAACCCGCCGCGACGATGGCTGAGTACCGACCGGTTTTTGCCAGCAATTTGGCATGCAGCGGAATCTCAAACGCACCCGGCACTTCGAAACACTCGACCTGTTTGCGCGCCATACCGCGCCGTTTCATGCCGTTTAAAAATGCGGCCTGCGCTCTATCGACAATATCCCGATGCCAGCACGACTGGACGTAAGCGACCTTGGCGGATTGAATCATTGCGTCTCCCGAACCCTTACACCAGGCATCGGGGCGCAAAAGCATCCGCGGAGCGCGGCATCGCAGCTCTCTGAAGACCTCCGCTCTCGTACATCCGGACTTTCAGGCAATCCCACCGGGATTACCTACCGTCGGCTCTGGATTCTCACCAAATCTGCTGCCCTGCCGTGCAACGGCCGGGAGCCCGCGGGCTCATGCGATCGCTCGCCATCACCGCCGGTGGAGACTTGCACTCCGCCCCGAGAACTTTCGCGAAATGCAAGCAATCCGCGACTGGGCGGCATGATGCCGCCTTTGACCCGGGACACGCAAGATTGACTTCCGCGGGAAAACTACCGCGAATTTCCGGCACACTCCCGCCAAATCTCCCGTGCCCATTGCGCCAGCAACCGGGCTTCCGCCCACCGATCCGAGAGTTCTCGGCCGTGCGCATCGGTGATGGCATAATCCGGCGGTCCCAGTTCGCACAAAAACACCAAGTCCTCGTCACTGCCGACGTGGCGCGAAAGCCAGGATGCAAAGCCCTGCCGCCACCAAGCGCGAAATAGGCTGACCCATTTCTGGTTCTGGGGAAAATCGAGCGCAATTTGAATCTGGCCGCGCGCCGCCACGCGTCCCTGGAAAGACTCGGAGCGAGCCAGCACGCGATCGATCAATGCCTGCAAAGCCGGGGTCGGCGGACACGGCATCTCGCGATCCACGACGTAATGCGACAGGTCGGCGGCCAAACTCATCTCGGGCACAGCGTCGAGCAGCTGCACCGCAGTATAGAGATCGTTGGTGATGCAATTGCGATGGGTCTCGAATTGAATCGGCATGGCCTCGCGCTCCGCCAGCCGCAGCCAACCCTCGATCACCGGAATCATGTCCGCCAAGCGGACTGGCATTTCCTGGCCGATAACCACCACGAATGGCGCTGAGATGCGCTGCGCCAACAACAATGCCGGACGCAAGCCTTCGACCGAGCTGGGAAATGCAGTTAGTCCGCCCGCAAGTCCAGTGCGGGCGAAATGCGGTACTGTCGCCTCCGCCTGCTCCAGCGTGAGCGCGCCCAAATCGATGGCCATGCCGTCGAACCCCGCCTCGCGCACGCGGTCGAATTTTTCCCCTGTCGAGGCCTCTGGAGCGACCAACCGGTCCATGGCCCACAGCGCCTGATAAACCAGCAAGTGACTAGCCATGTGTCGAATCGGCAATCCAGGTCCGATCGTCGGCGTAATCGGCTTCGGTCTTGCCGTGCGCAAAGGCACGCAGCACGGCGAGTTGGAAGCCCATATAAGTCATGGACGGAGGCGCGGCGCCCCGCGCCGTAAATATGGCCTCGTGCAGTTCGCGGAGCCGATGAAACGGCACACCGGGAAAGGCGTGATGAGCCGTGTGGTACTGCATCCGCCAGCCAAGCCAGCGCATCAAGGCATTGGTTCGGGTGCTGCGTGTATTGATCAATACATTGTCTTCGTGCGGCAGGCCCAGATGTTCGATGGTGTTCTGCAGCTGATGCACGCACTTCATCGCCAGCATGGGTGCCAGCCATAGAATTAACGCCGCCCAGCTGCGCATCGTGAGCGACACACCTGCAACGAACGCATAGCCGGCTAGATGCAGGCGAGCTTCGCGCACCAGTTCCGCATGGCGCTTCACCGGCAGGTACGGCTCGGTGATGAATCCCAGCGAGAAACGCAGTATGCGGCGCCAACGAGTGTACCAATAGCTGAGACCCGACATCCACAACAAGTAGGAACTTAAGGTATAGCGCTCACGCGCCAGCTCCCCGTCGCGCTCCCAGTCTTGGGTAAAGCGATGATGAGCCATGTGTTGCACCTGATCGAAGGTGCGGGGATAGAACAGCACGAAGCCAAATACGCGGCCCACCCACTCATTCAACCAGCCCGTGCGAAAGACGGTCCAATGACTCAGCTCGTGCTGGCCGGCATACAGGAAATTGAGCAGCACGCCGTGCGCCGCGAAGATGGGCAGCGCCCACCACGTGCCGCGCGTCAGCCACAGCAGCGTGCCCGTCACCGCGATCGCCCCCACGTGCGACAGGGTCTGCAGCGCGCCCTTCCGATTCGAGGCGACGCACAGGCTGCGCAGCTTGGCGGTATCGATCACGTCACGTCGTACGAAGATTTCGTCCACCGGATGCTCCTCGATTGGCGCCTAGCGCGCGTGGTCCGCCTCAACCTTAGCGACGGCCGCGCGCGCCGACACGAGCTTGGCATGCGTCTTCAACGCCGGCATGCTGACATACAAATCCGCCTTATCCCCGGAGTACCAGCCCGCGAGCATATACAGGTATGCATCCGCGATCGAATATTCGGCGCCCAGCACATAGGGATTCATCGTCTGACCGATGATGGCCAGATGGGCGCAAAAATCGGCCGTGCCTCGCTCACGAATCGCCTCGGCATCCGCTTCGCCTCGCGTCGAATAGCGCGCTGGATAATACATGCGCAGCACTGCCTCGTAGACATTCGCCGACAAAAACACCATCCATTGCAGAAAGGCGGCATGCCGGCTGGTGCCGGGTTGAGGTGCCAGCGAGGATTGTGCAGGGCTGTCGGCGAGATGGATCAGCATGGCAGCCGACTCGAACATAACGGCGCCATCCGGCAACACCAGCGCGGGCACTCTACCGGTGGGATTAATGGCGCGGTAGCGTGCCACCTCGGCCGGCTCGGTCCCCACCCATATTCGTTCGTACTGGGCGTTTAATTCCTCGAGCGCCACCTGCACCGCGAGCGATCCTGAACCCGGCCTGCCATAGATCTTGTACATCGTCGCCATCCCCTCAATTACAACTAAATTTGCCGCATATTACGTGTCGCGGCTGCGCTTGTCCCGAATTGCAGTATCCTGCGCAAGATCCGCACCGAGAATAGGGACCATAATGACATCCAGACGCACATTTCTGCGCGGCGCCGCCGGTGCGCCATTTATTGCTTTAGCCACGGGCAACATAGCTTTCGCCTCCGCCGCGGAATTGAAGTCCCTGACGACGGCAGCCAAGCCGATTACGGCCGAGGAACGGCACGCACGAATCGCCAAGGTTCAAGCACTGATGGGCCAGCGCAAAATTGCCGCGCTGCTGATTGAGCCCGGCGCTTCGCTGGATTACTTCACCGGCATACGTTGGCGGCGATCGGAACGCATCACCCTGGCCGTCATACCCGCCCACGGCGACGTGCTGGTCGTGACTCCGGCCTTCGAGGAACCTTCTGTTCGTGAGACGCTTCAAGTGGGTGGAGACGTCCGGCCGTGGAACGAGCACGAAAACCCCATCGACCGCATCGTGCAGGGCCTGCGCGATCGCGGAATCGGCTCCGGAACCTTGGCCGTGGAATCCACGACACGATTCTTCATCGTCGATGGGATACGCCAGGTCTCGAACGGCTACGACATGATTTCAGCCGATGCTCTGGTGCGCGCCTGCCGTTTGATCAAGTCACCGGCGGAATTAGCGCTGCTGCAGTTGGCAAATAACGTAACCATCGAAGCCATTCGTTCCGTCCACACCCAGGTGCAGCGCGGCATGACTTCCGCCGCGATCGGCGCATTGGTGGACAAGGCCACCACGGCGCTGGGAGGCGAACCCGAATTCTCGCTCGTTCTGTTGAATGAGGCTACCGCCTATCCACACGGATCATTGCAAGTTCAAACCGTTCGTGATGGCTCGACCGTGCTACTGGACTGCGGTTGTACCGTGCAGGGTTATCAATCCGACATATCACGCACCTGGATATTCGGTCAGGCAAGCGCCCGGCAACGCAAGGTCTGGAACACCGTCAAGCGCGGTCAGGAAATTGCACTGGAGACTGCCAAGCTCGGCGTCCCGACCGGCAGCCTCGACGATGCCGTGCGTAGCTACTATGTGCGCGAAGGCTGGGGTCCCGATTACAAACTACCCGGCCTCCCGCATCGCACCGGTCATGGCATCGGATTGGACGGACACGAGCCCGCCTACCTCGTGCACGGCGATGCGACACCGCTCGAGGCAGGCATGTGCTTTTCCGATGAACCGGGGATCTACATTCCCGGCGAATTCGGCATTCGCTTGGAAGACTGCTGGTGCATGACCACCTCGGGCCCTAAGCTTTTTACATCGCTCGCGAAATCGCTGGATGAACCTATTTGAGACTCAGGCGCCGGCAAGCGTAGCAATGATGGTCCTACTGTCCTTATTGATTTGGCTGTATTTGTTCTTTGCGCATGGACGCTTTTGGGAATCCGCTCCGGAACTGCCCCCTGCCTCGCCGCATGACATTCCGGACGTGGACATCGTCGTTCCTGCACGCGACGAGGCGGCCACCATCGGCCAAGTCATCGCCTCCTTGCTGGCCCAGGACTACGCCGGCCAATTCAGAGTCATATTGGTCGACGACAACTCAACCGACGGTACCGCGTCCATGGCAGGCGCAGCGCCGAATTTGACGGTGATAACCCTGCAATCCAAGCCCGGCGACTGGTCCGGGAAACTCTGGGCTCTGAGCCGCGGCGTCGCACAGACTCATGCTCCGCTGCTGCTGTTTACTGACGCCGATATCGCGCACGATCCTCGGCATGTTTCAACCTTGGTTGCGAAACTGGTGGAATCGCAGCTCGACATGGTAAGCGAGATGGTGCATCTGAACTGTGCCAGTCTTGCGGAGCGCGCACTGGTGCCGGCATTCGTATATTTTTTTCAGATGTTGTATCCGTTCAGAAGAGTCAATGACCCACGATCTGCGGTTGCCGCCGCTGCCGGAGGCACTGTGTTGATTCGGCGCGAGGCTTTGCAGCGCAGCGGCGGCATTGAGGCGATCAAGGCTGCGCTGATCGATGACGTTGCTCTTGCGACCCTGGTGAAGCGATCCGGGCCGATCTTTCTGGGTCATTCGGTTCTCGCCGCTTCGATCCGGCCCTATCGCACTTTCGCGGAGATTTGGCACATGGTGGCCCGAACGGCGTTCACGCAATTACGCCATTCCGCGGCCCTGTTGACGCTCACCCTGATCGGCCTGACTCTGGTGTGGTGGGTCCCCTTGGCGACGACGTTATTCGGCCATGGCTGGCCGCGCGTGGCCGGGCTCGGCGCTTATGCGCTCTCTGGAATGAGCTATTTGCCCACGCTAAAGCGATACGGGCGAAGCCGAATGTGGGCGCTGGCGCTGCCCCTGATCGCACTTTTTTACATGGCCGCGACCGTGGGATCGGCGCTCGATTATTGGCGTGGCCGCGGTGCGCGCTGGAAGAACCGCGCATATGGAGCAGGCTAACCCGGCGACGCCTTCAGGCCTTGGCCTTTCACGGAAAATGCATTCAACGTCACCGAGTGCGGATAGCAGCTAGTCCGGTACTCGACGCCGCGCAAAGTGAAGTTCTGGGTAATCATATCCTTCATGCCTTGAATGAGTTCGCAATCGCCGTTGCCCATGAAGAACGGCCGCTGCGGTGTCACCTCCAGCGATGTCCAATGCGCCTTGATCGTGTCGGGTCCCGCGGCGCCGGCCGGCACCAGCGTATGGAATTCCGCGCTCACCCAGGCGGTGTGGCTGGGCGCATTGGCGGGGCCGGGGCAGCCGGTGGCGGTGACCTTCGCATCCTTGCGGGCTCCAAGATGCACGAGAAGCTGCCGCACCGTGCCCTCAAGACCATCGCAGGTATATAGAGTCGTGAATCCCACGTATCTGAACGTGGCTTTGTGAAGTTGCCACTCGCCGGTCACCTCCTCGGCTGCCGCAGTGCTCGCCCCTGCCGCGTTCGTCAGGCAGAGGAACGACGCGCATGCCGCGACGCAGGATAAGCACGATCTCTTGAGCTGCTGCATGGGGAAACCCTCGCGAAGGCCGGCGCCGTTCTCATAGCGTAGACCTGCGGATGCTATCCCAAGTTCAACCCTTTCTAGCGGCTTCCACCACGGTGACGGCGGTCATATTGACGATGCGCCGCACCGTGGCTGCCGGCGTCAAAATATGTGCCGGCGCAGCACAACCCAACAGTATGGGCCCGATAGCCACATTGTGTCCCGCCGCGGACTTGAGCAAGTTATAGGCAATGTTGGCGCTGTCCAAATTAGGGCAGACCAGCAAATTCGCGCTGCCATGCAGGGTACTCTCAGGAATGATGGCATTGCGGGCCGCCTCATCGAGGGCGCAATCGCCGTGCATTTCCCCGTCCACCTCCAGTCCGGGCGCGCATTCGCGCAGCAGCGCCAATGTTTCGCGCATTTTCAGCGCCGAAGGTGCATCGCTGCTGCCGAAATTCGAATGCGACAGCAGTGCCACTTTCGGGATGAGTCCGAACGCACAGAGTTGGTCCGCGGCCAGCTGAGTGATTTCCGCCAGTTGCAAGGCGCTGGGGTCGAGATTGACATGGGTGTCGACGATGAATACCTGGCGTCCAGGCAGGACTAAGCCACTCATCGCACCGTAGACATTGACGCCGGGCCGGCGCCCGATGACTTGATCGATGTAGTGCAAGTGCCGCGCCGTGGTGCTGATGGTGCCGCAGATCAAGCCGTCCGCCTCTCCCTTCTTCAGCAGCATCGAGGCAATCAAGGTGGTCCGGCGGCGCATTTCCAACTTGGCATATTGCGCCGTCACTCCGCTGCGTTGCGTGAGCCGGTGATAGTCCTGCCAATACTCGCGAAACCGCGCATCCTGCTCAGGGTTGACGACGCTGACATGCTCGTCGATGCGAATTCGCAGGCCGTAGCGCTTGATACCACGCTCGATCACTGCCGGGCGGCCCACCAAAATGGGTGTGGCCAATTTCTCGTCGACTGCGATTTGCACGGCGCGCAGCACGCGCTCGTCCTCGCCTTCCGCGTAGACGATACGGCTGCGATCCGCGGGCACGTTGCGTGCTGCGGCATAAATCGGTTGCATCAGCGTGCCGCTGTGATACACGAATTGCAGCAGGCGCCGACCATAGGCCTCGAGATCCTCGATCGGGCGGGTCGCCACCTTGGATTCCATGGCCGCCTTGGCCACCGCCGGCGCAATTTTCACGATCAGGCGCGGATCGAAAGGTTTGGGAATGATATATTCGGGACCGAATGCCAGGTCCTCATTGCCGCCGTAGGCCGCCGCGACCACATCGCTCTGCTCCTGGCGTGCCAATTCGGCAATGGCATGAACGGCCGCGATCTCCATCTGCCGGGTGATGGTGGTGGCGCCGACATCCAGAGCGCCGCGAAAAATAAAGGGAAAACACAAGACATTGTTGACTTGATTTGGATAGTCACTGCGGCCTGTGGCGATGACAGCATCGGCGCGCACGGCCCTGACCTCCTCCGGCAGGATTTCGGGCGTGGGATTGGCGAGCGCGAGGATCAGGGGCTTGGGGCCCATTACCTTGACCATGTCTTGGGTCAGCACTCCGCCCGCCGATAGCCCAAGGAACACATCCGCGCCGCCAATGACTTCAGCCAGAGATCGAGCATCGGTAGGTTGCGCAAAGCGGGATTTCTCGGGATCCATCAATTCCTGCCGGCCCTGATAGACGACGCCGGCCAGATCGGTCAGCCATACGTTTTCGCGCACCAATCCCAAGTCCAGCAACAGATCGACGCAGGCAAGCGCGGCCGCACCGGCTCCGCTCACTACCATTTTTACCTTCTGAATGTCCTTGCCGATGACTTGCAGACCGTTGATGCAGGCAGCGCCGACGATGATGGCGGTACCATGCTGGTCATCGTGGAATACCGGTATTTTCATGCGCCGACGCAGCTCGCGTTCAACGATGAAACATTCCGGCGCCTTGATGTCCTCAAGATTGATGGCCCCGAATGTGGGTTCTAAAGCGGCTATCAGCTCGATCAGTTTCGCAGGATCGCGCTGTTCCACTTCGATGTCGAACACGTCGATGCCGGCAAATTTCTTGAATAGCACCGCCTTGCCCTCCATTACCGGCTTGGCGGCAAGAGGCCCGATGGCCCCTAG
>JANYJY010000058.1 GCA_025358295.1 Gammaproteobacteria bacterium
AACGCGAGCCCCCGCCATTACCCGTGCGTATCACCAGCGGCAACGAGATTTGGCCGTTGGTCATATAGCGGGTTTTGGCAATCTCATTGGCGGCGATATCCCAGCAAACCGCCAGAAAATCCGAGAACATGATTTCGGCGATCGGCTTCAAACCGGTCATCGCTGCGCCCATGGCGGCGCCCAAGATCGCTTGCTCGGCGATGGGCGTATCGCGCACCCGACGCGGGCCAAATTTTTCCAGCAAACCGACGGTAGCCTTGAACACGCCGCCCGCCGCGGCGATATCCTCGCCCAGGCACACCACCATCTCGTCGCGCTCCATTTCCTGGGCGATGCCCGCCGCGACGGCCTCGCGATACGTTAGTTCCGCCATGCCCAGCCTCCATCCGCCCATACATCCTTAAAAATCAGCCCATCCGCGGGCGCCGGAGATGCCTTGGCCGCGGCGGTTGCCTGATCGACCTCCCGTTTGATGCCCTCTTCGATTGCGAGGATTGCCGCTTCGGCCACACCCGAATCAAGCAGGCGTTGGCGATACAGCGGAATGGGATCGCGTTTCAACCAAGCCGCCACTTCCTCCGCGGGACGATACTTGCCTGGGTCGGCCCGGGAGTGGCCGTGATGCCGATAGGTCAGCGCCTCGATGAGCGAAGGACCTTCGCCGGCGCGGGCACGGGCAATGGCCATCTGCGCGGTCCGGTAGACCACATCGGCATCGTTGCCGTCGATGAGAATTTTGTCGAGCCCATACGCGGCCGCACGATCGGCGGCCGGATTCTTGACGGGCGTCACCGCCGAGATCGGCGTGTATTCCATGTAGAGATTATTTTCGCAGACGAACACCACCGGCAGCTTCCAGATCGAAGCCATGGACAGCGCCTCGTGGAATGCGCCGATATTGGTCGTACCATCGCCGAAAAAGCAGACCGCGACCTGTTGGGTGCCCCGATATTGTGCCGACCACGCAGCGCCCATGGCGATCGGAAGATGGGCGCCGATAATGGCATAGGACCCCATGACGCCCTTGTCCACATCGGTCAAGTGCATGGATCCGCCCTTGCCGCCCATCAGACCGCACTCGCGACCCATGAGTTCGCCCAGCACGCCCGTCATCGAAGAGCCGCGCGCCAGCGTATGAGCATGACCGCGATAGGTGCAGAAACTCCAGTCTCCGGGAAGCATGGCGGTGCCGAAGCCGGCAGCGATCGCCTCCTGGCCAATCGCCAAGTGACTGGTGCCTTTGATGAGATTCTGGAGAAACAGATCATAGGCCCGCTTCTCCACCATTCGAATCTCAACCTGGCTGCGGTAGAGGGCGAGTCGCGTCGCCGTGTCGATCCCGTCATTTGTCAGCGGCCGCGATTCGGCCACCGTGTGTACCTTTACCAAGGCCATATCCTCTCGTGGTTCGAAGCGTTTCCGAGCCATTGCTCCAACAGCGTCATGCGCAGCATATCAGCAATGCGCAAACGTTTGCACACCATCAATGGCGAAAAACGGGGCGTCACGGCTGCCGCCCCGTTCGGACTAGAAGCCAACCGTGGCGTTCACGCTAAACCACCGCGGCCGATTGACGCGCGCGATATTGTGGAACGGGTTGACATCGGGCACGGGCCAGAAAACGGTGTTGTAGGAAGTGCTCGTCAGGTTGGTCCCGGCGACCGTGAGTTTCCAGCGCCCGTGCTTAAGCCACGCGGATGCATTCAACAGATGGTAAGCCTCTTGAAAAGCCGAGTTCTGGGGGTCCCAGTAGGACCGCCCGATGAACGAAGCCTCCGTGCGGGCGCCCACCAGGTAGCCGCCGAAATCATGCTTCCAATCGAGCGTCGTACTTGCGGTATACGCCGGGGCGAACGGCACGTTCAAGCCGTCCAGCTGCTGCGGTGTGCCCGGCGGAATATTTCCGTTACCTGGATTCACGAAGCCATTGGTTTGGCCCCACCGCGCACGCAGCACGCCCCCGCCAATGCTCACCTTGAATCCCCCCGGCAGCGGCGCGGCAAGGTCGAACTCCGCCCCGACGTTGGTCGAGGGGCCGATGTTGGCCGTCAAATCCTGAATCGGCCCGTTCGCGAGCCGCTGGTAGAGATACAACCTGTCCTTGTAGTAGGTATAGAAAACGGCAGCATCCAACTGCACGCCGTACTCGAACAAGGCCTTGTAACCCACTTCGTACTGGGTCGCAATCTCCGGACGAAACGGATGGATTACGAAATTCTCCTCCACCAGGTCGCCGGGCGTGAAGCCCCGCGAAATCGCGCCATAGACGTTGGCGGTCGGGCTGAACTTGTACTGCGCCGAAACGCGCGGCGAGAATTCGTGCCCGGAGAGCGATTCGGGCGCAATGGGAAGAACCGGAGTCGTATAGTCGCCGTTGGCTACGTTGTTCGTGTTCACGGCCGACAGCGAACTCGTGTAGTACTCGCCTCGCAGGCCCAGTTCGTACTGCCAGTTTCCGTGATGCAGCGTGACGTCTCCAAACACGGCGTATTCCCGCTGCATCTTCTCGTTGCGATCATAATCCTGCGGGAGGCCGCCTGGGCCGGGCGCGATGAGCAGCGGGTTGTTCGGATCGCTGTTGTAGTTGTTGTCGACGGCCAACGCCGCACTCTTGTGCCCCTGAAAGAACGCACCGACGAGCCAGTCCACGTTCGAACCCCCGGTCGATGCAAGCCGCAGTTCCTCGCTATAGACCCGGTTGTCCACATTTTGTTGCAACAAGTCGATTGGGACGGGTTGCTTGAAGAAATCCGTCACTCCGCGATTGTAGGACGTGAAATAGGAAGTCAACGAAGTCAGCGCGAGATTCCCCTCCATCTGATGATCCAACTGGAGTGCGACGGAGCCGATGTGCCGGACAAAGGACGGGACGAAGAAATCCTCCACCGTGCGTGAATAAGTATGCGCGTCCGGTGGTTCGTACATGAGGTTCTGCGAACTCGTACTGAAGTCGTCCGCGGAGAGCCATAAGCGGATCTTGTTGGAGTCGTTCGGCGCGGCCACCAGGGTGACGCGGGCGCCACGGTCGGTGGCCGCGCCATAGTCGAATTTGTTGACGGTGTCGTAGACATTACCGTCGTGATGGTCGTAGTACACGCTGGCTCGTACCCCTACCGTGTCGCTAATCGGACCGGAGAAGACGGCCTGATAATTGCGCGTGGCATAGGACCCGAATTCCACCGTCGCCTCATTCTCCCATGTGCTGGTGGGTTCCTTGGTCACGTACTTGATGGCCCCGCCGACATTCGCGCCGCCAAATAGCGTTCCCACCGGTCCCTTCAGTACTTCGATGCGTTCTATGTCGATCGGCCTCGCGATCTGTCCTTCAAAAACCTGCACGTCGTTGACGTAAAAGCCCACACCCGCGACGAGGCCGAAGCTGCCGACGCCGCGCAGCACCACATCCGGTGTGTTGTCGTGCGCCTCGTCGATATTGAGATTCGCCACCAGCGCGCTCAGGTCGTCAAGCTGAGTGATGTGCGCGTCCTCGATAGTCGCGGCCGAAATGGCCGTGATAGAGGCCGGGATATCCCGGAGATTTTCGGAACGTTTTCGTGCCGTGACCACAATCTCGCTAAGACCGGTATCCGTCGAAGCGGCGGACTCCGCCGCCTTCTGGTCGGCTGCCAGGGAGACGGATGCATTGAAAGCGCCGCTCAGTCCCAGCACCAGGGTGGCCAGACCGATTCGCCTCCAAATTCCGCGAGTAGCCCCCGACAGGGCGGCTGCACGTACAAATTCACTCATAATAATTCCCCCCCTAATCGTCGTTTTTTTACTACGTGTAGCGGCCGGCGCAGGCGCTCAATACCTGTTCGCGATCGGCAGTTCCTGGGCCGGGAACAATGTGATGACTTCACAGCCCTTATTGGTCACAACCAACTCTTCCTCAATGCGCGCGGCGGACCGTCCATCGGAGGCCGGGCAGTAGGTCTCTAGCGCAAATACCATGCCCTCCTTGATCTCGAGTGGGTGTTCGAGAGAGACCAGACGCGAGATAATCGGCCGCTCATGGAGCGCAACACCCAAACCATGACCAAACTGCAGCGCAAAGGCCTCCATTTCGTTGGGAAAGCCGAATTCCTGGGCACGCGGAAACACGGCTGCAATTTCGTCTGTCCCGACGCCGGGCCGCACCCTGGCGATCCCCGCGTCCATCCACTCGCGCGCCTTGGTGTAGGCATCCTTTTGCGCATCGCTCGCCTTGCCCACGGCGAAGGTGCGGTAGTAGCAGGTGCGATAGCCCATATAGGCGTGGATGATGTCGAAGAAAGCCTGATCACCCGGACGGATCAGGCGATCAGTGAAATTATGCGGGTGCGGGCTGCAGCGTTCACCGGCCACCGCGTTGACCGCCTCGACGTCGTCGGAACCCATTTCGAACAACCGCTTGGTTGCCATCGCGACGATGTCCGACTCGCGCACGCCCGGCTTGAGGGCTTCATAGATGTCTTGATACACGCCGTCGACCATGGCGGCAGCGGTATTCAACAACATGATTTCGTCGCGGCTCTTGATCTCCCGCGCATCCAGCATCACTTGCTGGCCGTCCACAATCTTCAAGCCCAATTTTTGCAGCGCGAACAGCATGGGCGGTTCGATCACATCGATGCCCAAGGGCATGTCGGCGACGCCCTGCTGCTGTAGGACATCATAGATTTCCTGTGCCGCACGCTTGACCAATCCCTGATCGGGCGGAATCGTCCCGCGCAGGCCCACATTGCCGGCGTGGCAGCAAATCGGCTGCAACCACGGCGCATAGATTCGATGATGGGCGGCCGCCGAGCCGAAATCCCACAAGTGCGGCTCGCCGTTTCCGCTCAGCACGGCGAAGCGGCAGAATTTGTCCCGTGACCATTCGCCGATCGCGGTCGAGGTGATGTAACGGATATTATTGTTGTCGAAACATAACAATGCGCCGAGGGTCGAATTGCGTACCGCCTGCCGGGCGCGCCCCAGGCGATAGCGGTGCAGACGCCGGAAGTCGATGCGCTCTTCGAAATCGACATTCATGACCCCATGAGCATTGAGGCGCGACCAATCGTGATGGGGATCGATATCGTCCGGCAGGATTTCGAGGCGTTCGGACACCGCCGCTTTCGTCGGCTTACCGCGCTTCGCCTTGCGATTTTTTTGTTGCTGCTCGCTCATGATCCGCTCCGATCTCCAGCCCCTATGCGCAAACGTTTGCACGGAGTACAATACGCTCGTTTTAGAAAAAGGCAATACCGCGATTCGTCGGCCGCAAAGGAATCTTTGATGTCGGAACTTATTCTGTACAACGTACCGCAGTCCACGTGTAGCCAGAGGGTTCGGTTCGTCCTGCACGAGAAGGGTCTTGCGTTTTCCGAGCGCAAGCTCGATCTGTTTTCGGGCGATCAGCTGCGCCCGGAATATCTGCTGATCAATCCTAACGGCGTGGTTCCGACCCTCGTGCACGGCGGCCCAGCCATCGTCGACTCGGCGGTCATCATCGAATATCTCGATGAAGTATTTCCACTCCCCACGGCTCTGGTGCCGCGCGACGCGGTCAGGCGGGCAGCGATGCGGTCCTTCATTCGCTACACCGACGAGGTGCCGACACCCGCTGTGCGCATTCCCTCCTACAATATTGCGTTTTTGCCGCACTATTGTGATATGTCGGAAGCCGAGTTCGTCGCCCTGGCCGAATCGAAACCCCTGCGTAAGGAATTCCTCCTGGCCATGGGGCGGACCGGCTTTTCCGAGCAAGAGATGTCAAAGGCATTGGCACGGCTGCGCCAGTCCATGGTGAGAATGGCCGACACGCTGCGCAGCAGCGGCGGACCCTGGCTGATGGGCTCGGACTTCACCTTGGCCGACATTGCGATCATGCCCGTCATCGTACGTATGGACGATTTGGGCCTCGGCACGCTCTGGGAGCATCTGGACGAAATCCGTGGTTGGCTCGATGCAATTCGAATGCGTCCCGCGTTCTCCAAGACCTACTATTTTGGGTCGCTGTTGACGGAGAAATATCCCAACCTCAAGAACAGCCTGATTCATCGGGATTTCGCCGCTAATTGAAGATTGCGCTGATCTGCGCTTAAGTTGCGGTGCAAACGTTTGCTCGCTAGGATCCCGCCGATGACAATCTCCGCAATTAGAGCCGCCCGCCCTTCCGAAATCGTAGGGGGGCTGCAAATAGGCCGGCGGGCGTTGCTCGCCGGTGCCTTACTGGCGATGTCATCGCTGCTGCATGCACAGGCGCCGCTGCGGGTCATGAGCTTCCCCGGCGGTGCGAACCTGCCCCTCTGGGTAGCCGAGGCGAAGGGATTGTTTGCCCGAGAGCGGCTCGCCGTGTCGCTCAGCTCGACTCCCAACTCCGTCGTATTGTTCCAAAGCCTCGACCGGAGCGAACAAAACATCGCCTTCGCGGCGTTCGACAATGTAGTCGCTTATCAAGAAGGTCAGGGCGAGATCACGCTGTCGACCAAACGCGACTACTTTGCGTTCATGGGCATCACGCGAGGAACGCTTCGATTGGATGTCGGTCCCGGCATCCAGGAATACGCGGACTTGCGCGGCAAGACGCTGGCCGTCGACTCGGTTTCAACCGGCTATTCGTTGGTCCTGCGCGAGCTTCTGCAACGGGGTGGGCTAGAGGAAGCGGATTATCACTTGGTGTCTGTCGGCGCCACGAAGATGCGTGCGCAGGCATTGATGGAGGACAAGGTTTCCGGAACGATCTTGACCACACCGCTCGAGATCGCGCCGGAGTTCCGGGGATATCGGCGTCTCGCCAACGCCGTCGACGTACTCGGACATTATCAAACCATCGTCGGCATCTCCCGGCATGGATGGGCGAGGGCTCACCGCGACGACCTCGTCGGCTTCATCCGCGCGACGAGCGAGGCGGTCGATTGGCTGCTCGATCCGCAGAACCACATTGAGGCAACGGCGATTTATCGGCGTCACCTGCCGAATTCGCCTGAGGAAGACGCGGCGCGCGAGGTCGATGCGCTGCTCGATGCGCGTGAGGGTTTTTCGCGCGGCGGTGCATTTGATCCGCAGGGGATCATGACGGTGCTGCGGATTCGGTCGCACTGGGGAACCCCGCGCAAATCATTGACCGATCCGGCGCGATACGTCGACGAGCGCTACCGTGCTGCGGCGCAACGCTGACCCTTGATGAAAGCACGCCTGTCCACCCTCAATGTCAATGGAGCCGACCATCGGGTTACGGCGGATCCTTCGACCCCTCTACTCTACGTGCTGCGCAATGACTTGCGGCTGAACGGCGCCAAGTACGGATGCGGCCTCGGTCAGTGCGGCAGCTGCACGGTGCAGGTAGACGGCGCGGCGGTCTTCTCGTGTCTGATCCCGGTTGCCGCTGTGCAAGGTCGGCGCGTGCGCACGGTGGAGGGTCTCGGCACGGCGGCGAAGCCGGGCATTCTGCAACAGGCATTCGCAATCGAGCAAGCCGCGCAATGCGGCTATTGCACGGCCGGCATGATCATGCGTGCGCAAGCCCTCCTCGACCAAACACCCGCGCCGACCGACGCCATGATCCGCGCCCAGATGCAGCCCAACCTATGCCGCTGCGGAACCCAGTTGCGAGTCTTGCGAGCGGTCCATCGTGCCGTCGAGATGCTGCGCCGCCAATCGGCCCACGCGCACTCCGGCCCTTGATGCGGTACGACGCCCCACTGTCGTTGACCCGACGCTCCGTTCTGACGGCCGGCGCGCTCACCGTGGCCTTCGCATTCGTTTCGCGCGCGTTCGGACAGCCCACAGCCCTCGCGGAGAGTCAATCGTCGCTCAAGAATACACCCTGGCTGGACGCATGGATCCGCGTGGACGGCGACGGCCATATCACCGTATTCACCGGCAAGGCCGAACTCGGCCAAGGGATCCGCACCGCACTGACTCAAGTGGCCGCCGAGGAACTGGATGTTTCTCCCTCCGGCATTGAACTCATCACCGCCGACACCTGGCGCACACCGGATGAGGGTCTGACCGCCGGCAGCCACTCGATGCAAGACAGCGGCACCGCCATTCGAAATGCCGCCGCGAACGTACGGATGCGTTTGACGGAAGCTGCGGCCGCGGCCTGGGGGACGAGCGCCGCTGCGATTGCGACCACCGGTGACGGGCATCTTGGCCATCGGGACGGTCGACGCGTGAGCTATGGCGAACTCGCGCGGACGCTCTCGCTGCACGTCGCAGCATTGGCCGATGTGCCGCTGCGCGATCCCGCACAATTTCGAACGGTGGGAACGCCCCTGCCGCGCCTCGACATCCCGGCAAAACTGACCGGCGAAAGCGCCTTTTTGAGTGACCTGCGTCCGCCGGGGATGCTCCACGCGCGCGTCGTGCGCGGGCCGAGTGAAGGGACACGGTTGCAATCACCGGACGTCGCCGCCGTCAGGGCGCGCCCCGGGGTGGTCAACGTGATCCAGGCCGGCTCCTTCATCGCCGTCGTGGCGGAGCACGAATGGACCGCGATCACAGCCATGCGCGACCTTGAGCGAACTCCCGCCGTTCGGTCCGCCCCGGTCACTCTCAGCGACGATCTGTTCGCCGGCCTGCAGCGCCTTCCGGCCCAGGAGATCCCGGTCCTGGATACCCATGGCGAGGCGGCGATCGCGGTGCGCGCGGTGACCGCGCGTTATACACGCCCCTGGTTGAGCCACGGCTCCATCGGACCGTCCTGCGCCCTGGCGCACTTCGACGGCACTGTGATGACCCTCTGGACGCATAGCCAAGGCATTTTTAATGTGCGCCGCTTCGTCGCCGAACTCTTGAGTCTCGCGCCGCAGAACGTCCACGTCATCCATGCCGAAGGTGCCGGCTGCTACGGCCAGAACGGCGCCGACGATGTCGCCGCCGACGCCGCCTTCATTGCCAAGGCAATGCCGGGCCGGCCGATCCGTCTGCAGTGGATGCGTGAGCAGGAATTCGGCTGGGAGCCCTTGGGACCCGCCATGGCGACCGAACTCGAAGCCGCGCTGGATGCGAATCAGCGCATCGTGTCATGGCGACACGAAATTTGGAGCAATCGCCACAACAATCGACCGCAGAGCGCCGGTGCCGTTTGGATCGGCGGTGAGCTAGAGCCGGCATTTCGGCCGCAGCAAGGCGCACCCATCCCGATGCCGGAAGGCGACGGCCACCGGAATTCGAACCCGCTCTATACACTGCCGAATATGCACGTCGTCTACCACTACCTTCCGGACATGCCGCTGCGCGTTTCCGCACTACGATCGCTCGGAGCACACGTCAACGTATTCTCCATCGAATGCATGATGGATGAACTCGCCAAAGCCGGTGAGGTGGATCCGCTTGCGTTGCGTCTTGCCCATATGCAGGACGAGCGCGCAGTCGCGGTGATGCAGAAGGCAGCTGAGCGCTTCGGCTGGTCGACGCGACTGCCCGGCGACGGACGCCGCGGCTGCGGCATGGGCTTTGCGCGCTACAAGAATATCGGCGCCTACTGCGCGATCGTGATGGAGATCGACCTCGAGCGCACGACGGGACGGATCGCCATGCGCCGGATCGTTGCGGCCGTGGATGTGGGACTTGCGGTCAATCCCGACGGCGTTCGCAACCAAATCGAAGGCGGGATCATCCAATCGCTGAGTTGGACGAGCGGCGAGGCCGTGACCTTCGACCACAATGGCCGTACCAGTCTCAACTGGGGTTCCTACCCGATACTGCGCTTCGCCGACGTCCCTGATTCGATCGACGTGTTCATCGTAGACCGCCCCCACATGCCGTTTCTCGGCGTGGCAGAGGCCGCGCAAGGCCCAACCGCCGCGGCGCTCGGAAATGCCCTCGCCGACGCGGGCATACGCCTGCGCGACATGCCCTTCTCTCCCCAACGCGTCAAGGCCGCCCTCAGCGCAAACAGGACCCCGATATGACTCCTCCCACGCGACGCGATTTCTTGAGATCGGCGGCGCTCATGCCGGCGGCGGTGGCGGCGTTTGCCCGTGCAGCGAGCACCGATCGATTTGACTACGTGCTCGCCGGAGCGGGTCACAACAGCCTCATCTGTGCCGCATACCTGGCAAAGGCCGGTCAGCGCGTGCTGCTGTTGGAGGGACGGGCGATGATCGGCGGCGGCTGCAAAACCGCGGAAATTCTGCTGCCGGGATTCAAGGAGGATCTGTGTTCGAGCGCGCACAGTGTCATCGCCCGCACGCCCATCCTGCGCGACAACGAGCTCGGTCTCGATCACTACGGTTACGAACTGCTGTATCCGGACGTGGTCCTGCACTATCCGTTCCTTGACGGCGCATCCCTCACCGCATTTCACAATGACATCGAGCGCACCGCGGCAACGATTGCACGCGTCTCGAAGACGGATGCCGAAACTTTCCGGCGTCTGGCGCCCGAGCGGCAACGCATCAAAGCGATGGCCCCCGGCGATGCCGCGAAGACCCGCAGCGGGCTTTACTTTCAGAGGCTGGCCGCGCTGACCGGATATGCCGCGGCCAATCAGGTCTGGGAAAGCCGCTACATGCGTGCAGCCAGTCTCTCGGGCGGACGATTCTTCGGCACGCCGGGCAGCGACGTCGGCTCGGGCGCACAGGCGTTTTCGATGATGGACCACATGGCGGGCCGGCCGATTCCGCGGGGTGGTTCGGGCATGTTGACGGTCGCTCTGGGACGACTGATCGAAGACCATAACGGCGTCATCCTGACCGGCAAACCCGTTACCCGGCTGCTCATCGAAGGCGGCCGATGCAACGGCGTGGAATGCCTCGATGGGAGTCAGTTCCGGGCAGAGAAAGGCGTAGTTTCCACGATCCACATCAAGCACCTGATCGATATGGCGCCCCGCGAACTCTGGGGCGATGCGCTGCTGGATGGCGTCGAACTGATGCAACCGGAACTCGCCATGTTCCAGTTTCACTACGCCCTGAGTGAAGCACCCCGCTATCCACTCGCCCCGAGCGGCTCGGTGTCCAGCTGCGAGGCGTCGATCATGCAGAATCCCGACAGCATCTTTGTGCTCAACTCCGACGATGCCCGCGGGGAATTGCACCTCGAGGACTGCGCCCTCCAGGTCGTCCACCCCGCCGTATTCGATGCCAGCCGAGTCCCACCCGGACAAGGACTGTTGAAGATCGAGGGCGTGGCGCCGTACCACCTCAAGGAAGGACCCGAGCACTGGGACGCAATCAAAGAGCAGGTCGCCGACACCATCGTCACGCATTACTTCAAGCACACCTCGAATCTATCCAAGGGAAAGATCCTCGCCCAATTTCTGTTGAGTCCGCTCGACATTGAACGGATGAATCCTGCGATGTGGCGCGGCAGCGTGCACCATTTCGACAACCGCTGGGGTAACTTCGCGCCCTATCGGATGCCGATTGCCGGGCTCTATCAAACCGGAGCGTGTACCGCGCCGGGAGGCTCGATTTCCGGCATGCCGGGCCGCAATGCGGCCGCGGTAATATTGCAAGACGACGGCAAGACGCTGCAACAGGCGATCGGTGCCGAGAGCGCCAAGTCAGGTGGCCTGTGATCACCGTAACCCCCCGCCATTGGCCCATCGGTGTCGCAGTGCTGGCACTGCTCTTCACGGCCTCCGTGCGCGGCGAACACTCCTCGCCTGCCACGCTGGCCGTGCCCGTCAATTCCGCACCGCATCGGGCCCCGGAACAGCCGTTGCCGTTCAGCCACCGGGAACACGTCGCCGCCCTGCATCTGGATTGCAGCACCTGCCACACCAACCCCGAACCCGGTAGACAAATGACTTTTCCCGCGACCTCAGTCTGCATGGGTTGTCATGCATCGATCGCAACCGACAAACCGGCCATCCAGAAACTCACAACGTACGCAAATTCCGGTGAGCCGATCCCGTGGGTCCGTGTTTACACGGTTCTACCCGGCGTCACCTGGACGCATCGCAAACACGTGCAAGCCGGGGTGAAGTGCGAATCGTGTCATGGATCTGTCGGGGAACTGGCCTCCATGCAAGAGTTGTCGGCGGTGACATCGATGGCGAGTTGCATCGGGTGCCATCAAAAGCGGCATGTCAGCGCCGCATGCGTCACCTGCCATGCATGGCCTAAGGCGAGCCTCGACGTGCCGGCCCGGTAGGGGCCGCTGACAGCCCCCATGTCACTGACAATCTCATTAAGTTTGTTTTTAGCGGCAGGTCTCGTCGGCGGACTCCTTCTCGGTCTCATCGGGGTTGGGATGGCGCTGATCGCGGTTCCGCTGCTCACCATGACCCTGCCGCTCTTCGGCATCGGACCCGACGCCGCGCCGCTGACTGCGCTCGCCACGTCGATGGCGATCGTATCCGTCGGTTCGATCTCCTCGATTGTCACGCATCACCGCCTGGGTAACGTCGATTGGCAATTGGTGAAGACCACGGTACCGGCCAGCCTGACCGGGGTCGCGCTCGGCAGCGTGGCTGCGACCCATCTAACCGGCGATACCCTGCGCTCGATCTTCTGTGGTTTTCTGCTCGTCATCGCCGCCCGAATGCTGTTGCCGGAAAAAAAACGTGCCGATAAAGCGATTACAACCGGCGCTTGGACCTATCGTCTCGTTGGCGCGCTCATTGGCGTCGCGGGCAGCCTCATCGGTGCGGGAGGCGGCGTCTTCATGGTGCCCTTCCTCGCCAGTCGCGGCCACACCATGGTCCGCGCCGTTGCCACCTCAACCACGATCGGGCTGCCCGTTTCGGTCTTCGGCGCAATCGTCTACAGCTGTCAGCCGGCCCCGGTCCCAGGCAGCACGATGCTGGGCTACGTGTTTCTGCCGGCATTCTTCGGACTCAGCGTCGGCAGCTTACTCGCGGCACCATTCGGTGCGAAGCTTGCCTCTCGAGTCCCGGCTCGAGTGCTCCGGCGGGGGTTCGCGATCCTTCTTCTCATCCTGGCGATCAAGATGCTGGTAGCCTTCAATCCGCTGACGAGATGATCGGGCCGCGCGGCGTAGCCGCTGCCCGGGTCAGCGCCTTGTGGCCGTCCGACCGGGTGATGCGATCGCGGCAGCGGGACATGTCCTTCAGATCCTCGACGGGCCTCTTGCCCGCATACACCTGACGTTCAACATCGTCATCCCAGGCGCATTTCGTCTTTAAGTATCGCGTGAACGACGGCGACCGATAGCCCATGCTTTTCTGATCATCCGCCGAGAGCCAGTACGCATCGTCCGAGGCGCGGCGAAACATTTCTTCCACTAGATAGTCGGGCACCGCATTCTCGCGCAGAAACGCGCGCACGGGTGCCAGAGCACGGCCTTCCGCGGTCGCGGCATCTGCATCCACAAGGTAGGGGCGGTTGATTCCGATGAGCCGCTCGCCGTCGACCGCGCGCTGCACGGCGGCGGCATAAATGAAAAAACACGCGCTGACGCAACGGCCGGTCAGCGGCCCGACGCTCACCGCGGCATACAGCGACTTGACCAGCGCGGCGATTTTGAGCGCTTCGGCCACATCGCCGCCGTCGGACGCCAGGATGAGCGTATTCAGGGCAAAGAAACGATTCTCATCCGCGGTGATCCGCGACAATAGGCGTGTGTAATCCCCCGCAACGATTTCACCGGACATGACCAAGGGGCCGACGGACCCCACGTAGTGATCGGTAAACCGATCGTGATCCATGTAGAAAAGCTCCGCCCCCAGGGCGGGCATGCTCGCCACGAGCAACGCGAATTGGCAGAGGGCAAGCCGCGGGCGCATGCCCGATTTTGACGGGACTGTGCCTGCCTGACCAGCCGACTAGATCACGCCCCGAGAATCGGCCACTTACCGGAGCGCGCCCCGCAGGCGGCTGACATCCGCATGCCGCGTCGTGATGTCACGCCGATCGGCGGCAAGGCGCAGGTCGCGCAGCACTTCCAGAGAGCGCAGCAACACGGGTAACGGCGGTCCGCTGGCCGTGATCCCTTCCAAGCCCTGCTCGTTCAGATTCGCCGCGGGGGCCTCGATGAAACGCTTAACCAGTCCGTCGTGATGCTGTGCGGCCGCCTCACCGAACAGATCGCAGACCTCAAGGTAGGCGCGAACATTGCGCTGAAACCAATCCGCGTGCTGGTGTGAGTCGGCCAGCACCAGCAGTTCATCGAGCAGGCTGGTGCGCGTCATGCACTCGCGCAGTCGCGCCTGATCCGAGGGCAGCATGAACAGCATTTTATCGACCAGTAGCTGCGCATAATAAGGATCGTTGGCGCGGCACAGGCCCAACAGCAAGTCGATCTCGTTGATGCCTGAAAAATCCCCGGCATTGGCGCCGCGATATTCTTGTCGCCCGACACGATACGGCTTGTAATACGGCCGTACCGAATAGAAGAATCGCTCCACATCGAGCTGATTGAACAGGCGATCGTTGAAGCGGATCACATCGCGCAATGCCTGCTTGGCTGCATCGAACATGACATCCGCCACGGGACTGGACACCCCAAGATGCACGATGCTGGTCAGCGCATCCGCCGCACGCTGTAGGGAGAGAATGCCGCGCGTATTCTCATCGATGAACAGGAACTCGTCCGGCAAGGAGGTGAAGCTCTTGCGAACGCCCGCTCGCGCGCGATTGTGCGTCGCCAGGTGGCCAGTGGAGAAACGTGGCGCCATGCCGAGAGACGCCCCGACATGCAAGGCAAGGGATGACGCCTCGGGGAAGGGCGAACGCTCTTCGCGTGCCGGATTGGAGAGCTCGTGGCGGCGCAGCGCCCCCATGTACAGTCCGACGCTGCCGAGCACGCCGTAGGCGCTGTCGAAACCCTCGCCGGTGTTGCCCTCGGCCAGCAGCGCAATCACATGCGTGTGACCTTCATCGCGCAGCAACGCCTTGATCGACTCGCCGCAACCGATCACTTGCGCGCGGTTCGCCTGCGCGAAATACAGGTTCTCCAGCTCCGTGTTCATCTGGACAAAGGAGGTCCGAATCCACTGTTCGAATGCTTCTACTTTGTTGATCACGCCTGACTCGGCGGGCCTAGTTTGCAACGATTTCGCGGCGGTCGTCGCGCGCCACCACGCCGCCCTTCATGACGAAGTGAATGGTCCGCAACGCCCGAATGTCCTTGATCGGATCCGCATCGAGGGCGACGATGTCCGCATATTTTCCTACGCTGATGCTGCCCACATCCGCATCCATCGCCAGCATCTTGGCGGCTTGAGTGGTTGCCGATTGCAGCGCCTGCAAGGGCGTCATGCCCGCCTTGACGTAGAGCTCGGCCTCGGCGACGGTGGCGGTAGTGCCGTCATTGGGTTCGAATGGAAACTGATCGGTGCCCAGTGCGATGTTTACGCCCAGCCGGATCGCGTTCTGCAGCATGGCCCAGTGGTCAGCACCGGTGATCCGGACGCGTTCCAAATACCAGGGCGGCGAGCCGATCTTGTGATAGAACTCCAGGGCACCGGGTTGGGTCACCACGATCGTCGGCACCAGCCAGACCCCCTTGGCCTTCATGTCCTTCAATATCGAGGCGTCCAAGTGGTACCCATGCTCGAAACCATCGATGCCGAATTTCAGCGCCTGCCGCGCCGCTTCGCTCGAGCCGTTATGGGCCGTGACTTTGATGCCGTTGCGATGCGCCACTTCGATCAAGACTGACATTTCCTCGTCGGTCATCGGCGCCGCTGAAATGCTGCCATGGGTATCCGAGATTCCGCCGGAGATGGCAATCTTGATCCAATCCGCCCCGCTTTTGATCTGTTCGCGCACGACATGAGCAAAACCGTAGGGACCATCGGCCTCCATGGAGCCGTGGCCCCCCGTCGGGATGATGACTTCACCCGCCGTCTTGATGCGCGGCCCGATCACTTCGCCGCGATCGATGGCGCTGCGCAGCGCAAAGTCGGTGCCGTGATCCTCTCCGACCAGGCGCAGGGTGGTGACGCCGGAGAGCAGTGATAAGCGCGCGTTCCCCGCCATGCGCAGCGCTTCTTCAGGATCGGTTTCAGTGACCAGCGAGTCGCCCGCGGCACCGGGCAATTTCAGTCCCAAGTGCACATGCATGTTCATCAGGCCCGGGATCAGCCACTGACCCGTCATCGGAATGACCTTGGCGCCGGCAGGAATCGGCGTTGAATCGGCCGGGCCGATTCGCACGATCCGCTCGCCTGAAACCAGCACGGTGGAATTATGGACCGTGGCCCCACCGTCCACCGCGACCACTGTGCCGCCGACCAAAGCGGTGATCGCCGGCGAATCAGGCGTCGCAGCCATAGCAGTGGTGCCGCCGCCGAAGACGGCCAGGGGCGCCATGCACAGGGCTGCCGCGCACAGGGCTGCGGCTGGAAGGAACTTATGAGAGGTCATGGCCAAGGCAGTCGCTCCAATTGGGCCCGCATTATGTCGCAAAAATCTCTTTCTGTTGCAGATCGTACTTCATGATACGGCCGTGACGGCCGCCTCGATCGCGCTCGAGCGAGTAGACGTCCCCGAGCGGGCCCTGGCGCTGGCTCAACACCGCCTGAATGGCCTGATCGTCCTGCGCGTCGAGCTGCAGATCGGCAATTCTACGATTCGCGCCCAGATGCGAGGCGTTGGTGGCGCCGACGATGATCGCACCCACCTGATCCCAATTCAGCACCGCCCGCGACGCCACCGTCGCGATATCGCAGCCGTGTTTGGCGGCAATCCGGCTCAAGACTTCCAGGAGTCGCTGGAACAACTCCCAGCCGCCGAAGTCGTCGATGATCAATTTGTACTTGGTAAGCGAACGGTTGGTCAGATCGCCCGCCGGCTCGTGCCGCCCCAGCCAGCGTTCCGACAGAAAGCCGCCGGCAACGGTGCCGTAGCAGATGATCGCAATATGGTGGTTGCGGCATAACTCGATCATGCCGTTTCTTGGGCGCTCATCGAGCAGGGAGTACTGCGCCTGCATCGAGACCACAGGAATGCCGGCGTCGAGTATCTCTTTCAGATGCGGGACATCGAAATTGGTCACGCCGATGTTGGCGATTTTGCCCTGGTCGCGCAGTCTCGACAGCGCGCCCGCCGCTTCCACATAGCCGGGAATGGCGTAGTCCCACCAGTGAAATTGCACCAGGTCCAGTCGCTCCTGCCCGAGGCGCATCAAGGAACGATCGATGGATCGCTCCACGCACGCAAAGTCGACCTCGGCCAGCATTCGAAGATCGGGAATGAACTTCGTATGCACCTGCACTTGTGTCGCCAGCTTGGGATACAGAGCGCGAAACCTTCCGATCAAGGCTTCGACGCCGGTGTAGATGTCGGCGCAATCAAAAGTGGTTATTCCGCCTTCGACGAACGCCGCCATGTCATGCACGGCTTGTTCCGGATCGATGACGCCATGATCGCCGGCAAGATGCCAGCCGCCTTTGATGACGCGCGATATATTATACCCGCCGGATAATGTAAATCGCATGGCCACGGCGATTACTTCCGGATCGTCGGGACGGGAGTCGCGGTGGTCGAACTGCGTTCGAAGCGGCGTTTGCCCAGACGGGTGATCCTGAATCTGGAAGGACAATGAGGGTCCGGGCATGCGACCTCGGCGTCCGAAGCCATCCAATCGTAGGGGTCCAGCATGCGTTGCTTGGCGGGCAGCAGCAACATCAATGCCGCCAGTGAATAGATCGAGAATCCTTGATTGGGCGGCAGGTAGAGCATCTCGCCGCGCAACTCGAACCAATCGCCCGGCTTGGCGCCGCACAGAATTTTCGCACCCGGCGGCGCGATGACTTCCACCCTCAAGTCAAACAGCTCAAAGGATGGAGAATGCAGGTCCGTCCCTTGGGAATCTTTGGCGTCGTCTTGGCTCATCTGAACGTCATGCTGCGGGAATGGGCTGCGGGCAATCAATAACATGCACGCCGAAGTGCATTGCGTTTGCCGCAATCAGGGGTCGGTCGAATCACCGGCCGCAATTTCCGGCAAATCAATGACGGCGCCGGACGCCTGCAGATACGTGGTCAGGGCGTTGAGCATGCGCAGCGGCGCCGGCGGCAGGCGTCTGCCCAGACGGCTGATGAGCTGAACCGCGGCGTCTTGGAAGGTCGTGCTGTCGATGGGCACCGCGGCGAAGTGTCCGCTCTCCACCTCCTTGCTGACCGCGAGCGCCGGCAAGAGGGTGAAGAACTCCCCTGAACTCAGCAGGCTCTTCATCAGAGTGATGGAATTGGACGTCAAGCTCGGCTGCAGGGATACGCGTTCGCTTGATTCGGCTGCCTGCAATAACTGCCGGGTCCTGAATGAGGATTCGGGCAGGCATAGACGATACGGCTTAAGGTCGGCAAGCTTGAGAAGCTTGTGTGCCGCCAGCGGGTGATCGATCCTCATAATGGCGCAAAGCGGCTGGCGCACCGAGGCCAGCACCCGAATCCGCGGATCGTCCGAGGACTGGAACACCAAGCCCAGATGAGCATCGTCCTCGGCGACCAGCCGGACAACCTCGTTGGAGGATGCTGACATATGGACATTGACGAACAGCCCGGGATACCTGGCGTTGAAGCGAATCAGCAAATTCGATAAGGGCTCACCGATGAATCCTTCGCCGATCGCCAGCAGAATGCGCCCGGTGCGCAGCCCCTTGATGTCGGAGAGCTTGGCATCGAAGGATTCATTCAGCCGCAGCTGCTCCGTGTAATGCTCGACCAGCAGCATCCCGGTCTCCGTCAGCTTGATGGTGCGGCGTCCATGCTCGATCAGGCCGACACCGATCTCGGCCTCCAATTGGGAGATTTGCCGGCTTACGGAGGAGACCGCCACGCCGAGATTGTCGGCGGCAGCCCGCATCGAGCCCAGCTTGGCAGCCTCGTAGAGATAGCGAAGATTCAGCTCCTGCACGAAACCCTACCCTCGTGAACTGCGGGTGCAGTTCGCGCAGTATGGCCTATCTGCTGCGTTGAGCCGAAATCCAACCATTGACCCCCTGTTCAAGAATGGTCAGGGGCATGCTGCCGCCCAGCAAAATTTGGTCGTGAAAGGCTTTAAGGTCGAATTTCGCACCCAGCTCATGCTCTGCTCGCAGCCGAAGTTCGCGGATCTTCAGCTCCCCCAGTTTGTACGACAGGGCTTGACCGGGATAGGCGACATAGCGCTCGACTTCGGCAGTAGCCTGGTCGCGCGACATGGACGAATGTTGCATCATCCATTGCACGCCGGTCTCGACGTCCCAGCCCATGGCATGCAAGCCCGTGTCGATCACCAAACGGTTCGCCCGCAGGATGGCGTAGTTCAAGTGTCCGTAGTAGTTCCAAGGATCATCGAATAATCCCATCTCGGTGCCCAGCGACTCCGAATACAGTGCCCAGCCCTCACCGTAGGCATTGGTGGCGTCGAATCGCCGAAAGGCGGGTAACCCGGCCTGTTCCTGAGCGATCGAGGTCTGAAAATGATGGCCCGGCAAGCCCTCGTGCAGGGTAAGGGTCATGACATTGAATTTGTCGCTGACGCCCGGCGCATAGGTATTGATCCACAAGATGCCCGGGCGGGAATTGTCGGCGCCGGCCGCAGAATAGTAGCCGTTGCCCTGCGAGTTCTTCGACGAATCGGGCAACGCACGGATCTGAAATTCGGCGCGCGGCATGACATCGAAGAGCTGCGGCAGCTTGCCGGAGATGAGTTGCCGGTCCGTCTCGAACGCCGGAATGATCTGCTCGCGAGAGGAGAACTTCAGCGCGCTGTTCACGCGAACCGAGGCGAAGAATGCCTGCAACGATCCCTTAAAGCCCACCGCGGTCTGCACCTTGGCAAGCTGCGCTTCGATTCGGCTCACCTCCGCGATGCCGATGGCATGGATCTGCGCCGGGTCGAGGGACATCGTGGTGTGGTAGCGAACGTCATAGCCGTACAGCGCCGGACCGCCCGGAATTTCCCCGAGCCCCACACTGTCGCGCGCATGCGGCAGGTAGTCGGTCTGCAAGAACCGAAACAGCCGCCGATAGGCCGGTTCAATCACGCCGGCGATTTTGAGTCGATAGGCCGATGCGAGACGCCTGCGTTCGGCGGGTGTGATGGTCGCCGGGAACATTGTCAGCGGCTGCCAAAACTCGGTTTTCTCCGGCGCCTGGCCAAAATGCGCGCTGAGCTGCGGCAGAATTCGCCGCACCACCATGCGCGGCAACACCACGCCTGCCTTCAATCCCTCGCGCAGGCGGGCAATCGCATCATCCGTCCAGCGCGCATAGGCATCCGCTCGGGAAAGAGCATTGTCGTAGTCCACGAGCGTCTTGAACGGATAGTTGCCGGCACCGGCCGCATCCGCCGCAAACGCGGTGTGCAGTCCCTGAAACTGATCGACGGGCAGCATTCGCCACGTGTCGAACAGGGAACCGGAATAAAATGCTTGAGCGTCGGTCAATTGCTCCCGCAACATGGCCAGGCTGGTCCGATCGGTCGGCGACAACGCGGCCGCCGAGTATCCGGCGCAGAGCCGCAAATACTTATCCAGCATCGCCAACGTCTGCGTTCGCCAGGAGTCCCGCAGCGAGTCGTCGAATTGACTCTCGTATCGGTCATCGCCGTGGGACAGGGCGATGATGGGATTTAGGCGCAGATACTCCTGCCAATAGTCCTCGAATACCTGGTTGAGCGCGGCGTTTGCCGATGCCGGCACCGGCTCCTGGGACTTGGCATCGATCCAGGCCGTAACTTTTTGCTCGAGCGCCCACAGCGGTATGTAGCCGCTGCTCAGCGCCAGTTGATGGTATTCGCGCAAATCGAAGCGCGCTCCCAGCGCCACCCGCGCGCGCTCTCGTTCTGCGACGAACTTGCGCATGCCCACCATGAATGAAGTTGCCTGTCCCGGCACGGCCAGGTAGCGGTCGACTGCATGGACATTGGTTGCCTCAGGGCTCGGTGTATTGTCGTTCAAATAGCGGATCGCTTGAGCGCGAGTCCAGTGCTTGTAATGCAGGCCACTGTCGACGACCAAGCGGCTCGCGCGCCACAGCTCCCCGGACAGGAGGCCGAATTCCGAATAAGGATCCTGAAAGAAACCCAAATCCCTGCCCAAACGCTCGGCATACAGGCCCCACCCTTCGACAAAGGCGCTGTCCTGCCACCACTCATTGACCTTGCGTGATTTCGGGATGGACGGGTCGACTTGGATGGTCGATATCTGCATGTGATGACCCGGAATGCCCTCGTGATAAAGGAGGTCCTCCAAATCATTGATCGGCATCGCCTGCATGTTGGACAAATTCAAATACACGGTGCCCGGGCGGCTGCCGTCGGAGGATCCCGGTTCGTAGAAACCTTCGGGCGAGGACGCCTCCTTGTAGGCGTCGGTTCTCATCACGCGCAGCGGCAGGGGTGCCGGTGCCTTGAAGGCATCCGTACTTTTCACCTGCATGGCAGCGACGATGCCGCGGGCCTTGGCGAGGTAGGCAGCCCGCCCCGCGTCGTCATTGCTCTCGTAGTTGCGCGGGTCCGACTTCATCTTGGCCATGAATTCGCGGACCGTGCCCTTGAATCCCACCTTGTCCATGAGCGCCGCAATTTCTTGCTGCGAGCGGGCAACTTCCGCCAAGCCCATCGCATGAATCTGTGCCGGCGTCATATCCGTCGTCGTGAACTGTCTGATTAGAAACGCATAGAACTGATCGCCGTCGGGCAGCTGCCAAACGCCGCCGGCGATCGGTGTGCGTGCGCCCTGCGCTTTGAGCAGGCGAATGAGCTGCTCGTAGGCCGGCTGCAACTCCTGCAGTAAGGCCGCGCGCGCCTCCCCGATCAACTGAGCCTTGCGTTCGGGGGCTAGATTGAGTTGCTCTACCCGTCGCTTGAAGTCGGCCAGAATCGGACCGTCGGCGCCCGAATCATGCGGCGCACCCGTGATCACGTTCTGCGCCCCTTCAATCAGCAAGGGATACACGCTCTTCGGGATGTAGATCCCATGCGCAGCCTGGGCCCGCATGTGCACGACGAGGTTGTGGATCGCCGGACGCGCTGCGCGGATGCGCCGGACATAGGCCTGTGCGTCGCCCTCCGTCTCCAGGATCTGCTGTCCGGTCAGAGCACCGGGAATATCGATATGCAGCCCGACAATCTGGTTCAGCGCATAGAAGTGATTACGCCAACGATAGCGATCGAGCAGCAGCCGCTGCTCATCAAGAAACACCCGATATTGGAGCTGGCCGGCGGGATCGAGCTTCGCATAATCGAATGCGGCCTTCGCCTCGGCTATATAACCGCGGACTCGGGCCGCGTCGGCGGCCAACGCCGGCTCCGACGTATCGTCCCAACGGTCACTGCCCAATCTGGATCCGGCCTCGGTGGCAATCTGCGGACTGTGAGCCAGGGTCTGCTGGTACACCGAATCCAAAAAGGCGGCGAAGCGCTGCGACTCATCGTCACCCGCTTCCGCCGGGGCGGCCCAAGCCGCTCCGGAGAGCGCGACCGCCGCGAGAACGGTGGACAGCGCCATGCCTGCCCACCCTCTGCGACCGGCCCCGCGCATCGGCTTACTTGGTCCGAACCGTCAGCCTGACACCGATATTGCGGTACGACGGCTCGAGAAACATGCCGGTTGCAAACGCCTTTTCATAGGCATTGCTGTAGTACTTGCGATTGAACAAGTTCTCGGCGAACGCAGTCACGCTCCAGTTGTCCCGGATGACGCCGGCGCGCAGATTCCAGACGTTATAGGCGGGCACATCCCAGGGATAGCCGGTGTGAAATTCCGCGTTCTGATCGGGCACGATGCCGCCCTTGTAATACCACTCCAAACGCGCGAAGCCGGACACGAAGTCAGAGAACTTATGGTCGTACTCGGTATCGGCGTGCAAGGTCCACTTCGGCGAGTTCGGCAGCGTGGCGCCGCTCAAGTCACCCTGGGTGCCGAGGCCGGTCTGCGCATCCTTGTAGTCGACATAGTAGGCGCGGTCGTAGCCGGCCCCCGCGCCAACGGTCAGGCCCGACACCACCAACGCCGTTGCTTCGGCCTCGACGCCGTAGCTGCGCGCCTTGGCAGCGTTGGCCACGCCGGTGATGAAGGACACGCCACCGCCGGGAACCGTCTGGCCCACGGCAAAATTGGCTTGGATGTCCTTCCAATCCATGTAGAACACATCGGCGTCGAAGCGCAGGCGCTTGTCCGCCGATTCGCTCTTCATTCCGACTTCGTAGTTGGTCAGCGTTTCCGGCTTGTACACATCATTCGGCACGCCGAGGGGCTGCGCCTCGAGACCGCCGGCCTTGAAGCCGCGCGAAATGGTGGCGTACATATTCGTCTGATCGGTGACCATGTACAGCATGGACACGCGCGGCGAGAAATTGTTGAACGTGGACGTGCCGTTGACGTAGTTCAACACCGTGGAGCCTGACGTGTTGAAGCTGTCGTTGGTGACCGATTCGTGGGTGTAGCGGGCCCCGACCGTCAAGGACAGCCGCGGATCGATGTGCCATACGCCCTCGCCGAAGAGAGCCGTGCTGACATCTGAGGTATCCGACAACGAGGAAGTAACCTGGAAGCCGTTGGGCAAGCCGAAGGGATTGTCCGCGCCCGTGAAGGTGTACTGGGTCGTGTGGCCACTGTCATGCCCGTAGAAAACCCCGCCGGTCCAATCGATCTTGCCGCCGGGCAGCGATTGGATCCTCAGCTCTTCGCTCAGCGAGGTGCGCTTGATCGACTCGTTCTCATAGAACAGATCCAGGCTGGAGCCGTCGATGTCGCCGCCCTCGAATTCGTTCGAGTACAGATAGCCGACCACGTTCGTGACGGTGAAGGACTCCGCATTGAACTTGATCCGATTGCTGACGGTGTTGAAGCGCGTGCCGTCGTCCTGCGGGCGGTCGAAATTCACCCGCGAGGTGTTGTTCGGATAGAATCCCACGCCATCGGGAATTGCGACGCCGTTATACGGCGGTCCGGCATACAGAACGCTGCCGGAGAAGTCGCCGAGCACGCCCGAGGGCACGCCGTTGCGCATGCCGACATGCTCGTTCGACACCGTGCCGGTGGTGTCGATGGTCAGCTGTTCATTCGGCGTGTAGCGCACGATGACCTTGCCGTAGGTGTACTTGCTGTTGTTGCCGCCGCCGATCAGATTGATGTTCTTGATGTTGCCGTCGCTGGTCTGATCGCGGCCGACCAGGCGCACCGCCAGCACATTGTCGATGATGGGCAGGTTCAAGATGACATGCGAATCGACGGTGTTGAAACTCGAATACTGCGCGCTGGCTTCCGCGTAGAAGTCGTTCGTCGGCTGCTTGGTGGTGATATTGATGGCGCCGCCGACGGAGTTGCGTCCGAAGTAGGTGCCCTGAGGACCGCGCAGTACTTCGATCCGGTCGATATCGACGATTTCCGGATTGGAGGTGCCTTGCGCCACGTTGAAATCATCGATGTAGAAACCGAAACTGCCTTCCTTGATGTTGCCGTCCGCGCTCAACTGGTCGCTGACGCCGCGCAGCGAGAGCTGCTTGCGGTCACGCGTTCCCTGGCTCGTAAAGCTGACGTTCGGAGTCTGCGAGAAATAGCTTTCCACGCCCTGAAAATTCTGCTGCTCGATGGCGACCGAATTGAACACGGTGAGGCTGATCGGTACGTCTTTCGCATTTTCCTGACGGCGCTGTGCGGTGACGGTGATCTCCTCCAGGGCGTCGCTCGAAGCGGCGGCGGTGTCCGCTGCGCTCGCCTCGGCGAGGCAGGCAGAGCCGTAGGACGCGGCGAAAGTTGCCGCGGTTCCACACAATATCAGCCTGATGCGATCACGAGTGTTGAGGGGTCCTGTCATAAAAGTCTCCGATTTCTTAGATATTCGATAGGTCCGCGCAGCAAATGCGCCGCGCCGGACGATTGAGCCAATTCCCCTGACCAATCAGGCATTCATTTTTTCTTGTCGGAACTGTCCGGTGCCGGATCCGGCACGCTGACAAAATTGATTAACGAGATCTTGCCGTCTCTGATGGACGCATAGCCCATGACCCGCTCGCGGCTCACCGGCTTGCCGTGCTCGCGGGCGCGCACGAAGTGATGCGTGAATATGCGGTCGCCGTTGGCGGATGAAAATTCATCGATGAAGGGCAGATCGATCACCACCATCTCGGTGTTCGCCTGAATGACGCGAAAGTGCCTTGCCAGGTCCTCGACGCCCTTGCAGCGCTCACTGCCGTTGATGACCATCACGGCATCGGCAGTGAAGTAACGGGAGAAGGACTCCGTCGTGAAGCCATCCTTCTGCGTATAGGCCTCATTCCACCAAACGAACATGGCCACCAGGGGATCGGATTTACCAGGATGCGCCGCCGCGCCCGCGATCGGACTCAGTACCGCCGCCAGGGCTAAGACAAAAGCCGCCCGGGTGAATAATCGTCTGCGCTGCATTCTCAATCCCTCGCTCGATGGTTTTTAGCCACGACTGTGCCGAGCGATAATCCAGCCCGGGAACCCTTCTTGCAATGACATTGCAAGGCCGGATCGTTGCCTTCAGCGCAACGACTGTGAATTTTTCACAACAAAGGTCAGCGGACGGAGAGAAAGATAATGACGATGGCCAAGGGCACGACGTAGCGCACCAGTGCGCGCCAGGCGTTGTAAGCGAAACCGCTTCCCAAGCCCAACTCCCGGGACGTGGCTTCCCGCGACAGCGCCCAACCGGCGATCAGCGCCACCATGAGGCCGCCGGCGGGCATCATGATATTCGACGTGAGGTAGTCGAGCAGCTCAAAGGGTGTTTTTGACGATGAAATGCCAAATAACCGCAGCGGGTACACAGCGCTCCAGCGGTTGAATGACAGCACGGTCACTATGCCCGCCAGCCAGATCAGCACGGCGCCTCCGTACGCGACCAGGCGGCGGGAAAGTCCGGTGTACTCCTGCAGGACGGACACGACGGTCTCGAAAATCACGGTGGTTGCCGTGATCGCGGCGAACGACAGGGTCAGGAACAATGCGGTGCCGAACACCTGTCCATAGGGCATTTGCCCAAATGCCACGGGCAGGGTGACGAAAATCAGGCCCGGGCCCTGGGTGGGTGCGAGGCCATAGGTGAACACCAAGGGAAAGATCGACAGACCCGCGACCAGCGCCACCAATCCCTGAGCAAAGGCGACGGTGAAAACTGCCCGCGGAATCGAGTATTCGGGCTTCATATAGGCCCCCATGGTCAGCATCACGCCGACCCCGATGCCCAGCGAGAAAAACGCCTGCCCCACCGCGGTCACGACCACGGCCGGCGTCAATCGCGACCAATCGATGGTGAACAAGAAGCGCAACGCCGCGCCGATATCCGCGAAACAGACCGAATAAACGAGCAAGCAGACCAGAATGACCAGGCGCGTGGGCGTGAGTACCCCCGAGACCCGCTCGATGCCCTTGTTCACGCCGAGCGCGACGACGGCTGCGGTAACCGCGAGAATCACGCCCGAATAGAAAAGCATGCCCTTGGGATCGGCGAGCATGTCCCGGTACGCCGCCGCCGAGCCCGCGGCATCGATTCCCTTGAATCCGCCTTTCAAGCCGAATACAAAATAGTTCACCATCCAGCCGCAGACGACGCAGTAATAGCTCAAAATCAAGAACACCGCGACCGTCGCCATGATCCCGAAAATCTTCCAAAACGGCGCTATGCCGTCGCGCGCCACCAGGACATTCAAGGTGCCGATGGCGCTCTTGCCGCCGTGCCGGCCAATGAGCATCTCGGCCATCAATGCGGGAATGGCGACGACTATCAGGGCAATGAAATACAGGGCGACGAACAAGCCTCCGCCGTTCGCACCCGCGAGGTAGCTGAACTTCCACACATTGGCAATGCCCGCTTCGGTGCCGATGGCGATGATGAGAAACAGGAGATTGGAGGACCAGCGATTGGAAGTCGTATTCAATTCAAAGTACCCATCGAGTCTGTCTGGCGGAATGCACTCCTCGATATCCTGGCACGAAATCGCGGTTCGCGTCGGACGGTGCCGCGCGCCTCACACGAATTTTGTGCACTTTTATGCGGTTGCCGGTCACCGCATAGGCGCAGACATGACCCGCACCAGGTCGTCGTGCGTGGACTCGATGTGCGCGTGAACCAGGGTGCGAGTTTCCTTTGATTTGCCCGCGGTCCAGGCTTTCAACAGCAATGCGTGTTCGCGCGCCGCGCGCTTGACCCGGCCCTCCGGGCGCAGATGGGCCTGCACGTAGCGCTGCGCGAGGGTGTGCAACCGGCTCAAAATCTCGGCCGCCACGGGCTGCCGGCGCGGCACCACGAGCAGAAGATGGAACTCGCGATTCAGCCGGCCGGAAGCTGAGAACTCTTCGTTGCCGAGGGCATCATTCAGTTGCTCGAGCGCCTTGCGCGCGGCGGCGTGATCCGCCGCAGTCGCAAGTTTCGCGGCTTGCACGACGGCGGCGGGTTCAATCCGCAGACGCAGATTGAAAACCTCATCCAGCTCGCCGATGGTCAGCGGACGCACCTGGAAGCCTCGATGGGGAAAAATGTTGACCAGTCCCTCGGCCTGCAGCTGCACCAGCGCCTCGCGCACCGGGATCTTGCTGGTGCCGAATTCGGACGCCAATGTATCTTGTCGCAGCGCCGAGCCGGGTGCATAGGTGCCTGACAGGATGCGGTCGCGAAAACGCACCAGGAGCTGGCTGGTCACCGATTGCACCAGCGGTTCGCTCACGCGCGGATGCCCCAACAGAAAGGATCCTCAGGGTCGCAATGCAGCACCGACTCCCCGGTCACGTACGCCGTGCCCGTGATCGAGGGCGCGATCTGCCCCTTGTCGCGATCGAGCCAGCGGTAGCGGCCTTCGAAGGTGCTGCCGATCAAGCTCTCTTGGACCCACACATCGCCTTCAAGGAGTTTGCCGTCCGCGGCGAGACAGGCGAGCTTTGCGCTCGTGCCCGTGCCGCAGGGCGAGCGGTCGTAGGCCTTACCGGGACACAGGACGAAATTCCGGCTGTCGGCGCCGCGCAATGTCGAGGCAGAGAACAGCTCGATATGATCGACTTGCGGATGGCCTTGGGCATTGATGGCAGCGCGCACTCGCCAGGAGAAGTCGGTCAGGGCCTCGACATGGGGCAAATCGATGACCTGATTGTGCTCGGAGATCAAAAAAAACCAATTCCCTCCCCAGGCGACATCGCCGGTCACCGCGCCGATGCCGGGAACCTCCACCGCCAGCCGCCGCACTGAACGGTAGCTCATCACATTGGCCACGCTGATCCGCCCATCGGGATGCAGCTGCGCCTCGATGGGTCCCACGGGCGTATCGATCTTCACCGTTCCGGGCACCAAGCTGCCGGCATGCTTGAGCGAAGCGATCAAGCCGATCGTGCCGTGCCCGCACATGCCCAGATAATCCACATTGTTGAAGAAGATGACGCCCAGATCGCAGTCGGCGCGATCCGGTTTGACCAGCATGGCGCCAACCAGGGGATCGGAGCCGCGCGGTTCATTGACGATGGCCGAACGATAGGCATCGAAGCGCTCGCGAAAGCGCTGCACGCGGCCCGCCAGCGGCCCGTCGCCTAAATCCGGGCCGCCCTCGAGCACGAGGCGCGTGGGCTCGCCGCCAGTATGCGAATCGATGACGCGGATGCGTTGCATCAGCGAGGGCGCGAGTCCCGCGCCCGCTCCACCATGTCGATCACGGCCGCGCGGCGCACGCCCGTCAGCGGCAGGCGCGGCGGTCGAACGCGCTCCGAGCCTCGACCCATGACTTGTTCGGCCAACTTGATCGACTGCACCAGATCGTGCTCGGCGTCCAAGTGCAGCAAGGGCATGAACCAGCGGTAGATCTTGCGTGCCGTCGCGAGATCGCCTTTATTGAGCGCCTCATAGAGCAGCAGCGATTCGACCGGAAATGCATTGGTGAGACCGGAAACCCAGCCTTTCGCGCCCAGCGTCAGGCCCTCGAACGCGATGTCGTCGAGGCCGGCGAACAGCACGAATCGCTCGCCGAAGGCATTGAAAATGTCGGTGAAGCGGCGCGAATCGGGCGCCGATTCCTTGATCGACACAATGGTCGGTACTTCGGCCAGACGACCGAGAGTGGCCATATCGATGTTCACTCGGTACGAGGGAGGATTGTTATAGAGCATGATGGGTAATCCCGATGCAGCCGCCACGGTGCGGAAGTGATATTCCAGCTCTTCAGGCTTGGGCACATACACCATGGCGGGCAACACCATCAGCCCGGCAGCACCGAGGCGTTCGGCGTCGCGCGCAAACTGTGCCGCAGCGCCCGTCGTGAATTCAGAGACGCCGACAATGACGGGCACCTTCGATCCCGCCACCTCCACCGCGGCAGCGAGCACTTTGCGCTTCTCTTCGGCCGTCAGGGAGTTGCCCTCACCGACCGTGCCCATGAGCACGAGACCGTGGACACCGTCGTCGAGCAAGGCCTTTTGTACCCGCTGCGTGGCCGTCAAATCGACCTCCAAAGCGGCATTGAACTGCGTGGTGGCGGCCGGAAACACACCGGACCAATTGCATGAAATCGGAGTAACCATGAGATCCTTCGTCATTAATCGTTGCTTGCGGGATCGTAGATCGTATACGGTATGGCCATGGATGAGCAAGATACGATCGCAGTCATCGGCGCCGGGGTAATCGGCGCGGCGGTGACCCTGGCATTGGCGCGCGAGGGGCGGCGGGTCATGCTGCTGGATCGCGCGGCGCCGGGAGTGGCGGGTGCGAGCTTCGGCAATGTCGGTCATATCGCCGCGGAATTGGTGCAG
Source organism: Gammaproteobacteria bacterium (assembly GCA_025358295.1). Taxonomy (GTDB): domain Bacteria; phylum Pseudomonadota; class Gammaproteobacteria; order Steroidobacterales; family Steroidobacteraceae; genus Bog-1198. The sequence goes on from JANYJY010000058.1 coordinate 29,572, forward strand.
CCGCTGCCCTCCCCGGCCCTGCTGTTCGGATTCTGGCGCGAGCTGGTCCGCTTCGGCGGCGCGCTCGACCTCCCGCCGAGCCGGGCGCTCGGCATGCTGCCGTGGATAACGCGGTTCGCAGCAGCGGCGTTCCGGCGCGCCGAGAACACACAGCACTTGGCGCCCTTGGTGCTGCCGGCCGCGGCCCAGTGGTCGGCCTGGCTCGAGGCCATCGGGCGCCCCGACTTGTTGCGCCGCCAGGGTCACTACGAAATCGAATTCGGTGCGCGAGGACACGCCGTCATGCAAGCGCAGGCACTCGCCATGGCACAACTCGGCGTCAAAACCCGGCCGGTTTCTGCCGAGGAATTGCTGCCCTTGCAAAAAGCGGCGGGCGCGGACATGTCCGCCGGACTGTGGTTCGAGAATTCAGCGCATGTCATCGATCCGCTGCACGCAGTACAGGCCTTCACCGATGCGGCCATCGCCAGCCACGCCACGTTCACCGAACTCGAGGTCCGTTCTCTGCGGGCCCGCGGCGATAAAATTGAGATATTGAGTGAACGTGAGCCGTTGCAGGTCGGCACCGTAGTAGTGTGCGCAGGCATGGGTTCCGAGGCGCTGCTTGCGCCCTTCGGGCTGCACGCGCCGCTGCAATCCGTGCGCGGTTACCATGTCGAGCTTCCCGGACATGCGCCCTTTCTGGATGCCCCGGTGGTGTACACCCGCGAACACACCCTGGTCACTCCCATGGACGGGCGCTTACGCGCGTCGAGCTATATGGAATTCGCCGCGGCCGATGCGCCTGCCGACCCGCGCAAGCCTGCGGCCCTGCGCAAAACAGTGCGCAAGCTCGGCTATGCCTGCGATCCTGAAGGCGCTAGCTGGGTCGGCTCGCGGCCGATTCTGCCGGACTATTTGCCGGGGATCGGCCGCGCGCCCGGCCCGGCGAAATTGTTCTATGCAGTCGGACACCAGCACATTGGCCTGACTCTCGCACCGATCACAGCGGAGTTGGTGGCCGATCTGGTGGCCGAGCGCACGCCGCGCCTGCCGGTGGCAGCTTTCGACCTGCAGCGTTTCGGCGCTGCCGCTCCCTGATTTCGATCAACGCTACGCTCATGAAGGGATCCGCTATGCAATCACTGTCTCCTTGGCTCTTGGCCGCGACATGCGCCGCTCTGGTCGGGTTGTCCGGCAATGCAGCGATGGCCGGCGATGCCGACGCCGCCTTGCGATCGATCTACGTCGCCGAGTGGCAGTGGCGCAACGAGCAGCTGCCGGACACGGAGGATTCGCAGCATTCCATACGGGATCATTTGCCCAAGGTTGATCCGGCAAGCCAGGAAATGCGGCTGCGCATGTGGCAGGACGTGTTGCGAAAACTGGACTCGATCTCCCGAGCGCAACTCTCGCCCACCGAGCAATTGAACTACGATGTTTATCGCCCGCAAATTCAGGCGCTGATCGCCGATCAACAATTCCGCGGTTTCGAGATGCCGGCCAATGCCGACACATCTTTCTGGACGGACTTGGGCTACACGGCTCGCCGCCCTTTCAGCAGCATCAAGGATTACCGCAACTGGATCGGGCTGATGAAGGATATTCCTCGGTATTTTCGCGAGCAAACGGCGGAAATGCGTGAGGGCATGAAGCGCGGCTTCACGCCGCCGCGAGTGACCATGCAGGGCCGCGACGCATCGCTCACGGCGGTCACCGATGCAGCGCCGGAGGCGAGTCTCTTCTATACGCCGTTCAAGGACATGCCGGGGATAGCGGAGACCGAACGGGTCAACCTGCGTGCGCAGGCGATCGCCATCATCCGCGACTCCGTGCAGCCGGCGTACCGGGATCTGTTGAAATTCGTACGCACCGAATACCTGCCCGGCTCGCGCACCACGCTTGCGGCCTACGATCTGCCACACGGCAAGGCCTTCTATCGCGCCAAGATCCTGGAATTCACCACTCTGGACGAAGACCCCGCCGTCATCCACGCATTCGGCGAGTCCGAGGTGAAACGCCTGCATGAACAGATGCTCGACGTCATGAAGGAAACCGGCTTCACCGGAGATTTCACCGCGTTTCTGAAATTTCTGCGCTCAGACCCGCGCTTCTTCGCCAAGACGCCCGAAGAACTTCTGATGCACGCGGCATGGATCGCCAAACGCTTCGACGGCAAGGCGTCCCAGTACTTCGGGATGCTGCCGCGAGCCCGATTTGCCATCCGGCCCGTACCCGACGATCTGGCGCCGTTCTACACTGCGGGACGCGGTGGCCCCGGTCTGTACCTGGTCAACACCTACGATTTGCCGAGTCGCCCTCTCTACAATCTCACCGCGCTGACTCTGCACGAGTCCGCGCCTGGACACGCCTTCCAGATGCCGCTCGCGCTCGAACACAAGGATCAGCCGGAGTTTCGCCAACATACTTATATCTCCGCCTATGGCGAGGGATGGGCGCTGTACTGCGAATCGCTGGGTCAGGAAATGGGCATGTACGAGACGCCGTATGACCGCTTCGGCATGCTCAACTACCAGATCTGGCGCGCCGCGCGTCTGGTGATCGATACGGGAATCCATTCGCAGGGCTGGAGCCGCGAAAGGGCCGTTGCCTATCTGCGCGACGTGTCGGCGATGCCGGCGCACGAAATCGAGACCGAAATCGACCGCTACATTGCCTGGCCCGCGCAGGCCCTGTCCTACTATCTTGGTGAGGACGCCATTCTCAAGGCGCGCGCCAAAGCGGAGAAGGCATTGGGACCGCAATTCAATCTGCGGGCATTCCACGACACGGTGCTGGAGCTCGGGTCGGTGCCGCTGCCGGCAATGGCGGCGCGCATCGATGGTTTCATTGCCGGGGGCGGGAAGGGCCCCTATCCGGACATGGAATAATGCTCGCCATGAACATCGGTACGATTGGCCTCCTGTCGACCCTCACCATTGTCGGCATTGCCTACATTGCCTCGTGGTGGAAGCTGGAGCGCGCCCGCGCAGACACCCTGGCCGCGAATCCGGATGAGCCGGCCGCGGGGCAGTCCCGCAGCATGCACTTCGCCGATCTCATCGTGGGATTCGTCACCAATTTCTTCGACACCCTCGGCATCGGCTCGTTTGCGCCGACCACGGCGTACTTCAAGCTTCGTGGGCGCATGCCCGATGAGCAAATTCCCGGCACCTTGAATGCGGGTCAGGCCTTGCCCACGATGACGCAGGCGTTGATTTTCATCTCCATCGTCAGCGTGGATCTGTGGACGATGGTCAGTATGATCGGCGCGGCGGTGCTGGGCGCCTGGTTCGGGGTCGGATGGGTGTCGAAGCTGTCGCGGCGCTCGATTCAACTCGGCATGGGCGTGGCCCTGTTATGCGCCGCCGCTCTTTTTTTGGCCAGCAATTTGCACTGGATGCCGGGCGGCGGTGAGGCTCTGAAACTGACGGGACCCCTCTTGGTCGTGGCGATTGTCATCAACGCCTTTCTGGGCGCGTTGATGATGCTGGGCGTGGGCCTGTATGCGCCCTGCCTGATCTTGGTCAGCCTGCTTGGAATGAGCCCGCTCGCCGCCTTTCCCATCATGTCAGGATCCTGCGGACTGCTGATGCCCGTCGGCGGTGTCCGCTTCGTGCGCAGCGGCCGCTACAATCTCGGCGCGGCGTTGGGTCTTGCGCTCGGCGGAATTCCCGGTGTGCTGGTGGCCGCCTACATTGTGAAATCCCTGCCGATCGCGTGGCTGCGCTGGCTGGTGCTGGTGGTGGTGCTGTACGCGGCCATCGCCATGTTGAGGTCGGCGCGGCAAACCGGCGCCGCCCCGGCGGCCCCTTCCGGCGCGGCATCTTCAGGGCAATGAATTATGTGATGCGATCCATGGTGCCTCCAATTGCCGGTTTTCTCGGCTATCGCCCATGCGATAGGCTCGATATCATGAGCCCTTAGCTCTTGGAGACGCCCGACATCCATGCCAAGTAAAATTCCCGAAGGTGAGACCCGCGGCTGGATCGTGCCCATCGGTGGTGCCGAGAACAAGGAAAACGACCGCCACATACTCGAGCGCTTCATACGGGTCTCGGGTGGCGAGCATGCCGATATCGTGGTGATCCCCACCGCCAGCCGGATGCACGAGACCGGCCCGCGCTACGAGAAGCTCTTCAATGACTTGGGCGCAGCCCAGGTAACCGTCATGGATTTCGACACCCGCCGCGACTGCCATGAAGCCGGGCGGTTGCGCCGCCTCGAGGAGGCAACGGGCATATTCTTCACCGGCGGCAACCAATTACGCCTGACCACCTTGCTCGGCGGCACGCCGGTCGCAAAACTCATTCGCGTGCGCAATGCCAACGGCGTCACGGTAGGCGGGACCAGCGCGGGCGCCAGCATTTTGAGCGAACACATGATCGCCTTCGGCGACGAGGGCGCGTCGGTGGTCTCGGGCAGCGTGCGGCTCGCGCCGGGGTTGGGACTCACCAACCGGTTCATCATCGATCAACACTTCCGCCAGCGTGACCGCCTCGGCCGCCTGATTACGGCCCTGTCCTATAACCCATTTGCGGTGGGGATAGGGCTCGACGAGGACACGGCTGCCTTCATTGGTCCGGACGAGACCATCGAAGTCGAGGGCAGCGGCGGCGTGACCGTAGTGGACGCGTCCGACCTCACTTATTCGTCTATCGGCGAAGTCAGTGAAGGCCAGCCGGTGTGTATGCTCGGCCTGCGGTTGCACATTCTGGTTGCCGGTGCGACATTCAACCTGCACACACGACTGGCGGCTGCCGGTGGGCTGGTGCAAGCTAAGGAATAACAGGGCCGCATGTGCGGCGGAGTATCGCACCATGCGCATTCTCGATCGTTCCGTGTACGTCGGCCCGTCGCTGTACGCACGATTTCCCGTTATCCGGCTCGAGTTGGACTTGGGCACTCTCGAAGCCTGGCCCACCGGCCGCTTAGGCCCTGAATTCGTCGATGCTCTCGCCGCCGCGCTACCCGGCCTCGCGGAACATGGCTGCTCTTACAAGGTTCCCGGCGGCTTCCTGCGCCGCATGCGCGAGGACGACGGCACCTGGCTCGGCCATGTCCTCGAACATGTTGCCATCGAACTGCAGAACATGGCCGGCGAGGAAGTCACCTTCGGCAAGACCCGCAGCAACGGAGCGCCAGGCGTCTATACCGTGGTCTACGAATATGCGCAGCGCGACGAGGGCATTGCCGCCGGCGATCTTGGGTTGCGGCTGTTGAGTTCGCTCCTGCCCGTAACGATCCGGCCGGCCGATTCCGTTCCCGACGGTTGGAATTGGCAGGAGGCGCGGGATGAGTTCATCCGCTTCGCACAGCGCCGCGCGCTCGGGCCCTCGACCGCCTCGCTGGTGCGCGCGGCCGAGAATCAGGGGATCCCGTGGTTGCGCCTCAACGATCAGTCGCTGGTGCAACTCGGCCATGGCAAGTACCAGCAGCGCATCCAGGCGACGGTCACGAGCCGCACTTCCCACATCGCGGTGGAACTCGCCAGCGACAAGGAGGAGACCAACAAGATCCTCGCGACGCTCGGTCTGCCGGTGCCGAAGCAGGAACTCGTGCAAAGCGAGGCCCAAGCGGTGCGCGCGGCACAGCGTATCGGGTTCCCGGTGGTGACCAAACCGTACAATGGCAATCATGGCCGCGGGATCTCCATTCGCCTCACCACCGACGAGGAGGTGGCGCTAGGATTTCTGGTGGCGAGTGAACACTCGCGTTCGGTAATCGTCGAGACATTTTTGGAAGGCGACGATCATCGCCTGCTGGTCGTCAACGGCGAACTGGTCGCCGCCACGCGGCGCACCCCCGGTCACGTCGTCGGCGACGGCAAACATTCCGTGGAACAATTGATCGAGATCGTGAATCAAGATCCGCGTCGCGGCGTGGGCCATGAAAAGGTTTTGACGCGTCTTGAACTGGACGCACAAGCCAAAAAAATGCTCGGCCGCGTCGAGCTGACCGCCGAGTCGATTCCGGCGCCCGGCCAGATCGTTTATCTGCGCTCCACCGCGAATTTGTCGACGGGCGGCACAGCCACCGATGTCACCGACGTGATCCATCCCGACAACCGTGAGATGGCGGAGCGCGCCGTGCGCGCCATCGGCCTCGATGTGGGCGGCGTCGATTTTCTCTCCATGAACATCACCGAAAGCTACCGCGCCATCGGCGGCGGCATCTGCGAAGTGAACGCAGCGCCCGGTTTTCGCATGCATGTGGCGCCGAGCGAAGGCACGCCGCGCGACGTCGCCGCGCCCGTCGTCGACATGTTGTTCCCGCCCGGCACCGCTTCGCGGGTTCCGATTGCCGCGATCACCGGCACCAACGGCAAAACCACGACGGCGCGCATGCTCGCCCACCTGACCAAGATGGGCGGCTACACGCCGGGATTGACCACCACGGACGGCGTCTATATCGATGGCCAGCGCACGGTTCAGGGGGACATGACGGGCCCGATTTCGGCCCGCATGGTGCTGGCCGATCCACAAATCGATATCGCCATACTGGAAACCGCGCGTGGCGGACTGCTGCGCGCCGGCATGGGCGTGCGCGAGGTCAACGTCGGGGGCGTTTTGAACGTCCAATCCGACCACCTCGGCCTCAAGGGCATCGATACCCTCGAACAGCTGGCCGAATTGAAGCGCATCGTGGTCGAGGTCGCCACCGACTGCGCCGTGCTCAACGCCGACGATCCTCTCGTGCTCAAGATGTCCGGTTACACCGAGGCGAAGAATATTTGCTACGTGACCATCAACCCGCAACACACGTTGGTGCGCGAGCACATCCGCGCGGGCGGCCGAGCCTGCGCGCTTGAAGCCGGCGTCAACGGCCAGATGATCACTCTGTATGAACGCGGCAGCCACATTCCGCTGCTCTGGACTCACTTGATTCCGGCCACACTCGAAGGCCGTGCGATCCACAATGTGCAAAACGCGATGTTCGCGGCAGCCATGGCGTTCTCGCTCGGCATCAAGCTGGACGCCATCCGCCAGGGACTTCGCACCTTCGACTCAACGTTCTATCAAGCGCCGGGACGCATGAATGTTTTCAATGAACACCCCTTCAAGGTGCTGTTCGACTACGGGCACAACGCGCACGCTGTCGGCATGCTGGCCGATCTCGCGCTGCGCCTGGATGTGACCGGCCGGCGCATCGTGGTGCTCGCAGGTCCGGGCGACCGGCGCGACGAGGATTTGGTGGCCATCGCGGACGCCGTCGCGGGACGGTTCGATCATTACATCTGTCGCCGCGATGACAGCCTGCGTGACCGCGCACCCGACGAAGTGCCACGCATCCAAGCGCGGGCCTTACGCGCCGCCGGTGTGCCGGAGAGCGCCATTTCGATAATCCCCGACGAGCAGGATGCCATCGACGCCGCATTGAAAATGGGCGAGTCCGGAGATTTGGTGCTGATCTTTGCCGATGCCTTGGTGCGCTCCTGGAAGCAGATCACGAAATTCAAGCCAAGCGGAGCGGCGGTGCCGCAGACCGCTGCGACCTCGCAAGAACCGGCGCCGCCCAAGGTGGCCAGGACGAACGGCTCGGGCGACCGTGGTCATGCGCCTCCCCCGAGCGCACCCGCCGAGGCGGCGCCTGAATTCAATCTCGAGGGCTTGATCCGCGACGAACGCGGCATTCGGATGGCACCCGAGAGCGAGGACTGAGCATTTCGCCGGCGCTGCCGTTCGAGGATTCGCGGCGCCTCACGGGCGGCAATCTGTTTTTTGCATCGACGGGAGCCGTGCTCGAGATCGCCGGTGTGACAATGGACGATGCCCTGCTCGGTGCCTGGCGCGCACGGGTGGCACGCGCGGGTGCTGCGCTTCATTGGGGCAACCGCCGCTGCGTCGCCCGCCGGCACGCGGGCGGCACGTCACTGGCGATTGCGGCGCCCATCGATCAATTGTTCCTGGCAACCGAAGTGAACGAATGGGCGCTGTGCGCCTCCCTGATGGAGCGCGATCCCATACGGTGGAGCGGCCTCCAAGAAGCGCTGGTCGCGGAAGCCGTGCGCGCAGCCGAAGGCAGCGCGAGTCCAGTGGTGGATCTCGCGCCGGTGCTCGATGAGTCGGCCGCCCTGGCGCGCTTCAAATGTCTCGCCTCGCTGGAATCTCGCCCGCGACTGCAAGCGCTGCTGGATGCCGGCACGGCGCGCGGCCTGCCGCATATCCTCGATGAAACGGAGTTGACGCTGGGCGCCGGCGTGGGTGCTCGTCATTTTGCACTGAGTGATTTGCCGGACCCTGCCGCTGTTCCCTGGACGGAGCTGCGCAATATCCCGACAGCGATTGTCACAGGCTCCAACGGCAAAACCACCACGGTTCGCCTCATTGCCGCCTGCGCTCGGGCCAATGGTTGGCATGCAGCATACAACTGCACCGACGGCGTATTTCTCGATGATGAGCCGCTGGCATCCGGTGACTACTCAGGACCGGCCGGCGCGCGCATGGTACTGCGCGAGCCGCGAGCCGAGGCCGCCATTCTCGAAACCGCGCGTGGCGGCATTTTGCGCCGAGGGATTGCCGTGTCGCAGGCGCGGACGGCGGTGGTTACGAATGTGAGTGCCGATCATTTCGGCGAATATGGGATTCACGATCTGGCCGGGCTGGCAGAGGTCAAGCTGGCGGTGGCCGCAGTGGTGGCGCCGGATGGTGTGTTGGTGCTGAACGCCGAGGACGCACAGCTGCGCGCACAAGCCGGTCACTTGGCGCAACGCTTCGGCCGATGTCCGCCGTTGGGCTGGTTTGCGGTGGGCGCCGATCCGCATATCTTGGATGAGTATCGCTCGCGCGGCACCGCCACCTGTGAGGTGCGCGAGGGGCGCTTGCAGCTCTGCCTGGCGAGCGGCGCGCACGACCTTGGGCCGATTACCGAGATGCCCTTGTCCATGGGCGGAATTGCCGGGTACAACGTGGCCAACTTGGCCGCGGCGGCCCTTGCCGCGGCGGCCCTCGACATCCCGCCGAAAACCGTCGCCGCGGCATTCGCGCGCTTCGGATCCGATCTCAAAGACAATCCCGGCCGGATGATGCGTTTCGACATCGATGGCGTGAAGGTGCTGATCGACTACGCGCACAACCCGGACGGCCTGCACGGGTTTCTACGCGTCGCCGAGCACCTGCGCGGCGGCATCGGCCGCCTAGGGATGTTGCTCGGCCATGCCGTCAACCGCAAGGACGCCGACATCGAGGAATTAGCCCGGGTAGCCGCCCTGTACGGGCCTGACCTTATTGTCGTCAAGGAGGATGAGGGACATTTGAGAGGCCGCGCGCCCGGTGAAGTACCGAGAATTATCCTTGCTGAGCTTAAGCGCCAGGGAATGGCGGACTCGAATCTGGCGATCGAGTACAGCGAAGTGGCTGCAGCGCGTCGCGCACTGCAGTGGGCGCAGGCTGGCGACGTGCTCGCACTGCCCATCCATTCGCCGAGCGCCCGCACCGCCGTTCTAGCCCTGCTGGAGAAGCATTGAAACGCGGCCTATGATTGTCGCCTACCGGGCAAACGCGTGGTCCGGGGCGTGAACAAACTCGAGGTGATGACATGGCTCACATTACGGTCACAAGCGAATACCACTACTCCCAGCAAATAGCGTCCGGTCATCACCGCTTGACCGCCGATGAGCCGATCGCCCGCGGCGAGCGCGCCGGCAGCACCCGGATGGGCCGCCGATGCTGTGCCGAAGAAAAATCCTGCCATACGCCGCCCGTACTGCGCACCCGAACATGAATGTCGCCGATATGTACAAAGCCATCGCCCTGACGTTCCGTCTCGCGCGCGCCCGGCACAAAATCGAAACCTGGTTGAGCGTCCGGCGAGAGCCTGGCGAGCGTCTGGGTGTCGCGCCGCAGAGCAATGCGGAATGCGCCGACGTGAAACCCGATGGTTCCATTTGCCGAGCGCCAGCCCGTCCGGGCTGTTTCGCCCCGGCGGCAAACAGGCCTCAGAGCCGTTGAGTCATGCCGAGATTGCGGAAATCGTGGCCAGCTTTGCGCGCGCCGCTGAGAATGCTCGGCGCCTCGGTTTCGACGGCGTGGAAGTGCATGGTGCGCACGGCTATATTTTGGATGCATTCTTGTGGGAGGGGCTCAATCGCCGCACGGATGAGTACGGCGGACCGGTGGAGAACCGCGTTCGATTTTCGGTGGAAGTGATCGCCGCCATTCGTGCGGCGGTGGGCGCCGACTTTCCCATCATTCTGCGAGTCTCGCAGTGGAAGCAACAAGACTATGCCGCCAGGCTCGCCCAGACACCGGAGGCCCTGGCCCAGGTATTCATGCCGCTGGCATCCGCGGGAGTCGACATCTTCCACTGCTCGCAGCGACGCCACTGGGATGAGGAATTCCCGGGTTCGCCCATCAACTTTGCCGGCTGGATGAAAAAAGTCACCCAAAAGCCCGTGATCACCGTGGGCAGTGTCGGATTGTCGGCGCCCATGTCCGTTACCGAGCTCGGCGCGCCCACCGACCCCATTACTGATCTGGCGCCCATCGCGCAACGTGTCGCCGCCGGGGAATTCGATCTCGTCGCCGTGGGACGTGCTCTGTTGGTGGATCCGCAGTGGGCGCGCAAGTTGAAGGAGGGCCGCTACGACGAAATGCAGCCCTTTCTCAAAAGCGCGCTCGAAACTCTTTCTTGATCGCCGCAGCGGCAATCTGCTGACGCACCGGAGCAATCCTCTTGGACCGAACCACAGCCTCGCCCGTCGCCCTGATGCGTCGCTACGTGAACGATTACGTCAACCGCCACGACTTCTCCGTGATTTCGCAGTTCATGGCGGACGATTACACCCTGCGCACCGGAGGCGCGACCATCTCCGGTCGCGATGGATTCTATCGTGACGCGGTCGCCAAGCAGCTGAGCCAATTCCCGGGCCTGATTTTCACTCTGCATGAAATTCATCACTGCGGAAATTCGGTTGCCATGCGCTTCACCGAGCACGGCGTGTCGACGCGCCATGCCGGCCGCGCGGCTGCATGGCCAAGCATTGCGATTTACAAGGTGCGCGGCGGCATGCTCGCTGAGTGCACCATCGAACAGGATTATTTCTCCCGCCGCCATCAATTGGAATCCGGCATCCCCGTGATCGTGGATCCTCCCGCCATCGCCCCCTGGGATACCGTGGAACAAGCACCCAATACGGCGGCCGAACTCGTCGTTCGACGCTGGCTGGAACAAGCTCCGTTCACTGCTGCAGGCCGCGTACAAATCGACGATGCCCGCGCAACCGGCGAAGTGGCGAAGATCATCGACGACCCGACGTTCGAGTTCCTGGATATCATGTCCGCCGGGAATCACGTGGCGTTTCACGCGATGCAACGCGGACTGCTGGCGGCTGATTTCACCGACGGATCGAGCACTCCCTCAGGAACGCCGGTCTGCATGCATTTAAGTGGGCTGATCGAAGTTCGCGACGACACCGTGCACGCCGGAAATATAATCCGAGATCGGTGGGGCCTGTACCGTCGGCTAGATCGAACCTAAACCTGGGCTAGCCAAATTTCGAGGTGGTTCCGCAGCAAGTGCCCGGGAATCTTGTAACTTCGGATTTCTACGGCGATGATGCGAATATGATCAAGCGAATACTGTCTCTTCTGGCGGCGACATTGCTTGCCTGCAGCGCCGCCGGCGCTCAATCCTCCGGTTCTATCGCTCTGGTCGGCGGCCGCCTGATCGACGGGTTCGGTGGCACGCCGCTGGACCACAGCGTGATCCTGATTGAAGGTGAACGTATCAAGGCCGTTGGGACCCTGGAAACCTTGGCTGTCCCTCCCGGAGCAACAGTCATATCGACGGCCGGCATGACCCTGCTCCCCGGACTCTGGGACGCACATGTACATACCTATCTCTTGGGTCATGCCGACTACACTCATTGGGATAAAACCTACGGCTCGAGCCCGAGGCTGGCAAAAGAGATCATGCCCGCCGCCGCGCACCAGCTGCTCATGGCCGGCGTCACCAGCGCCCGCGATCTGGGTGGGCCGCTCGAGGCCAGCATCTCCGTTCGCGACCGCATCAATCACGGCGAGATCCCCGGCCCGACGCTGTATGTTTCCGGTCCCTTCATTCAGCACGCTCCTTACCCCGGCACGGAGAATTTTCGTTGGGGCATCAACGGCGTCGAAGACGCCCGCAAGAAGGTGAAGAAGCTCGCCGACGCCGGCGTGAATATCATCAAGCTCATCGACCAGGATTTGATGCAGGAAGAGGAAGTTAAAGCCGTGGTCGAGGAGGCACACGCCCGTCACCTGCCCGTGGTTGCGCATGCGCACCGCCCTGAAGAGATCCGCCGCGGCCTGAAGTACAACGTGGATTGCTTCGAGCACACAGGTCTGGCCACCGCGCCGGGATATCCGGACGATGTCCTGCGGCTGATTGCAGAGCGCGCCGCGAGGGGAAATATGGGCCCGCTGTTCTGGACTCCGACCATCAGCGTGCTATACAACTATGAATATCTGCGCGACAACCCGATGCAACTCGATGATCCCGCCTGGCAATTGGACGTGCCCGCGGACATCGTCGCCGACATTAAAGGTTCATTTCGCCGACCCGGCCAATTGAGCTATTTCCAATTGGTGCCATTGCGCCACCCCACCTTGGAAAACAAATTCCATCAGCTGCAACACTCCGGCGTCGTCATGTTGATCGGCACCGACAGCGGCGTACCGATGAATTTCCACAGCACGTCCACCTGGCAGGAGATGGATACCTGGGTCAACCATTTGGGCGTGGACCCCATGAACACGATTCGCGCCGCCACTTACTGGCCGGCCGTACAGATGAAAGTGGAGCAAGACTACGGTTCAGTGAGCGAGGGTAAGTACGCGGATATCATCGCGGTGAACGGCGATGTGCTGCGCCACATCGACTTGCTCGAGCACGTGGACCTGGTCATCAAGCACGGCGTTCGCTACAAATAGACTCCTTAACGTGCTAGTCCCAGCCATGAGCGGTACGGAAATCTACGTAAGCACGGACGTCGAGACTGACGGACCCATCCCCGGTCCGAATTCCATGTTGAGCCTCGGCTCGGCGGCATACACGAGCGGGAAAGTACTGCTCGGCACATTCAGCGCAAACCTCGAGTCGCTGCCGGAAGCCGGGGCCGACCCCAAGACAACGGCATGGTGGGCGACACAACCGGAGGCATGGGCCGCCTGCCGGCGGGACCTGGAAACGCCTGAGGCGGCCATGCGCCGCTATGTGGTCTGGCTCAAGGCCCTGCCCGACAAGCCCGTGTTCGTCGGATACCCCGCCGGTTTCGATTTCTTGTTCGTTTATTGGTACCTGATTCGATTCGCGGGCGAAAGCCCCTTTAGTTTCTCGGCGCTCGACATTAAAACCTATGCCATGGCTGTGCTTAAGAAGGATTATCGCAAAACCGGCAAGCGCGCCATGCCCAAACACTGGTTCGACTCACATCCGCATACCCACATCGCGCTCGACGACGCCATCGAACAAGGCGCTCTGTTCTGCAACATGCTCGCGGAGAATCTGAGCAAGCCCTGACTGGACTCTGTCAACCCGGTTATCCAGCGGGCGTCGTAGAGCGTGCTTCCGGGCGTTGAGTTGCGCCATCACTGTGTTCGAGATCGATGAGCCGCGCGAGCACTCGTCGAAAGTGCGCGAGTGGTGCATCCGCCAGAATCCCGAGCATCTGAAAGCTCGGATCCTCATCCAACGTCTGTTGCTGGCGTTCGATGATCTCTTTGTCTTCCATGAAGCCTTCGATGAGACTCTCGAGTAGCGTCCGGGATACGGTCGAGTCCTCACCCTCAAAATTATTGAGATATGACCAGAAGAAATGCGTCGTCCGCTCCGTCTCCGGCGTCATGAACTGGCAGTTTCGGTATTCCTTGGCGCCCCCTCGGCTTGCCGCCTCCTTACCCTGCCCTGCTGCCGCGAATAATGTCTCCATATTGAAAATACCGGGCACCGTCATGGTCGCGATGTTGCGGCGGTCGAGCTTGGCGGCCTTGTCGGGGATGACCTTTCTGTGGAAAGGCGGCGGATCGCTGTTCAAATGCCAACGCTCGACACGAAACCCGCGCTCGAGGCGCTCGATGACAGTGGGCTTGGAGACGTAGGCATATTCCTCCGAGCCACCGAGCGTCTGGGTATGTACGAAGGCGAGGTGCGAGAAGTCGCTCAGGTTATCGACAATCAGCAGGTAATTGGCTTTGTAGTGAAGGTAGGCCGGAATGCCTTTCCAACTCGGGTCACGCAAATAAGGAAGATCCAGGATCAAGGCAGGGTCCGCTTTCGCGGCATCGCCCAGCCAAACCCAGAGGAAGTGACCGCGCTCCACGATGGGATAACTTCTGACCCGAAGCTTGGGCGGAATCATGTCCTGACCGGGAATCTGCACGCACTTGCCCGAGCCGTCGTATTTGATGCCGTGATACATGCAGCGCACGCCGTCACCCTCGAGGCGGCCTTTGGAGAGCAAGGCGCCGCGATGCGGGCAGCGATCGTTCAGCGCACTGACACTGCCGCTCTCGCCCCGGTAGATGAGCAGGTGTTCTCCCAGCACTGTGCGGCCCAGCAATCGGCCGTGCGCCAACTCCTGATCCAGCGCCGCAACGTACCAACAGTTCTTGAGAAACATACTCGCCCTCGGTGCTGTCCCATCACCATTGTTTCGCCTAGCGAAATTCGGTTTCGTCTATTATAACGCCGTGGCTAAAAAACGAATGGCAACTTCCCTCCCGCCGCGTGCTGCGGCACGGCAACCGCGCGCGGAGGGAAGCGAGGGGCTGCAATCGTTGCAGGCCGCATTTCGTATTCTCGACGAGTTATCCAACGCCGACGGTCTCATGGGGCTGACCGATTTGGCAGCGGCTTTGGGGGAACTCAAGCCCCGCGTGTATCGGCACCTTTCCACCATGAAAAGCCTGGGTATCGTCGTGCAGGACGAGCGCAGCGGACGTTACGGTCTCGGCGGCAAGCTGTTCGCCCTTGGCGATGCTGCGCTCGAGCAGTTCGATCTACGCTCCATAGCCGCCCCCTACCTCACCCGTCTCCGCGACCAGACTCGCCAGACGGCGCTGCTATCCGTGCCGGTAAACGGCGAGCCGATCGTCGTCTCCTGCGTTGAATACCGCGATCGCGTATCCATTAGCTCGCGACCCGGCAATCGACCGCCGCCGCATTGCTCCTCCCAAGGGCGGATCGCGCTCGCCTTCACGGACGAACCGGCCCGCAAGCGCATTCTGGGTCGAAGACTCACCGCGTTTACGAGTCGTTCGAATACCAGTCGCACGGCTATCGAGGAACGCTTGCAGCTGATACGCGAGCGCCTCTACGAGGAAGCGAACGATGAGGTGCGAATAGGCGTCACCGCCCTATCGGCGCCGGTGTTTCGCGATGACGATGAGCTCGCCGGCATTCTCAGTATCGTGGGCACCTCGGCAGAGATTGGAGTGCCAGCCGGGAAGATGTTCATCGCATCTCTGCAGCGCTTGGCGGGCGCGCTTTCCGCCGAGATGGGCTCTCGACTGTATTATGAGCGCAATACGATGAGGTAGCCGAGGCGCCGCCAAGGCTCGTTGATTTTCGATTGATGGCGGACGTAGGAGGATACCTACACGCGGTAAGCGTCTTTCGGGTGCCGAAAACCCACAGCAATCGCTGCGCGGCCGCGATGAATGCGCTATGTTCTGGACGCTAAACGCAATAACACGGTGGCGACAGCTGTGAATACAGAAAAAATAGAATCAAGAGTACACAAACCTTCGGCAGTTCACGTCAAGCAAATCACAGCAATCAAGGTGCTGGCGTTCGGCGCGATCGGCTTACTTCTCTACGTCGCGCATGTCGCCTTCATTCCCATCGCGTTGGCGCTGCTCTGTGCGCTAATCCTATCGGGTCCCGTCGAGGCCCTATATAGAGTTCACGTACCGCGCAGCGTGAGCGCAACGATTATTCTGTGCATCGTGTTGGGACTTCTGGCCGGGGCCGTGAATCTCATGTGGGGCCCGACCCAGGCATGGTTTGCGGACGCACCGCAAACCGTGCGCGTCATCAAGCGCAAGCTAAATCCGGCCATCAAGTTCATCACGCACGTCGAAGCATTGCGCAGCAGCGCGGGGAGCATCGGTGCAACGGGCCAGCCGGCGGCCGCGCCCCCGGTTGCCACGATGGACAAGGAAAACGCGCCCGTGCTCATCATTGATGCGACTCGGGAAATGGCGGTGAGCCTGCTTACGTTCGTGATCGTGACCCTGTTTTTATTGGCGGGCGGACCGCCCATGCTGGCGCGAATGACGGCGGCGTTCGTCGATGACCTCAACGCCGCCCACGTCCTGTCCATCATCGAGAAGGTCCGCGGCGAGGTGGGGCGATTTTACGTCACCACCGCGATCATCAATGTGGCATTGGGCTGCGCCACCGCCGGCGTGATGATGTTGTGTGGAATGCCCACACCCTACCTCTGGGGCATCATTGCCGCGGGACTTAATTTTATTCCCTACGCCGGCTCCACCCTGACGCTCGTCATTGTAACCGTCGTCGCATTCGTCTCCTTCGACCGTATCGGACCCGTCTTGGCCGTATCAGGTTCGTACCTGCTTCTGGCAATGCTCGAAGGCCAAATCATCCAGCCCTTGTTCGTCGGTCGGCGCCTCAAGATCAATCCATTGCTGATCTTTCTGGCTCTATGGTTCGGCGGTCTGTACTGGGGCATCGCCGGAGTAATTTTGGCGACACCGGCCTTGCTCACTCTCAAGGTTATCGCAGAGCATTCGATGGGCGGAAAATCCATCATGGAATTTATGGGGCCGAACAATCAATCACCGGACGCCGGCAAGACGCTCAAGAAGCTGGTGCGGCCCATGGTGCGCATGTCCGGGTCGCGGGGCTAGCAGCAAGCATCGGATCGCTTCGCTGGCGCACCACGGCGCCGGGCAGACGGAACTGCCCCAGCGCCTGATCGCAGTCGCCCCAGTACAGCTATCGCAGATCGAACCGATCCAGGTTCATGACCTTGCTCCATGCGGCGACGAAGGCTCGGACGAATCGTTCCTGAGCATCCGCGCTTGCGTATACCTCGACCAGCGCCCGCAGCTGCGAGTTGGAGCCGAATACGAGGTCGGCGCGCGTGCCTGTCCACTTAAGATCGCCGCTGTTGCGATCGCGGCCTGCGTACACGTCTTTGGCCTCCGACGTCGCCGTCCATTGCGTGCCCATGTCGAGCAGATTCTTGAAGAAATCGTTGGTCAGCGAGCCCGGCTTGTTCGTGAACACCCCGTGCATACTCTGTCCGGCGTTGGCGTTCAGCACCCGTAGACCGCCGACCCGCACCGTCATCTCGGGAGCCGTCAACGTCAGCAGCTGCGCTTTGTCGAGCAGCAGCGTCTCGGCGGGAACGGTGACGCCGGCTTTCTGGTAGTTGCGAAAGCCATCTGCGACCGGCTCGAGCACGGCGAAGGATTCCACATCGGTCTGTTCCTGCGAGGCATCCATACGCCCGGGCGTGAACGGAACCTTGATATTTTGACCGGCATTCTTCGCCGCCTGTTCGACAGCGGCGCATCCGCCGAGAACGATCAGGTCCGCGAGCGACACCTGCTTGCCGCCGGCCTGCGCCTTGTTAAACCCGCTGCCAATCTCTTCCAGCGTCCTGATCACTTTGGCGAGCTCAGTCGGTTGATTGACGGCCCAGTCCTTCTGCGGCGCGAGGCGAATCCGCGCGCCATTGGCTCCCCCGCGCTTATCGGAGCCGCGAAACGTGGAAGCCGAGGCCCATGCGGTCGAGACCAGCTGCGAGACCGTCAGCCCCGACGCCAGAATTTGGCTCTTGAGGGCGGCAACGTCCGCTTCGTCGATGAGCGTGTGATTTGTCGCGGGAATCGGGTCCTGCCAAATGAGATCTTCCTTCGGCACTTCCGGGCCGAGATAGCGGGCACGTGGACCCATATCGCGGTGCGTCAATTTGAACCAGGCGCGTGCGAAGGCGTCGGCCAATTGTTCCGGGTGTTCAAGGAAGCGACGCGAGATTTTCTCGTAGGCGGGATCGAACCGCAGCGACAAGTCCGTCGTCAGCATCGACGGCGCGTGGCGTTTCGACATGTCGTGCGCATCCGGCACCGTTCCGGCTCCCGCGGCGTTCTTCGGTTTCCACTGGTGTGCGCCGGCCGGGCTCTTCGTCAGCTCCCATTCATAGCCAAACAGGTGCTTGAAGAAATCGTTGCTCCAGCGGGCCGGCGTGGTGGTCCAAGTGACTTCAAGGCCGCTGCCGATCGCTTCTCCCCCTCGGCCCGTGCCGAACGAGCTATTCCAGCCGAGACCCTGCGCTTCGATGCCGGCAGCTTCCGGCTCCACACCGACGTGAGACGCCGGGCCCGCGCCGTGAGTCTTACCGAAGGTGTGGCCGCCCGCGATCAGCGCCACCGTCTCCTCGTCATTCATCGCCATGCGGGCAAAGGTCTCGCGAATGTCGTGGGCCGCGGCCACAGGGTCCGGATTGCCGTTCGGGCCTTCGGGATTCACGTAGATCAGACCCATCTGCACGGCAGCCAACGGATTGGCAAGATTCCGCTCGCCGGAATAACGCGTGTCGGCGCCCAACCACTGCTTCTCGGTGCCCCAGGACACGTCACGATCGGGTTCCCACACATCCTCCCGGCCGCCGGCGAAACCAAAGGTCTCGAACCCCATCGTCTCAAGAGCGACGTTGCCGGTGAGGATCATGAGGTCGGCCCAGGAAATTTTCCGGCCATACTTCTGTTTGATCGGCCAGAGCAAGCGCCGCGCCTTGTCGAGATTGACATTGTCCGGCCAGCTATTGAGCGGCGCGAAACGCTGCTGACCCCGGCCGCCGCCACCGCGGCCATCGCCTGTGCGATACGTGCCGGCGCTGTGCCACGCCATCCGGATGAACATCGGCCCGTAATGGCCGAAGTCCGCCGGCCACCAAACTTGAGAGTCCGTCATGAGAGCCGCCAGATCCGTCTTCAGCGCGGCAAGATCGAGACTCTTGAATTCCGTCGCGTAATCGAAATCCGGGTCCATCGGGTCGGACTTCGAGGAATGCTGATGCAGCAGGTCGAGCGGCAGTTGCGTTGGCCACCAGTCCTTGTTCGACGTGCCGCCGGCCGTGGGATTAAAGGGGCACTTCGCGTCAGTCGAGTTACTCATGTGATGGCTCCTGGATGAATGTGAGGAGCGAATATAGGCCTACGGACGGGGGAGCGCTGTCGTTATTGTCAATTGAAGCGATAGACGGCATTGATGGCTATTGGGATTTCAGTGCCAAACCCAAATAGTGAGGCCGCCCATGCTGCAAGGCATCCCAGACTAGCTTTTGGCACCCGGTGGCGCAACTGTCGAGCTGCTGTTGCGCCGGCTGCTCGGGGCGATTGATCAAACTTACCACTTGCGCCACGAGCCCCTCGTCCTTGTCGGTGAGTTCGATGTCGTCATTCGGAAACTGATTCTGCAAATTGCTGACCAGCATTTCCGGATCATCTCCCACCATGATTGAACGGATCAGATGCTCGGACACAGCGATGATGACGAAACCCAGTGAACAGGGCGCAACGGCAAAGCCGATGGTCGCCGCCGTCCGGATGAGCGGGATGAATACGTCGGATGCTTGAAATCCGCTGTGATCTTGATTGGATGTCGATGTAAGCATGTTGGTTCCTTGGGTAATGAGATGACTGTCGCGCCGCGTTCAGTTCGCTTTGAAGCGCTCGCCGACCAATTGTTCGCTTATTTGCCACAGCGCCTGCGCATGCGTCGGCTCGAGTGCGTAGGGCTGCACGCCGCTGCGAATCCCGGGTGTCGAATCGACCTCGGCGACATGACAGTCCTCGCAATAACGGCCGCCCACCGCTTCCGCGTCGGCTATGCAGGCAGCCCACACCGATGTGGCCGCACCTTGGGGAATGCTTTTCCAGCTAAAGGGCAGCGCACCCTTGGGCCGGCCAGCGTTGATATTGGCGATCAAAGCGTCGCGCACCTGCGCCGTCATGTGGCGCCCCAACTCTGTTTCAATTGCGCCTGGATGCACAGCGGTGGCGCGTACCCCGCGGCCTTTGTGCCGGCGATCGAATTCAACGGCGAACAACACGTTCGCGGTCTTAGAGCGGCCGTAGGCAATGAACTCCTCGTACGGCGTATCCTCGAAGTACGGATCGTCCAGATCGACATCCCCGAAGCGATGACCCGCCGAGGATAGAATCACCAGGCGCCCGCCCGATTTGAGCAACGAGGCGATGCGATTCACGAGCACGAAATGTCCCAAGTGATTGGTGCCGAATTGCGTCTCAAAGCCATCGGCCGTGGAACCCTTAGGGCAGGCCATGACACCGGCATTGGCAATGATGAGATCGAACGGCTTGCCGGCGGTTACTAAACCGTCGGCACAGCGGCGCACGCTCTCAAGCGAGGCCAGATCAAGTTGGATCAACTGCAAGGAGCCGCCTGCCGCGGCCTGCATCCGCGCTTTCGCCGTGGCGTTTTGCGCCTTGGACAAATCGCGTGCCGCGCCCACCACTACGGCGCACAAGCACCCGCTTGCCGGACAAATTGACGCCCTGCAGAACTTGGTCGGTGGTGGATGTAGCTCCAAATGGGTTGTTCATAGCCAAAACCTCGAGCGGTGCGCGCTCTATCGCGGCACACTGGAAAAGTGGTTTAATTGGAATCGGAGGGAACCTCCGTTTAATATACGGAGGCATCCTCCGTTTGGCAAGAGCTATTTAAGGAGCAGTTCGATTACCGCAAAACGCAAGCCTGCCGCAGCAGCGCGCAAACCTCGCTCCGACGGCACGCGTAATCGACAGCTACTGATAGATGCCGCGAAGGCAGCCTTTGCCGACGTCGGCATCAACGTGAGCCTGGAAGAAATCGCCCGTCGCGCGAAAGTCGGCATCGGCACCTTGTATCGACACTTCCCGAGCCGAGAGGCGGTAATGGAGGCGGTATACCGCCGCGAGGTTGAACAACTCGCCGAGGCCGTACCGCAACTGCTAAAGACCTGGACCCCAGCAGACGCACTTCACAAATGGATGCACTTGTTCATCGACTACATCGCCACCAAACGATTGATCGCACCGGCCCTAGGACCTCTCACCGGCCGCTCCTCGGCGCTGTACGCGAGCTCGTCCGAACTGATCACGGGCGCCATTTCCACGCTGGTGAAGCGCGCGGTCGCCAGCGGCGATGTGCGCAAGGACATTGAGCCCTCCGATTTGCTGCGCGCCATGGTCGGCGTCAGCTATCAAAATCCGGACGCAGGCTGGGACGCGAGCGCACGGCGGGTTATTGATTTGCTGATGGATGGGCTCAGACGAAACGTATAAGGCGTGAAACCCCCAACGCGGGTTGCCTTCCAGACACGCAGCAGTTGCCATTTTTATCCATACTAGGGGTCCCCTTGATTTTGGTGCAGTAACATACGGTAGGATTTCTCAGTAATTACAGTGCCCGGCACTTGATTGTCTTTGTAAAACAGCTACTTGCCGTTCGTGATTTGAGCGATGCTATTGCACCTGAGGTGAGGAGGGGGCGATGGACAACTGGCAAGCCACGTTTTTGGGTTTGAAGCAGCTGCCGCGGGAACTGACCGCCTTTGAGATCGAGGCCTTTTTCACCTTCACGCTGGCGGAACGGCAGCTTATTGAGGATCGGCGGCGCCCGACACTCAAGCTGGGTTTGGCCCTTCAGATTGGCTTTCTGCGCATGAGTGGGCGGCTGCTCGATGCGG
>JANYJY010000065.1 GCA_025358295.1 Gammaproteobacteria bacterium
CCTACGCCGCCCGCGCGACCCATGTCGACATCATGGTGGCCATGAATGCGGAAACTTATTCACGCGATGTTCGCGAGGTCGCCTCCGGCGGCTATTTGATTTACGACTCCACCTGGCCGCGCAGCGCGCTTTTGCAGCGCGGCGACATCACCGTCATCGAAGTGCCCCTCGCCAAGCTCGTCAACGAGAATTTTGACGGCGTGCGCAATCGCATTCTCCTGAAGAACATCGCCTATGCGGGCGTGATCGCCGCCTTGATCGATATCGATCTCGAGGTGATCAGCGGGCTGCTCAGCGAAAGTTACGGCAAGAAGCCGAAGCTGCTCGACTCGAACACGAAAGCTCTGCGTCTGGGCTATGACTACGTGAAACAGCATCTGACCTCGCCGCTGCCGCTACGTGTCGAGCGCATGGACAAGACCCGCGGTCATATCATGATCGACGGCAATACTGCGGCCGGCCTGGGCTGCGTGTACGCGGGCGCGACGGTGGGTGCGTGGTATCCCATCACCCCCTCAACCTCGCTGATGGATTCATTCAAGGGATTTTGCGAGCGCTACCGGGTTGATCCCCAGACGGGAGAGCGCAGCTTCGCGATTCTACAGGCGGAGGATGAATTGGCCGCCATCGGCATGGTGCTTGGCGCGTCATGGAACGGTGCGCGCGCGTTCACGCCCACCAGCGGGCCCGGCATATCCCTGATGAACGAGTTCGTCGGGCTGGGCTACTACGCTGAAGTGCCGTGCGTCATATTCGACGTGCAGAGAGTGGGGCCCTCCACCGGCATGCCGACCCGCACTCAGCAATCGGATCTGCTGCTGTGCGCGTATGCCTCGCATGGCGATACGCGTCATGTGTTGCTGTTTCCGGCGAATCCCGAAGAATGTTTTTATCTGGCCGTGCAGGCCTTCGATCTGGCCGAGCGTCTGCAGACACCGATATTCGTGCTCTCCGACCTGGATATCGGCATGAACGACTGGATGTGTCCTGACCTCAAATGGGACGATGCCTATCGTCCCGATCGAGGCAAGATTCTCTCGGCGGAAGAGCTCGCGGGGCTCGAGAAGTTTTACCGCTACGTGGATCGCGACGATGATGCGATCACTTACCGTACGCTGCCCGGAACCAGTTCGAAGGGAGCGTATTTCACGCGCGGTTCTGGCCACAATCAGTATGGCGCTTATACCGAGGATTCCGCCGAATACCAGGTTGTACTCGACCGGCTGAAGCGAAAATTCGCGAACGCGCCGAAATACCTGCCAAAGCCGGTGCTGCTGGGCAAGGGCGGCAATGAAGTCGGGATAGTCAGCTTGGGCAGCTGCGACGGCGCGATTCGCGAGGCGCTCGATGTTCTTGGCCGCCAGAAAATCGATGTCGACTATTTGCGCGTCAAGGCATTTCCATTCAATAACGACGTGGAGAATTTCTTGAAGTCGCACTCGACGATTTTCGTCGTCGAGCAAAATCGCGACGCGCAATTGAAATCTCTGCTGACGCTCGAGACCGCCGTGGAGAAATCGAAGCTGTTTTCGATTTTGAGCTACAGCGGTTTTCCGATGTCGGCGGAGCCCATCGTCAACGGCATTCGCGCCAAGCTTGCGGAGGCGCCGCGGTTGACCGCAGTTCCGCGCAAGACCTAAGAGTTCCACATGTCATACATCAACAAGCCGAAAGTCGCTCATCCTTCTCTGCCGACCAATACTCTGGGCATGACGCGCCGCCAGTATGAAGGCAGCATGTCCACGCTGTGCGCCGGCTGCGGTCACGATTCGGTGACGGCGGCGATCATCGAGGCGTGTTGGGGTCTATCGATGCGCCCTGAACAGCTGGTAAAGCTGTCCGGTATTGGCTGCTCATCCAAGACCACTGCCTATTTTGTCGGCGGTTCGCACGGCTTCAATTCGGTGCATGGCCGCATGCCTTCGATAGCCAGCGGTGCGAACGCCGCCAACCGGCAGCTGACCTATGTGGGAGTATCCGGCGACGGCGATTCCCTTTCCATCGGCATCGGTCAGCTGGTGCATGCGATCCGGCGCAACGTCAACATGCTGTATCTGATCGAGAACAACGGCGTTTACGGGCTCACCAAGGGGCAGTTTTCGGCCTCCGCAGACATCGGCACCAAGGCCAAAAAAGGCGATGTCAACGCGTCGCCGCCGATAGATCCCGTGCTGCTGGCCCTGACCCTGGGCGCGACTTTCGTGGCGCGCAGCTTTTCGGGCGACAAGGCGCAACTGGTGCCGCTCATTCAAGCCGGGCTGCGCCACAACGGATTCGCCTTGATCGACGTGCTGTCGCCGTGCGTGACCTTCAACGATCATGAAGGTTCGACCAAGAGCTATACCTTCACGCGCGAGCACTACCACGCGGCCGTGGAAGCGGACTTCGTGCCCCCCGCCCAGGAGATTTCCGTGGATTATGCCGAGGGTGAGACGGTGCCGGTGAGCTTGCACGACGGCAGTCGCGTGTTTTTGCGCAAGCTCGATCCCAACTACGATCCCACGGACCGCGCCGCCGCTTATAACTACATCGAGAATAAGCTCAAGAGCAACGAATACGTCACAGGGCTGATTCACATCGACGAAAAAGACTCGACCGAGTTTCACAACTTGAATCGCACGATCGAAGCGCCGCTGAACAGCATTCCCTTCGAGAAGCTCTCGCCCGGCCGCGCCGCGCTCGACAAGCTGATGGGGCGCTATCGCTAGTGCCAAACTCCGGTCGCCGCGGTGACGCGCGAATAGTCCACGAATTGCCAGCGCAGCGTTGCAGCAGCCGAGCGGCGCCAGCCGCGGGTCGCTTGGAAGGTCCACAGTCGTTCGGCACCGGTAAAATCTGCGGCAGCGTGCCAATTCACTTGTGCGATCCCTTGGAGCTGCAGCAAATCGCCGGTCTCGAAATCGACGAACAACAATGATGCGCGCGGCTCGGCAATAAAATTTCCGAGTGTGTTGAAATAGCGATTGCCGCGAAAATCGGGGATGGTCAATGCATCGTCGTCGACGCGAATGAATCCCGGCCGGCCGCCACGGTGGGAGATGTCGGCGCCATGCGCTGAGCCGCTGCCGTCGCGTGAGCGGCTTGCGACAAAGAAGGTATCTGCCCGTTCAATGAGGGAGCGTGCTGCGCCATCGAGGTGGGTGAATGCCTTCATTGCGCCGGGCGCGCCACCGGCTGCATCGATGGGTCCCGAGGAAACGATCCGCCGCTGTATATATTGCGGACAATTACCGAAGCTCTGATTTACCGCGACCTGGATGCCGCCGGGATCTCGCGTCACGATGCGTCCATTGGCGCGGTTGCGCCGGCGCGTCGCGAGATCGATGCCCAGGATGCCTATTTCCCGCTCCGGTGCGAACGCTTGCTCGGCCGGATCGTCGCTGTGCGGCTGGGCGGCGATTCGCAGGCTAGAGGCCTGCGGCGATTGCACGAAGCCCCGCGCCCCGGTCAGCAGGGTGGCGATGGGCCACCCGGCGGCATCCGTTACACCCACAAATAAATAAGGCAGCTGAGCGAAGAAATGCCGGTGCTGATCGGTTATCTGGTTTTCGATGCCGTCGCCACGAGGCCCGCCGCCGGCCAGCGCTTGCGCCGCCAATTCGTCGGAGTTGAAACTCGATCCTACCATGTCCATTTCACGTTTCCGCAGGCGGCGGCGAGGCAGGAATCGGCTTGAAATTCGGCAGTGCTTCGACGCGCTGCAGCCAGCCGAGCACGGACGAATATTCTGCGATCGGAATGCCGCCCTCGGGCGCACGCCGGATATAGGAATAACAGGCAAGATCGGCAATAGTTGCGTGTTCCGCCGCGAGAAAGCGGCGCGTGCTGAGGTGCTCATTCATGAATCGCAACAATACGGCGGCGATCTGCCGGGCCCGCACGAGGTCGCCCGGAAAATTCCACAATGTCACCATGCGCGCTGTCGCGGGGCCGAAACGCACCTCGCCCGCCGCAACCGACAGCCAGCGTTGGACCTGCGCGGCACCGACCGGATCCTCCGGCAGCCATTGACTGTCAGGCGCGTAGCGCTTGGCCAAGTACACCAATATGGCATTGCTGTCGGCGAGCGTCACCGCACCGTCCTGCAGTACCGGAATTTGACGCAAAGGATTCAGTGCGAAGAATTCCGGCGTCGCGCGTTCCGCGGCCGCAGCCACCACATACCGATAGGGCAGGCCGAGCAGGCGCAAGAGCAACTCAACTCGGTGCGCATGCCCGGACAACTCGGTTCCGTGAAGAATGATCTCTGGCTTGGGCATGGATTTCCCTCGGGTTGCCTGAATTCGGCTGCTGATGCGCAATTCTACTCTTGCCAAATGTATGGTAAATATGCCAGTTTAGAAATTTAGACTTCCATAAAGTGGAATAATAAATGGATCGGATAGACGAATTGGCCATCTTTGTCGCCATCATCGATGCCGGCAGCTTGGTGGGCGCTTCGCGGCGCTTGCGGCGTTCGCCGCCCGCCGTCACGCGGTCACTGAATGCGTTGGAAGAGCGCATCGGTGTGCGACTGGTCGATCGAACCACTCGGCGGCTGGCACCGACCGAGGCGGGCAACGCGCTTGCCGAGCGCGCCCGTGTCTTGCTCGCGAGCTACGAAGACGCGCTGGCCGGTGCTTCACAGGCCCCCGTTCGCGGCGCGCTGCGCATCACCGCGCCGGTGCAATTCGGCCGCCGCCATGTGGCGCCCATCGTGTCGACATTTCTCAACGAGTATCCGGAGGTGCGCGTCGAACTATCGCTCAACGATCGCAATCTCGATCTCATCGAGGAGGGACTTGATCTGGCGGTGCGCATTGGCCCGCTCGCCGATTCGAGTTTGATTGCGCGGCAGGTCGGCAGCGTCCGGCAGTTGGTGGTCGCGAGCCCCGACTATCTTGCGCGTCGGGGTGTGCCGCACGTGCCCAAGGAGCTGGCCTCTCACGACACGATATTCGGCATGGCGCGCTCCTCCGCGCGCGAGTGGCGTTTCGGCCCAACGCAGAGAGGCGCCACCGTGCGCCTGTCACCGCGCTTGCTGGTCGATGATGTGGAGACCCGGCTGCAAGCCGCCCGAGCGGGACGCGGCATTGCCCGCGTTCTCTCGTACCAGGTGACGGCTGAGCTTGCCGACGGCTCGTTGGTTCGCTTGCTGCAGGACTACGAGCCCGAGCCGCTGGCCGTGCAACTCGTCACGTCGAGTCGCGGCTACATGCCGCCGAAGCTCCGCGTATTTTTGGATTTGGCCACGAGCGTATTTCGCGCCACCGCCGAGGTTCAGGGCTGAAGGCGCGTCACCGACCAGGGCGCGCCGCGGCGGAATCGCGCTGCTCGGGCAAGGGCCGCGTCCAGCGTGCGCGATCGTGAATGCGGAACTCGCCTTCGACCCACAGTTCCACGGCATCCGCATATAGAACAAATCCGCCCCAATTCGGCGGCCGCGGCACATCCACGCTTACCTCGCCGGGCTCCGGTGTACCCGGGCCACCGTAAGGAATCCCAAAGCGGCGCGCCGCCGCCTGCACGCTGCGCACAAGCGCTGCCCGCGACTCGACCGGCCGGCTCTGTTCGCTCGCCCATGCACCGAGGCGGCTCTGCCACGGCCGGGTCCGAAAATAAGCGTCATTTTCCGAGTCCGAAAGCGCTTCAACCGAGCCTTCGATGCGTACCTGACGATGACGATGATCCCAATGGAACACGACCGCCGCGCGGCGATTCGCTGCCAATTCACCGCCCTTGCGCGACCGATAATTGGTATAGAAAAGAATGCGGCCGAGCTGCGGGTCGATTTCTTTGCACAGTACGACCCGCGCCGACGGATTGCCGCGCGTGTCGGCAGTTGCCAACACCATGGCATCGGGATTTGGCTGGGCCGCGTCTGCCTTAGCTTGTGCCAGCCACTGCGCCGCGACGGCAAGGGGGTTTGCCGGCAGCGGCTCGGGCAGGGTTTCCGTCCAATGTGTCATTATTTCGCCGCTCATACGACAATGTTAGCCGCGCCGCTGCGCTTGCGGTAGCCATGATCGGCCGGCCAGGCAAAAACAGCGAAATGAGAGGACTTTCGTTACATGAATCTCGATGAATTGCGAACCGCGCTGACCGATCTCGACGGACAGCTGGTGGAATTGGTCGCGCGCCGTCAGGCCCTGAGCGCGCAAGTTGCGGCTGTGAAACGCGCCACCGGACTCGGGACCCGCGACTTCGGACGGGAGCGCGAGGTGATTCTGCGCGGCAGAAATGCCGCCGCCAAGCTGGGTGTTTCGCCCGATCTGGCCGAATCGCTGTTGCGGCAGCTCATCAAATCCTCGCTGGCAACCCAGGAACAGGCGCGAGTGGCCGCCCAGGCGCACGGCAGCGGCAAGCGCGCGCTGGTAATCGGCGGGCGCGGCAAGATGGGCGGCTGGTTCGCCGAGTTTCTCGCATCTCAGGGTTTCAGGGTCGCCATCGCCGATCCCATGGGCGGGCTGCCCGGCTTCGATACTGTCGCCGATTGGCGCAGCGACCCGCTGGATTTCGACCTGATCGTATTGGCGACTCCCTTGAGCGCGACCACGCCATTGCTGGAGTTCTTGGCCCAACGCGCGCCTCGCGGCCTGATCTTCGATTTAGGTTCGCTGAAGACGCCGCTGCGCGCCGGTCTTGACGCCCTAGTCAAAGCGGGATGCCGCGTGACTTCGCTGCACCCGATGTTTGGACCGGACACGGAATTATTGTCGGGGCGGCACGTGATCTTCATTGATTTGGGGGACAAGGCCGCGCTGCAGGAGGCTCAGGAATTGTTCGCGCCGACGATGGCGGAGCGCGTCGTCATGGGTTTGGACGAACACGATCGATTGATCGCCTATGTGCTGGGACTGTCGCATGCGCTCAACATCGCTTTTTTTACCGCGCTCGCCGACAGCGGCGAGGCCGCTCCGCGATTGGCGAAGATGTCGAGCACCACTTTCGATTCGCAGCTGGACGTTGCGAGTCGCGTCGCCGCCGAAAGTCCGGATCTGTATTTCGAAATTCAGAACTTGAACGAGTACGGCGGCGAATCGCTGCTGGCGCTACAGCAGGCCGTGGAGCGATTGGTCGCGACCGTGAAGGCGGGCAACGCGGCGGAATTCACTGCCATCATGAATCGCGGCCGGGCGTACCTGGATGTGAGGGCGGCGGCGCGTGCGGATTGAAGGCGAATGGGGAAAGCGGCAATGGATGACCTGATTCAAGAGAACGAGGATCTCAAGAGGCGTCTCAAGGAATTGACCGCAGAGGCGGCGAACAACGAGAGCATCATGAAGCGCACGCAGGCGCGAGAATTGACGCTGCTGCGGGCCGACAGCCTGGCGCAGCTGTTGCGCGCCATGGTCGACGGTTTGCGCGAATCCTATTCTCTCGACGCGGTCAGCGTCGTGCTCCTCGATCCGCAGCACGAAGTCCGCCATTTGCTCGTGGCCGGCGGCGATCGTCCCGAGGAATTCAAGCAGATTCTCTTCGTCGATTCATTGATCGGCCTTGCTCCGCAATTGGCCGTGCTGAACAAACCATGGCTCGGGCCCTACGTCGGAGCCGATCATCATCTGCTGTTTCCGGGCGCATCGAATCTCAAAAGCACCGCGTTGGTGCCTCTGCCGCGCAAGGACCGGGCGACCGGCGCGCTGTGTTTCGGCAGCCACGAATTGACGCGCTTTACGCGTCATCACGGCACGGATTTCCTGGCGCATTTGGGCGCGGTCGCCGCCGTCTGCATCGAGAATGCGGTTAATCGCACGCGCTTGCTGCGCGCCGGCATCACAGATTTCTTGACGGGCTGGCACAACCGGCGCTATCTGCAGCAGCGCTTGAAGGAAGAATTGGCGCGCGCCCAGCGCCGTGCAGGCACCATCGCCTGTCTGATGATCGACATAGACCGCTTCAAGGGCATCAATGACGGATACGGGCACCTCGCGGGCGACAACGCGCTCAAGGAGGTCGCGCATCGCGTCGAAGCCCAAATACGCAGCATGGATACTGCCGCGCGCTTCGGCGGCGACGAACTGGCCGTTCTATTGCCGGAAGCCGGCGCCGCGGAGGCGGCAAAGCTGGCTGAGCGTATTCGCGAAGTCATCGCCGCGGTGCCGTTCGCATTGACCGCGCAGATCGAACGCAGCTTGACCGTGTCGGTGGGAGTGGCGGCGATCGCGCCGGGACGCGATGAGACGGACTTGAAAGCAATGGCCGACCGGTTATTGGCGGACGCCGATGCGGCGCTCTATCGCGCCAAAGCGCTGGGCCGCAACCGCGTGCAGGTGGGTTGCGGCTGAGCTCGAACCGCGGCTACGAGGTAATGCGCCTCTCGCGGCGCATCAGTATCAAGAACAGCGGCACGCCTATCAGCGCCGTGAGCGCACCGACGGGAAGTTGCCGGGGCGCGGCTGCGATGCGCGCCAGCACATCGGCAAGGGTCAGAAGCGTGCCACCCAAGAGAATCGATGCCGGCACGACAATGCGATGGTTGCTGCCTGCAACCAGCCGCACCAAGTGCGGTGTCACCAGACCGATGAATCCGATGCCGCCCGCGGTGGTTACCGCCGTGGCCGTCAGTGCGGCGGTCGCACAGAACAGAGCGATTCGTGCCGGCGAGAGAGCGACGCCCAGGGATTGGGATTCTATTTCGCCTCGCGCCAACACGTTCAAGGTGCGCGCTCCGGCAGTTGCAAAGCCGCCGACGGCCAGCAATATGCAAAGCGCCACAGGAGAAAATGCGGCGAAGGACAGATCGCCCATCAGCCAGAAAAGCATGCCGCGCAACCGTGCTTCGTCGCCTAAGGCCAGCATCAGACTGACCACGGCAGCGCAGCCGGAGGCAACCACCACGCCATTCAGCAACAATCTTTGCGGAGTCCATCCGCCGCGCGCGTGGGCAAGCGCAAACACCAAGAGAGTGGCGGCGAGCGCGCCGGCTCCGGCCGCCCAGTCGATGATCATTCCTCCCAATCCCAGCAACATGGCGCCCAGAGCGGCGACCGCGGCTCCGCCGGATATGCCGAGTACATAGGGGTCGGCAAGAGGATTGCGCAACAATACCTGCATGAGTACGCCGGCCAGCGCCAGCAGCCCGCCGGTGCTGAAGGCATTCAGAGCTCGCGGCAACCGGAGCTGCAATATGACCTCGCGAGCCACCGAATCCTGGCCACCCAGCACCGCCCCCAGCACGGTGTCGAGGCGCAGGGACGTGGTTCCGACTGAAATAGCCAGGCCCACGCTTAACAGGGCAATCACCGACAATAGGGGTAGCAATCTGCTGGGTTTCATGTGGCCCGTACCATAGGGTGCTTGCGTGGCGACCACAAGCGGCCGGTGATATGGAACAATTGGCCCCATGTCCATTCAGCCCACCACGGATTACATCGACAAGGACGGCTTTCGCGCCAACGTGGGAATTGTGCTCACCCGTGGGTCCGGGGAGGTATTCCTGGGCGGCCGCGTCGGCGGCCGAGGCTGGCAATTTCCGCAAGGCGGGGTCAACCGCGGCGAACAGGTGGAGGAGGCGCTGTTCCGCGAGCTGAAGGAAGAAATCGGGCTCGAACGGCGCGATGTGCAGGTGCTGGGATCGACCCACGGCTGGCTGCGTTATCGCTTGCCGAGGCAATATGTGCGTGACCGGTGCATCGGACAGAAGCAGCGCTGGTTTCTGCTGAAACTGGTCGCGTCCGAGTCTAACCTACGCTTCGATTCCACCGCGACGCCGGAATTCGACCGTTGGCGCTGGGCCGACTACTGGACTCCCGTGCGCGAAGTGGTCTATTTCAAGCGCCGGGTCTATGTGCGGGCGCTGCATGATCTGGGCAAGGTGATGTTCCCGGAGGGGTTGCCGCCCTACCCGGAATGGTGGTCGGAGATCGAAGCAGCCAAACAATAGGGGACGGGGTCGCCGCGCGGCGCTTAGAAAGGCTTGAGCACCGCAAGCAGCACGATGGCGATCAGCAACAGCGAAGGTACTTCGTTGAAGGCGCGGTACCACCGGGCGCTGCGCGTGTTGTGATGTTGCGCGAAATCACCCATCAGTTTGTAGCAGTACAGGTGGTAGCCGATCAACAGACTCACGAACAGCAGCTTGATCCGCAGCCACTCCATGGTCAGGTACGCCGGAGCCGCCACCAGCATGGCGACGCCGAAGGCGAGGCTCGCGGCGGCGCCGATGGTCATGATGGCAAAGAGCCGGCGCTCCATGATTTCGAAACGCAGGATGCTGATCGAGTCCTTGGCATCGGCGTGATAAACGAATAGTCGCGGCAAATAGAACAGGCCCGCGAACCAGGTAATGACCGAAATGATGTGAAATGCTTTGAGCCAGAGCATGAGCGTTTTACCTTCCGCCCGGCATCGTATACTAGCCCCCCAGAGAACGGCGCGGAATCCCAGGTATGGCGGATTTGTTCGGCAAATTGGTCGTCAGATCTCATGAGCCAAGGCGCCGTGCGGTGCTGTTGGGTCTGACCGTCTTGTCGGGCTTAGGGATACTCTACGCAATGTTCGAGCTCGGCCGATACGATGCGGGATTTCGCGTGATCGATTCGGTGCGCGGCGCCCTGTCGGCGAGCGCACGCATCCGTGGACTGGAAGCGGAAAACGAAATGCAGCGTAGCCAGCTGGAAGCCGCCGAAGTGGCGCGGCGCGTCGATCGTGAGGGTTACAAGCAGGTCGAGCGCAGTCTCGGCGACATGCAGAGTCAGATTGCGCGCCTGAACCAAGACTTATCTTTCTACCGCGGCCTGGTGCAGCCGGACTCGGTCATTCATATCAAGGTGCAACAAATGCAGATCCTGCCGGAGACGGTCGCCGGCCAATACCGCCTCAAATTCGTACTGATGCAGACAGGAAAGCCGGACAAAGAGGTGACGGGCAGCGCCGCGATCTCCATCGACGGATTGATGCAGGGTAAGCCTTCGAGTCTGAGTTTCGGACAAGTCGCGCCTAACCGGCGCCCCAGCCTGGCATACTCCTTTCGCTACTTTCAGGACTACGACGAACCCATACAACTGCCGCCCGGGTTCGAGCCGACGCGGGTCGGGATAGAAATTCGCAACGGCAAAGATAGAGATGCCAGCCACAGCTTTCGGCAAGCCTTCGTTTGGAAGGCGCAGGGAATGTCGGTCGAGACCGAGGCGAGCGGTGCTACTCCGGCCAAGGGTGATGTAGATGTTCAAACAGAAACAGAGTAAGAACGCGAAAATCGACACGCTGATCGGCGCCAAGACCCGTATCAACGGCGACGTTGAATTTACCGGCGGCTTGCATCTCGACGGCTTCATCAACGGCAACGTCAAAGGCGAGACCGGCGCGGGCGCCTTTTTGTCGGTGAGCGAGCAGGGTTGCATCGAGGGCTCCGTGACGGCGCCCAATGTCATACTCAACGGCGTGGTCAAGGGCGACATCGAGGCCAGCGACCGGGTCGAACTCGGCGCCAAAGCCCGCGTTTTAGGGAATGTTCACTACACCATCATTGAAACGGCGGTCGGCGCCCAAATCAATGGAAAACTGATCCACCGGGCCAATCCGCCGTCGGATCCAGCCGACCGGCCGTCCGGCGCGGCAAATAGCGGTACTCACCAGGGTGAAGCCGGTCGCAAAGATCGTTCGTAATTAGGTTGGTCAAGTGCCGACGGGGTAGAATGCAGTCATGAATGCCACATCCGAAGCCATACATGCCGACCTGGCGCCGCCCCCGCCGAACGTGCTGGTTTTCACCGACGCGGCGGCCGGCAAAGTGGGCGAGCTGATCCGCGAGGAAGCCAATCCCAATTTAAAGCTCCGGGTTTTCGTGTCCGGCGGCGGTTGCTCGGGCTTTCAGTACGGATTCACCTTCGATGAGAAGATAGAGGACGGAGATTTCTGCGTCGAAAATCACGGAGTCCAGCTGCTGGTCGACCCCATGAGCGCGCAATACCTCATGGGTGCGGAAATCGACTACAAAGAGGATTTGCAAGGCGCCCAGTTTGTTATTCGTAACCCGAACGCGAAAACAACCTGCGGCTGCGGGTCTTCATTCTCAGCCTAAGAATGTTGACCGACTAGATGAGCGGCAGTCGTGTCGTTCCCGACGTGCTCGCCGCCGTCGATTTAGGCTCCAACAGCTTTCACATGGTCGTGGCGCGGCATTCGCACGGCCAACTCGTCATTCTCGACCGGCTCCGGGAGATGGTGCGTCTGGCCGCCGGCCTCGGGGACAGCGGCCGATTGGACGACGCCGCCACTGAGCGCGCGTTGCGCTGCCTGGAGCGCTTCGGCCAGAGACTGCGGGCGATGCACGCCGACAGCGTGCGGGTGGTCGGCACGAACGCCTTGCGCCTCGCAAAGCGCAAACGCTGGTTCCTGGAACGTGCCCGCGCTGCCCTGGGCCATCCCATCGAGATCATCTCCGGACTGGAGGAAGCACGACTGATCTATTCCGGCGTCGCTCATACCAGCGCCATGAGCCCCGACAAGCGCCTCGTGATCGACATCGGCGGCGGTTCCACCGAAGTCGTGATCGGGGAAGGGTTCAATCCGTTGCTGCTCGAGAGCTTGTCCGTGGGCTGCGTGGGCCTGAGCGCGATCTGCTTCGATGACGGCAAGATTTCTGAGAAGCGTTTCGAGCGTGCGCGCACGGCCGTCAGGCTCGAACTCGAGCCTGTCCAGGAGGCCTACCGCAAGCTCGGATGGCTGCAGGCGTTCGGCAGTTCGGGAACCGTGCGGGTCATCGGCGATGTATGCCGCCGGCTCAATCCCGAATCGCCCCGCATCACTCTCGACAATCTGCGCGCCCTGGCCGACCGGGTCATTGCCGCTGGGCATGTCGATGAACTCGATCTGCCGGATATCGATGCGGAGCGTGCGCCGGTGTTTCCCGCCGGTCTTGCGATCCTGCTGGAAATCGTCGAGAACTTCTCGATCGACCGCGTTCGAGTGGCCGAGGGCGCGATGCGCGAAGGCCTGCTCTACGATCTAATGGGTCGATTCACCGACGAGGACGCGAGAGTGCGCAGCGTGCGCGCCATGGAGATGCGCTACCACGTGGACGTTGTACAGGCGGACAGGGTGGAAGCGACGGCGGTCGCGCTGCTCGAGCAGGTCGAATCCGAATGGGGTCTGGAGGATCCCTTGGCGGAATCCGTGCTGCGTTGGGCTGCCCGGCTGCACGAAACGGGTTTGGACATCGCACACTCGAAGTATCAAAGGCACAGCGCCTATCTGCTGCAGCATGCGGACATGCCTGGCTTTCCGCGCGAAGAGCAGTTGCTGGTCTCAGCCTTGGTCGGCGGCCACCGCCGGCAATTGTCCTTTGAATCCCTCGAGGACCTATTGCCGCCCTGGGACCGGCATGCTGAGTTTTTGATCGTGTTGCTGCGTCTCGCGGTGCTGCTGCACCGGGGCCGCAGTCCGCAGCGGCTTCCCGAGGTGCAGCTCAGCGTCAAGGGCCGCACGGTGAACATGATGGTGCCGCAGGGTTGGATGAAAGAGCATCCACTCACGCTCGAGGATCTCGAGCAGGAGCGTCAGTACCTCAAGGACGCCGGCTTTCGCCTGAACATCGCCTGAGTCTGGACGAGCGCCTCAGCCCTCGATGAGCGGCACCCGCTCGTCGTACAGGCTCAGCAGCTTCATTTGCGCACACAAATGCTCGGGACCTTCGGCTCGCGTGTAGCTGCCGGAGGAATTCAATATCCAGGCCTGCGTGTCATCGGACAGATATAGATTCAAATCCTCGGCGATCCGCGATTGCAGCTCGGGGGCCTCCACGGGGAATGCAACCTCGATACGGCGGAACAGATTCCTGTCCATCCAATCGGCGCTGCCGCAGTAGATCTCCCGCGATCCGGCGTTCTCAAAATAATAGACGCGTGAATGCTCCAGGAAGCGGCCGATGATGGAACGCACCTTGATGTGCTCGGAAATTCCCGGCACGCCGGGCCGCAAGCAACACAAGCCGCGCACGATCAGGTCGATATTCACGCCGGCGCGGGAGGCGCGGTACAAGGCTTGAATGATGGTGGGCTCGGTGAGGGCGTTGAGCTTCGCAATGATACGGGCGGGTTTGCCTGCACCGGCGTGGGCACATTCCCTCTCGATCTTGGCGAGCAGCGCTTGATGCAGGCTGAAGGGCGCATGCAGCAGCTTGCGCAACCGCGGCACGCGCGTGAGGCCGGTCAGCTGCAGGAATATTTCGTGAATGTCCTCGCCGATCGATTCGTCGGCCGTCAACAGTGCGTAGTCGGTGTAAAGCCGCGCGGTCTTGGGGTGGTAATTGCCCGTGCCCATGTGACAGTAGCGCCGCAGGCCCTTTTCTTCGCGCCGCACCACCATCACCAGCTTAGCGTGAGTTTTGAAGCCGAAAACGCCGTACATGACGTGGGCTCCGGCTTCCTGCAGCTTGGTCGCGAGTTCTATGTTCGCCTCTTCATCGAAACGCGCCCGCAGCTCGATGATGACAGTGACGTCCTTGCCTGCCTGCGCGGCCTCGGCGAGCGCGCTGACGATGGTGGAGTCGCTGCCGGCGCGGTACAGAGTCTGCTTGATGGCAAGCACCTGGGGGTCGCTTGCGGCCTGCTTGATGAAATCCGCGACCGGCCCGAAACCCTGAAACGGGTGCTGTAAGAGCACGTCGCCGCCGCGCAATGTCGTGAAGATATCGTTGCCCATGCGCAGGCGCTCGGGAATGCTGGGGGCGAACGCCGTGTATTTGAGTTCCGTGCGGTCCACCAGATCGTACACGGCCATGAGACGATTGAGATTCACCTGCCCCGGAACCTTGTACAGATCGTCGTCGGTGAGGCCGAATTGTCCCAGCAGGTAGGTGAGAATTTCCTGCGGGCAGTCGTGCGCGGTCTCCAGGCGCACCGCGTCGCCGAAGCGGCGCGAGGCGAGTTCACCTTCGACGGCGCGCAGCAAATCGTCGACTTCTTCCTGCTCAACGAATAAATCGCTGTTGCGCGTTACTCGAAATTGATAGCAGCCGCGCATGTTCATGCCGGCGAACAGCCTGGAAACGAAGGCCTCGACGATGGTGCCCAAGAACACGAAATTGCGGCTGCCGAGCTCGTCGGGCAACCTGATCAAGCGCGGTAAGGAACGTGGCGCCTGCACCACAGCCAGACCGCTGTTGCGGCCGAAACCATCCTCGCCTTCCACCACCACTGCGAAATTCAAACTCTTGTTGAGTATTTTCGGGAACGGCCGCGCCGGATCCAAGGCCAGCGGGCTGAGGACGGGCTCGACCTCGCGGCTGAAATAATCCGCGAGCCAGGCGGCCTGAGCCTCCGTCCACATCTCGGGAGAGACGAACACCACGCCGTTCTGGGCGAGTTCGGGCATGAGCACGTCGTTCAGCAGTTCGTACTGCTCGTCGACCAGGCGCAAGGCGCGGCGTCGAATCGCCTTCAACTGCTCGGCCACGGGCAATCCGTCCGGCCCTCCTTGCACCGCGCCAGCTTCCAACAATTCCTTGAGGCTGGCGACCCGGATCTCGAAGAATTCGTCCAGATTCGCGCAGGAGATGCACAGAAACTTCACTCTCTCGAGCAGCGGAATGCGGCTGTCCTTAGCCTGGTCCAAAACGCGCTGATTGAACTCCAGGAACGAGAGTTCACGGTTGATGTAGAGCTGCGG
The DNA here is from genome assembly GCA_025358295.1 of Gammaproteobacteria bacterium. Taxonomy (GTDB): domain Bacteria; phylum Pseudomonadota; class Gammaproteobacteria; order Steroidobacterales; family Steroidobacteraceae; genus Bog-1198. The sequence continues at coordinate 15,592 of JANYJY010000065.1, forward strand.
TGTTTGGAGGTCGATGTCGTTCATGCTGCGAAGTGTGATGGCCGGCGCGTGACAGTTTGATGAAACCGCAGGCAGCTAGGCGTACCGATACACTCCTCCCAGGATACGCGCACCCGCGGCGCCAGTGACGCTGCCGGCACTCGAGGTCAATCCGTCGAGCGTGCGCCGTGCAAACCAGGCGAAGGCGATTGCCTCCACGAAGTCCGGGTCCAGGCCGAGCGTTGCGGTGGTTGCGACCCGATTCGGTGCGACCAATTGGCTCAGCGATTGCAGCAGGCCGGCGTTGTGCGCACCGCCGCCGCAGACGTATAGAGCGGCGCCGGGCGCGTATCTGCCCACCGCGTCGGCAACCGAGACAGCCGTGAATTGCTGCAATGTCGCCTGAACGTCTTGCGGCCGGCGTGAAAACAGTGCGAGCTTATTGACTAGCCAGGGCAGGTTGAATAACTCACGGCCGGTGCTCTTCGGCGGCGACAGGCTGAAATAGGGTTCATCCAGCAGTTGCCGAAGCAGAGTGTGGTCGCAGCGCCCGGTGGCGGCCCAGGCTCCGTCGGCATCGAAGTCCCTGCCTTGATGCTGCGAAATCCAGGCATCGAGCAGTCGATTGGCCGGTCCGGTATCGAAACCGGTGACGGTTGCGTTGCGCCGCAGGACGGTAATGTTGGCGATACCGCCCAAGTTGGCGATGACGCGATCTTCACCGTCATTGCGAAAGACCTGATCGTGAAACACCGGCAGGAGCGGAGCGCCCTGACCTCCGGCCGCGACATCGCGGCGTCGGAAATCGGCCACGACTGTGAGGCCGGTCGACTCGGCCAAGGTGTTCGGATCGCCGATCTGCCAGGTGAACGGCGTCGGCAAATCGGGCCGATGCCGCAGAGTTTGGCCGTGACTGCCGATTGCGGTCACGCCGCCGATCCCGACGCCGGCCTCGCGCAGCAAAGCCAATGCAGCGTCGGCAAAGGCCCGCGCCAGCTCGACGTCGATCTGGCCGAGTTCATCGAGCGCCACCTTGTCGGGGGAATCCAGGACCGCAGCGATTCGCCTTTTGAGCTTGGGCTCGAACGGCGTGGCTTTCGCGGCGATGACTTGCAGAGGCGACTCGTCGAAGTCGACCAGGGCCGCATCGATGGCGTCCATGCTGGTTCCGGACATCAGGCCGAGATAGAAGCCCATTAGTGCGAGGCCCGTTTCAAAGCATCAATTGAGCGAGATCCGCGATGGATCGCCGGGGATGCCGGAACCCGAATCAAGAACTGAGGAGACATGAAATGCCGCTACGGCGGGCGGTTCGGCTGCCGGCGGCTCGATGGCGAATGGGGCGTCCGTGGCGCCCGAAACGGCAGCGGCAGCCTTGTCGTGGGCGCTGCCGGACGGACTCGAGTCCGGCGCGAGAGACGCAAGCAGCGGCGCGGTGAGGTGACGGAATTTCTCCAGCGCGTCCGCGTGCAGCGGTTCTGCGCCGGCCAGCGGCACGGTCTGCGGGTTCTTGTGTATCCCATTCACGAGATATTCGTAGTGCAAATGCGGCCCCGTGGCGAGACCGGTCATTCCCACGTAGCCTATAACCTCACCTTGCTGCACGCGGGTGCCGACGCGAATGTTCCTTGCAAACCGCGACATGTGGCCGTAAAGCGTGGACACGCTGTTGCTATGCGCCAGTACCAGTGCATTGCCGTAGCCGCCTCGCTTTCCTGCGAAGCTGACCCGGCCTTCGCCGGCTGCGTGCACCGGAGTGCCGGTCGGCGCAGCATAGTCGGTGCCCATATGGCCGCGAATGCGGTTCAGGATGGGGTGCATGCGATGCGGATTGAAACCCGAACTGACGCGGCTGAATTCAACGGGGGCACGCAAGAACGCCTTGCGCATCGGCAGGCCTTGCGGCGTGTAATAGCGGGCGCTGCCGGAATCGGTCACATAGCGCACCGCCTGGTACACCTTGCCGCTATTGACGAACTCGGCGGCCAGCACTTCGCCGTCGCGTAAATATTTTCCGTCTTGATAGATTTGCTCGTAGACCGCGGTGAAGTGGTCGCCCTCACGGATGTCGAGCACGAAGTCGATATCCCAGGCAAACACATTGGCGAGTTTCATTGCCACGACATCGGAGATATGGGCCGCCTCGGCTGCCTGAAACAAAGAGGAATCAATCGTGGCGGTGGCGGTGCGAATCCGCGTCTGCACCGGATTGTCGATCATTTGCGCCGCAAAGCCTGCGTTTTGGCGCACCACCTTCAGGGTTTGGGTTTCGCTGACCTTGCGCGTAAGTTCCTTGATCTCGCCATCATTGTGCGTGACTTTGATTGCATCGCCCGGCTTGAGAAAGTCCAAGCTCTGGCGAATGCCGGGCAGCTGCCGGATCGCCGCAAGATCCGCAGTATCGAGCGCCATGCGGCGAAATATCCCATCCAAAGTGTCGTTCCTGCCGACGATGACCTGAACAGTTGCGCCGACGCTCGCTTGTTGGGCAATGGCCGGAAGTGCGCCCTGGGCAGTCGATAAGGGCAGGGGTTGCGGCATTGCGTCGTGATGGGTCGCATGCGGGTAAACCAGCGGTGCGGGAACAAAGGCCGTCGATGTCGGGGTGTCGCGGGCTGCATGCCAGAGGATCAATGCAGCACTGGCCGCAGCAGCATACGGGGCCAACCGCGTCATAAGGCCTTTGAGCGCTCTGGATAAATGGGGGGGCGTGATGTTATTGCGATGCATCAGCACTAGTTTACTTATCCGGGCGAAACGGCAGGCTAGGCTAGCCGTGGCTCCCGGCCCGGTCAATCTAAAGCGCTGAGTTTGGTGACTTGGTTCCTCGGGTGTCGGCGAGCGGCGCGGCAGGTAGGGCGGCAAGCCCCGCGATTTCAATTATTCGCTACAACAGTCCGCGCCCTTATTTGATTGATTCGAACCCCTATTGCGCGGCGCGAAGTAAGCCTTCTCCTGCTCAAACCGTGCTTGCAAAGTTCAGTAATATCCCGGCCCGCAGCGAGTCTACTCAAACTTTCATGACAAGCGGTTGACAGGATTGAACCCAGGGATATACTGCGCGCCCTTCCAAGTGAAAGACGTTTTTCGAGACTTTCCGGCGATTGACGGAGTCCGAAAACGCGTTATACTTGGAAGTTCACCCCGGGCCCTTGTCGCCTTGGGTCATTCTTTAAAAATTCGAATAGGTAACTTGTGTGGGGACTCGCGTCGATACACCTTTGGTGCAATTGATGATGAGTTTCCAAAACGACCAGCTGTTCAAAGATGCGTAAGCATCGATGGACGGATGTGAGTTCTGGATCTCGATAGCTTCAGTGACTTAGTGTAATTAACTGAAGAGTTTGATCCTGGCTCAGATTGAACGCTGGCGGCGTGCCTAACACATGCAAGTCGAGCGGTAACAGGTGTAGCAATACATGCTGACGAG
>JANYJY010000010.1 GCA_025358295.1 Gammaproteobacteria bacterium
TATGTCGGCACGCCTCAGTCCAGTGGACCGGGCAATTGCGATATTACGCCTTCTAGGACTTCTGCGCCAACCGGCGCCCTGCCCCCCCTCCTCCAAGTAAAGCTGCGATGGCGGCCCGAGTGACTTGTGCGTCCGCGCGCCAGCCAGAACAAATGAGAAAGCTCTACGCTGACCAATTTTATGAGCTGATGACTATCGGCTCAATGCGGAAGCGAACTCGCCTGTTTCACGGGGATCTGACAATGAACTAGAGGCGCCCTCGCGAATCTGCGCATTCTCCCACTCGCGCATTCGCAGGACGAAGGCGTTCTTACCAAGGGTAGCTTTCATTTCGCACGGATTGATTCCGTGAGCCAACAAATTGCGAGCGTACTGGTGACGCGCCTTAGCGCACTCAAGACTGATCTCGGGGTAGGTTCCCAAATTCAATTTTTTACGCTTTCTCGAGAATTGGAATCTGTAGTGCCAGTACCGCCCGCCTTTCGGTGTCACGAAAAGACACAAGCCTTTGCCAACGGTAATCCTTTTGTCGTAGCGCACGTGCTTGATATTACGGACGTCGTGTTCGGTTCGGAGGCGAACAGGTGAGTTCTGTTGCATTGGTGGTCGCGCCTCGTCGGAACGGGGGAGTGCTCGGGCGCAGGGACGCCCCAGTGTACGTGCCCAAAGGTGTCTGAAAAAAGAGAGTCCGGTCGCGGCGCCGGCGCTCAATGAGAACTGGCCCTTCCGGATTCGGTGCGCCAGTTCCACACCGGCAAGCGTGACCGCCGCGGTACGAAATGACTTGAGGGCGAGCATCGGTGCGCAGCGGCGCTTGATAGCGCGATGGTCCTGCTCGACGATGTTGTTCAGATACCGCGAGCTTCGGATCACGACAGATTGCAAGTCTGGATTCTCTTGCACTAGCAAGCGCAATGCCCGATGACTCGCTGCATAGCCATCAAGATTCAGCTTCTGTGGCTGCCGAGGATAGTGTGTTTTCAGTGCCTTGCAAAAGAAGGCACGCGCAGCTGAGACGCTGCGATCCGCGCAGAGCAATGAATCGACGGTCTTGCCAAATTTGTCCACTGCCCTATACAGATAGCGACTGCCGCCCCGGATCGAAATCGCCGTCTCATCCACCCTCCATGATGGATCCACGGGCTTGGCATACCGAGACCAGCGACGCTCGTATTCCGGTACGTACCGCTGGACCCAGCGGTAAATGGTCGTGTGAGAAACGTCAACGCCTCGCTCGGCCAGCATTTCGACGAGGTCTCGGTAGCTCAGCCGATACGCGAGGTACCAACGTACGCATAACTCGATGATTTCGGGCTGGAATCTGCGACACCGATAAATTGGATCCCGTGCGATCGCCGCGGTCATTGAAAACCCCTAAATAACGCTAAAAACCAGCGTGGAGCCCTCAATGCACCAGAGCCCAATTAGGCCCCTTTTTGAGTGGCTGTCGAGGAGCGTTTCAGGACGTCTTCGGACGATAAAACCACTGCAGATACAGGGGTTTGCCGCTCGATCCGACGCCTTGTGGGATGGTAGCGGAAGTCCTCCGAAGTGGGCGAATGGTGGGACGGCTGGGACTCGAACCCAGGACCAAAGCCTTAAAAGGGCCTTGCTCTACCAGCTGAGCTACCGTCCCGATCCGCCGCGCATGATAGCCGAACTGCGCCGCCAGTTCACCGGCATTTACTTTAACGGTAGAGGGTGGGATCTGCCACGCCGGCGGTGGCAAAACCTGTAGCCCGAAGACGGCAGGAATCGCATTTTCCGCACGCAGCGCCTTCGGCGCCGGCTTGGTAGCAGGACACGGTCATGCTGAAATCCACGCCCAGTTCCCCGCCTACACGGATGATGTCAGCCTTGGACATGGCGATGAGCGGCGCATGGATGGTGTAAGAGGCGCCCTCCACGCCGGCCTTGGTGGCCAGCCGCGCCAGTCGTTCGAATGCTGTGGTGAACTCCGGGCGGCAGTCGGGATAGCCCGAGTAGTCCACGGCGTTTACTCCCACGAATATATCAGTGGCGCCCACGACCTCCGCCCAGCCCAAAGCCAGCGAGAGCAGCATGGTGTTGCGGGCCGGCACATAGGTAATGGGGATGCCGGCCGTGGGCGTTTCCGGTACGGCAATGCCCGTATCGGTCAGCGCCGATCCACCGATGCCAGCCAGGTCCAGGCCCATGACTCGATGCTCGTATGCCCCCAGGGCGAAGGCGATGCGGCGGGCTGCCGCCAGCTCCGCGCTATGGCGCTGCCCATAATGCACGCTCAATGCATAGCACTCGTAGCCGCGCGCCCGGGCCATCGCCAAGACCGTCGAGGAATCCAGGCCGCCGGAGAGCAGTACGATGGCGCGCACGCTCACTTGCCCGGCGTATCGCCCCACAGGATTTTGTGAAGCTGTAGTTGGAAGCGAACCGGCAGATGATCCGCTAGAATCCATTCCGCCAAGGCGGTGGGCGATACTTCCTCGTAGCTCGGCGAGAACAGCACCCGGCACTGTTCGGGCAAGCCGTGTTCCCGCATGAACGCCTTGCTCCAATCGTAGTCATCGCGCGAACAGATCACGAACTTCAATTGGTCGTGGGACGTCAACAATTGGAAATTCTCGATCCGGTTGCGCGCGGCCTCGTGCGAACCCGGCGTTTTCACATCGACGACTCGCGAAACTCGCGCATCGACCGATGCGATGTCCAGTGCCCCGCTGGTTTCCAGCGACACCTGAAAGCCGTGATCACACAGGCGCTCCAGCAGCTTCAGACAATTCGGTTGCGCCAAGGGCTCGCCGCCCGTCACGCATACGTGCTGTGTGCCGTAGCCACGCACTTTCTCGAGAATGGCGTCGATTTCCATCCAGTCGCCCGCGTGAAACGCATACTCGGTGTCGCAGTAACGGCAGCGCAGCGGGCAACCGGTCAGGCGCACGAACACGGTCGGATAGCCAACCGCATCAGCCTCGCCCTGCAGCGAATGAAAGATCTCATTGATGCGCAGGCGCTCGGATTTGAGCGTGGACTCGATCAATAATGTTGCTCCGCCGCCATTTTCTCCAGGCGCTGCCGCGCCAGACGTCCGGCCGCCGTTTCCGGGAATTGCGCGGCCAGCTTCGTCAACGTGGCCTTGGCCAAGTCCGACTGCTTCAGCTCGTCCTGGCAGTAGCCGATTTTGAGCAAGGCGTCGGGACGCTTGCGCGACTGCGGATACTTATCGATCACGCGCTGAAAGGCCGCCTCCGACTCGGTGAAGGACTTGTTGACGTAGTAGGCCTCACCCAACCAGTACTGGGCATTGTCGGACAGCGGGCTGTCCGGATAGCTGCTGCCGAACTTTTGAAACGCCGCGATGGCGCGATCGTATTGACCGTCCTTCAACAAGGCGAAGGCCGCCTGATAGGCCGCCTTGTCGTCGGTATTGCCCGTGTCTGCCGCGCCCCCGGATGCAGACGTACCGGCGTCGCCGGAACCCGCCGCGACCGCACCGATAGCCGCCCCGCCGCCGCCGCGCAGCTCCAGCGCCTTCATGCGCCGGTCGAGATCGGCGTACAGGTCGCGCTGCTGCTTGCGGCCTGCCTCAAGTCGGTTGGTCAACTGATCGACGTCGTTGTGCATGGCGCGCAGATCGTTGCGCACCGCTTCACCCCGATTGGCCAAATCCAACAAGCTCTGATTGGAGAGCACTTTCTCGATCCGCGCGAGGCGCATATCGACGTCGTTCAGCTTGATCTGCACCGGATCTTGATCCGGCGGCGTGCTGGCGCAGCCTACCGCCAATGCGACAAGACAGGCGCCAGTCACGCCAAGCGGCCAGCGACATATCACGGGCTATAGACCAATTCCACGCGCCGATTCTTCGCCCACGCCGCCTCGTCATCCCCTTCGGCTGCGGGCCGTTCCGAACCGAAGCTCACGGTGGTGAGTTGGGATTCGGTCACACCTTGCAGCATCAGGGCGCGGCGCACGGCCTGTGCCCGGCGCTCCCCGAGGCCGATGTTGTACTCACGCGTGCCGCGCTCGTCGGTATTGCCCTCGAGTTTGACCTTCAAACCCGGATGACTGCTCAGGTTGCGCGCATGAGCGGCCACCAGATCGGCAAACTCAGGCTTGATTTCCGACTTGTCGAAGTCGAAATAAATGACCCGGCGAGCCAGAGGACCCGTGGCGTCGGCGCCCATGGAATTTCCGCCCTGGGTCGAGGCACTGCCGTCCAACGCCCTGCCTGAGGTCGAGGCACTGTCTCCTGAGGTAGCGCCTGCGGCCTGGGATCCGGCGATCGGCGGTTCGATCACATTGTGTTTTTTTGGGCATCCTGAGAGCAGCATGGCTCCCGCCATCAGCAACGCGATCGATACGATTCGTTTCATTTATATCTCCATCCGATTGACATAGTTCTCAAGCCTACCGACGAACACCCGATTTGGGTAGTTTGTTTCATGGCCGCCGTCTTAGAACGGCGCCCACGCCGGTTCCTGCAATTCACCTTCGCTCGACACCAGGCGCTCCTGTACCCGGCCGTCGGCGCTGACCAGCGCCAGCACCCCGCGCCCGCGATCGCGGCTGGCGTAAATGATTTCCGCGCCATTCGGTGCGTAACTCGGCGACACGTCAAAACGGCCCTTGGTCAGCACTTGGACATCGCCGCGACCGCGAAGATCCATGCTCGCTATGCGATATCCGCCGTCTTCCTGGGTGACGAAGGCCATCTGCGACTCATCCGGTGACAGCCGGGGGCGTGCGTTGTAACTACCTTGGAACGTCAGGCGACGCGGCTTGTCGCCGCTCTGAGTACCGATGCGGTAAATCTGCGGTCCGCCGGCGCGATCGGAAGTGAAATACAGGGATTGACCGTCCTTTGACCACTGCGGTTCGGTGTCGATTCCCGGATCGTCGGTGATGCGGGTTAGCGCCTGAGTGGCGACGTCCAGCACATAGATATCCAAATTGCCGTCTCGGGTCGACAGGGTCAGCGCCAGTTTCTTTCCGTCAGGCGACCACGCCGGTGCCTGATTCACGCCGGCGCGGGCCGAAACGCGCTGCCGCTCTCCGGTCTTCAAGAACTGCACGTACACGGACGGCAGCCGATCCTCGAAGGAAACATACGCCAATCTCTGGCCGTCCGGCGACCACGCCGGCGACATCAACGGTTCGTTCGACTGCATGACGATGTGCGGATTCTCACCGTCGGCGTCCGAGACGACCAGTCGGTAGTTCTTGTGAGGCAGGGAGCCGAGCACGGAGATATAGGCGATACGGGTCGCAAAGGCGCCGCGAATGCCGAGTATTTTCTCGAATACCATATCCGCCACTTGGTGCCCGGCCAGGCGCAGTCCGGGCCTATTCGCGCTGATCTCGTAGCCCAGCAGACGTTGGCGGGTCAGCACATTATAGAGTTCGAATGTGATCGTGAAGCGGTCCGTTCCCTGGGGCAGCACCTGCCCCACCACGATATAGTCGTTATTGAGCCGACGCCAATCGTCGAAGGATATTCCCGCGCCCGTATGCGGCTGCTCGATCATGTCCTTGCGGTCCATGGATTTGAAGCGTCCGCTGCGTGCCAGATCCTCGCTCACGAGCTGCGCCACATCGAACGATGCGGCCGCGGGCGCGCTGAACGGCACGATGGCGATCGGTACTGCGTCCGCTTGGCCTTTCGTGATTTCTACCACGAGTTCCGCCCAGGTCGGGGAGCAGAACAACAAAAAAGCGATCGCCACCAAACCAGTTAAGCGTTTATTCATTGGGTCTGAACCTAAATACGAAGTTTCTTTCAAAGAGCGCCGGATCCGGAGGATCCGGGAGAGGCGATGCACGATACACCGCATTTTCGATCGATTGGCGGGCAGCGGCGTCGCCGTTGCACTGGGTCACGCGCGCACCGGTGACCTCGCCCCCTGGAATCTGCGTGACTTCGACCAAACAATCAAGACCGACGCTGGCCGACGGCGGTTTAATCCAAGCGTTTTGGATTCTATTGCGCAGCCGGGCAATATAGCTGTCGCGCAGCGGGCCGGATTCCACGGCGCTTCGGTGCTCCTCGTCCGCCAATTGCTTGCGCAGTTCGGCCTCACGGTCCTGACGCGCGCGCTCATCGGCGGCATGCTTGGCGGCGGCCGCTTTAGCCGCCGCGGCGTTGGCTTCCACAGCCGCCTTGGCGTTGGCGGCCTGCTTGGCATCGGCGGCTTTTTTGGCCTCCGCGGCAAGGTCGGCCTCGGCGCCCTTGCGGGCCTGCACCGCCTTCTGTGCGGCGGCAAGACGTTGTTGTTCCGCGGCCGCAGCCTTGGCGACGCTTGCCGTGACCGCGGCCGCTTTGGCTTGTTCGGCGGCCTTGACATGCTCCGCAGCCTTGGCCTGTGCCGCGACGTTTGCCTCTTCGACGGCCTTGGCCTCCTGCGCCGACTTGGCCTGTTCCGCCGCTTTCGCGTCGGTTTCCACCTGTGCAGCGGCTGCGGCCTTCGCCTCTTCCGCGGCGCGAGCTCGCGCGGCCGCTTGCTCGGCGCGCTCGTTTTGGGCTCGCTGCGCCGCGTGCAGCACCTGCGAGTCCACCACCATCGCTTCGATGGGCAGAGGCTGCAAGCTGGGCGGCGCCCGATGCGCGGAAATCAGCGCCGCGATCACCAGCCCGCCCACCAGCAGTCCGTGCAACAGGACGGACACGACGATCGCCCAGAAATGTTCACGCAAGAAATCCCGCATTCAATCCGCACCGCCGCCGGCCTGCCCGCGCGCCGCGGGCCGGATAGGATCGGTCAAAAATCCCACCTTCGCCGCGCCGGCATGCTGCAACAAGACCATGGCGCGCACGACCACCCCGTACGGCACCGTGGTGTCCGCCTTGACCAGCACCGGAGTTTGCGGATCCCGGCGCAGCAGCGCCGTGGTGCGCGCACTGACAGTTGCTTCGGACGCCGGCTTGTCGGGATTTGTGCCGAAATTGATATACAGACGGGCCTTTGAATCTATGGTCACGATCAACGGCTCGTGCTTGGCGAGAAATTCAGGATCGATGGGCTTGGCGCCGGCCTCAGGCAAATCCACTTTGACGCCTTCTTTGAGCAGGGGCGCGGTAATCATGAAAATGACCAGCAGCACCAGCATGACGTCGATGTACGGCACCACATTGATCTCTCCCATCAACTTGCGGCGGCGAAGCGGCTTTGCCATGCGCGTTACGATTGAGCCGCACGGGCCGGCCCGTGGCGCTGAAGAATGGTCGAGAATTCTTCGACGAAGGTGTCGAAGCGCAATTCCAGCCGGCTGACCTGATCGGCAAATCGGTTGTACGCCACCACCGCAGGGATGGCCGCGAACAATCCGATGGCCGTTGCGATCAAAGCCTCGGCGATGCCCGGCGCCACCGCCGCAAGAGTCGCCTGCTGCACATTGCCGAGATTGTGGAAGGCACTCATGATGCCCCATACCGTGCCGAACAGACCCACGTAGGGGCTGGTGGAACCCACCGTGGCCAGCATCGCCAAATTGCGTTCCAGCCTGTCCATTTCGCGCATCTGTGCGACACGCATCGCGCGACGGGCGCCCTCCAGCAACTGGTCGGTGGGCGTACCCTGCTGGCGGAGGCGGCTGAATTCACCGAAGCCGGACTCGAAAATACTCTGCTCGCCTGTACCCGCACGCCCCTTGGTTTCGATGCTGCGATACAGTGTAGCCAAGTCCCCGCCCGACCAGAATGCCGCCTCGAATTGATCGGCTTGGCGCCGTGAATACGAGATGACGCGGCTTTTTTTGAAGATCACGGCCCAAGACGCCAAGGACGCCAGCATGAGCAGCACCATGACGGCCTGCACGATGACGCTCGCATCGAGCACCAGATTCCAGATCGATAAATCATTTCCCATTACGTACGCCACTCCACGAATAAATCCTTGGGTATCGGGCGCGCCTTCAGGGTACCCGAATCGAGACAGGCAACGCGAGTGCTCGCGTCAATGAGTTGCGCATCGGCGCGCATAATGGTCTGCTTGAAATGAATTGAGGCACCGCTCAAGCGCTCGAGTTCCGCGGTAACGATAATTTCATCATTGAGCACCGCCGGGAGCAAAAAATCCACGGCCACATTCACGACCACGAATTGCAGCTGCCGCTCCGCACGCAGACGCAGCTGATCGACGCCCATCGCTCTGAGCCAATCCGTCCGGCAGCGCTCCATGAATTTTAAATAATTCGCGTAATACACCACGCCGCCGGCATCCGTGTCCTCCCAGTAAACGCGAAATGGGACGGAAAATGTCGGCGCCGGCCGCACTACTACGCATCCCTGAACAGCGGCATGTTCAATTCCCGATCGACGGTGGGAGCCGTGAGGCCAAAATGTGCATAGGCGCTGCGCGTCGCGACGCGCCCGCGCGCCGTGCGCATCAAAAAACCCTGCTGAATCAGAAACGGCTCGATGACATCCTCGATGGTGCCGCGCTCCTCGCTCATGGCCGCGGCCAGGCTGTCGACACCCACCGGGCCGCCGTCGAATTTCTCGATTACCGTCAAGAGCAGCTTTCTGTCCAGCATATCGAAGCCCTGAGGATCCACCGCCAGCATATCGAGCGCGGCGACCGCGACTTCAGCGCTGATGACCCCGGCCGCCTTGACTTCGGCAAAGTCGCGCACCCGGCGCAGCAGCCGATTGGCAATGCGCGGCGTGCCGCGCGAGCGCTCGGCGATGCGATGCGCGCCGTCCGCCTGCAACTGCAGTTTCAGGATGGAGGCGCTGCGCGTGACGATTTGTTTCAGATCCTCGGTGGAGTAGAACTCGAGGCGCTGCACGATGCCGAAGCGATCGCGCAATGGCGATGTCAACAGTCCCGCGCGAGTGGTTGCCCCCACCAAAGTGAACGGCGGCAGATCCAGCTTGATTGAGCGCGCGCCCGGGCCCTCGCCGATCATGAGATCCAGCTGCGAATCCTCCATGGCCGGATACAGCACTTCCTCGACCACGGGACTCAAGCGATGAATCTCATCCACGAACAGCACATCGCGAGGCTCGAGATTGGTGAGCAGTGCCGCCAAGTCGCCGGGCCGCTCCAGCACCGGACCCGAGGTCTGCCGCAAATTCACCTGCAGTTCGTTGGCGATGATATTCGCCAGCGTGGTTTTACCGAGACCGGGCGGCCCGAATATCAGCACATGGTCGAGCGCCTCGCCCCGATTGCGCGCGGCCTGGATGAAGATCTCCATTTGAGTCTTGACACTCGACTGCCCGACATAGTCAGCCAGGCTCTTCGGCCGCACGGCACGATCGACGACCTCGTCCTCGCGCTTGACGGGCCCCGCGATGATTCGATCCTGCTCAATGCCCATGCTGATACTTCACGCCTTCGCGGCCGATTTCAGGGCGCGGCGAATGATTTCTGTGGTGGCGAGGTCCGGCTCATCGACGGCCTTCAATAGCTTGACCACTTCCGGCGGCTTGTAACCCAGCGCAATCAGGGCACTGAAGGCCTCGCTCTGCGGCGTCATGACCGACCCCAGCCCCGCCGGAATGCCGCCGCCTGCCGGCATGGAGAGCTTCTTGACGCTGTCGCGCATTTCAATGATGACGCGCTCGGCGGTCTTGCGGCCGATGCCGGGAATCCGCGTCAGCATGGCGACGTCTTCGGCCTCGACGGTGCGCAGAAAATCCTCGACGCTGGAGCCCGACAATATGCCGAGCGCAATCTTCGGTCCGACCCCCGACACCTTGAGCAGGCCGCGAAACAGGCGCCGCTCTGCATCGGTGCCGAAGGCGTACAAGATGTGCGCATCCTCGCGAACCACCAGATGCGTGAACAGAGCGACGGGCTCGCCCGTTGCCGGCAAGCCATAGAAAGTCGACATCGGCGCTTCCATCTCGTAGCCAACGCCGTTCACATCGACCATGAGCATGGGCGGCTGCTTGACTGCCAGACGGCCCTTCAGAAAGCCGATCACCTGCGCCCCGCCGAGCGCTGCACGGCGACCCGGACCCGGCCGCGCAGGGCATGGCATACCGCCGCGGCCAAGGCATCGGCAGCATCGGGCGACAGCGGCCCTTCGAGCTTGAGGATGCTTTTCATCATGAGCTGCACCTGCGCCTTCTCCGCGCTACCCGATCCCACGACGGCCTGCTTTATTTGCCGCGTCGCGTATTCGAAGACGGTTGCGTTCGCATCGGCCGTGCCGCAAATGGCTGCGCCGCGCGCCTGGCCCAACTTCAAGGCACTGTCCGGATTTCTATTGACGAAAACCCGCTCGATGGCAATTTCGTGCGGCCGGTATTGGCTCACAATGGTCTGCACGCAGCGGAAGATCTCGCATAGCCGGTCGGCAAATTCGCCCTTTTGGGTGCGGATGACGCCGCTCGCCACATAGGTCAGCCGCGCGCCCACGGCATCCAGGACACCAAATCCCGTGCGCTGAGAGCCGGGATCGATGCCCAGCACCCGTATGCCGGCAACCGCATTCTTCTGATCCTTCATGGACGCGTATGATACCGGCAATAGGCGCTTAAACCCACCCGCACGACCAGCGCAATTCAAATGGAAACAACGGCTTCAAGCCGGATCACGGCAAACGAACGGCTGCACGACGCCTTTGCGTCCGTGCGCGCGCTCGACCTGCCCGACTCCGCCGAGGGCATACGGCGGGCGGCGCTGGATGTCGCGGAAATCGTACGCACCCTGGATGCCGACGACGACGTGGTGATTGCCGCCGTGTTGCAGCCTCTGCTCGACGCCAAGCTCTTGGATCGAGACGCCGCCGAGAAGCGCTTTGGCGCCGACGCGACGCGCCTGGCGCGGAATTTAAGCCAGTTGGGAGAGTTTGGCCTGGGGCTCAATTGGACGCCGGAACAGGGACTCGAATCCACTCAGGCCGAAGCCTTGCGCAAGATGCTGCTGGCCGTCATCGGCGATGTGCGCTTGGTGGTGGTGCGGCTGGCCGGACAATTGCAAAAAATGCGCGCCGCCAAGTCGCTGGATCACGACATGCAGCGCCAGCTTGCGACCGAAACTCGCGAAGTTTACGCGCCGCTCGCCAATCGCCTCGGCGTGTGGCAATTGAAATGGGAGCTGGAGGACCTGGCGTTCCGCTACCTTCAGCCCGCCGACTACAAGCGCATCGCGGCCGCCCTGAAGGTGCGGCGTTCCGACCGCGAACGCTACATGGAAGAGTTGCAGTCGCTGTTAAAGAGCGCTCTGTTCGACGCCGGCGTGGACGCGACCATTGAGGGGCGGCCGAAACACATTTACAGCATTTGGCGCAAGATGCAGGCGAAGCAGCTGGCCTTCGAGCAGCTCATGGACATTCGCGCCGCGCGCGTGCTGGTCAACAGCGTGGCCGATTGCTATGCGGCGCTCGGCGTGGTGCATTCACTATGGCTGTTCATCTCCGGGGAATTCGACGACTATATCGCCACCCCCAAAGATAATCGCTACCGCTCGATTCACACGGCGGTCATCGGCCCCGGCGCGCAGGCGGTGGAAATCCAGATCCGCACTCACGAGATGCATGCGGATTCCGAGCGCGGCGTCGCGGCACACTGGCGCTACAAGGAAGGCGGTCGCGGCAGTCAAGCCTATGAGCGCAAGATCAATCAGCTGCGTACACTCTTGGCGCCGGCCGAGGGCGGCGAAACCTCGCGCGATTTCCTGGACCGTGTGCGTGTCGATCTGTTTCAGGATCGAATCTACGTGGTATCCCCCAAGGGTGAAATCGTCGACGTGCCGGTGGGAGGCACGCCGCTGGATTTCGCCTATCAAGTGCACACCGATTTGGGTCATCGCACCCGGGGCGCCAAGGTCAATGGGCGCATGGTGGGCCTCGATTACCGGCTCAAAAACGGTGAGACCGTGGAAATCATCACCGCCAAGGAGGGCCATCCATCCAGCGATTGGCTGTCGCCGCAATCCGGGTTCCTGGCGAGCCCCAGGAATCGCAACAAGGTTCGCGCCTGGTTTCGCAAACAGAACGAGACGCAGAACAAGATCGAGGGCCGCGCGATGTTCGATCGCGAAATTCAGCGCCTGGGGATCGGCAGTCCACCCATCCCGGAGCTCCTGAGGGAACTGAAACTACAGAACACCGAGGCCTTGCACGAAGCATTGGGGTTGGGCGAACTGAGTCCCGCACAGGTGGCCGGCGCCATCCAGCGCATTTTGCATTCGCGCGAGACAGGGCTTGAACACCCTCCCCGCCCAAAGGCTCAGGCCGCTGCAAAGGAACCCGACGTCGAGGTTCAGGGCATCGGCGATTTACTGTCCACCTACGCGCGCTGCTGCAAGCCCGTGCCGCCCGAGGCCATCGTCGGCTATATCACGGTGGGCCGAGGAGTCAGCATCCATGCCCAGTCCTGTGCCAATTTGGGCCGACTCGCCGTCAAGTCGCCGGCGCGTGTGCTGGCGGTTACCTGGGGCAAGACGGGCGCGGGCGAATTTCCGGTGGATATCGAAGTGCAGGCATTCGACCGTCGCGGTCTGGTACGCGATGTCAGCGCTGCGCTCGCGGACGACAAAATCAGCATCCAGGGTATGAACACCGTCACCGATAAGCGCGATAACGTGGCTCATATGCGGATCAATATATCGATCACCGGACTGCCGCAACTGTCGCACGTGCTGAGCCGCATCGCGCAATTGCCCAATGTGATCGTCGCCCGCAGAAAGAAGTAGTTTTCAGGGAGTATGGCAATGCAGCTCATCCCTCGAATCAGCCGCCGCGCTGTCGCGTCAAGCCTGGTCGCCGCGCCACTCGCGCTCGGCCTGGCGAAGCGCGCAGGGGGCGCAGCCAGCGGCATGGACGCATCGACGGCCGCCACCGGCGATGGTCTGACGCGCACCTCAGAGGCCATTCACCAGGAGATCTCATTCAAGGCGAGTACGCGCAGAGTTTACGACGCACTGACCGATGCCAGGCAATTCGACGCCGTGACTCGATTGAGCGACGCCATTGCACTGCTCAGCGCACCGGGAGCGAAAGCCACGGCGATCAATCCCGCGGTGGGCGGGTCGTTCGTCTTGTTCGGCGGCTACATCTCGGGTCTGACTCTCGAGATGCTGCCCGGCGAACGACTGGTGCAGGCCTGGCGCACCGCCGGCTGGAAAGCCGGCGAATATTCGACTGTGCAGTTCACGTTGGCGGCGGACGGCGCGGGAACCAAACTGATTTTCGATCATCGCGGGTTCCCTGATGGCGATGGCAATCATCTGGCGGGCGGCTGGCATGTGCACTATTGGACGTCACTGGCGCTGTTTTTATCGCAGGCCTGACCGTGCGCGCCTCCACCGGCCGCACATCAGGCGGTGGGGTCGTATTCCAATACTTCGCCGTTGGCCAGCGATATCCCCGTCAGCGCCAGAATGAAGGCCCAGTGGCTCACCAACAGAGTCGTCGCGCCATCGTCACGTGCTGCCATGTAGTCCCGGAACGCCAGCGCACGCCGGCTCGTCTCGGCCGAGGTTTCGGCGTCTTGGTTCCACCAGATTGCCGGTAGGTGCGCAAAATCGTGCTGGGGAAATCGGCTTGCCAGCAAATCCGGTGCGGTGCCGATGTCGCAGGCATAGGCGGCCTGCTCCCGGACCTCCTGCATGACTGTAACCGGCACTCGATGCACGTGCAGTATGGGCTGCGCCGTCTGCAAGGCTCGTGTGTAAGGCGAGACGATGATGCGCGTCAACGCCTTGCCTGCAAGCCGCTTCGCCGCCGCTGCCGCCTGCTCGACGCCCAGCGGCGTCAATTCCGCATCTTCAATTCCCGGATCGACGCGGGTCTCGCCGAAATGCAGGTTGAAATAGCTTTGACCGTGGCGCAGTAAAAACATCGGCGGCCGCGATGCTTAGCGATTGATGGCGTCGATCGCCTTCTTATCCACCGCCAACGCGGCCTCATGAATGGCCTCGGACAGAGTAGGATGGGCGTGCATGGTGCGTTGAATATCTTCGGTGCTCGCCGAATATTCCATCGCCAGTACCGCCTCGCCGATGAGTTCGCCGGCCATGGGTCCGATCACGTGAATGCCCAGCACTTCATCGTCGTCCTTGGCCGAGACTATCTTCGCCATGCCCTGCGCAGCCTCCATGGCACGTGCGCGCCCGCTGGCCGCGAACGGAAATGTGCCCACCTTGTAGGGTCTGCCGCTCGCCTTGACCTGCTCCTCGGTTTGACCGACCCAGGCAATTTCCGGAGCGGTATAAATCACCGACGGAATGACCTTGTAGTTCACTTCCGCGAAATGCCCGGCGATGAGGTCGGCAACCATTACGCCCTCCTCCTTGCCCTTGTGTGCGAGCATGGGTCCGCGAACCACATCGCCCACCGCCCAGACATTCGCGACGCCGGTGCGGCAATGCTCATCGACTTGGATGAAACCGCGCTCATCGAGGCGCACGCCGGTGCCCTCGGCGAGCAGTCCCTCGGTGAATGGCCTGCGCCCGACGGCCACCACGAGCTTATCGACCTGCAGGGAGTGCTCGCCCTGCGCGTCCGAATACACAACATTCACCGCCGTGCCTGCGACCGCTGCGCTCGACACCTTGGCGCCCATTTTGATATCGAGACCGAGCTTCTTGAAATGACGCTGGGCCTCCTTGGCGATGGCTCCGTCCGCCATGGGCAAGAACTGGTCCATGGCTTCGAGCACGGTCACTTCACTGCCCAGCCGGCGCCAAACGCTGCCGAGCTCGAGACCGATGACACCGGCGCCGATCACGCCGAGTCGCGGCGGCACCGCATCGAACTCCAAGGCATTCCACGAATCGACGATGTATTTGCCGTCATGCGGCACGCTCTTGAGGCGGACCGGCACCGAACCCGACGCCAGCACCACGTGCTTGGCCTCCAGAATCTTCTCCGCGCCGCCAGCGCCCGTCACAAGCACCTTGTTTCCCGGCAATAACTTTCCATGCCCCTGAAAACCGACGACGCCGTTGGCTTTGAACAGCGCGGTGATTCCGCCCGTCATGGTCTTGACGATGGAGGCGCGGCGCTTCTGCATGGTCGCCAGATCCACCGTGAGGTCGCCGATCTTGATGCCATGCAGAGAAAATTCTTCCTTGGCTCTTTGATAGAGTTCCGAGGACTCGAGCAGGGCCTTGGAGGGAATACAGCCCGCATTCAAGCAGGTGCCCCCGAAGGCATAGGTGCCGTCGAAGTTCTTCCACTCATCGACACAAGCAACTCTAAGCTTGTTTTGACCCGCGCGAATCGCCGCGGGATAGCCTGCGGGGCCGGCGCCGATCACCACCACATCGTAAAGGTCGCTCATATCCCGAGCACCATGCGCGCCGGATCCTCGAGACATTGTTTCACGGTCACCAAGAATTGCACCGCCTCACGCCCGTCGATGATGCGATGATCGTAAGTCAGCGCGATGTACATCATGGGACGCACCACGACTTGGCCATCGATCGCCACCGGGCGCTCCTGAATCTTGTGCATGCCGAGAATCGCGCTCTGCGGGGCATTGACGATGGGCGTCGATAGCAGCGATCCAAACACGCCGCCGTTGGTGATGGTGAAGGTGCCGCCCGTGAGTTCCTCCATCGTAATAGTCCCCGCCCGTGCACGCGCGGCGAAATTAGCGATGGATTTTTCGATTTCCGCAAAGCTTTGCTGGTCCGCATCGCGCAATACGGGCACGATCAGGCCGCGATCGGTCGATACCGCGACGCCGATGTCGAAGTACTCGTGATAGACGATGTCGCCGCCCTCCACCGAGGCGTTCACCGAGGGAAACTTCTTCAGCGCTTCGACACAGGCCTTGGCGAAGAACGACATGAAGCCGAGTTTCGCTCCGGTCTGTTTCTCGAACTGATCCTTGTAGCGGGCGCGCAGTTCATTGACGGACTTCAGATCGACTTCGTTGAACGAGGTGAGCAAGGCCTGGGTGGCCTGCGCCTGCACCATACGTTCGGCAATTCGGGCGCGCAAGCGGGTCATCGGAACCCGTTGATCGGCACGCGCGCCGCGCGCACTGGTCGCCGGCGCCACAGCCCTGGGCGCAGCGGGCGCTGTCGGCACATCCTTAGCGGACAGGTAATTCACCACGTCCGACTTCGACACGCGTCCGTCGCGACCGGATCCCGCGACCGCCTTCGGATCGACTTTGTTCTCGTCGACCACGCGTTTTGCCGCCGGGCTGAGCTTGCCTGAATCCTTCGCGGCCGCGGCAGCCGCGGCGCTCACAGCAGCAGCAGGCGCGCTCGCAACGGCCACAGCGCCCTCGTCGATGACGGCCAGCACCTGGCCGCTGGTCACGGTCGTCCCATCCTTCAGCCTGATCTCCTTGAGCACGCCTGCCATGGGCGACGGCACCTCGAGAACGACTTTGTCGGTCTCTAAATCGACCAGATTTTCATCGCGGGCCACGGCCTCGCCGGGCTGCTTATGCCAAGAAACAATCCTTGCGTCGGCCACCGATTCCGGCAGCTGCGGCACGCGAACTTCAATAGTCATTACGCTGTCCTAGATTGAGCCGCTGGGAGCCGCATTGTGTGTCGTGAACTTTCTTCCGGCGGAACGCCCAGCAGCGCCGCGGTAACCAAATTTCTCTGTTGTTGCTCGTGCAGAGCGGCGATTCCGGTCGCGGGCGCCGCCGCACCGGCGCGTCCCGCATAGAGCAATTCGCGGTTCGGTCCCAGCTTCGCCTGCAGGCGGTGGCGAATTTGATACCAGCTGCCTTGGTTCTGAGGCTCTTCCTGGCACCACACCACTTCGCGCGCGTTGGAGTACTTGCGAAGAATGGCGTCGTACTCGTCCGAGGGAAAGGGATATAGCTGCTCGAGTCGGACCACGGCTACCGCATCCGCCTTGGCTTCGCGGCGCGCCTTCAGCAGATCGAAGTACACCTTGCCGCTGCACAGCACCACGCGCGTCACGGCCGAAGGCTTCAGGTCGTCGATCTCATCGATCACGGGATTGAATCCGCCCGTGCTGAGTTCTTCGAGGCGCGAAACCGACAAAGGATGGCGCAACAGGCTCTTCGGCGTCATGACGATGAGCGGCTTGCGCAGCGGCCGGACCACTTGACGGCGCAACATGTGAAACATCTGCGCGGGAGTCGAGGGCACGCACACCTGCATGTTGTACTCGGCACATAGTTGCAAAAATCGCTCCAACCGCGCCGAGGAATGTTCGGGTCCCTGGCCTTCATAGCCATGCGGCAGGAATAGGGTCAGGCCCGACAGCCGGCCCCACTTGGCCTCGCCGGAACTGATGAACTGATCGATGATGACCTGGGCGCCATTGCTGAAGTCGCCGAATTGGCCTTCCCAAATGGTCAGGCAATGCGGCTCGGTGGTCGAGAATCCGTACTCGAAACCCATGACCGCTTCCTCGGACAACACCGAGTCGGTCACCGTGAATGTCGGCTGATTGGTGGCCAGATGCTGCAGCGGAACGTAGCGCCGTCCGGTCGCCTGATCGTGCAACACCGCGTGCCGGTGGAAGAAGGTGCCGCGGCCACTGTCCTGCCCCGTAAGGCGCACCGGATATCCTTCCTGAACGAGGCTGGCATAGGCCAGGTTCTCCGCCGCACCCCAATCCAAAGCGATATCGCCGGCCACCATTCGTTCGCGCGCCTGCATGATGGCGAGCACGCGCGGGTGCAGCACCCAGTCCGCAGGATAGGTGGTGATCGCCTTGCCGAGAGCCCGCAAGCGCCCCATCTCGACCGCGGTCTTCACCGAATCGGACCAATCCGCGCCCAGGTACTCGCTCCAATCCACCGTGAATTTATTGCCGATCAGGCCGAGCGCTGCGCGCGCCTGCGGATTGCCGGCATCCAATCCGTCGCGGTACTGCTCCATCATCGCAGCGACGTCCGCCGGCGTGAGCACGTTCTCGGCCGACAGCTTGTCCGCATACAGTTGGCGGGCCGTCGGTTTCTTGCGAATGACCTGGTACATGAGAGGCTGGGTCGCCGCAGGCTCGTCGGCCTCGTTATGGCCATGCCGTCGGTAGCACACCAGGTCGATGACCACATCCTTGTGGAACTTCATGCGGTACTCGAGCGCAAAGCGAGTGACGAAGCACACCGCTTCCGGGTCATCGGCATTGACGTGGAAAATCGGCGCCTCGATCATCTTCGCGACGTCGGAGCAATAATGGGTGGAGCGCGCGTCACGCGGATCGCTGGTGGTGAAACCCACTTGATTGTTGACGATGATATGCACGGAGCCGCCCGTGTAGAAGCCGCGCGCCTGGGAGAGCTGCAAAGTCTCCATAATGACGCCCTGTCCGGCGAAGGCCGCGTCGCCGTGAATCTGCACCGCCAGCACCTTGTCGCCCACGGTGTCGCCGCGGCGCTCCTGGCGCGCGCGCACCGAGCCTTCGACCACGGCGTTGACCACCTCG
This sequence comes from Gammaproteobacteria bacterium, assembly GCA_025358295.1. Taxonomy (GTDB): domain Bacteria; phylum Pseudomonadota; class Gammaproteobacteria; order Steroidobacterales; family Steroidobacteraceae; genus Bog-1198. The sequence goes on from JANYJY010000010.1 coordinate 18,307, forward strand.
AGGTGCGAGGGATTGAATGCCAGCGCCACGTGCACATTGCCCGAACCGGTCTTCAAGTCCGAAGAGAACCCCTTGTGATATTTAACGTCGCCCGAGCCGCGAAGTTTTGCCAGATCGTACTGGCCCTCAAATTCGCTGAACAAGTCCTTGGGCGACTTGCCGAGCAGGTTGACCAGCACATTGAGACGGCCACGGTGCGCCATGCCGATGATGGTCTCCTCGACCCCCATCTTGCCGCCCTGCTGGACGAGTTCGTCGAGCAAGGGAATGAGACTGTCGCCGCCCTCCAGTGAGAAGCGTTTCTGACCCACGTACTTGGTGTGAAGATATCGTTCCAAACCTTCCGCGGCGGTGAGCTGCCAGAGAATGTTTTTCTTCTCCTCGGCAGTGAAGTGGTGCTGCATGCGCTGCACTTGAAAGCTGTCTTGAAGCCACAGGCGTTCGTCGCTGTTCGATACATGCGCGAACTCGGCGCCGATGGTTTCCGTATAAACGAACTTCAGAGTGGCGAGAATATCCTTGAGGGTGGAGCGCTCACGAATCGCGGCATTGCGGCTGCCGGTAAAGAATTCGGTGTTCAAATCCGCATCGGAGAGCCCAAAATAATCGAGAGCCAACACGTAGGGAGTGGTGCGCTCCTGCAGCCCCAGGGGATCCAAGTTGGCAGCCAGATGGCCACGGTTGGCATAAACCTGAATGAGGCGCGACACCGCGCCTTGCTTGGCGCTGGCAGCGGTGGATTCGACGGATTGCGCCGGACGCGGCATGGACGGCGATGCTGCGCCGGGGAGCCGCGGCGGCCGGGCGGTTTCATCGGCGCCGCCTCCCAGACTGCCAAAATACGTGGCCCAGGCCGGGTCGACGCTGTTCGGCTCCCTTAAGAACCGTTCGTAGAGATCTTCAATGAAACTGGCGTTGCCGCCGGAAAGTGCCGTGGTGGCCAATAGATCAGCGAGTGATTGACTCATAGCGGGAACGGTGAAAACCTCAAGTACATCAATATGATGAGATGCAGGGGCGGGTTCGCGAACTGGTCGCTAGTCTAGCCGAAGGCGGCACAATATGGAATGTGACGCCGCCCTCAACAATTACAAGATCGGCAGCTCGAGGGGACTCTTGAGCATCCAAATCTCGTACCCGATGAGGCCGGCGTAGAGGACCAGAACTGCGTACAGCACCGAATCGACCCTCACCAGGCGCATGAACCGATAGCGGGCCAAAATGACCATCAAAACGATGCCCGCGCCGGTCATGGCCGTTTTGAGTGCCGCGAACACTGCGACGTTGCGGTAAACGAGCGTCGCCATAAAGGGGTTCGCCTCGTATGCACCCCCCTGCAGCAGCACGAGGGTCAAAAATGCGTCCACGACGCACAGCAGCAGGATGCCGATCGCCACCGCGAGCAGGTGAGGCGCATGCCAGTCGAGTGAATGGAAACGCGAGTCATCGGCGCGGCGCGGCGGCGTGCGCCGTCGCGGATTGAAGCTTCCGTAACAGACAGACCAGCACTTGCGGCTGCGCCTATCGAGGCGACCGCGTCGCTCGCGGGTCGGCTTCGGTTCCGTGCGGCTCATTTCCTTCATCCAACACACTATCCTGATACCTACCGCCGCTCGGCAAGCTCAATGCGTCATAATCCCCACCGGCACCCGGGTATTTTTTTCCATCCCCGTGCGGGCGCTGCCATAATCCCTCGCAATGACCCCTTCCCACGCGCGTGATCGCGGCGCATTTATCGCGCGGCTGCAACTCCTGACCGATTTATTGAACGCGGACGTTGCCGCCGGCGTCATTCCCGGCGCCGTGGTGGCAATCCATCTCGACGGCGAACCCGCCTACCTGGAGTCCTTCGGCTACGCGGATCGAGCCTCACTGCGCGCCATGCGTCCCGACAGCCTCTTTCGCATCGCCTCCTTGACCAAGCCGATTACCGTGGCGGCGGCGCTCATGCTGCAGGAACGCGGCGCATTGCTGCTGACCGATCCGGTTGCGCACTACATTCCGGAGCTGCGCGACCTAGGGGTGGGCATAGAAAGCACCGACCCGAAGGACGGCGTACGACGCCTGACGCGCGAGGCCGCGCGGCGTGCGATGACCGTCCAGGATCTCATGCGGCACACGGCAGGCTTCACCTACGGACAATTCGGCGAGTCCCTGGTGCAGAAAGAATACGTTCAGGCCAACCTGATGGATCCGCAACAAACCAATGCCGAGATGGTGGCTAAACTGGCGCGGATTCCCCTGAGCTTTCAGCCGGGGAGTACCTTCGAATACGGCATGTCCATCGATGTTCTGGGGCGTCTGGTCGAAATAGTCTCGGGACAGACCTTGGACCGCTACTTCGAGGAACACATCACCGGGCCGCTCGGCATGCGCGACACCCGCTTCGAGATTCCGCCGGCCGAGTTCGATCGGCTGGCGCGGCCGCACCGCAAGCCGCCCTATGATCCCACCCAGGCGCCCCGCTGGTTCTCAGGCGGAGGCGGCCTGGCGTCCACGGCGGGCGACTATTCGAGATTCAGCCGCATGCTGCTGAACGGCGGCGAATTGGACGGTATCCGGCTGATGTCGCGCAAGAGCGTTGAGATGATGAGGCAGAACCAGTTGCCGAAAGATGTGGACTTCGGTACGCAGACTCCCGAATTGGGTCTCGCGGCACCACTGCCGCGGCTGGGCCAGGGCTACGGGCTTGGGCTGGGAATGCGCATGCAGCCGGGACTCTCGGGTGCTCCCGGATCAGTGGGCGACTTCTACTGGGGCGGCGCCTCGGGTCCCTATTTCTGGGTCGACCCCGCCGAGAACCTGGTCGTCGTGTTCATGTTGCAGGAACTCGACGTCCAGCGCCGCACCCGGTACCGCCCGCTACTGCGTGCGCTGGTCTATCAAGCGCTACCCTGAGCGGCTACGAGGCCGTGACCAGCCTGGCCACGAACTCGCTCACCGGCAGCGCCGCCAGAGCAACCGAATCGGCGAACAGAGCCTTGATGGATTCGGTCTGCTTCGGGCTGAAATGTGCGGCCACGCTGGCCTCGAATTTCTTCACCAGCACCGGCATGCCCTCCTCGCGGCGCTTGCGGTGGCCGATGGGGTAGTCCACTTGCACGCGCGGGCTCGAACTGCCGTCCTTGAAGAACACCTGCACGGCATTGCCGATGTAGCGCTTCTGCGAATCGTAGTATTCCTGAGTGAACGTCGTGTTTTCCTTGACTTGCATAGTCGCCCGCAGCGCGTCGACGCGCGGATCGTTGGCGATCTTGTCTTCGTAGTCCCCCGCGTTGAGCCGGCCGAACAGCAGCGGTATGGCGACCATATATTGGATGCAGTGATCGCGATCCGCGGGATTGGCGAGAGGCCCCGTCTTGTCGATGATGCGCACGCCGGGTTCCTGGGTCTCGATGGTAATGCGCTCGATCTCGCCGATCTTCGCGGCGATTTGCGGGTGCAACGTCATCGCCGCTTCGACGGCGGTTTGCGCGTGAAACTCCGCGGGATAGGAAATCTTGAACAGCACGTTTTCCATGACATAGCTGCCGAACGGCTGAGGCAGGGACAATGCCTTGCCCTTGAACAATACGTCTTGGAAGCCCCAGGTCTTGGCCGACAGCGCGGAGGGATAGCCCATTTCGCCCTTCAGGGCGAACAGTGCGTGCCGCACGGCCCGGCTGGTCGCGTCGCCGGCAGCCCAGCTCTTGCGCGAACCCGTATTGGGGGCGTGCCTGTAAGTGCGCAGCGCCCCGCCGTCGACCCATGCATTCGACACGGCATTGATGATCTGCTCGCGCGATCCGCCCAGCATGGCGGTGACCACGGCCGTGGAGGCGACTCGGACCAGTAGCACATGATCCAGGCCCACTCGATTGAAGCTATTCTCCAAAGCCAGCACGCCTTGGATTTCATGCGCCTTGATCATGCCGGTGAGGACGTCGCGCACCGTGACGTTTTTTCCGGAACGCGACAGATAATCGGCCACGGCAAGAATTCCGCCCAAATTATCCGACGGATGGCCCCACTCGGCGGCCAGCCAGGTGTCGTTGAAATCCAGCCAGCGAATCATGGCGCCGATATTGAACGCTGCGTTGATGGGGTCGAGTTCATACGAGGTGCCGGGAACGCGTGCCCCGTTGGTGAGCGTGGCGCCGGGCACCACCGGACCCATCAGCTTCGTGCATGCCGGATACTTCAACGCTTGAAAACCGCATGCCAAGGTATCCATGAGACAGTACGTCGCGGTCTCGTAGGCAAGTTTGTTCTTGATCTCGAAACTCAAGGCGTAATCCGCAATCGCGGTGAGGACATGATCCGGCGCCGGACGTTCTGCAGACTTAATATCGTGGGACATGAGGGATGTTGAACTCTTTAAATGACTGACCTGGGAAAACTCGCGCGGCTTTACTTGCGTTCGGCCAGCGGTGCGAAGGGAAGATTGTCGGGGCCGACATAATTCGCACTGGGGCGGATGATCTTGCCGTCCTCGCGCTGTTCGATGACATGGGCGGCCCAGCCCGACGTGCGGCTGATGACGAACAGCGGCGTGAACATCGCGGTCGGCACACCCATCAGGTGATAAGACACCGCGGAGAACCAGTCGAGGTTCGGAAACATTTTCTTAATCTCATGCATGACCGACTCGATTCGCTCGGCGACGTCGAACCCGCGCAGGTCGCCGGCCTCGTGCGCCAGGCTGCGGGCAACCTCTTTGATGACCTGATTGCGGGGGTCTGAAATCGTATATACCGGATGTCCGAAACCGATGATGACTTCTTTGTTTGCCACCCGCCGACGGATATCCGCCTCCGCCGCGTCCGGCGTCGAATAACGGCTCTGAATGTCGAAGGCGACCTCGTTGGCGCCGCCGTGCTTGGGGCCGCGCAGCGCTCCGATGGCGCCCGTGATGCAGGAATATAGATCCGAACCCGTGCCCGCAATCACACGCGCCGTGAACGTCGATGCATTGAATTCATGCTCGGCATATAAATTCAGTGACGTGTGCATGGCGCGCACCCATGATGCGGCGGGCTTGCGGCCGTGCAGCAGGTGCAGAAAGTGCGCGCCGATCGAATCGTCATCGGTTTGCACGTCGATGCGCCGCCCGTCGCGCGAAAAATGGTACCAGTAGCACAGCATCGAGCCGAAGCAAGCAAGCAAACGATCGGCGATGTCGCGCGCGCCTTCGCTCTGGTGATCGTCGGCCTCGGGCAGGCAGCAGCCCAATGCCGATGCGCCGGTGCGCAGCACGTCCATGGGATGGCTGCTGGCCGGGAGTTGCTCCAGCATCGCCGCGACCGCGGCGGGCAGCCGCCTCAGCCCCTGCAGCTTGGACTTGTAGGCGGCGAGTTCGGCGCGGTTGGGCAGCTTCTCGTGCACCAGCAGATACGCAATCTCTTCGAATTCGCATTCGGTGGCAATGTCGAGAATATCGTAGCCGCGGTAGTGCAGGTCATTGCCGGTTTTGCCGACGGTGCACAGCGCCGTATTGCCGGCAGCCACCCCCGACAGGGCTACGGATTTCTTCGGCTTGAACGCTGCGGTCGGTACTTGGGCTTCGGCCATCGTCATCTCCTGAATTCCGTCACTTCTCTTTCCCGGCGAACAACTCATCGAGCTTCGCTTCGTACGCGTGATAGTCGAGGTATTTGTACAAGTCGGCCCGGCTCTGCATCAGATCGAGCACGTTCTTTTGCGTCCCATCGCGGCGAATCGCCTCGTAGGTCGCGAGCGCGGCGGCATTCATGGATCGATACGCCGAGCAGCAATGCAGCACGATATCGACGCCCACCGATCCGAGTTCCTCGCGGGTATACAGTGGCGTGTGGCCGAATTCCGTGATGTTGGCGAGAATGGGCACGCCGACCGCATCCTTGAATCGCCGATACATGGCGAGCTCCGTCATGGCTTCGGGGAAAATCATGTCCGCGCCCGCCTCGACGCAGGCGATCGCCCGTTCGATGGCCTTCTCGATTCCTTCCACAGCCAGGGCATCGGTGCGTGCCATGATGACGAAATCCGCATCGGTGCGCGCATCCACCGCCGCTTTGACTCTGTCCACCATCTCCTGCTTCGAAACCACTTCCTTACCGGGACGGTGGCCGCAACGCTTGGCCTGGACTTGATCTTCGATGTGCAAACCGGCGGCGCCGAATTTGACGAAGGATTTCACCGTGCGCGCGATATTGAATGCCCCGCCCCATCCCGTATCGGCATCCACCAACAACGGCAAAGGACAGACGTCCGTAATGCGGCGGATATCGATCAGCACGTCGTCCATGGTGCTGATCCCCAAGTCCGGAATGCCCAGGGAATTGGCGGCAACTCCGCCGCCGGAGAGATACAGGGCCTTAAACCCGCAGGCCGCCGCCATTCTGGCCGCGTAGGCATTGATGGTGCCGACCACCTGAAGGGGTCGCTCTGCGGCCAGCGCAGCGCGAAATCTTGCTCCCGGCGAGGAATTCTGTGTCCCGCTCATACGCGCCCCGCGACGGGAATCAGCGCGCCCGTGACCGCGCGAGCGGCGTCGGAAACCAAGAACGCAATCACTTCGGCAGCCGCGGCCGGAGCGACCCATCGTGAGAAATCTGCCGTCGGCATATCGAGCCGGTTTCTCGGCGTATCGAGTGTGCTCGGCAGGATGGCATTGACCGTAATACCCCGATCCTTTAATTCGTCGGCCAGCGCTTCGGTCAGTTTTGCCACCCCAGCCTTGGACGCGGCGTAGGCGCCCATCCCGGCTGCGGCCTTAGCGGCGCCCATTGCGCCGACGTTGACGATCCGGCCGCCGCCCGCGCGCAATAAATGAGGCAGCGCCGCCTGACAGGAGACCACGGCGGTCCGCAAATTCAAGCGATACATGGCGTCCCAAACATCCAGGGCGCCCCCCTCAAGCTTCTCCCAGCGGAAACCGCCGGCGACATTGATCAAACCGTCCAAGCGGCCCGCATCCTTGACGATACGGTCCATCACCCCGCGCGCAGCGTCCTCCATCGTCAAATCGATGCCTCCGTAATGCAACGCCCCCGCTGGTTCCGCCCCGGAGGGCGTCTTCGCATGCGCCAGCAGCGCGACTCGCGCGCCGTGGCCGCTCAACACCGACGCCGTCGACTGACCCAGCACGCCGTCGCTTCCGGTAATCGCCAGAACCTTGCCCGTTAAGTTCATGATGAAATTATCCTCGATTCGTCGCTGGAGTCAGGGTGACCAAAGCGCTCAAAATTTTTGCGCGGAATTGCAACACCGTCAGGCTGTAGCTCAGGCCTGTAAGGTGCGGCGAAACTCTCCGGGAGAAGCGCCGGTCCATTTTCGAAATGCACGATGAAAGGCGCTGCGCTCGGAGAACCCCAGCTCGAGCGCAATATCCATGACGCTGCGGCTCGAATGGCTAAGGTAGCTGATGGCAAGATCCCGCCGCAGTTGATCCTTGATCGATTGATACGACTCGCCTTCTTCGTGCAAACGGCGCCGCATGGTCGCCGGCGTCATATTGAGCTCTGCCGCCAGCCACTCGAAATCCGGAACCTCACCCGGCAGAAACTGGCGCAACCGCCGCCGCACCTTGGCGGTCAGACTGCTGCCGTTCTTGTATTTCGTCAGAATGCTCTCCGGCGCCGTGCGCAGGAATTCTTTCAACGACCGCTCGTTTTGCATCACAGGCAAATCGAGATAGCCGGCATCGAAGGCGATGGCAGTGTTCGGCCTCTCGAAGCTCAGCTCGGCGCTGTACATCAGCCGGTACTCCATGCTGTGCGCCGGTTCCGTGTAGGCGAATTCGGTGCGCAGAATGGGAATTCGCCGACCCACCAGCCAGCACGACAATCCATACAGCAATAGCAGCAATAGCTCGTGGGCGAATACTCGGTCCCTGTCTCCCGCCTTGCGGTCGTGCAATACGATTCTGGCCTCGGCACCGTTGCGCTCGGCGCTGCCCGAAATGTCGTCCAGTATCAGGGCAAAAAAGCGCAGGCTCCGGTCGAGCGCCTGACCGAGGGATTTGCAACCGAGGACGGAGTGGCAAAGCATCGCGAAACTGCCCGATTTCATGCGGCGGGAATCCTGACCGAAGAACTCATCGTCCAGGGCCAAGGCGATGGTGCGCCAGAGGGCGCCGTAGTGTTGCGCCGAAACCCGGGCCTGCGGCACCTGCAGCAGGCTGGACGAGAGCCCCACGTTCGCCAGCAGTTCATCCGCGTTCAAATCGCGCGCCCTCACGCTCTGCAACGCTGCGGCGACGAAGCAAATGGAGATGGTCCCCGGTTCGGCGGACCGTCCGGCCGAGCCGGCCGCCCCACGGCCCAGGGGCGCAGGATAGGTGTTGCTGATTCGCTCCCGCATTTTGAAAGTTTTGGCCACCGATGGGCTGGTTTTAGGCAGCTATAGTTTACGCCATGCGGCCAATAATAGAGGCTTCAGGCTAAACTATGCCGTCGCGACGCTGGTGCGCGCGCTAACGACCCAAGGGACACTCTCATGACTATTCAACCTGCAACGCTGGCAAATTCCATACCCGCCGTCAAAATGCTGCTCGACGGTAAGTTCATCGATTCGCAAACCAGCGAGTGGCACGAGGTCGTCAACCCGGCGACGCAAGAAGTGCTGGCCCTTGTGCCCTTCGCCACGGACGATGAAATCAACGCCGCAGTGGCTTCCGCCAAGCTGGCCTACAAATCCTGGAAGAACACACCGCTGGCGGCCCGTGCGCGCATCATGCTGAAGCTGCAGGCATTGGTGCGGGAACACATGAGCCGCATCGCGCACACCCTGAGTGCCGAACAGGGCAAAACGCTGGCGGACGCGGAAGGAGATGTGTTTCGCGGCCTCGAAGTGGTCGAACACGCTTGCTCGATCGGCAGCCTGCAGCTGGGTGAGTTTGCCGAGAACGTCGCGGGCGGCGTGGACACCTACACGTTGCGCCAGCCTATCGGCGTGTGCGCGGGCATCACCCCGTTCAATTTTCCCGCCATGATCCCGTTGTGGATGTTTCCAATGGCCATCGTCTGCGGCAACACCTTCGTGCTCAAGCCCTCCGAACAGGATCCTCTCACCCCCATGCTGCTGGCCGAACTCGCGCTGCAGGCCGGAGTGCCGCCCGGTGTGTTGAACATCATCCACGGCGGCAAACGCGCTGTCGATGCGATCTGCACGCACCCGGACATCGTCGCCGTTTCCTTCGTGGGCTCCACCGCGGTGGGCACGCACGTGCACACCCTCGCGTCGCAATACGGCAAGCGGGTGCAATGCATGATGGGCGCCAAGAATCACGCGGTCGTGATGCCCGACGCCAACAAGGAGCAGTCCCTCAACGCGTTGGTGGGAGCCACTTTCGGCGCCGCGGGACAGCGCTGCATGGCCACTTCCGTCACCGTGCTGGTGGGCGAAGCGCAGAAATGGATACCCGACATCGTGGCCAAGGCGAAGACCCTCAAGGTTAACGCCGGCGTGGAAAAAGGTACGGATCTCGGACCCGTCATTTCCAAGAATGCGAAAATCCGCATCCTCGGACTGCTGGAAGACGGAATCAAGGAAGGCGCCAAGCTCGAGCTCGACGGCCGCTCCATCAAGGTGCCGGGCTACGAGCGCGGCAACTTCATCGGCCCCACGATTTTCTCGGCGGTGAAGCCGGAGATGAAAATCTACACCACGGAGATCTTCGGGCCTGTGATGGTCATTGTCGGGGTCGGCACCTTGGACGATGCGATCACCCTGATCAACGACAACCCCTTCGGCAACGGCACCGGCATCTTCACCCAAAGCGGCGCCGCCGCCCGCAAGTTTCAAAATGAAATCGACGTGGGACAGGTGGGCATCAACGTGCCCATCCCGGTTCCCGTCCCCGTATTCAGCTTTACCGGATCGCGCGGCTCCAAGCTCGGCGATCTTGGCCCTTACGGCAAGCAGGCGGTGCAGTTCTACACTCAGACAAAGACCGTGACATCGCGTTGGTTCGATGACAGCAGCATTTCCACCGGAGTGAACACGACCATCAGCTTGAAATGAACATCGGGCTCATCGCGTCGGCGCCTTCGGGCGCCGGGTGACCGCATGGAAATTCTGAGTGAAATTCGCAACCGCATTGCCTTCATCACCCTAAATCGCCCGGCGGCGCTCAATGCTCTGTCACTCGATATGATCAGGCAACTGCGCGCCATGCTGGGAAATCACGCCGCGGATCCCAAGGTGAATGCAGTCTTGATCCAAGGCGCGGGCGACAGGGCTTTTTGCGCCGGCGGCGACATTCGCGCGCTCTATCAAAGTTTCAAGAACTCGGGTTCCCTGTACCGCGAATTCTTCACCGCCGAATATCCGCTGGATTATCTGCTCAACTGCTACCCCAAGCCCTACCTCGCCGTGATGGACGGCATCACCATGGGCGGCGGAATGGGCATTGCGCAGGGCTCGACCCTGCGCATCGTCGGTGAGCGCACCCGCATTGCCATGCCCGAGGTGGCGATCGGATTTTTTCCGGACGTCGGCGCCAGCTATTTCCTGTCCCGCCTGCCCGGCGCGCTCGGCACCTATCTCGCGCTGACCGGAGTGCAGATTCGCGGCGCCGATGCGCTGTACTGCCAATTGGCCGATGTGTACCTGCCGCCGGCCTCGGTGGCGGCACTCAGCGACGAACTGGCGGCGTTGCGCTGGAGCGAGGACCGGGCCGGAGATTTGCGCCGATTCGTTTACGCGCGGGCAGCGTTGGGCCTGCAGGCTCCCAGCTTGAGCGTGCTGCGTCCGGGCATCGATGCACATTTTTCAAAGCTCACGGTGAGCGCCATATTGGCATCTCTGGAAGCTGAAACCCGCGCGCCGTACGCTGACTGGGCAGAGCAGACCGTGAAGCTCATTCGCAGCCGCTCTCCCACCATGCTTGCAGTCACCTTGACCCAGCTGCAGCGTGGCAAGAATATGAGCCTCGCCGCCTGTTTGCGCATGGAACTCGCGATGGCGTATCAGTGTTTCGAGCATGGCGATTTTCTCGAGGGCGTACGCGCGCTGATTATCGATAAGGACAATATCCCGCGTTGGCAACCGAATCGGATTGAAGACGTGACGGACGCCGCAGTCGATGATTTTTTTTGCGGTCGATGGACATCGGCCACCCACCCATTAGCAAACCTAGAAAGCCTATGAGAACTCATTCATGCAATTAAAAGAATCACATGCGGTCATCAGCGGCGGCGCGTCGGGGCTCGGCCTCGCCGTGGCGCATCGAATCGTGCAAGCAGGCGGCAAAGTCGCCTTGCTGGACGTCAACGAGGATCAGGGCAGGACGGCTGCCGCGAGCCTCGGCGAACGCGCCGCTTTCTTCGCAACCGACGTCACCGACGAAGCGGCAGTCAATGCAGCCATCGAGCGTGCCCGGGAGCGGATGGGTTCCATTACCGCGGCCGTCAATTGCGCGGGCATCGGTGCGCCCGCCCGTTTCGTCGGCAAGCAAGGCGCGATGGCGGGAGCATTTTTTCGTAAAATGATCGAGATCAATCTGCTCGGAACATTGTTGGTGTCGAAAGCCGCCGCCGTGATCATGCAGCAGAACACGCCGAACGCCGCTGGCGAGCGCGGAGTGATCGTCATGACGGCATCGGTCGCCGCCTTCGACGGTCAGATTGGACAAGTGGCCTATGCCGCTTCGAAGGGAGGCATCGTCGCCATGACTCTGCCCATGGCGCGCGAACTGGCATCCTCAGGTATTCGCGCCATGACGGTTGCCCCGGGTCTGTTCGCAACGCCCATGATGAAGGGACTGCCGCAGGAGGCTCAGGACTCTCTCGGCAAGCAAACACCGTTTCCGCCCCGGTTGGGCGAGCCCGATGAGTACGCCGCCATGGTGGCTCACATCATTGAGAACATCATGCTCAATGGTGAAACCATTCGTCTCGACGGGGCGATCAGAATGCAGCCGCGTTAGCGGCTCGCGGGCCGCGCCGGCAGCTCACTCAGTATCTCGCGCCGTCGCGCCTCGGTGGCCCGCGACCATTCGGAGATTTCTCCGAGGGTGCGGCGGCAGCCGACGCACAGACCTCCTGCATCGAGCCGGCAGACATCGATGCAGGGAGAGGGCGCGGGTTCGGCGGCTAACGGTGAAGTGACCATTGCCGCAATATACGATGAATGGCGTCGAGACCGTCGGTCAGCGCCGCCGGACCCGGCTGCAGGATGATGGGGGATTTGATCTCGTGCAATTCGCCGTCGCGAACCGCGGGTACGCCCTCCCAGCCGGCCCTGGCCACGACGCGCTCCGGACGAAAGCGCTTGCCGCACCAGGAACCGAGAATGACATCCGGCGAACGGCGCACCACCTCCGAGGCATCGGCCAGAATACGATCCTTGCCGAGTGCGCAAAGCGCACGCTCGGGGAACACATCGTCGCCGCCCGCGATACCGATCAATTCGCTCACCCAGCGAATGCCTGTAATCAAAGGTTCATCCCATTCCTCAAAGTAGACGCGTGGCCGGCGCGGCATTTGCGCGGCCGACTGGCGCACCGTTTCGATATGCGCTGCCAATCCGAGCGCATAGCGTTCCGCCGGTTCGGCGGCGCCCACCAGCGCGCCGAGCCGGCGTATATAGCCGAGGATGCCGTCCACCGAGCGATGGTTGCTGATCCAGACTTCGATTCCGTGCTTGATCAATGCCTGTGCGATATCGGCTTGGATGTCGGAGAAGCCCACCACAAAGTCGGGACGCAACTCGAGAATGCGATCAACTTTGGCGCTGGTGAAGGCCGAAACACGGGGTTTTTCGCGGCGCGCGCGCGCCGGACGCACCGTGAAACCGGAGATGCCGACAATGCGCTCCTCCATCCCCAGTGCGTAGAGAACTTCAGTAGGCTCTTCGGTGAGACAGACGATGCGGTGCGGATATCGATCGTCCATGCCCGATTAAAGCACACCCTCATCCAACGCGCCCACCGCGCCGTGCAGGATGCTGTGCGCGAGACCGCCGGCCTGTGGCAACACGTGATCCGCGTAGAACCGTGCCGTCATGATCTTCGCCGCATAGAACGCGGCGTCGGCGGCGCTGCCGCCAGGAGCGGACATTCGCACCTGCGAAATCAATGCAGCCCGCAGCAGCTGCCAGCCGCCCGCCACGATGCCCAATAGCTTGAGCATGGGCACCGCGCCCACGGATACCGCGCGGACATCCTTGGCGTAGTTGTCGACCACATAGCGGATCGCGCGCTCCAACTCAACGATGGCGCCGGAAAATGCCGGCGCAAGCGGCGCCAAATTTCGCTCGGCCGCCAGCTCGTTCGCCAAGGCGCGCATTTGAGCGGTGACGGCTTGGGCCGCGCGGCCGCCGTCGCGCGCGAGCTTGCGGCCGATCAAATCGTTGGCCTGTATGCCGGTGGTCCCTTCATAGATCGGCGTGATGCGCGCGTCGCGCAAATACTGCGCCACGCCGGTCTCCTCGATGAATCCGACGCCACCGTGGACTTGAATCCCCAGTGAGGCGATCTCCACCGAATTCTCGGTACACCAGCCCTTGACCACGGGAATCATCAAATCGGCAATCGCCTGATGACGTTCACGCTCCTCGGCGCGCGGATGCAGTCGCGCGGCATCCAACGACACGGCGGCCATGGCGGCCAGCGCGCGCATGGCTTCGGTCTGCGATTTCATGAGCAGCAGCATGCGCCGCACATCGGGATGACGGACGATGGGAACGCGGGCACCGCCGCGCACCCCGGCCTCGGTGCTCTGAATCCGCTCACGCGCATACGCGAGCGCCGCTTGGTAGGCGCGCTGCGACAAGCCGATGCCTTCGATTCCCACCGAATAGCGCGCCGCGTTCATCATGATGAACATGTATTCCAGGCCGCGATTTTCCTCGCCGACGAGTTCGGCAACGGCGCCGCCGTTCTGGCCGTAGGCCAGCACACAGGTAGGGCTCGCCCGTATGCCGAGCTTGTGCTCGATCGACAGGCAGTGAACGTCGTTGCGCTTCCCCAAAGAGCCGTCGCCATTGACCAGAAATTTTGGCACCACGAAAAGCGATATGCCCTTGACGCCCTCCGGCGCGCCGGCAACGCGGCCCAGCACCAGGTGCACGATGTTGTCGGTCAGATCGTGTTCGCCATAGGTGATGAAAATCTTCTGGCCGGTGAGGAGATAGCGGCCGCCGCCCGTGGGCACCGCCCGGGTGCGCACCGCCGACAAGTCGGTACCCGCCTGGGGCTCGGTGAGATTCATCGTTCCGGCCCATTCGCCGCTCACCAGCTTGGCGAGATACTTGTCTTGCAAGGCCTTCGAGCCGCGCAGTTCAATGGCATCGACGGTCCCGCGTGACAGCATGGGACACAGCGCAAAGGCCACATTGGCGCCGTTCCACATCTCCTCGATCATGGCCGAAAGCACGCGCGGCAAATTCTGCCCGCCAAACTCCGACGGGCACGCCAGGGCGCCCCAGCCGTCGGCGACGAAGCGAGCATAGGCTTGCTTCCAGCCGTCGGCGGTGAGCACCTGTCCATCCCGCCAGCGGGCGCCTTGCAGATCGCCGCTGCGATTAAGCGGCGACAGCACCGCCCCGGCAAATTTCGCCGCCTCGTCCAATACCGAATCGGCCACGTCGTGGGATACGTCGCCGAATCCCGGCAGCTCGGCCAGCAAGCCGAAGTCCACCATCTCGCGCAGCACGAACTTCATGTCCGCCAACGGTGCCTGATAATCTTGCATGGACCCTACATGTTGCGGCGGTAACGGCCGCCGACATCGTACAAAGTGTGAGTGATCTGACCGAGCGAACAACCCCGCACGGCCTCCATCAAGACCTCGAAAGTATTGCCGTTGTCGATGACGGTGCGCCGCAGCCTTTCAAGCAAAGTTTCCGACGCCTCGGCGTTGCGTTCGTGGAAGGACCGCAGACGCTTGAGCTGGGATTGCTTCTCCGCGTCCGTGGAGCGCGCCAATTCGATTGCCACGGGAGCAGCGTCGCTGTTTGGATTGCGGAAGGTGTTGACGCCGATGATGGGATAGGAGCCATCGTGCTTCTGGCGCTCGTAGAACAGCGATTCTTCTTGAATCTTGCCGCGCTGGTAGCCGGTTTCCATGGCACCTAGGACTCCGCCGCGTTCCGCGATGGCATCGAATTCCTTGAGCACGGCCTCCTCGACCAGATCCGTCAGTTCATCGATGATGAAGCTGCCCTGATTGGGGTTCTCATTCTTGGCCATGCCCCACTCGCGATTGATGATGAGCTGAATCGCCATGGCGCGGCGCACGCTCTCCTCGGTGGGCGTGGTCACCGCCTCATCGTAGGCGTTGGTGTGAAGGCTGTTGCAATTGTCATAAATGGCGCACAGCGCCTGCAGCGTGGTGCGTATGTCGTTGAACGCCATCTCCTGGGCGTGCAGCGAGCGGCCGGAAGTCTGCACGTGGTACTTGAGCTTCTGGCTGCGCTCATTCGCGCCATATCTATTCTTCATGGCCACCGCCCAGATGCGCCGCGCCACCCGGCCGATGACCGAGTATTCGGGATCCATGCCGTTGGAGAAGAAAAACGACAGGTTCGGCGCAAAATCATCGATGTGCATGCCGCGCGCGAGATACGACTCCACATAGGTGAAGCCGTTGGCGAGGGTAAATGCCAGCTGCGATATGGGGTTCGCGCCAGCCTCGGCTATGTGATATCCGGAGATCGAGACCGAGTAGAAATTCTGGACCTTGTGGTGGACGAAATATTCCTGCATGTCGCCCATCATCTTCAGGGCAAACTCAGTGGAAAAAATACAGGTGTTCTGTCCCTGATCTTCCTTCAGGATATCCGCCTGCACCGTGCCGCGCACGGTCGACAGCGTCCAAGCCTTGATCTTCTGCTGCTCGTCGGCGGTCGGCTCACGGCCGTTCTGCTGCTGGAACTTCTCCAGCTGCTGATCGACGGCGGTATTCATGAACATGGCCAGTATCATCGGCGCGGGCCCGTTGATGGTCATCGATACTGAGGTGGTCGGCGCGCACAGGTCGAAGCCCGCATACAGCACCTTCATGTCATCCAGGGTCGCAATGGACACACCGGAATTGCCGACCTTGCCGTAAATATCGGGGCGCAGGTCCGGATCCCAGCCGTACAGAGTCACCGAATCGAAGGCGGTGGACAGGCGGTGGGCCGGCATGCCCTCCGAGACCCGCTTGAACCGCTGATTGGTGCGGTACGCATCGCCCTCGCCTGCGAACATGCGCGTCGGATCCTCGCCCTCGCGCTTGAAGGCGAACACGCCGGCGGTATAGGGATAGGAACCCGGCACGTTCTCCTTGAGCAGAAAGCGCAAGATCTCGCCATCGTCCTCGAAGCGCGGCAGCGATACCTTGCGGATCGAGGTGCCCGACAGCGAGTCGTACGTGAGCTGGGTGCGGATCTCCTTGTCGCGAATCTTCACCACGTACTCGGGCTGCGCGTATAGCGCCAGAGTCGTCGGCCACTGCGCCAGAAGCTTGGCTGCCCCAGGATCGAGTTCGCCGCTCTTGGCGGCAATCATCTCATCGAAGCCCGCGATCGGCCGCCCCGCAGCCGCAAACAGGGTCTTGGACGTACCCAACGACTGGCGCTCGCGCGCAATTCGCGACTGCGCCGCGATGAACCGATGGAAATCGCGCAGCGACGCCGATATCTCCGCCAGATAGCGGACCCGCTCGGGTGGCACGATGGCACGGCCGCGCGAGGAGGACTTCACCGCCGCCTGCGGCAGCTTGCCTGGCCCCAGCTTCAGGCCCTTGTCCTGCAGGCGGGGCAACATGGCTTGATAGAGGGCGGTGACGCCGTCGTCGTTGAAGCGCGAGGCCATGGTGCCGTAAACCGGCATGGCGTCCGTGGGTTGCGCAAACCATTCGTGATTGCGCTGGTATTGCTTGCGCACGTCGCGCAGCGCGTCTTCGGACCCCTTGCGGTCGAATTTATTGATGGCGACGAAGTCGGCGAAATCGAGCATGTCGATTTTTTCAAGCTGCGACGCGGCGCCGAATTCCGGCGTCATAACATACAGCGAGGTGTCGACCAGCGGCACGATGGCCGATTCGCCCTGCCCTATGCCGGAGGTCTCCACGACTATCAGGTCGAAGCCGCTGATCTTGCAGCAGGCCAGCACATCCGGCAGCGCCGCGGAGATTTCCGTGCCGGTATCGCGGGTCGCCAGCGAGCGCATGAATATCTTGTCCGACTCAATCGCATTCATCCGGATGCGGTCGCCCAGCAAAGCGCCTCCCGTGCGCTTGCGCGACGGGTCGATGGAAATCACAGCGACGCGGATGCTGTCGTTCTGGTCGAGACGCAGCCGCAGAATGAGCTCGTCGGTCAACGAGGATTTGCCGGCTCCGCCGGTACCCGTTATCCCCAGAATCGGCGTCTTAATGCCTGCCGCGGCCTGTAGCAGCGCCTGGCGCGTGCGCATGGTGTAGCTGCGATTTTCGATTGCAGTGATGACCCGCGCGAGTTGCCGCCGGTTGCCCGAACGCAGTGCCTCCAGCGCGTCGCCTTCCGCCGGCGCCAGTGCCGACAGGTCGTAGTCGCTGGTGCGGATGACATCGTCGATCATGCCCTGCAGGCCCAGCTTTGCGCCGTCCTCGGGCGAATACAGGCGGGTCACCCCATAAGCCATCAGCTCGCGAATTTCGGCGGGCACGATCACGCCGCCGCCGCCGCCGAATACCTTGATGTTTTCCCCGCCGCTGCTGCGCAACAGATCCATCATGTACTTGAAAAATTCGACATGCCCGCCCTGATAGGACGTGATCGCCACCCCCTGCACATCTTCCTGCAAGGCGGCGTTGACGATCTCCTGCACGGAGCGGTTGTGACCCAAATGGATGACTTCCGCTCCCGATGCCTGCAGCACCCGGCGCATGATATTGACCGACGCGTCATGACCGTCGAACAGGGAGGTCGCGGTCACGAACCGAACTTTATTCGCGGGCTGATAGACCGGCTTGGCGGCGATGGAAACGGCGCTCATAATTTTCTGCTCGCGTCCTTGGGGGCCCAGAATAACAGGCCTGAAGCCGTATTTTAGAGAACCAGGACACCGAAACAAATGGCCAAATCCCGCGTCCGCGGTGAGCGAATTTGCAACATCAGCCGGAGGGGCCGCCGCTCCAATTGGGGGGTCTCTTTTCGATGAACGCCGCGACGCCCTCTTGCGCTGACGCGTCGATCATATTGCAGGCCATGGCATTGCCCGCCAGCTGGTAAGCCGGCTCGATACCCAGTTCGATTTGGCGGTAGAAAAGGCTCTTGCCCGCCGCAATCGCAGCGCCCGGCTTCGCCGCGATCGCGGCCGCCACGGCATCGATTTCCGCATCGAGGCGCTCGGCCGGAACGCAGCGATTGATGAGCCCGCGCTGCGCGGCGGCCGCGGCATCGATGAATTCGCCCGTGACCAGCATCTCGAATGCTGCCTTGCGGCCCACATTGCGCGTCAGCGCCACCGACGGCGTGGCGCAAAATAAGCCCACATTGATGCCGGACACCGCGAAGCGCGCGGTATCGGCGGCGATCGCGATATCGCACATGCCCACGAGTTGGCAGCCGGCGGCGGTCGCCATGCCATGCACGCGCGCGATGACCGGTTGCGGCAACGACTGGATGCGCATCATCAAGCGGCTGCAGTCATCAAACAATCCTTGGTAATACTCCAAACGGGGATTGGCCTTCATCTGCTTCAAGTCATGGCCTGCACAAAACGCCTTGCCGGCGCCGCCGAGTACAACGACGCGCAGGCTGGGATCGGCCGCCACCGTTGCAAGTGCATCCTGCAAGGCGGCCATCATCGCCTCGGACAAGGCGTTGAACTGCGCCGGACGATTCAGCGTGAGGTACGCGATACTGCCGCTGCGGCGCTGCAGAACCAGGGGATCGACTTCGGTCTTGGGGGCATCCGCGTTCATTCTTGCAACTACACTCCTTTGCGTGAGTTTACGCAATTTATTCTCGAGACATTACCTTATAAATATATCTTATAGGGTTGTTTTTATTCGTTTTTAGAATGCGCCAGCCCTTGCGGGCGCATGGCGACGAGATTGATGCTACGGCAGGTGAACACGATTTCGTCGCGCTGATTCAGCAAGCTGTAGCGAAGATCGACGATACCGCGGTTCGGATCTTTGCCGCTCACGCGCTTGGAGAGCGGTTCGGCGCGGGCACGCAGCGTATCGCCGGGCCTTACGGGGTTCGGCCAGCGCACATCCTCCCAGGCCACGCCGCAAATCCAATGAATGTCGCCGCTGATCTCATGATCGAGGGTGCGCCAGAGGGCTGCGCTGTGAATGCCGGAAGCTATCACCTCGCCGAATATCGATTCTTTCGCAGCGACCGGATCGGCGTGAAAGTACTGTGGATCATAGCGACGTGCGAATTCGAGCAACTCCTCGAGCTCGACCTTGCGGGCACTTGACTCACGCACATCGCCGATGACAAGGTCCTCGTAATAGCGACCGGCGGCAGCAGCAGCCGGCGCAGTCATGGAGACTCCTGCCGATGAACGCCAACCAATCGTCCCGTGAAAAGGCTCTTACCCTCGAACAGCGCATTGCACGCCTCGAGGCGCGCACGGAAATACGCGAACTGGTGGCGCGCTATTGTTTCACCGTGGATGAGCGCGACGTGGAAGGCATTGGCCAATGCTTTACCCGCAACGGATGCTTCCGATCGTTGGACGGGGTCATGAATGCCACCGGTCGCGACGTGGTGGTCGCGCAGTTTCATGGACGCTTTGCCGTGCTCGGTCCGAGCAATCACTTCACTCACGATCACATCATCGAATTCGACGAGCGCGACACCGCGCGCGCCACCGGCCTGGTCAATTCCCATGCCGAGGTCGTCCGTAACGATGCGCCGATGCTGGCTTCACTGCGCTACCACGACGAATATCGCTTCGAGGATGGCCGTTGGCGGTTCGAGGCACGCACACTCTCCTTCTTCTATTACCTACGGCCGGCCGACTATCCGCAGGCCATGGGCGACATACTGCGCAACCGCGCCTATGAGAAACCGCAATCCGCCGATTTCCCCGAATCAGTGCCGAGCTGGCATCGCTACTATCAGGAACACCCGCGTCCCTAACGCCCCGTTTATTGCGCTCGATAGGCCAGCAGCACATTTCCCGGCATGTGGAAATAGATTCCATAGCCTGAGTTGACGATGACGAAACCGTCGCGGACAGCTGCGCCGGGACCGCCGAAGGAGCCGCCGTGAGCGGTGGCGCCCGACGTCGTGCGAACCTCCTGCGTGGTGTCGAATTCCTTCAGCACCGCGCCGGTCTTGCCGTCGTAGGCGCGGAAGCGTCCGTCCATATGCCCGGCGAACACCACGCCGGGAACTGCAGTGACCGCCGCGGAGATGCCCGAATCGCAGAACGGCCGTCCCGCGCACACATCCGTCGCCGGCGTGGTCCACAGCACCTTGCCGGTGGCGGCATCGACCGCCGTGATTCCCGGCTGCGGCGCTTCCTTGGATGTGCGCCCCGTGTGCTCGTCCTTCATGTCGGATATGCCTGCGTAAATACGCGTGCCTTCCACGGCGACGCCGAAATGAATCCCGCCCTGGATGCCGCCGCGGCCGACACGCGTTTTCCACAGCAGCTTGCCGTGATCGTCGGGATCGAGGCCGAATAGCCAGCCGTTTTTCTGTGCTGCGATGAGAATGTCGTGACCCGATGGCAGGGGCACCAGCACCGTGCCCGCACCGAAATCAACGTCTGGACCGTTCTCGGCCGGACAATTCGGATGGTCTATCGCCATCATGCAGCCGACATTCCAGGCATCCCCGGCGAGCGCCTGGTAGGACCACATCATGTGACCGTCGCGCAGGCGAAATGCCAGCACCGAATCGCTGGTATCGCTCGCCGGCGAGGAATAATTCTCGCCCGTGCCCACATACACCACGCCGCGCTTCCAATCCACCATGGGACTGTTCCAGATCGGCGCACCCGAGGGCGCGAAGATCCGCTTGCCGCTGGCCAGGGTCTTTACCGCGACCGGTTCCTGAGGAATCGAATAGGCCTTCCAGCGCTGCACGCCGTCGCGCACATTGAGCGCGACTACTGCGCCGCGGAACTTGCAGCATTCGTAATTGGCATCGGCTGCGGTGGTCACCTCCAAAGAGGAGATGGGCACATACAGGGTCTCGGCGCTGAACGTCGGCGTCGCAGTGATGGTGGCGTTGGGATGATCGTCCACCTTGGCGCTCCACGCGAGCTTGCCGGTGAGCGCGTCGATGGAATACACGCGTGCGATCACGTCGCCGAAGAACAATCGCCGCACCGGCTTGCCGTCGGCGTCCTTTTGCTCGTACGGCACGACGCCGGTGCGTACTTCGGCGCCCGCCTTGAAGGTCCAGCGCACGCAGCCGCTGCTGCGGTCGAGGGCATAAACCGTGCCGTCATAGCTGCCGACGTACACCGCCCCATAGGCAATGCTGGGCTGCGAACGGGCGCGAATACCGCCGGGAAACTCGAAGGCCCAGGCGAGTTGCAGGTTGCGGACACCGGCCGCCGGCAGGCCTGCCGCGCCCGAGTCGACGAAGCGCGAATTGTTGTAGCCCCAGCCGGCTCGCAAAGGCGCCTCGGCCGTATCGAATTGCGCAGCCGCAGCCAGGCACATTTTCGGATGAGCATAATTCCGCGCCGCCGTGAGCGGACCGCCGGACAGATATTCGGCCACCTGCACTCGCTGCGGCTCGCTCAAGGCCTGCGCCTGGCCCGCCATGAGCCCATGGGTGAGCGCCTCGTGAATGGTGGGCCCCGACAACATCTGCAAGAACATTTTTTGCGGCGCCTTCGGCACCTGGCCTTCATGACATTGCGCGCAATGATTCTTGAACACGGCGGCGCCGGGCAAAGTTTCCGGATCCACCGCCAGCTTGCGGGTGTCGAGTTCCGACACACTCTTGAGCGCATGCGGCGTTTCCGTGGTCTCAGGAGCTGCGGGGGGCACCGCAGCCATGGCTGCGCCGGTGGCGACGATACTGCAGGCCGCAAAGCAGCTCAGCAGGAATCCATGGCGCCTACTTTGTATATGTCTCATGCCCTGTCCTCGTCCTTTAGTGCTTGGCGGATGGCTGCTTCGATTCGCGGCGGCCCGGGTACGTACAGGCGCTCGAGCGCCGGCGCGAACGGAATCGGCGTATGCGGTGGCGTCACTTGGATGATGGACCGCTTGAGCGAGCGAAAGGCTTTTTGCCCGACGATGGCAGCAATATCGCTGGCCATGCCGCAGCGCGGCGGCGATTCATCGACGATGACCAGCCGGCCGGTTCCTTGCACGCTTTCAATGATGGTGTCCTCGTCCAACGGCGAGGTGGTGCGCGGATCGATGAGATCGCAGGTAATCCCCTCCTTGGCGAGTGCATCGATGGCGCGCTCCGCGAAGGGCACCATGCGTGCAATGGCGACCACGGTCACGTGCTCGCCTTCGCGCACCAGAGCCGCCTCACCGAAGGGCACGGTGTAGGCAGCCTCCGGCACCTCGCCCTTGCGTGGATACAGCGCCTTGTGCTCGAAGAAAATCACCGGATCATCGTCGCGGATGGCCTGGATTAACAGACCTTTCGCGTCGTAGGCATTGGAAGGGACAACGACTTTCAATCCGGGCACGGCCGTCAGCAGCGAATAGATGGCCTGCGAATGCTGCGGCCCCATGTTCATGCCCGCGCCCATCGCCATGCGGATGACGACCGGGCAGGTGCTCTTGCCGCCGAACATGTAGCGAAACTTGGCTATCTGGTTGTAGATCTGATCCATGCACACGCCGACGAAGTCGGCGAACATGATTTCAGCGACCGGCCGCAGGCCGGCCAGCGCCGCGCCGGCAGCGGCGCCAACGATAGCCGATTCGGAAATCGGCGTATCGATCACGCGGTCCTCGCCGAACTTGGGCAACAGCCCTTTGGTCACGCCGAAAATACCGCCCGAGGCTTCACGCTCGCCGGAGGTGCCGCCGGCGCCGCCGGAGACATCTTCGCCGAGCACGATGACGCGTTCATCGCGCGCCATCTCTTGGTGCAGTGCTTGGTTGAGCGCATCGCGCATAGTGATCTGCGGCATGATGAAATGAGTGTCCCTGGGAATTCAGTACTGGATGTAGACGTCTGAGTAGAGATCCGCTTCGACAGGAGGCAGTGCGGCCTTGGCCTCCCTGACGGCGGCATCGATCTGCGCCACGGCCTCTTGATCGATGGCGTCGAGCTCCGCCTGCGGCACGGAGCGATCGGCCTCGGTGCGCGCCCGGAAGCGCTTCAGGCAGTCCATGGTTACGCGCAGCTTCGCCACCTCATCCTTGGCACGATAGTTTTGTGGGTCGCCTTCGAAGTGGCCGTAGTAGCGCGTGATCTTGGCTTCGATGGTGCTCGGGCCCTCGCCGTTCTTGGCGCGCGCCACGGCGCGCCCCATGGCGTCGTACATGGCGTGAAAATCGGCGCCGTCGACACACTCGGCGGGCATGCCGAAGGCGCGGGAGCGTCCGGCGAGATCGCGCGAGCCCACGGCGTAGGCAGCTCCGGTGTGTTCGCTGTAGCCGTTGTTCTCCAATATGAATATCGCCGGCACGCGCAGCACCACGGCCATGTTCATGGCCTCGAAGACCGTGCCCTGATTGGCGCTGCCGTCGCCGCCGAAGGCCACACTCACGAAGCGGTTGCCACGCAGCTTGCAGGCGATCGCGGCGCCCACCGCGATGGGCGGACCGCCGCCGACGATGGCGTTGGCGCCCAACATTCCCTTGGTCATATCGGCGATATGCATGGACCCACCCTTGCCATGGCACAGACCGTCCTTGCGTCCGTAAATTTCCTTCATCATCCCGCCCACATCGCAGCCCTTGGCAATACAGTGGCCGTGCCCGCGGTGCGTGCTGACGATGTAGTCGGAGTCGCTGAGCTGCTCGCACACACCCACCGCGACGGCCTCCTGCCCCGCATACAGATGCGTGAACCCCGGGATCTCACCGGTGGCAATCTCGACATGCAGTCGTTCTTCGAACTCGCGGATGAGCTTCATCTGCCGGTAGGCGCGCAGCAGCCGCTCCTTGCTTAAGTTCACACTGAAGGTCATTTACCCTCTCCTAATGTCCATGTGCCGCGAGCGGTGCCCGGCGGAAACAAATAGTCGTCGATCACTTTGTGAAAGTGTCGGATGCGCAGTTCCTGGCGCCCCAGCCACAGGCCGCGGAAGCCGCGCGAATGCATCCCGGCCTGCACATTCGGCAGATTGGCGGCGTCCTGATCGAGCACCAAGCCGATGGATTTGTCGCCGTGTTTCCACTCCTGGTGCTTGGCGCGCTGCGGCCATTCCTGCCCCGCCGGGATCAGCTCATAGGTCCAGATGTCGTAGTACATCTTGTTCGGATCCGTGGCATGCGGCCGCTGGCGAAACACCCAGAAGTCATCGGCATGCAGATTGAGCGAGAGATTGGGGAAAATCGTGTAGTGATAGTCATCCGTGAGCTGATCGTCGTTCAGCTCCGAATAATCCCTGCCCTGCCCGGCGCCCCGCGCCCGCTTCTGTTTCTGCACGTCGCGGCGAATATTGGCGATCGGCTCATCGTAGTCGGCCGGATCCATGCCCGCGCCCTTCATGATGGACTTGATGGAATCGGGAATGGTGTTCGGCTTGCGCACACGCGGCGACAAGGTCGCGAAGGGAATGAGGTAGCGATTGTGGCGATCGTAGCAATCGATCTGAATGTCCAGGTCGTGCAGGTACCAGAGCAACTGCGGATGAATGCCCTGAACGTGATAGCTCTCGTTGAAGGCATCGACGGAGGCCTTCCAATTGCAATCCCACTCCACAGTAATGTCGCGCGTCTGCACCATGCGCTCGAAGTGATAGGGATCGAGATGCTGAGGGATGGGCCGCAGAAATTCCTCCAGCGGCTCGGCATCCGGATTCATGGAGAACCACACAAAGCTGCCCCACTCCGTGCACTTCACTTCGCTCATGCCGTAGGGCGGCGCGCCCTGCTCAAAGGTGTCGAGATCGGGAATGCGCCGGTACGAGCCGTCGAGGTTGTATTCCCAGTGATGGTAGAGACACTTGAAGGTTTGGCTGGCCCCCGCCGAGCCCCGGCCGCAGGGGCGCAAGCGATTGCCGCGGTGCTGACAGACATTGTAAAAGCCGCGCGCGCTGCCGTCGGCCTGCCTGACGACGATGATGGACTCCGCGCCCACTTCGGTCACGATGTAGTCGCCGGGTTCCGGCATGTCGAGCGAGCGGCCCGCGACCAGCCACACCTTGGTCCACATCCGTTCCCACTCTAGCCGCATGAATTCTGCGGAGGTATAGCGGCGCTGATCGATCACGCCTGCCTCGAGCACAGGGTCCGGAACTTTTTCGTGCGGCGTGCCGGGCAACACGCCGTTGCGGCCGTCCGCACCCGGCTTGACCCGCGGCACCTTGGTATAGGGCGGAGATTTCGAGCGGCTGTGCAAATCGTCGGACATGATCAATTCCTCGTGCCGCGCGGCATCGACGCCCAGCGTATCCCTCGCCGCAGCAGCTCATGATACACAGGCAATTTCCAGCTGCCGCGTTCCACCGTGGGGTATTCCGCCATCATCGGACGCATATCGTACTTGCCTCGACAATGCCCGAGCGTGCAATACAACACCTCGCCCCCGGCGTAGGGATGCAGATACATCACCAGCTGCCGGTCACCCGGCATCTCAGTGCCCTGGCTGCCGGTTTCCGACACGGGCCGCGGCCACAGCTGCGCCGTGAATCCCGGAGCCTCGCCCCGATAATTCGTATGCAGCAGAGCGTGCTGAGTCCCATGGTACTCGCACAGGTACAGCTCATCGTCCACCTCGAAGGGTTCGATGCCCGCAACCAGGGGATGCGATGAATCGCTCACCTCAACCTTGTAAGGGGCGATCGGCGGATGCGCGACGAATTGGCTGCCCAGCATGGCCATGAAATCCGGCGCGGTTCGCGGCGCATCCCAGCCGCGGCCCTTGAGAAATCGCAGCACCGAATTCGTGCCGTGCAGCGCCAGCCAGCGTCGTCCGGTTGACAAAAAATCGCGTAATGCAGACTGTTCGGCGTGCGCCGGAATGACGTCGCAGGTGTAGGTGATGAGAAAATCGCTGGCAGCGATCGCCGCGACGTCGCGGTAATCCTCGGCCACGCGAACGCGGATGTGCTCGTGCTCGGCAAGCAGCTTCAGGATCTCCAGCCGTGCGTAATCCATGTCGTGGTATAGCCCGCCACAAACCAGGTAGCCGTTCACTGGAGCAGTTGCCATGGCAGCCTGCTAGCGCGTTGGCATCGCCGCGGCGCGGGCGATCATAACTGCACGCGTTTCGTGAAGCCGTTGTCGGCCACGATGTTCGCGCCGGTGACCAAGCTTGAGGCCGGGCTCGCAATGAAAACGATGATGCGCGCGATTTCTTCCACTGTGCCCATGCGCCCGCAGGGGATCTGTTTCATGATCGAGTCGAAGAACTTCGCCTGAGTGCCCTTGATCATCTCCCAGGCACCGCCTTCGAAGTAGATCGGTCCGGGCGACACGGTATTCACACGTACGGCTTTCTTGCCCACATATTGCGACAGCTGCTTGGAATAGGTAATCAATCCGGCCTTGATGGCGTTGTAGGCCATGGGCGCGGCAAAGGTTTCCACCGCATTGGTCGAGCCGATGATTACGATGGAACCGGATCCGGATTTCTCCAGATGCGGCATGAGCGCCTCGCAGCCGCGCACGGTGTGCAGCATGTCGATTTCGAAATTCCGCACCCAATTCTTTTCACTGTCCATGCCGCCGCCGCCGCTGACACCGGGAATGAATATGTCGCAGCCGCCGAGCGCGGTTGCCGCCCGCTCCAACCACGCCTTGTACGCCTCACCGTCGCGCACGTTCACGGCCTCACCGAACACTTCCACGTCGGGGCGTTTTACGGCTTCAACCGCCTGGGCGACTTCCTCCGGGGTACGGGCGCAGAATGCGACATTGACGCCCTCGGCCACCAGCAGTTCGACCACACCGCGTCCGATGCCCTTGGTCGCACCCGTGACTATTGCTCGCTTGCCCCGTAGCCCAAGATCCATTGCATCGCTCCTCAAATGACGTAGTGTAGTCGTCGTCGCCCCGTAAAACAAACAGTCAAGACTGTTTTTTATGTCACTGGGCTATCAGGCCATTGTCGATGACGATTTCCGTCGCATTGACGAATCGCGACTCGTCCGACGCAAGATAAACCACCAAATTCGCGACGTCTTCGGGTTTGCCCAGTCCCACGGCAGTGTTGTACACCGACATGGACATGCCCAATTCAGCCGTGGCCTTCACCACCATGGGTGTCTCGATAGCGCCGGCGTGAATGGAATTGCAGCGCACATTGTAATTATTCATCTGGCAGTGCACCGCAATAGCCTTGGTCATCGAGCGCACGGCGCCCTTGGCCGCCGAGTAGGCATAAAACACCGGATACCCCAGGTGGGTGGCCGTCGAGCACATATTGATGATGGAGCCGCCCCCGGACTCCTTCATCACTGGGATTCCATACTTGCAGGCGAGAAAAACGCTGTCCGTCATGACGCGCAGGTGCGCGTGAAATTGATCCAGGGTGGCGGACTCCGGCGTGCCGATCACCACCATGCCGGCGTTATTCACCAGCACATGCAGGCCGCCGAAACGGCGCCGGGTCTCTGCGAAAACCTCCTGCCAGCGGCTCTCGCTGGATACATCGTGCACGAGAAATAGGGTGCTGCCCGCCCTGGCGGCATTCAATTCCGCCTCCAAAGCACGGCCTGCAGCCTCATTGATGTCCGTGATCACGACGCTGGCGCCTTCCCGAACTAATGCTGAGGCGTCCGCCTTGCCGAGACCGGAAGCCGCCCCGGTTACCAATGCCACCTTGCCGCTGACTCGACCCATGATGTCCCCCTATCCTTAATGTATGCCAGTGGGCTGAAACCTATCAGTCAACCCATCCGGTTTCAATCAGATCTGACTTTTTCAAGCAGGCGATACAACTTTGGCTTATAAAGGATTTTTGAGAAGCCGCCTCATTCAAGGGAACGTATAACGCATGGCAGCAAATGGACCAGGATCGAGCAGCGGCGTAGGCGAGGCCTTGGCGCCCGTCGGTTGGCAGGCTCAAAAGAGCGCATCGACGCGCACCCAGATCATCGAAGCGGCCATCAAATGCCTGGTCGAATTGGGGTATGCCCGCACCACTACCGCCGTGATCGCCGAAAAGGCCGGCTTATCGCGCGGTGCCATGCTGCACCATTTTCCGTCGAAAATGGACATCGTCAGAGCGGCCGTCGACTACTTGCATGCAAAGCGGCTGCGCGCCATGCGCAAGTCCATGGCTAAGGAACCCATCGATGGCGATCACGTCAGGCTGGGCGTGCAAAGTTACTGGACTCATGTCAAACATCCCTGGTTCGTCGCCTTTTTCGAACTCGCGGTGGCGGCGCGCACGGACAAGGAACTCGCCGCCATTTTATTCCCCGCGCAGGAAGCCTTTGAAAAGGAGTTCTTGACCACCAGCCTCGAATTCTTTCCCGAATGGAAGCGCAAGGGCGAAAAATTCCTGCTGGGCTTCGACCTAAGCCGCTATGTGATGGAAGGCATGGCCATCAGCTTCTTGACGCACAAGGAGACCGAGCGCGATCAGCGCGTGCTGCGTTACCTGGAAGAGAAGCTCACGGAACTGGCCGGCGAGGATCGATAGGCGGCGGCCCGGCGCTTCCCGCGAAGTTCAGCTCTTCCAATCCAGCAATTGCAGATCCATGTCGCCTTCCACGCACGCCATGATGGGCGGCACGAGACGATCGTGAAATGGGCTGGCCTGGTGCGCCTGAAATGCCGCTTCGTCCTTGAATCGGGCGTACACCACGTAGGTGCGTGCCTTGGTGCGGCTCTTGATCACATCATAGACCAGAGTGCCCGGTTCGTCGGCGTGAGTCAGTTCGGAAAGCTCCTTTTGCAGCCGTTCGAACTCAGTCTCCTTGCCTTGCTTGATAGCCAATGTGGCGATGAAAGTCGTCGACATGAATTGCAATCTCCTAAAGTTCACTCCAGCCCGTCGAAATACTCTCGCTCCCATGTCCCGTTCAGACATGCGGATATTTTCGGCGCGATCTCGGCAAGCGCCTTTGAATTCATGTGCCGATGCTCGGTGGCCTCGTCGGGAAAGCTCTCGAGCACGGCATAACGGTTCTCTTCGCGCAGCTTGAAGAACTCGTACGCCAGCACCTCAGGCTCGCTCGCCCTGACATGCTCCTGCATTTGGCGGCACAGACGAATGAATTCCGGCCGCTTCTCCGGCTTGACGGTCATGCGGGCAATGAATGTGATTTTAGCCATGACGGTTTATGCTCCTGTAACTCAAACCGAAGGATTGCATCGATGTCGAATAAAATGTCCGTGGCCGTGCCCTTGAGCGAAGTCCCGGCGGGAACCATGCATGCCTGCAGCGTCGGCGGCCGGGAAATCGTCATCTGCCGCACCAAGGACGGCATCTACGCGCTCGACAACATCTGCACGCATGCCTATGCCCGGCTCAACGAAGGCCGCCTGCGCGGCACGCGGCTCATCTGCCCCTTGCATGGCGCGTCGTTCGACATTCGCGACGGGCGCGCACTGGGCGCTCCCGCGACGCGCGCGCTCGCCACTCATGCCGTCACCGTGGTCGATGATCGCGTGGAAGTGACTCTGACGTCCGCCGAGCCCGGCAAGCTCACGCTGTAGCGCGCCCCTCCCGCTCACTTGGAATCCCGTTGCGCGAAGCGGCGGCCCACCATGGCCGCAGCGATGTTGACCTTTTGAATATCGATGGCACCGCCGGCGATACCCCAACCCCAGGCATCGCGCAGGCGCCGCTCCATCGGATACTCGCGGGAATAGCCGTATCCGCCCATTAATTGCACCGCATGTCCGGTCACTTCTCGGGCAATCTCGTTCGCGAAGCATTTCGCCGTCGATGACTCGATGACGCTGGGCATTCCAGCCTGCGCGTTGCTGGCAGCTCGCCAGATCAACAAGCGCGCGGCGTCCACCTTGATTCGCATGTCGGCGAGGCGCAGTTGCACCGCTTGGAATTCCACGATGGGTTTGCCGAATTGCCGCCGCTCCTGTACGTAGGCGAGAACATCCTCGAGCGCGCCGCTCGCCTGCGCGAGCGCCATGGTGGCATTGCCGCAGCGCTCCAGATCGAAGGCCTCCATGAGGCGCTTGAAGCCGCCGGCGGGCACGATTACATTCGAGAGCGGCACCGTGCAATTCTCGAAGTACAAATCCGAAGACGGTACGCCGCGAAAGCCCATCAACGACTCGGGTTTACCGAAACTCAACCCCGGCGCGTCCTTCTCGACGTATACGGCGCCGATGCCTTTGGCGCCGGGAGCATCAGACATACGGCAATACGCCACATAGCCGTCGGCATGACCGCCGCCCGAACACCAACGCTTGCTGCCGTTGATCACCACACTCTGGCCGCGAATTTCTGCGCGGGTGGTCAGATCCGTCAGCGCCGAGCCGGCGCCGGGCTCGGACATGGCAATGGCGACGACGATTTCGCCGCTGCAAACGCGCGGCACGATGCGCGACTTGAGTTCGCCATTGGCGAATTGTTCTATCGCGCGCACCGGGCCCACGCAGGACTCGAACACCGGAAACGCAACGGCAGAGGAGATCTTGCCGAACTCCTCCAGCACGATGAGCGCCTCGAGATTGCCCTGCCCCAAACCGCCCAACGCCTCGGGGATGTTGATGCCGAGAAAGCCGTGGCTCGCGAATTCCGCGATGAGTTCACGGGACGGCGGCTCACCGCTGGTCTCGATCTGCTGCGCAATCGCCGGCAATCGCTTCTGCGCATATTCGCGTGCAGCCCCCTGCAGCGCACGCTGCTCTTCGCTCAGAGTAAAATCCAACACACACCTCGCACGTGTAATATTCCCATCATGAACGAATCAAGCCGCCAAACGCCAAATATTTCCCGCCAAGTCCTCGCCGGCATCCGCGTGCTCGATTTCGGCCGCTACGTCGCGGGCCCCTATTGCGCCACCTTGCTCGGATACCTGGGCGCCGAAGTGATCCGCATCGAACGCCGCGAGGGCGGCGAGGACCGGTACATCGCGCCGGTGGCCGACAGCGGCGAAGGCGGCGTGTTCTTCCAAACCGGAGCCAACAAGAAATCCATCACTCTCGATCCCGGCAAGCCGGCAGCGCGCGCGCTGATCGCGCGGCTGGTCGCCACGGCGGACGTGGTCGTCGCCAACCTGCCGCCGCTGCAGCTGCGCAACATGGGCATCGACTACGAGACCCTGCGCGCCATCCGGCCCGACATCATCTTGACCACGCAGACCGCCTTCGGCGACCGCGGACCTTACGCCAATCGCGGCGGCTTCGACGGCGTCGGACAGGCCATGTCGGGCGCCATGTATATCTCCGGCGAACCCGGCGCGCCGGCCAAGGCCGCTGCGCCCTACGTAGATTTCGGCACCGCGGTGCTCTGCGCCCTGGGCACCGTCGCGGCGATTCTGCACCGCGAACGCAGCGGTGAGGGCCAGGAAGTCAAAGGCACCCTGCTCGGCACTGCGCTCGCCACCTTCGGTTCGCATTTGGCGGAACAGGGAGCGACGGGGATCAATCGCGTCGGCAGCGGCAACCGCGTGCAGACTTCCGCGCCCTCCGCGGTTTTCCCCACCCGCGACGGCCATGTGCTGACTCACGTCGTCGGCAACGGCCTGTTTCGGCGCTGGGACAAGCTCATGGGCGATGAAGCCCGCTGGACCGGCGATCCGCAGTACCGGGATGACGACTCGCGCGGCGACCACAGCGACAATATCCTGCAAAGCATGTCCGCTTGGTGCGCGGCCCGAACCAGTGCCGAAGCGCTCGCAGCGCTCGACGCAGCGGGCCTGCCCGCCGGGCCCATCTATTCGCCGCAGCAGGCGCTCGATGACCCGCAGGTGGCGGCCATGAATTTCCTGCATGCGATTGCCGATTTTCCCGGCCTGCGGCGCCCCGTTCCGATCTCGGGACTGCCCGTGGACTTGAGCGTGACTCCCGGAACCGCACCCGGCCGTCCGCCCTTGCTGGGAGAACATACCGATGCCGTGCTTGCCGAACTCGGCTACACCACCGCCGAAGTCGCCGCCCTCAAAGAGTCGGCAGTGATATGACGGCATGGGTCGCGCCCATTGAGACGCGACCCATGCGGCCGGTTTACTTCTGACCGAACTTGAAACCAATTTCTCCACCGACGAACAGCGGCTCTCCGTAGAACGACCACACCCACAGGGGATCGACGTTCTGCGCCGATTCCTTGTAGAGCTTGTTCGTGAGATTGCGGCCATACACGCGCGCGAACCACTTGTTGCCCTCGCCGTTGTAGGTGATCGAGGCGCCGAGCAGCGCCCGCGCGTCCGCGTAGGTCTGAGTGAAGGGCGCATTCGGCAACGCAATGGAATACGTATCTAGATTCCTCGACACGTAATTGTCGTTGAGGTCGATGACCACCGTGCCATTGGTCCAGGCGACTGGGATGGTGTAGTTCAAATCGATCGTCGCCGTCACGGTCGGGCAACGATTGACGGGCAGGCCGGACAGATCGGTGCTGCCGCCGCTTGCATTCAGCGTCGAGAAGTTGCCGTACGAGCAGTGTTGGAAGCTCAGCGGTGTGCGCAGCATCAGGCCGTCCATCAGTCGCACCGTCAATTCGTTCTCGATGCCGTACGCAGTCATTTTGGCGGCATTCTTGAACAGCGTCTCCTCACCCTGCTGCCCGTTCGCATTGGTGATGGGCGCGACGACCTGGCGGATCAGGTCCGTGTAGCGCACATAGAACAGTGCCTCGTTGAGGCGCACGCGGCGATCGAACAACTCGCTCTTAACGCCCAGCTCGAAGGAATCCGCTTTTTCCGGATTGGTTGGCTGCTTCTCCGCAGGAGTAATGGGCGTGCCGCCCGTGCCCACTTGGTCGTTGTAACCGCCGCCCTTGAAGCCGTGCGAGAAGTTCACATAGCCGAACACTTCGGGGTCGAATTGATGCGAGAGGGTCACGCGATACGAGGGTTGAGTCCACGAATGGCTGTCGGTCACCACACCGAACGGATAGGCGCTGAAATTAGCACCGCTCATCAAGCCGTTCAGTTGCGCGTAGGTGAACGCCGGCACGACGGCGCCGGTGGGCGACGGCAATTGCTGCACGAACACCTGTTGGCGGCCAATCCAGTTCTTGCTGTCCTGGGTGATGCGCGCGCCGACGGTCAGCGTGGTGGCGTCCGTGAACTTGTAATTGGTCTCGCCGTACAGCGCCTTGGATTTTTCGGTCTGCTCGTTGCACAGCACCTGCGGATTGTTGTTATAGCCGCCCGGCTGCAATCCCGGCGGCGTCGGCACGCCGAACAGATCATAAATGCCAAGAATCTGCGCCACGCAGAACTTGGTGTCATCGTGCTGGTAAAACGCACCCGCCACGTAGTTGAAAGCGCCGATCTGCTTCGATGCGAAGCGCAGTTCTTCCTGCCAGGTCTTGCGGCGATCGGAACGGTTGGCATCGAACACCGACAGCGGTCCCACCACGCCGGTGTAATCGGACGGCAGGCTTGAATCCTGCGACCGATAGCCCTGCACCCAGGTGAAGGTGCCAGGTTCGATGGTGTAATCGATGTTCAGATGCTCGCCCTGGGCATCGACGCGATGACCGTTTTGCGAGTCGATCAAGTAGCCCTGGCGATTATCGACACCGGCGTTGCCCAGGGGGTTGTTACCGGTGTAGCCCGGCAAGCCGAGCTGGCCGAAGACGAAATAAGGAACATTGGTTCCCGGACGCAGGTCCGCCGGCGTCGTATTGACCGCACCCGGAGTGCCGGAGCGGTCGGTCAGCATTTCGTAGGTAAAGAGGGCACGTAAATTGTCCGTCGGTTCCCACAGCAGCTTGGCGCGGCCGGTGAACACATCCGAGCCGCCGACGCGCGCACCGTCGCCGGTATACGTCGTGCCGCCGATCACGTTGCTGGCGCCGTTGCGCATCCAACCGTCCTGCTTCTCCTCGCTTGCCACCACGCGCAGTGCCAGGTGATCGGCGATAATGGGGATATTGATGGCGCCCTGGCCGTGCATCTCGTTGTAGCTTCCGCCGCCGGCCTGAGCCTCGACGGTCATCTCCGTGAGAGATGGCGCCTTGGTTTTGACGATGACAGCGCCGCCCGTGGTGTTCTTGCCGAACAAGGTGCCCTGAGGTCCTCGCAGCACCTCGACTTCCTGGACGTCGAAGGGATCGAGCAGCTGAGTCTGTGTGCTCGGCATGACGAAGTCATCGATGAGCACCGCCACCGGCGCTTCGTTGTAAACGATGATGTCGGTGTTGCCGACGCCACGCATGGCGAACGACGCGGCATTAAAGCCATTGACCTTGTTCGCCGAGAAATTCGGCACCAGCATCGCGAGGTCGGCGAGCGTGCGC
This sequence comes from Gammaproteobacteria bacterium, assembly GCA_025358295.1. GTDB lineage: Bacteria > Pseudomonadota > Gammaproteobacteria > Steroidobacterales > Steroidobacteraceae > Bog-1198. The sequence continues at coordinate 52,687 of JANYJY010000010.1, forward strand.
GGCGTGAGCGCGGCCATGGTCTGCGAATCGATGGCAGTGACCGCGATGGGGGTCGACTGCAGATTCGATTCGCGACGGGTTGCCGTGACGACGATTTCATCCAGGCCACCGACGGCGGGCTCGGCTGCAGCGGCGGTCGCGATCTCCGCGTGGGCAGTGGTTGACAGCAGCGCTGCTGCCACAGCAAGCGAGACGCTACGGTGATGCTGAAGTGTCGCGCGGCCGGCACGCCCGATGCGCTTGTTGATTGTCATGAATAGCTCCCCTCTAAAAAGATCGATTTAGGCTTTGCGCCTTTTCGGAATATCGCAACACAAGCTACGCGGGACTCTCAAAAAAAACAAGCCTGACGGTTTGTTTGATAGGAAAAATACTTTGGCGATACAGCAGGCTAGACGCGCCGGAGGCAGCCAATGCCCTGGAAATTGCTGCCGCCACGCGGAGTTACGTCATTTGTTGTATTCGTGCACGACCCGATAGCCGATACGCGGAAAATGCACCAGGACCGAGCCCACTAGCGGGTCGGACCGGCGCACCGCGACTTCATACAGTGACAGCGTCGCCAATTCCCCGACCACCGGGTCCTTACCGTAGTCATTCGGGACTACTGCGACACGAACGCCGACGGTCAATCCCAGCGCATCCGCGGCATCCACTCCCAGCCCCGGGGGCGCACCAGAGGCACGCGCTGCAGCGAGCGCGTCCTCGGCGCTCATCTCGGTGCGCTTGCCGTGGCCCACGCCGCGCATCCTGGCCTCCCACGCTTGCATGCGCTCGAAGGAGGCAAATATTTGGCCGGCGATAGGAACATTGCCGCGCGCCATCCACACGGGAAAATAGGCGTGGATATCGGCAAGGCCGGGGATATCTCCCTGCATGAAAGCTCGGCCATCCGCGAGCTGCTGCTCTACCAGGTCGGCCTGCGCACGGAACTGAGTGGTCAAATGCGGAATTTCTCGCTCGAGGTTATCGAAATCCATGAAATTGAAAAAGGCCTTGCGGTCGTTGATCACCGCCTCCGGCAGCCCGCGCTTGTTCAGCCCCATGGACAAACCCGCGCCGGGCTCAAAAAAGCTCCCATCGCTCCATGCGGCAAGCGCCATCGTCAGCCCTCTCTGGCCGAACGGAAACAGGGTTGGATGCGGGAATCGCGCCTCGAGCTCGGCCGCGATCAGGCGAGTGTCGCAATAAATATCCGCTCCAATCTGCAATACCGGCGTCTTTCGATAGCCTCCGGTCAGCGCGGTCAGGAACGGCTTGGGCATGACCATGGGAATTTCGACGGAGCGCCAGGCCAGCCCCTTCAGTCCCAGCATCAGCCGCACCTTCTCGGCGAACGGCGACAGATCGAAATGGTGCAGAATCAGCTCGGTCACGCATGTACTCCTTGGTCAATAGCCTATACCCCAGGGCAATAAAAAAACAGTCAGGTCTGTTTCTTTTTTGTTGCCGGGTATAATCTTAAGGATACGGAAAGGTCGGCAGAAAGAGGCATCTGGGTCATGGACAGCGCAACAGTGCAACGGTTTCTCGACGGCATGAAGTACGAGGCGGAGCGGACCGGCCCGCCCCCGGGTTTCCCTGCGTTTCCCGATATTCCGGCGGGGCGCTACACCGACCCCGCCTTTCTCAAACTCGAGTCCGAACAGCTGTGGCATAAGAGCTGGCTCTACGCCTGCCACGTTGACGAGCTTCCGCAACCCGGCAGCTACCTGCTGTGGAAGAAAACCGGAACCCCCATTCTCATCCTGCGCGGCAAGGATGAGGTCATCCGTGCGTTCTATAACACCTGCCGGCATCGCGGCGGTCCGCTGGTCAAGACCGAGTGCGGCAAGGTCGACGGACTGGTCTGCGGTTACCATGGCTGGACCTATTCGCTCGACGGCAAGCTCATCAATCTGCGCGACAAGCGTGACTTCCCCTGTCTCGACATGTCGACCCGCTCGCTCATCGACGTGCGTTGCGAGCGCTTCTACAACTGGGTGTTCATCAACGAGAATCCGCACGCCGAACCGCTGCTGCAGCACACCCATCCGTTCTTCGACTATTTCAAGCAATTCGAGCCCGACTGCTGGCGGTTCGTCGCGAAGACGGCTCACGATGTGAAGTGCAACGTCAAGGTGCTGCTCGATGCCTTCCTTGAGGTCTATCATTTGAAATCCATTCACCAGGGCACGGTGGACCGCTTTCTGGATCACCGCGGCACGACCATTGCCCTGTACCGCAACGGGCACTCCATCATGGTCACGCCGAACCGGCGTCCGGATTGGAAGGATCCCGGCACGCGCGGTCTGCGCCATATCGAGTCGGCCACCGTCATCTCCTCGAAGAACAATCCATCATTCAATTTCTATCCCAATCTGGTTGCGCCGGTGGACCCCAGTGGAGTTCCCTTTCTTTTGTTTTGGCCGACGTCCGATACGACCATGCGAATCGAATGCCACTGGTTTGCGCCGGATTGGGGCGGCGGACCGCTGCCCGAGCTGTGGAAAATTCGCATGACGAATTTCGAGCGCATTCTCGAGGAGGATTTGCAATTCGCTCCGCAAATCCAGGAATCGCTGATGTCGCCGGGATTTCGCGGCATTCCGCTCAATTATCAGGAGCGCCGAATTTATCATTGGCACGAAGAGCTGGACCGGCGCATCGGCAGCGAGCGCGTGCCCGTGCAATTGCGCATCGAGCCCCTTCTCGAACCCTATTATGAAAACTGAGTGCGGTATGCGATGAGCAAGCCCGCCGCCATTTTGCGGATGGGCGTGCACGTCCCGAAGCTGCGCCTGGCGCGATCGGCCATTGCCGCCGCCATGGCATGGGCCAGCCCCCCCGGACGCAGCGGCGCCCGCGGCGCTCGCGCGCTGTGCAATTGGGACGAAGACGCACTGACCATGGCGGTCGAAGCCGCGCGCAGCGCTCACGATCCCGACGGCGCACCTCAGTCCGTCCTGTTCTGTTCGACCACCGCGCCCTTCGCCGATCGCGATGACGCCGTCATGCTGGCCTCTGCCCTCGACTTGTCGGATTCGATCGACAGCTTGAACCTCGGCGCCTCGCTGCGCGCCGGCACCAGCGGCTTGATCAGCGCCGCGCGGCGCGGCGACGCCCGCACGCTGCTGGTCGCGAGCGACGCTCGCCTGACGCGCGCCGGCAGCCCACAGGAAATGACCTATGGCGATGCCGCGGCGGCGTTGCTGCTCGGGCCGACCAATCCGGCGGCCCTCGCCAGCGTGCTCGCAACGCGGACTCTGGGCAGCGATTTCGTGGACCATTATCGGATGAGCGGCGCGAGCTTCGATTACGGCCTAGAGGAACGCTGGATACGCGAAGAGTCGCTGCTGCAGTTGATTCCTCGGGCCGTGTCGGAGCTGTTGGCGGCGGCGGGTTTGAACGCCGGGGCCATTGGACATTTCGTCATGCCTGGGAGCGCAGTTACCGCCAAGCGTGTTGCCGAAGCGTGTGGTCTACAAGCCGCGCAGCGCGACGCGCGGGCGCTGACCGAATGCGGCGACGCCGGCACGGCGATGCCGCTGCTGATGCTCGCCGGCGCGCTCGAGACGGCCGCGCCCGGCGACCTCATCATTCTGATCGGCATCGGCCAGGGCGTGGACGCGGTGCTGCTGCGCGCCGAAGCAGGACTGCGCCTTGCAGGGAAGGTCTTTGCCGGTGCACTTGCCGCCCAGCAGGAGGAACCCAGCTACGTGCGCTACCTGTCGCATCGCGCCCTAATCGATGTCGATTTCGGCATGCGCGCCGAACGGGACCAGCGTACTGCGCATACGGTGGCCTACCGCAAACGCGACGCCCTCAATGCCTTCAAGGGTGGCCGCTGCGAGCATTGCGGCACCGTGCAATTTCCGCGCTCGCGGGTCTGCGTCAACCCGCAGTGCCGGCAGACGGACACTCAGGTTGCGCACCGGCTCGCGGACTCGCGTGGCAGAGTCAAATCCTTCACCGAGGATTGGCAGGCCTATGCGGCGCGCCCGCCTTATATATACGGCAATGTCGAATTCGCCGAAGGCGGAAATCTGCTCATGGAGTTCACCGACGTCGAAGCCGGCGCGCTGAAGGTCGATGATGCGGTGCGTTTCGTGTACCGCATCAAGGATGAAGATCGCGCGCGGCGCTTTCGCCGCTACTTCTGGAAAGCAACCACGGTTTGAAGGCGGCTCAATGGCAAGCGGAATCAAGGATAAAGTAGTCATCGTCGGCATGGGCTGCTCCAGTTTCGGCGAGCGCTGGTCCTGCGGGCCCGATGACTTGATGGTCGAAGCCTTCGACGAAGCGCTCGCCGATGCGGGCATCGTGCGCGACCGTATCGACGCGGCGTGGCTCGGCGTGTTCTTCGACGAGCAAAATACCGGCAAGTCCTCGCTGCCCCTGTCCATGGCGCTGCGGCTGCCGAATGTGCCGACGACGCGGGTCGAGAATCTATGCGCCACCGGCACCGAGTCGCTGCGCGGCGCCGTGTATGCAGTGGCGTCCGGAGCCTGCGACATCGCTCTCGCCATGGGGGTGGAGAAACTCAAGGACACGGGATTTTCCGGTCTGCCAGAGCGCACCAAGGGAACCTTCGAGGATCTGTATCTGCCGACCAGCACGGCGCCCGGGGCTTTCGCCCAGCTTGCCAGTGCCTACGCGGCGAAGCACGGCTATTCCATGACCGAGCTGAAGCGCGCCATGGCGCATATCTCCTGCAAGAGCCACGAGAACGCCACGCGCAATCCCAAGGCGCATTTGCGCCATCGCATCACCCCCCAGCAAGTCCTCGATGCGCCGGCCATCTCCTATCCGCTCGGCGTCCTGGATTGCTGCGGCGTGAGCGACGGTGCAGCCTGCGCCATCGTGACCACGCCCGAGATCGCGCGCGAGCTGGGCAAGCGCGACCTCGTGTCGGTGAAGGCATTGCAGCTGGCACCCAGCAACGGGGTCGAGATGGGTCATCAATCCTGGGACGGCAGCCATACGCTGACCACGCCGATCGCCGCGCGCCGCGCCTACGCGGAGGCCGGCATCGCAAATCCCCGCGAGGAAATAGATCTCATCGAAGTGCATGATTGCTTCTCGATCACCGAACTAGTGCTGATGGAGGATTTGGGATTCTCCGATGTCGGTCGCGCTCCTCACGACGTGCTCGACGGACGCTATGACTCCGGCGGCGCCATACCCTGCCAGATCGACGGTGGCTTGAAGTGCTTCGGGCATCCCATCGGCGCCACCGGACTGCGCATGGCGTATGAGATTTATCTGCAGCTGCTCGGACGCGCCGGCGAACGTCAATTGCGTGGGCGTTCCGGACACGGGCCCGCCATCGGACTCACGCACAATCTCGGCGGAATTCCCAACCGCAACATCGCCAGCGTCTCGATTTTGGGCCTACTCTCCGCTTCACACTGAAGGACACCGTCATGACTGACACCCTGTTCACCCGCACCGACCGCAATGACATGGCGCCGCAATGGCGCGACGCGTGCGACATGCTCAACAAGCTGACCGGCGATGCCACCTTCGTCGAGGTGTTCGCCCAGGCTCCCGAGCTGCTCGACTTCGTCATGCAGCAGTTCTATATGAAGGTGTTCTTCGGCGGCACGGTGCCGCAGCGCTACAAGCAGCTGGCGCGCCTGAAACTATCGTTGATCCACGGCTGCCGGACCTGCAATAAACAGAATGTGCCCGGCGCAATTGAGGCAGGCTTCACTCAGACACAAATCGATGCGCTCATCGACGGCAACGTTGCTGCGTTCACTCCCGCCGAGCGCGCCGTGATCGAATATGCCGAGCAAGTCGCGTTGTCCAACATGGATGGTCAAATGACGCCAGACCTGTTCGCCAGGCTGCGGGCGCAATTTACCGAGGCGCAGATTCTCGAGCTGGGCACGGCCATGGCAGTAGTGTCGGGCATGGCCAAGTTGTCGTTCGTACTCGATCTGGTCGAGCGTGAGAGCTACTGCCCGTTCACACCAGCCACCGCGGACTCAAGGTCAGTGGCGGCAGGTTAGTCGCGCGGCAGCAGGTTGAGGCTCAGCGGCCGCGAACCCGGAAGTAGTCGGGAATGCCGCCGGGCCAGTCCTCGCCCCAATTCTGGCGTCCGCCGTCAACGGCCAACACTTCGCCGGTGATGAATTTACCGGTGGGCGCCGCGAGATAAATCACGGCTTGCGCGATGTCCATGACATCGCCCAGTCGCTTCATGGGATTCGAGAGCGTGAACGCCTCCGCGGCCTCGCGCGGATAGACATTGAGCCCGTCGGTGGCGATGGACCCGGGCGCCACGCAATTGATGCGGATGTCGAGCGGCGCCCATTCCACGGAGAGGGTCTTGCTCAAGTAGATGACGCCGGCGCGGGCCGCCGCCGTATGGGCGACCTGCGGGTTGCCGCGCGAAACCACGGCGACAATGTTCACAATCGAGCCGGCGTGGCCCTGGTCACGCCAGTGTTGTGCCGCAGCTTGCATCATGTACCAGGTGCCGTTCAGATTCGTGTCGATGACGGCATTCCAGCCCTTGACGCTGAAGTCGATGGCCGCTTGCGGATATTGACCGCCCGCGCTGTTGACCAGCACATCCAGCCGCCCGAACTTCTCCCAAGTTTCCTTGAACAGAGCCTGCACCTGCTCGGGATCGCGTATGGTCATGGACTTGGTCATGACCGGCTTGCCGATGCGTTTTTCAATGCCCGCAGCGGTCTCTTCGAGCTTGTCGGCACGGCGGCCGCAGATCACGACCTGCGCGCCGAGGCGGGCTAATACGTAGGCGATGGCGCGTCCGATCCCGCTGCCGCCACCGGAAACCAGGCATACCTGGCCGGCGAGTACATCGTCGCGAAACGAAAGCGGCCATTCGGCGAGTTCATCGTCGGTCATTCCCCACTGTTTGGGGGGATCTAAAGGCAGGCGTAGGCTCATTTTCTTAAGTTTGGCGCGAAGGCGCGTTTATATATTTCGAGTATAGGCAGCGCGCCATAAAAAAGAAACAGTACTGACTGTTTTTTTAATGACCGCTCCATGCTACTGTCCAACTTCATATCGGGGGCGGGCTCGGCAATGGCTGAATTTAACAAAATCGGCGGCGAAGATTTGTCGCGGCTGCGTATTTCGGTGACGACCATAGGGGACCTGCTCCTCAGCGCCGCCGATCGTTACCCCGACACTCTCGCGCTCGTATTTCCAGACTCACAATACACGTATCAGGAACTGGCCACGCGTGCTTTGCGTCGTGCCCGCAGCCTACAGGCGCTCGGCGTGAAGCCGCGCGACCACGTCGGCATTTTGATGCCCACCTGCCCTGCATTCGTCGAAATATTTTTTGCCGCCGCGCTGTGCGGCGCCGTAGTCGTGCCGATCAATGCGCGCTACCGCGCGCAAGAACTCGCCTATGTGATCGAGAACGGCGACATCGTCACACTGATCACCACCGATGCCATCGCCGATCAGGTCAATTTCGTCGAGCGACTGGCCGGCGCCGTGCCCACCCTCAAGTCCCAAGCCGACCCACGGCGGCTGCAGGTGCCGGGCATGCCGGCTTTGCGCAACATTGTGTTACTGGGTGAGACGACATCGCCGGGCTTCATATCGCAGGGCGAATTCGATGCTCTCGAGGAAACCTCGCCCGAGGAGAAGGTGCATCTTGCCCGCCTCGGGGTGCGCGTTCGCGACGTGGGACTCATGTTGTATACCTCGGGCACGACCGCAAATCCCAAGGGCTGCCGCATCACCCACGAAGCGCAGGTGCGCAATTCCATCGCGCTCGGCCGGCATCGTTATCGTCTCACCCACGAGGACCGGTTTTGGTCGCCGCTGCCGATGTTCCACATCGCCTCGGTGTTGCCGATGCTCGCCATCTTCGATGTCGGCGGCACGTATCTGACCATGAGCTACTTCGACGCCGGCGTCGCCCTGGACATGCTGCAGCGTTACGAAGTCACGGCGACCTATCCGTGCTTCGTCACCATCATGCAGGGCCTGATCTATCATCCGAATTTTGCCAGCGCCGATCTTTCGCGCATCAAACTCATGAACTCGAATTTTGCCGTGCAGCCTCCGGATGTGGCGCAGTCCATCATGCGCGCCATGCCTCAGGCCCTGCAGGTCGGCAGCTTCGGCATGACCGAGACGGCAGGCACGGTATGCACCGGTTCGCCGGACGAGGCTGAATCCCTGCGCATCACGCGGCTGGGCAAGCCCCTGCCCGGCCTCGAGGTGCGCATCGTCGACGGCGAGAGCGGCGCCGATGTGGCCACCGGCGGGCACGGCGAAGTGCTGGTTCGCGGCTACAGTGTGCTCGAGGGCTATCACAAGGACGCGGAGAAAACCGCCGAGGCCATCGACTCGGACGGCTGGTTTCACACGGGCGACATCGGCTCCTTGGACGAACAGGGCACCATCATGTTCCACGGCCGCTACAAGGACATGCTGAAGGTCGGCGGTGAGAACGTAGCGGCGGCGGAAATAGAAGCGTTGCTCGGCCGTCATCCGGCGGTGAAGCTGGCGCAAGTCGTCGGCATTCCCGACGCGAAATATGTCGAGGTGCCGGCCGCCTTCGTCGAACTCAAGCCGGGCAGCACTGTCACCGAAGCCGAACTGGTAAGCTTCTGCAAGGCTGAGGTGGCTGCATTCAAGGTGCCGCGCGTTGTGCGCTTCGTCAGCGATTGGCCGATGTCCTCGACCAAGATTCAAAAATTCCGGCTGCGCGAAGCCTTGGTAGCCGACCTAGGGTTGACGTAAGACACCATGTCCGCTCTGCCGCACTTTGGGCCCATCGTTCAGAACGCCTTCGTGGTACGCGACCTGGAGCCGGCAGTGGCCTACTGGTCCGGCAAGCTCGGCGTCGGCCCGTTCTACATGCTCGAGCATATTTCATTCGGCAAAGTGTATTTTCGCGGCGCGCCGTTGTCTCTCGACATGTCGGTCGCCATCGCGCAGTGGGGCGATATGCAAATCGAGCTGATCGTGCAACACGATGCAGTCCCTTCCATTTACTCCGAATTCCTGGCCCGCCACGGCGAAGGCCTGCAACATCTCGGCGTCATGACCGCTTCCCTGGATGAACACCTCGAGCGCTTGCGGCCGCTGGGCATCGAGCCGGTGCAATGGGGCGAAACGGCGGGAGGCATGCGCTTTGCCTACATCAATACCGACCAGCAGGCCGGGGGCATGATCGAATTGATAGAAACCGGACCCGCGGTCGAGGCCTTTTTCTCGAAGGTGCGCGGCGCCGCGGCAAACTGGGACGGCAGCCGGCCGCTGCGGCGTCTCTAGCACGCTGCCAACGTGCCGTTTTCAAAACTCAATCCGGTCCAGATCGCCTATCACGTTGCGGACCCGGAGCGGGCGGCGCATGACTACGCGCGCAGTTACGGCTGGGGACCCTTCTTTTTGTTCGAACACATCGCACTGAGCCAGTGCCTGTATCGCGGCTCGCCCGCGATCTTCGATCACAGTTCCGCTTACGGCCAGGCGGGTGAACTCATGATCGAACTCATTACCCAACACGATGACCGGCCCTCGGTGTTGCGCGATCTGTTTGCGCGCGACGCCGTGGGCGTACATCACGTGGCGCACTTCGTGCCCAATCTGCCGGAGACTCTGGAACAGGCGCGCGTCGCCGGCCGTGATATTGCGCTCGATGCCTGTACGGCCACCGGCACGCACTTCGCCATGCTCGATACCTCACACGAGCTCGGTCACATGACCGAGCTGTACGAAGGCAGCGGCGATCTGCTCAGGTTTTATCGCTATGTACGGCGTGCCGCCGAAGGCTGGAGCGGCGCCGAGCCTCTGCGGCGTCTCAATGTCTGACACGGCAATTCAAATTCAAACGGCATAGGAAACATCATGGGACGCATTGACGGCAAGGTGGCGGTGATTTTGGGCGCGGCCGGCAAGGACAACATGGGGCAGGTCATCGCCCGCCGCTTCGCTGCCGAGGGCGCCCGTGTCATCGTGGCCGGACGCTCGGAAGCGCAGCTGCGTGCGCTCGCGGCGGAACTCGGCGGAGATCAGCGCGTCTGCGACATTACCCGCAGCGCCGATGTGGCTGCGCTGGCGCATTTTGCCGTGGAGCGCTTTGGCGGCCTCGATATTGCGGTCAATTGCACCGGCTGGGCGCCGATGACCAAGCTTCTCGACGTCAAAGAGGAAGAATTGGACAAGCTTTGCGCGCTGCAATTCAAGGGAGTTTATTTCTTCCTGCAAAGCATGGTGGCGCAGATGGCCGCGCACGGCGGCGGTTCCATCGTGCAAATGTCTTCGGCCTCAGCCTACGCCCTGCTCTACAACCACGCGGCCTACATTGCGACCAAATCAGCCGGCGATGCCTTGGTGCGCTGCTTCGCGAACGAGTTCGGCGCCAAGGGCGTGCGTGTCAATGCCATTGCACCGGGTTTGACCGGCAGTCCCATGACCTCTCACGAAATGAGCCTGCCGGGACTTCAAGAAGCATTCATCAAAGAATATCCGCTCGGCAGGATCGGCACGGCGGAGGATATTGCGAACGCCGCTTTGTGGCTCGCCGGCAACGAAAGCTTCCTCACCGGCCAGGTTTTGCAGATCAACGGCGGCCTGACCTTGCGGCGCAATCCGACTCCCCGCGAAATCAGCGCCAGCATGAAGGCAGCCGCACCGAAGACCGGGCCATGATCGAACTCTATTTCTATCCTTCGCCTAACGGCTTGAAAATCGCCATCATGCTCGAAGAATGCGCGCTGCCCTACCAGGTGCGGTTCGTCGACATTACGCGGGGCGCGCAATTCGATCCGAAGTTCTTGGAATTCAGCCCCAACAACAAGATTCCTGCGCTCATCGAGACCGATGCGGACGGCGGCCCCATACGGCTGTTCGAATCCGGCGCCATCTTGGTCTATCTCGCTGAGCGCACGGGTCGCTTCCTGCCGACCGACCCGCACAGCCGCTACCAGTGCCTGGCATGGCTTTTCTGGCAGGTGGGCGGCCTCGGCCCCATGGCGGGACAAGCACATCACTTTCGTGCATTCGCCTCTGAAAATGTGCCCTACGGAATCCGCCGCTACACCGACGAGGTGAACCGGCTGTACGGAGTGATGGACCGCAGGCTCGCAGATCGCGAATGGCTCGCCGGGGACTATTCCATTGCCGACATGGCGTGTTATCCCTGGATCGTACCGCACGAACGCCAGGGTCAAAGGCTCGAGGACTTTACGCATCTAAAGCGCTGGTTCGACGCCATGAGCGCCCGGCCCGGGGTGCAGCGCGGGCTGGCGCGCGGCAACGAGCGAGCGGCGGATGAAATCGGCCATACCTTTCTTTATGGACAATCGGCTGCAACAGTCAAAGACGAGGAAGCGCGCCGCGCGCAATCACCCAAATGAACGGCCCCATATTGCACGCTTACGACGCATCACCCTTCACCCAGCGCGCCCTGCGGCTGCTCGGAATCAAGAACGTGGACTGGCGCTGGGTCGAGACACCCATGATGCCCCCCAAGGATGATCTGCTGCTGCTGACCGGCGGTTATCGCGGCACGCCGGTACTGCAGTTCGGCAGCGACGTTTACGTGGACTCGCAACTGATCGCGATGGAACTGGAACGCCGCTATCCGCTGCCGGCGCTATTTCCATCGGGCAGAACCGGACTCGACCTGGCGCTGGTCAAATGGAGCGATGCTTTTTTCCGCAGCGCGCTCCACATCGTGCTCGCGCTACAAGCGGCCTCCTGGCCCGAGGCGTTTCGCCAGGATCGCGAACAAGTGTTCGCGGATATCGATTTCTCCAAAGCCGGGCATGCACTCGAGGATTCGCGCGCGCAATTTCGGGCACATGCGTACCTGCTCGAACAGCAGCTCGCGGACGGCGGCGCCTTTCTCGGCGGCGACTCGCCTGGATTGACCGATTCGCAGGTCTACCCCGTCGTATGGCTGATGCGCGCGGCTCTGCCGGAGGTCACCGGTCAATTGCTCATAGATCTCCCGCGGCTGGCTGCGTGGGAAGGCCGGGTCGCGGAACTCGGCGAAGGACGGCGAACGCGGATCGATGCCGGCGCCGCGCTCGAGGAGGCGCTTCGATCCGAACCCGTGCCGTACCTGGACATTGATCCCTACGACGCGCAAGCATTGACGCCGGGCATGCGAGTCCGCGTGTCGGCCGACGACACCCGCCGCGGCGAGGTCGAGGGCGAGGTCACCGTAGCATTGCCGAACAGAATTTCGGTCCGCCGTTCGCATCCGCGCATCGGCACCGTCGTGGTCCATTTCCCGCGCCTGGGCTATCGGGTCGCCCGCCTCTAAACGTTTCCGCGGAAACGTCTGTGGATAAGTCTTCGAACCGCACCGCAGCATCAAAGACTTGTACTTTATTCTGCGATCATCCTATTATACAAAACAATCAGTACTGACTGTTTTTTTATTTTGCTGCAGGGGGGAGAAATGGCCGATCAATCCTACGATCCGATCATGCTGCTGGACGCCTATCGGCGCATGCGCGCCATCCGGGACTTTGAGGAACGCATGCGGCGTGAAGTCCAAGCCGGCACGGTGCCGGGATTTGTGCACTTGTATTGCGGTCAAGAAGCTGTCGCCGTCGGCACCTGTATGCACCTGCTCGATACTGATTATATCGGCAGCACCCACCGCGGCCACGGACACTGCATCGCCAAGGGTTGCGACATCGGCGACATGCTGCTCGAGATCTATTGTAAGCAGGGCGGCCTGTGCAACGGCAAGGGTGGCTCGATGCACATTGCCGATTTGCGCAAGGGGATGCTCGGCGCCAATGCCATCGTGGGCGCGGCGCCGCCGATTGCCGTCGGCGCGGCATTGAGCCAGTCCACGCTGCAAACCGGTGGGGTTACCGTCACTTTCATCGGTGACGGGGCGTCCAATCAAGGCACGGTTGCCGAATCCTTGAACATGGCATCCATCCTGAAACTGCCGCTGATATTTCTTTATGAGAACAACGGCTATGCCGAGTTCACCGGCATCTCATACCACTTGGGCGGCAATATCGCGCGCCGCGCCGCGGGCTTCGGCATGCCGGGCGAGACCGTGGACGGAGTCGACTTTTTCGCCGTCTATGACGCCGTCGGCCGCGCGGTGGAACGGGCGCGCAAAGGCGAAGGCCCGAGCGCCGTCGAGGCCGTCGCGATGCGCTGGTATGGTCATTTCGAAGGCGACATGCAGCTGTACCGGGATCCCCAAGAAGTGGATCGCCTGCGCGCGACTGCCGATCCTCTCGTCAAATTCGAGGACCGCGCAATCCGCGATTTCGGAATCTCCAAAGATGAATTGGTGGAAATCGATGAGGAAATCGCGGAACTGATCGAGGACCGCGTTGTGGCGGCGAAAGCAGCGCCCAAGCCGCCGCGCGAAGCGCTATACACAGACGTCTACGGGAGTTACTGATATGCCGATCAAGTCGTTTCGCGACGCCATCAATGAGACCCTCAAGCAGGAGATGCGTCGCGATTCGCGCGTCATCGTCATGGGCGAGGATGTGGTCGGCGGCATGGGCGGCAGCTCCGGCGTGGCCGAAGCCGCCGGCGGCACCTTCGGCGTCACTGCGGGACTCGCGGCCGAGTTCGGACGGCGGCGCGTCATCGATACGCCGATTACCGAATCGGCCATCATCGGCGCGGCGGGCGGCGCCGCACTCACCGGTCTGCGGCCGGTGGCGGAACTCATGTTCATCGACTTCATCGGCGTCTGCCTCGACCAGATCCTGAATCAGCAGGCCAAATTTCGCTACATGTTCGGCGGTAAATGCAGCGTCCCCGTCACCATTCGCACCTTGATGGGTGCCGGACTCGGCGCCGGGCCGCAGCATTCGCAGAGCTTGCACGCCATTCTCACGTCCATTCCCGGCATCAAGGTGGTCTTGCCGTCGAATGCCGCGGATGCCAAGGGCTTGCTGGCGACGGCGATTCGCGACGATGATCCGGTCATTTTTTGTGAGCATAAATTCCTCTACGGCGAAAGCTGCGAAGTACCGGACGGCGAATATCTGATTCCCTTCGGTAAAGCCAACGTGACGCGCCGCGGCAGCCACGTGACCGTCGTGGCCTTCTCACGCATGGTATTGCTCGCCAACAAGGTCGCCGACAAGTTGGCGAAGGAAGGGATTTCCGTGGAAGTGATCGATCCGCGCACCACCTCGCCGCTCGACCGCGACAGCATCCTGGAGTCGATCGAGAAAACCGGCCGTCTCGTGGTTGTCGATGAGGGAGGCCCGCTATGCGGCATGGCGAGTGAAATCGCGAGCCTGGCGGCGTGCCATGCATTGTCGGCATTGAAGGCGCCTGTGCAAAAAGTGACGCCGCCGCACACCCCGGTGCCGGCGACGCCGCATTTGGAACAGGATTGGGTGCCCTCGCCGGAGAAGATCGAACTTGCGATCCGCACCACCTTGGACCAGAAGCTGGCGCGTACCGGATGAGTCAGACCACCGGTTACGGCTGCTACATGCGCGTGCGCACCAAGCCGCACAAGCGCGACGAATTCGTGCGGCTGATTTTGGAGCTGCGCCGGCAGGCGCTTGCCAACGAACCTGCAACGCTGTTCTTCGAATTCTTTCAGGCGGCGGACAGCAATGAATTCGTATTCCTCGAGGGCTTCGTCGATGAGTCCGCACAGCAACGGCATCAACAAGCTCCTTACCATTTGGCGATGTCGGAGGCAGGATGGGCATGCTTGGACGGACAGCCGACCATCGAATTCATGAAGCCGGCGCGCTAGCCGCCGCGCTGATTGGGCTGATCTTCGCGTCGGCTTGCTGGGCTGAGGCCCCCGGCGTGGTGACGTCCAGCGTGGTGACGCCCAGCGTGACCGCGGGTTGGAGCTATTACGGCGGCACCAGCGACGGCACGCGTTATTCGACGGCGCATCAAATCAATCGCGATAATGTCGCCGACCTGCGCTTGGCCTGGAGCTATTCCACCGGAGAGATGCAGCGGCGCGGCGCGGATTTGATCGCTAACAGCTCCACCGAGACCACCCCTATCCTGGTCGACGGCAATCTCGTGTTCTGCACGCCCTTCAATCGCCTGGTGGCGCTCGATCCGGGCACCGGCCGCGAGCGCTGGAGCCTGGATCCGAAAATCGACCTGAGCCACCCGATTCCCTATCAATACAATTGCCGCGGCGTGTCCTTCTGGCGCGACAGCCAGAGCATGGGGCCGCAGCTGTGCGCCACGCGCATATTCATGGCCACCAACGACTCGCGCATCATCGCCGTGGACGCGGCCACCGGCAGGCGCTGCCCCAACTTCGGCGTCAACGGGGAAGTCACCCTCGTCCGCGATGCGCCGCCGAAATTTCCCGGGGAAGTCTCCATTTGTTCAGCGCCCGTGGTCGCGCGTGATGTGGTGGCCGTCGGCTCTTTCATCATGGACAACCTGCGCACCGATGCGCCCTCCGGGACGGTGTTCGGCGTGGATGTGCGATCCGGGGCGCTGCGCTGGAAATTCGAGCCGGTGCCCCGCGATCCGGCGGATCCCGCCATGTCGACTTGGCTCGAGGGTAGCGCGACGCGAACCGGCGCCGCCAATGTGTGGTCGACCATGGTCGCAGACGAAGTGCGCGGCATCATCTATGCGCCGGTGGGTTCCGCCTCGCCGGATTTCTACGGCGGTGCGCGCAAAGGCAATAATTCATATTCCAGCTCGCTTGTAGCGCTCGATGCGACCACGGGCCGGCCCATATGGAATTTCCAGAGCGTGCATCACGATGTGTGGGATTACGATGTGTCGGCTCCCCCGCTGCTCGCGACTCTGCGCAAGGACGGCGCCAACATTCCGGTCGTCGTGCAGAACACCAAACAGGGCTTCGTGTGGGTGCTCAATCGCGAAGACGGCAAGCCGGTATTCGGAGCGGTCGAGAAGCCCGTGCCGCAGAACGGACTGCCCGGCGAATGGCTCTCGCCCACCCAGCCTTTTCCGATCAAGCCCGCCCCGCTGGTGCCGCTCACATTGACGCCCGACGATGCCTGGGGATTCACGTTTTGGGACAAGCGCGCCTGCCGCAAGAAAATCGAATCACTGCGATCGCAAGGCATTTTCACACCGGCGTCGACCGCACCGGGCACGCTGTTGGTGCCGGGTTCGGCGGGCGGCGCAAACTGGGGTGGAGCGGCCTACGACGCCGAACATCAACTGATGATCGTCAATGTCAACCGCGCGGCACAGGTCGTGATCATGATTCCGCGCAAGCAGATTCCGAGCCTCACCGGCATCAGCCTCGCCAACGGCACGGATGTCTCGGCGGCGACCGGCACGCCCTATGGCGTGCACCGCGAATGGCTGCTGTCGCCATGGGGCGCGCCCTGCAGTCCGCCCCCCTGGGGCGAGCTCGTCGCCCTCGATCTGTCGGACGGCAGCGTGCGCTGGCGAGTGCCTCTAGGGTCGATCGAGAAGCATCTGCCTTTCCACTTCGAGTGGAATCTGGGCACACCGAATCTGGGCGGCCCCATCGTCACGTCCGGCGGATTGGTGTTCATCGCCGCCACGATGGACGGATTTCTGCGAGCCTTCGATCTGCAATCGGGAAAAATGCTGTGGCGGGTCGAGCTGCCGGCCGGCGGCCAGGCGACGCCCATGACCTATGAAATCGGCGGGCGGCAGTATCTGGTCATGGTGACCGGACATCACATGTGGTTTGGCTCTCCGGCGGGCGACGCAGTGGTCGCCTACGCCCTCCCCGACTCCCGCGCCGCGGCGCACTAGATCGGTTCGAGGGTCACCCACAATTCGCGCAAATTGCGGCCGAAGAAGCTCGGTTGGTAGTCAGGCTCGGCATGACCGACCAACAGCGAAAAACCCCGGTAGCGATCCAGCAGCGCGCTGAAGGCGCTGCTCAGCTCCTGACGCGCCAACTGCGCGCCGATGCAGTGATGCCGGCCGATGCCAAGCGCCAAGTGCTTACCCGGCTGCTTGCGATCAAGATCGATGCGATCCGCATCCGGGAACTGCGCCTCGTCGCGATTGGCCGAGCCGAATCGCAGCGACAACAAGTCCCCGGCGGCCAGTTCCACGCCGCCGAGTAGCGTCGGTTTCACGACCCGCCGAAACATGCCCTGCGCGGGCGACTCCAGTCGCAGGATCTCCTCCACCAGATTGGCAGTCAGGTTGCGATCGGCCCGCAGCTCCGCCAGGGCCTTTGGGTCGCGGATCAGCAGCAGCAGCCCGGACGTGATGGCAGCGGTGGTCGTCTCATTGCCGGACGCGAGCAAGTCGATGGTGATGATGGTGAGCTGTTCTTGGAGATTGAAATTCGTCTCCGGGCGGGCCGAGGCTTGTACCAATTCAGACAACAAATCCGCACGCGGCGCGCGGCGCCGCTGTTCCAGCTCGGCGGCGAAGTAATGCTGCATCTCCACGACCAGCCGCGCGCACTCCAGTTCGCGCTCCGCGGATACCATCATGCTGAAAGGCTCGACAATGGCATCGGACCAGGCTTTGAAGCGGTTCAGATCGTCGTGCGGAATGCCGATCAGGTCGGCGATGACGATCATCGGCAGCGGATGCGCGAACTCGTGCACGAACTCAATACCGGTGCGTCCGGCGAGACCGTCCAGCAGTGCGACGGCCGTGCGATCGATCAGAGGCTTGATCCCACGCACACGCTGCACGGTGAACAAAGGCTCCAGGAACTTGCGCACGCGCGTGTGCACCGGCGGATCGGAAGTCGAACACGATGCCAGCGGCAGCCAACCCTGCTTCTGGTAGACATCGATGATTTCCTGCGGCACGCCGTCGGGCTTGATCGCCATGGGGCTGACGCCGCTCTCGTACAAGTCCGGATGACGCATGATCTCGCGGCAAAGCTCGAAACTCGTCACGAGATAGAACCCGTTCTGCGGCATGCGGTACACGGGCGCCTGAGCGCGCGCAGCCTTGTAGAAATCATAGGGACATTGCTGCACCTGCGGTTCCATAAGGTTCCAGGAATCGAGGGCAACGGGCACGTTTTGATTATCCATTTCTGACTTCATCTACCGTCGACGGAAAAGACCAACAACACATTGCCGCCCATCCGGCCGCCGAATAGGTAACCGGAATTCACCACCACACGGCCGTTCGCAACGACCGCGCCGGCACTCTCTATCGAGCCGCCGTGCGCCTTACCGCCGCCCACCGTATCGAATTGACCATGGGTATCGAAGGACCAAAGCAGCTGACCGTCGCGTTCACGGTAGGCGCGCAGCCAGCCGTCGAAGGACGGCTGAAACACAGCGCCCGGAATCGACGTCGCCGGCGGCGAATAACCGCGATCGCAAGCCGGCTTGTCCGCTGCCGCGCAGACATCGGGCGCGGCCGCGAACCACTTGATCGCGCCGCTCTCGGGACTAAGTGCAAACAGCCCGGGTTTCGCTTCGCCCTTCTCGGTGCCGAGAAATATCGTATCGGCATTCGGCGCGTACAAAACCGATGCTGAGGCGGCCATGCCCCAATGCACTCCTCCGGCAAATCCTCCCCGTCCATACTTGACGTGCCAGACCAGCGTGCCGTCGTCCGGGTTCAACGCGAAAACATCGGCAGATTTCTCTCCCACGAGCAGCACATCTTTGCCGCTCTTGAGTTTATGCAGGATGGGCGGCGCGCCGATATCGAGATCCGGGCCGTTCTCCAGAGGACAGTTCGGTCCGCCGCCGATGAAACACGCCATGTTCCAGGCATCGTGCTGAATCGACTGATGCCACCACAACATGCGACCCGTATCCAAATCGTAGGCGATGACTGCATCGCTTTGCGGTACCGCGGGTGAGGTGTAGGACTCGCCGGTGCCCACGTACAGGCGCCGACGCTTTACATCGATGGTAGGAGAATTCCAAACCGGCGCACCGGCCGGAGCGTGACGCAATGTCCCCGCCGATGTGCGCTCACCGGTCGCTTGCGGCTCACCCGGAATCGAATAGCTTCGCCACACGACATGTCCGTCAGTGGCGTCCAGTGCCGCCACACCGCCGCGGAAGGTGCAGCATTCGTAACTGGGATCCGCCGCCGCCGACCATTCATTCGACGACAGGGGAACGTAGAGACGGCCGGCGTAGTAGCGCGGCGAACCCGTGATGGTCAGCCGCGGATGCGCATCCACTCGGGTCGTCCATAACAGCTTGCCGCTCAAGGCATCGAGCGCATACGCATTGCCGCTGAAATCGCCGAACCACAATCGGGGCCGTGCCTTGACATCACCCTTGCGCCAGGGCTCGAGGATCGGGCTGACGCGAACCTCCGCCGCGGCCTGAAAACTCCAGCGAACGCAACCGGTGTCGTAGTCCAGCGCATACACCGTGCCGTCCTGACTGCCGACGAAAATTGCACCCGCACCGATGGTGGGCTGCGAGCGGGCGCGCGAGGCGCCCGGAAAGGCAAAAGCCCATTTAAATTTCAAGCGCGGCACGTCGCGGGCGTCGAGACCTGCCGCAGCCGCATCGATGTGGCGGGAATTCTCGAGGGTCATGCCCCAACCCGCCAGTGGTGGGGGGCTGCGCAAATCGAATTGCTGGCGATCCGCCGGACACTCAGGTCCCGCCACCTGCCCCGAGACGGGCAGAGCGGCGCCACCCAGGAATTCCGCCACCGACTGCCGCTCGCCGGGGGTCAGGTGGGAGCCCTGCTCCTGCATCGCCCCGGACTCCAGGGCCGACATGATCGCCCGCGGACCGAGCATTTGGAATTCAACCGAATGAGGCGCCCGCGGTACCCCGCCTTCATGACAGGTGGCGCAAATCGAGCCGTAGATTTCCGCGGGTGGCCGCTCAGCGGCTGCGGAAACCCCTGAATTTAAAGCCAAAATCGCCAGGATCACCGATCCCGACAGCCGTGCCAGCAAGCATTTATTTTGCAAGATATTGCTCCCCCGGGTAATGCCCGGATAATAACAAACAAACAGTCATGATTGTTTTTTTCTCGATGTTGAGTTAAGTTCGCCGAAATAATGAAGGTTCCGCCGGGAACGATTTTTGCCGATGGCTTTACACAAGGCGGTTCGTCCGCCGCAAGGGGAGTTGATATGCGACGTTTTAAATTAAATGGGGTCGGCGGTACGCTGGCCACCCTTACTTTGGCCCTCGGGCCGATGGCCGGCGCCTATGCGGCCGAGGAAGGCGCCACCGCCACCAATTCGGGTTCTCTCGAGGAAATCGTGGTGACCGGCACCAAGCGCGATGTGACCGCACAGAGCGTCCCGATCTCGATGACGGCCATCGGCGCCGCGGAACTCGCGAGCGTACATGTCAATGACATCAAGGCGCTGGCGACTCTGGCGCCCGGCCTGGTGCTGTCGAATCCCGCGGGCTTTAACGCCGCAGGCGGCGGCATGCGCGGTACCGGCACCAACATCATTCTGGTCACCCAGGACGCACCCGTCAGCTTCCTGGTGGATGATTTCGTTCTGTCGCAGGTCACCTCGCAATTCGTCACCCTGTTCGACACGCAACAGGTCGAGGTTTACCGCGGACCGCAGGGCACCCTGTTCGGTGCCAACGCGACCGGCGGTGTGATCTCCATCATTTCGAAGAAGCCGGAACTCAACAAGTACTACGCAGAGAGCGAGGCGACCTACGGTCATTACGGCAATGGCGCGGGCATTGCGAGTGTCAAACAGGCCTTCAATCTTCCGCTGAGCGACACCCTGGCCTTCAGGCTGGCGGCAATCTACGACTACGACGCCGGCTACTACACCAACAACAAGAATAGTGCGACCTTCCCGGGCAACGTGCCGCTATGGAGCGCTTTTGGCATTCCCCAGGGAACTCCCCTGCCGCCCGGAGTGAATCCACTGACCACCGGCAACGGTGAGCGCCTCGGCGGTCGCGACGTACTGGCGGCCAAAGCCAAATTGTTGTGGCAGCCTAACGACTATTACTCGGCATTGCTGACCGGCGAAGTGGTGCACGACCGCTCCGGATCACCGCCGGGCGTCAACGAGAGTTCCCCGACCGACCTGATTCCCGCATTGGGCTTTCCCGGCATCGGTCAAACGCATCAGGGCAATGTTTTCTCGACGTTGATCACCAACAATGCCGATATTCAGGAACCGCAGGGACACCGCGTGGATAACAACGGCATTTACCTGACGCAAACCCTGACTCAGTCGTACGGTGAATTCAAGTCGATCACCGGGTACCGTAACGAGCGTGCACGCTTGCCGAGCACCTACACCGGCGAATCGTTTCTGACTTTGTTCGATTCCATGCGCAACTCCAACCGCTACACGTTTCAGCAGGAAGTCCGCTTCGCATCCAACTTCAAGGGACCTTTCAACTTTGTCGCCGGCGCGAATTATTTCCACGATTCCTTCGATTTTCTTGCTTACTACTCGGTGGGTTTGACCGCACTGATTCCGGTCATCAATCCGACGACGGGCACGTTCTTGACGCCCGCAGGCCAGGTCAGCCTGAACACCGAGGCGCTGCACGACTATCAGTTCCAAGGCACCACGCAGCAACGTCACCAGGAGGCTCTGTTCTGGGACGGAAACTATGACATCACGGATAAACTCCAGTTCACGGCCGGCGTGCGCTTCAGCGAGGACCATAAGAAATTCCTGCGCTATGTCAACGGTGGCGGCCCCTGCACCTCTCTGACGGCGCCGGACGATATCGAAGCCGGCGGCGGATCGTGCCTCGACTCGCATTCCAATTTCATCAGCCGCGCGGGAATTCAGCCCGGCGCGTTTAACGGCGGCGTGTTCAGCCCGCTGCCGCTATCGGCCTTCGGTACCGTCGTCAACGACAGTAGCAGCTGGAATAAGACCACGTTCCGCACGGTGCTTGATTACAAGCCCGAGCCGGGTCAATTGGTGTATTTGAGCTACGCCACGGGCTTCTTGTCCGGAGGGTTCTCTGAGACCTGCGCGACGGTCGCGCGCTGCAAGTATGATCCGGAGACCAATAACAATTTGGAATTGGGTTATAAGTCGGATCTCATCGACAACACCCTGCGCCTGAATGCGGCCCTGTACTTGACCAAGTACAACAATCTGCAGCAGGCGGTGGTGGCAGCCTACACGGCTTCCGACGGCACGGGCCAACAGGAGACGGTGACGGTCAACACGGGAACCTCGCGTGCGACCGGCTTGGATCTGGAGATGAACTGGATCGCAATGCACGGGTTGCGCATCGACGCTTCGCTCAACTACCTGCATCATATTTACACTTCCGGCTCCATTCCGGATCTCGTGAAGATTCCGGCAGGCCCCTCGACTCCCTTGAGCCAGTACCAGGTGACGTTCTCGCCGACCTGGAAGGGCAATTTGAGCGCCAACTACGATATCCCCTTCGCGCCTCTAAATCGCTGGACGCTGCACGCGGACGGCAACTACCAGGGCACCGCACAGACTGATGTGTACAACACCGTCAACACGCAGATGCAGAGCCGCTTGCTGTTGAATGCCTCGGCGACGTATCACGATGCCGCCGGCAAATGGACGTTCACCCCGTGGGTGTCGAACATCGCGGATAAGGTCTATCGGGTCGCGGCACTCCCGGTCGCGGGTTTGTGGGACTTCACCAACTATGGGGCGCCGCGCTCATTCGGCGTTACCGCGAATCTGCGCTTCGAATAGCGCAAATCACGGTTGATTCGGCAAAGCGTGCGGCGCGCAATGCGCCGCACGCAGAACCACCGGCCCCGCTTGGGGCCGGTGTCCATTTACAAGCTGGTCGGTTGTTCCAACAAGGCCCTCAATGCCCCGAGGAATTGCGCTCCGACGGCGCCATCCACCACCCGATGATCCGCTGACAGCGTCAGAGTCGCGGTTTTCGCAATCAGTTGGCGGCCGTTCCTGACGATGACCCGATCGGCCGCCGCGCCCACCGCGAGAATCGCCACCTGCGGCGGATTGATGATGGCATCGAAACGATCGATGCCAAACATGCCGAGATTGGAAATCGTGAATGACCCCCCGGATATCTCCTCGCGGGTCAGGCGGTTCGTGCGCGCGCGCTCGGCGAAATCGCGAACCTCGGTGCCGATCTGTGCCGGCGTCTTTAGCTCCGCACCGCGCACCACGGGCGTGATCAAGCCGTTCTCGGTGGCGATGGCAATGCTGATGTCGGCGTGCGCCGACTTGAGAATTTCATCGCCGACCAATTGCGCGTTCACCGCCTTGTGCGCCATCAAGGTGATGGCCGTGGCGCGCACCAGCAAGTCGTTGACGGAAACCTCCCCGCCCGAGGCATTCAGCGCGGCGCGCTGCTCGAGCAGAGCAGTAAAATCGACGTCGACCTCGAGGCGGTAGTGCGGGATCTCCTGAGTCGATGCCAGCAGCCGCTTGGCGATAGTCGCGCGCATCGATGACATCTTTTCCCGCACCGGCGCGGCCGACGGAGCCGCTACCGCCGCATTGCCCGCTTGCGGGGTCGCCCCGGACCCCGACTTGGCGGCATAGGCTTCCACATCCTCTTTGGACACACGCCCATTGCGTCCCGTGCCCTGCACCTTGCTGATGTCGATACCCAGCCGCTCCGCCACGCGACGCGCGATGGGGCTGATGCGCCCCTCCTCGGTCGGCGCCGCGGCGGGCGCCGGAGTCTGCGCCACGCCGGCTGCAGCAGGCGATGAGTCCGGTTCGAAGCTGGTATTGGGCGGCTTGAACTCGCGCACAAAGGCATTGATTTGCTCATCCGATACCGAAGGCTCGGCGAATACGGCGATAAGAGCACCGACATTTTCGACGGCGCCCGCTTCCGCGAGAATTTGCCGAAGCACGCCGCTGACCGGCGCTTCAACGGAATTCACAATTTTTTCGGTCTCAACGTCCAGCAAGGTGTCGCCTTTTTGCACCGTTTGGCCCGGCGCGGCGTGCCATTGCGTGATGGTGCCCTGTTGCATCTCGATGCCCCACTTCGGCATCGTGATTGGAAAAATCTGCTGGCTCATAATCGCTCCGGGTTGCTTGGCGAAGGGCGGGATGACGTGCGTCCCCGCGGCGCCGTGGCGCCTACCCCTATTAAATCACTGTTGAGCCGAAAAAACAGTCAGCTCTGATTGTTTTTTATCCTGCGAGTGCTACCATAGCTTTTGGCTGCAGCGGAGGGACGACATGTCGGTCAATTACAAAGTTGAGTGGCCCATGAATCTACATGCGCCCGCCGGTTCGCTCGAAGCGAAACAGGCGGCCGTAGACAATGGACTCGACGTCCCCGATCCGTCGCGCTACTCATCCGCCGACTACATGAAAACGGAATGGGAGCAGCTTTGGCCGCGCGTCTGGCTGCTGGCCGGCGTCACTCCCGACCTGCCGGAGAGCGGCGATTACCATGTGTTCGAGATCGGCCACGAAGAGATTCTGCTGGTGCGCCAGGACGACGCCTCGATCAAGGCGTTTTACAATGTCTGCCCGCATCGCGGCAATCGAATCTCCCTGAACGATCGAGGCAGCGTCGGTAAATTCACCTGTGCATTCCATGGCTGGCAATTCGCCTGCGACGGCACGCTCCTCAAGATCACGGATGAGGATACCTTCGACCCACGCCTGATTGCGCACCGGCCCTCTTTGAGCGAAGTGCGGTGCGATATCATCGGCGGTCTCATATTCGTCAACATGGACGGTAAGGCGCCGCCGTTGCGGGAGTGGATCGGCTTGCCGCCGGGCTACATCGAGAACTACGAAATCGACAAGATGAACGTGGTGCGCCATGTACGCAGCGAATGGCGCGCGAATTGGAAGACGGGCATCGATGCGTTCTACGAAACCTATCATCTGCCCTTCATCCACCCGCAAACTCAGGGCGTGATGGAAGATTTCAGTCAGTACGATCTTTACCCCAATGGCTTCAGCCGCATGATCGTGCCCATCGGCGTCAAGTCGCACCGTGTGGGCGATCAGATCAGCGTCGATCCTTACCAGCAATTCATGATGCAGGAAGCGGGCATCGACCCCACGAAATTCAGCGGCACCGCACGGGAAGTTCGCGTCGCCATCCAGCAGGCCAAGCGCTCCCGCGGCAAGCGTTTCGGGCTCGAGTACTACGACAAACTCACCGATGCACAGCTGACGGATAGCTGGGCAACTGGATATTTTCCGAATGTGCAGATCGGCATGCATCCGGAAGGCGTGTTCATCATGCGCTTTCTGCCGCACGCCACCGATCCGGAGCGTTTCTACTACGACAACATGACGATGTTCCGTTATGTCGAGGATCCCGGCTACACGGTGCCCGGCTGGATGGGCCTGCCCGCGGGCATGGACGTCACCGGCGCGACGCGCCCGGAGATCGAGCGCGTGCCTGTGGATGTGCGCCCGAATCTGGGCGAAGTTCTCGATCAAGATGTGGAACTGGTGGCCGCGGTGCAACGCGGCTCGAAGTCACGCGGCTTCCGCGGGCCGTTGTGGTCCGATCAGGAACAACGGGTACGACACTTCCACCGCGAGCTAGACCGCTACATCAATCGCGAGAAGTAGGCCTCAGTCGCGAAACACCGGCGCGCGCTTCTCCAGAAACGCGGCAATGCCTTCGCGGCCTTCGTTCGTCGTGCCTCGCGCAGAGATCGAGCGGCTTTCGCGCGCCATTTGCGCCTCGAAGCCCGGTTCCGCCTCGCCCAACAGCCGCTTGAGCGCACCGAATGCTCTGGTTGGACCCTTGGCCAGGCGCGTGGCCAGGGCCGTGGCAGCCTCCATGAGACTGCCGTCGTCGACAACCTGATTTACCAGCCCCCAATCCAGCGCCTGCTGCGCATCCAGGACGCGATTCGTGAGCAACAATTCCATGGCGCGCTTGTAGCCCACCGCCCGCGGCAGCAGGAAGGTGCAACCGGCGTCGGGCGTGAGGCCGACGCCGGTATACGCAGGCGCGAATTTGGCGCTGCGTGCCGCCACCGCGAGGTCTGCGGCCAACACTAACCCCAGGCCCGCACCCGCGGCGGTGCCGTTAACGGCGGCGATCACCGTCGCATCCAATCGTACCAGCAGCGTCATGCCGGCATGAAGATTCGTGGTGAGTTCGCTCAAGTAGGCGCCGACATCGGCGCCGGAGCCCACCATGCCCTTCAAGTCGCCGCCGAAGCAGAAGTTCTTGCCCTCTCCGGTGAGCACCACGGCGCGCACGTCGGACGCTGCCTCGATGGCGAATACCGCGGCGAGGAACTCCCGGCCGAACTGTAAGTTCATGGTGTTCGCGGCGTCGGGACGCGACATGGTGAGAAACGCCACTTGATCGCGAATGTCGAGATTCACGGTGGGTGCAGAGATATTGCTCATGTAAATCCTGAAGGTGAAAAAATAACTTAAATCGCGACCGCGTCGGGCGACGTTTTAGGAAATGCGCCGGCGCGGCTCAGCATCCCCGGAACATCCCGCCCCATCGCGCCGGCGAGCCAGCGAGCACTGGCAATGAGACGCTCCAAATCCAATCCCGTTCGGTAACCCGATCGTTGCAGCATGTACGCCACATCCTCGGTGGGAACATTGCCGGTGGCGCGCGGCGCAAACGGACAGCCTCCGATTCCTCCCAAGGAAGCATCCACGATGCGCGCGCCGGCCTGAACCGCCGCCCACACATTGGCCAGCCCCGTGTTACGAGTGTTGTGGAAGTGAACGCGCACCGGCAATGGCTTGATCGCAACGGCCACCCTCTGCACCAGCGCCGCCACTTCCGCCGGACTCGCCACGCCGATGGTATCCGCAATGGCAACCTCCACTGGGCCCGCTGCGGCTGCGCTCCGTGCCATCTCCACCACACGAGAAGGATCGACTTCGCCGTCGAAGGGACAACCGAAGGCAGTGGAAATGGTGATCTGCGCGCGGCGTCCCTGGGTCCTCGCCAGTCGCACGACCTCGCAGCACATGGCGAGCGAGGCGTCCGAACTCATGCCCTGATTGCGCGAGGAAAAGCCGTCTGTGGCGGCGCACACAGCGCCGACTTCGTCCATGCCCGCCTCGATGGCGCGCAGCGCACCGCGTTTGTTCAGCACCAAACCGATGTAAATGACTCCCTCGCGCCGCGGCAATCCCGCCGCCACCGCATCGGCATCGGCCATCTGCGGTACCAGCTTGGGATTCACGAAGCTGGTCGCCTCGAGTCGCCGAACGCCGGCATCGAGCGCACGACCGATCAGCTCCAACTTTTGCGAGGTGGTGAAGAGCACGGATTCGTTTTGCAGCCCATCACGTGCGCCGACTTCGAGCATCTCTATATCCGGCATATTAAACTCTTATATTTCAATAGATAAAGCATACAATACAATTTCACTTATATGTTCCGGGCCGCGCCAAAACCGCCGCCGCCCGGCGTGCACACGACAAAGACATCGCCGGGCTGCATGGCCACCTCGGCAAGGTGCCCGAGCCGCTCCAGCCGCCCGTCCCGCCTCTCGACCCAATTCTCGCCCACTGCGCCGGATCCTCCGCCCTCCAGACCGAATGCCCCATGGACCCGGCCATTGCTAAGGATGGAGGCGGTCATGGCCTGCAAGAATCGGATGCGCCGAATTCCGCCCTCTCCTCCCGGCATCAATCCGGGTCCACCCGAGCCCCGCCGAATCTCATAGGACTCCAGTCGCACGGGGAAGCGAAATTCCAGAACCTCCGGGTCGGTCAGGCGTGAATTCGTCATATGTGTTTGGACCACGTCGGTACCGACAAATTCAGGCCCCGCGCCCGAACCGCCGGCGATGGTCTCGTAGTACTGATACTGCGCATTGCCAAAGGTGAAGTTATTCATGGTGCATTGACTCGCGGCCATGACACCGAGGGCCCCGAACAGAGCATTGGTCACGCAGGTCGATGTCTCGACATTGCCGGCGACCACCGCGGCCGGAAATTGCGGATTGAGCATGCAGCCATCGGGCAGGATTATCTGCAAGGGCTTCAGGCACCCGGCATTCAGTGGAATGTCGTCATTCACCAAGGTGCGGAACACATATAGAACGGCCGCCGTGGTAACCGCCCGTGGCGCATTGAAATTATTATCGAGCTGCGCACTGGTGCCGCCGAAATCGATGCAGGCGGTGCGTCTGAGCGTATCGACCCGCACGCCGACCTGGATGCGGGCCCCATTGTCCAATGGCAGAGTGAACTCCCCATCCCTGAGTGCTGTGATCACGCGACGCACCGATTCCTCGGCGTTGTCCTGCACATGCCGCATATAGGCAGTGACGGTGCCGCGGCCATAGTGAGCCACCGTGGACTTAAGCTCTTCGACGCCCTTCTCGTTCGCCGCAATTTGCGCGCGCAGGTCAGCCAAATTCTGAGCGGGGTTGCGCGACGGGTGGACGCCAGTCGACAGCAGCTCGCGCAAGGCGCTTTCGCGCAGCGCACCTCGCTCGACGAGCTTGAAATTATCGATCAACACGCCTTCGTCCCCGATAGTGGTGGAAAACGGCGGCATCGAACCCGGCGTCGTGCCACCGATGTCGGCATGATGTCCGCGCGAGGCCACGAAGAAACTCGGCGTGGCGTCGCTCGCATCGAGATACACCGGCGTCACCACGGTCACATCCGGCAGGTGAGTCCCGCCGTGATAGGGGTCGTTCAATACATAGACGTCCCCGGCCTGCATGTGCGGATTGCGCGCGATCACCGCACGAATCGACTCGCTCATCGACCCCAAGTGAACCGGCATATGCGGCGCGTTGGCGATCAAGGCACCCTCGGCATCGAACACGGCGCAACTGAAATCCAGACGTTCCTTGATATTGACCGAATAGGCCGTGTTCTGCAGGCGCAGCCCCATCTGTTCGGCGATGTTCATGAACACATTGTTGAACAACTCCAGCATCACGGGATCGACCTGCGTACCGGCCGCGTGCAGCGTCGCTCGCGGACGCACGCGCTGCAATTCGAGGCATCCTGCGGCGGTCATCGACGCGCGCCAGCCGGGTTCGACCACCGTGGTCGCATTGCGTTCGGCAAGGATGGCCGGCCCATCGATGAGCGCACCGGCATGCAGTGCCTCGACTCGAAACAGGCCTGCCGCACGCCTGCCCGACGGCGCTTCATCGGCGAAGCAATACATGTTCAATACGGTGTCGGGCTTAGCTTCAAGATCGGCAGCCGGCAGGCTCGTCGCGCCGAGTGCTGCTGCAGACCCGGCAACGCGGGCCAACGCGGCGCCCGCGGCAATGCACTCCACCGACACTGATTCGATCACCAAGGACTGATCGGGCATCAGGAAGGCAAAGCGGCGCCGATAACTGCTTTCAAAATTTCCGCGGATCGCGGCCAGGGCCTCGGCCGGCTCACCGTCCAGGGGCAGATCGACGTCTAGGGCTGTGTCCGTGCCTTGGTAACGGAGGTGGGCACGCGCAATGACTTGCGGATTTGCATGCGCCACGCCCTGCGCCTCGAGTTCCGCTTCCGCCTGGGCACTCAGCTCGGCGATTCGCAGCCGCGCCTCCTGCAGCCCCGGCACGTTCAGATCACGCTCCACAGCCGTCTGCCGCATGACGATTTGATCGGCAAGCCCCATGCCGTAGGCGGACAGGACGCCAGCCAAGGGATGAATGAATACACAGCTCATGCCGAGCGCGTCCGCGACCTGGCAGGCATGCTGGCCGCCCGCACCGCCGAAACATTGCAACGTGTAGCCGCTCACATCGTAGCCGCGCATCACTGAAATGCGCTTCACCGCGTTGGCCATGCTGCCCACCGCAATCTGCAGCGCACCCGCGGCGACATCATCGGGATCGACGGCACGTCCCGCGGCCGCAGTCATGCGCGCCGCCAGTGCGTCGAAGGACTGCCTCGCAGCCTTTGCATCCAGGCATTCATCGGCCTCAGGGCCGAAGACTCGCGGAAAATAATCCGGCTGAATGCGGCCCAGCAAGACGTTCGCATCCGTGACGGTCGGCGGCCCGCCGCGTCGATAGCTGGCGGGTCCCGGATTCGCGCCGGCGGACTCCGGCCCCACCCGCAGGCGCGCACCGTCGAAACGGATGACGGAGCCGCCGCCGGCCGCGATACTGTGAATGTTCATCATGGGCGCACGCACTCGCACACCCCCCACCGCTGTATCGAAGGCACGCTCGTACTCGCCCGCAAAATGACTGACGTCGGTGGAAGTTCCTCCCATGTCGAAGCCGATCACACTGGCATGTCCGGCCGCCTGCGCGGTGCGCGCCATCCCGACGATGCCGCCGGCGGGACCGGACAGAATCGCGTCCTTTCCCTGGAAACGATCTGCCCGAGTCAAGCCGCCCGAACTCTGCATAAACAGCAGGGGCACCCCCGGCATCAGCGCCGCCACGCGATCGACATAGCGCCTCAAGATGGGCGACAGATAGGCGTCCACCACCGAGGTATCGCCGCGCGGCACCAGCTTCATGAGGGGGCTGACACGATGCGACACGGAGATCTGAGAAAAGCCGATTTCTCGCGCCAAACGTTCGGCAGCGAGTTCGTGCTTAACATAGCGGTAACCATGCAGAAACACGATGGCGCAGGCACGCAAGCCGGCGCCGAATGCCGCATGCATATCGCGCCGCAGAGCGTACTCGTCGAGCGGCTCGATAATTTCGCCGCCGGCGCTCACCCGCTCAGCCGCCTCGACCACCCGGTCGTACAACAATTCAGGCAGTACGATATGACGGGCGAACAGCTGCGGCCTCGCCTGAGTGGCGATCCGCAGCGCATCGCGGAATCCGCGGGTGATGACCAGCAAAGTGCGCTCGCCTTTGCGTTCCAGCAGCGCGTTGGTGGCCACCGTGGTTCCCATTTTCACGCAGGCTACGCGATTGGCCGTTATCGGCTCCCCAGGCGCCAGTCCCAGAAGCCGGCGGATGCCTTCAACCGCGGCATCGGGATATTGCGACGGATTCTCCGACAACAGCTTGCGAGTGTGCACCAAGCCGTCCGGCGCGTGGCCCACGATATCGGTGAACGTCCCGCCCCGATCGACCCAGAATTGCCAGCGTTCGCTCATACCTGGATGGGTGCGCCGGGCTCCATGCGCACACCCGCTTCGGCGTCGAGCACGCGGCCGCGTGTTTCCGGAAGCGCCCACGCCGCGGCCACAACCAGTGCATAGGCGCCGGCCGTCATCGCGCCGATCGACTGAGCGAGCGACACATGGGTGCTCCAAGCGCCGATCAAAGCGGGACAGGCGGCACCGATGGCACGGCCCACGCTATAGCAGAATCCCTGGCCGGAGCCGCGCACATTGCTCGGAAAAAGCTCAGAGAAGCAAGCACCCATGCAGGCAAAGATCCCTAACACGAAGAATCCCAGCGGGAAACCGATCAACAGCATCCCGCCGCTCACCGGCATGCGCAGATAGATCAAAATCAACACGGCCGCACAGCAGGCAAATAAAATGAAGCTGCGCCGCCGCCCCATGCCATCCGACACCCAGGCGCTCACCCAATATCCCGCCATCGAACCTGCGATGACCATCATCAGATAGCCCGTTCTGTCCGTCGTCGAGAGGTGCCGCTCGGTCTCGAGAAAAGTCGGCAGCCAGGTGGTGACGGAATAGTAGGCGCCGAGCATGCCGGTGGCGAGCAGAGTCGCCAGAATCGTGGTCGGCAGCAACGCCGGTCGAAAGATGTCCAGGAAATCGGTCGTCTGAGAGCGCCGCGCGCACATGGCCGAATACACCGCGGGTTCGCGCACATTGCGGCGGATGTAGATGATCAGCAATGCCGGGAGGATGCCGATCCAAAACAAAACCTTCCACGCCAGTTCCGCGGGCAGCAGCGCGCTGGCCGCCCAGAATGCCAAGGCCGCCGCCGCCCACCCGACAGACCAGCTGCTTTGGACCAAACCGGATGCCTTGCCGCGATGCCTTGCTTCAATCGTCTCCGCCACTAGCACCGACCCCACGGCCCATTCGCCGCCGAAACCGAATCCTTGCATGGCGCGGGTAAACAGTAGTTGACCGTAGGAATGCGTGAACCCGCTCAAAAACGTAAACGCGGCAAACCAAATCACCGTCACTTGGAGAATCCGTACTCGGCCGAAGCGATCCGCCATGACCCCGGCAGCCCACCCGCCGGCGGAGGAGGTGATCAAGGCGGCGCTGGCAATATAGCCGGCCTCCGCCTTACTCA
This sequence comes from Gammaproteobacteria bacterium, assembly GCA_025358295.1. Classification (GTDB taxonomy): domain Bacteria; phylum Pseudomonadota; class Gammaproteobacteria; order Steroidobacterales; family Steroidobacteraceae; genus Bog-1198. Next base: position 84,637 of record JANYJY010000010.1, read on the forward strand.
TGCCCCAGAGAGTGATCAGGGTCGGAATAATGAAGGTGTAAATGAGAAAGTCGAAGCCATCCAATCCATAACCGGCAAAGGCGGCCAGCATGGCGCGACGTTCATTTGTATTCGTTTGCTTCAGCCACATGACGAATCTCCCCGCAGGTCAGCTTCGAGTACGTATGCGCAAACTGTCCCAACTGGCATCGGCGATCCAGCCGCCGTCGACCGGCAGACTGACACCGTTGATGAATCCGCTTTGATCTGCATCCAAAAGAAAAGCAATTGTCTCTGCTACATCCTGCGGGCGCGCGAAACGCGCCATCGGAACGCGATTGACGATATCCGCATCCGAATAGGCGCCACTGCCCTGATCCGCCACGTCCATCTCTGTCTTGATCCATCCCGGACACACCGCGTTGACGCGCACCCCGCGCCCGCCCCACTCTGCGGCCAGAGTTTTGGTAAGGCCGATAAGTCCGTGCTTGGACGAATTGTAAGCGCTGCGATGACTGACGGCGGCAAGTCCGGCAACCGAGGCGACGTTTACGATGCTGCCCTGCCTGCGCGCCAGCATTTGTGCGCCGAGATAGCGGCACAACAGGAATGGCCCGAACAGATTGATGTTCATCACACGCTGCCATTGAGCGGCGGTGGTCTCCTCGGCCGGCGCGATCAGGCTGATCCCGGCATTGTTTACCAAGCCGTCGGCCCCGCCTCGCTTACGGCTTATCCATTCCGCCAGTTGTTGAACGAACGGTTCCGAGGACACATCGCCCGACATCCCATCGACTTGCGCTCCTGTGGCGCGCAACCGATCGACCTGCTCTTCGAGCGGCTTGAGGTCGATCATCGTCACGCAATAACCGCGCTGCGCTAACAGTGTCGCTGTCGTGAGCCCGACGCCCTGCGCCGCACCGGTAACTACAATGGACTTCATTCACTCTCCGTTGTTTCATCCACAGAAATTCCCAGCCAGGCTACGGCACTGGCAAACGCGAAACCGGCACCCAGCACGAATGCGGTCCGCCATAAATGCTCGCCGGATAAATAGCCGATGATGGGAATGCCGATAATGCCGCCCAAATTCCCGCCGGTGTTCATCGCCCCGCTCACGGCCATGGTTTCCCCCCGCCCCACGGTCATGGCCGCGCCCCAATAGGCGCCCTCGTTGAGTTCAACCGCAGCAAAGCAGCAGGCAAGCCCCGCCACCGCCCAATAGGGATTAGCCGCGTTGACCGACACCAGCAACAAAGCGCCGGCAATGGGCATCGCAATCAGCGGCACGAGTCGATAGCCCCATCGGTTGCCGAGACGCAGGCACAACGCGCTGGTGAGCACACCGCCGATGCCCGCGCCGAGCGCCGCAGCCAATGGCGGTGTGCTGGCCAGCCAGCCGCTTTCGAGTATGGAAAACTTGCGTTCCTGCACCAGGTAGAGGAATACCCAATTGGAAAGCAAGTAGAAAGAATAATTCAGACAGAGGTAGGAAATGCCGAGCAACAGTACATTGCGGTTGGCCAATATCTTCAGAACCTGCTTGGCGCTCACCGTCGCATCGACGGGCGCGATGCTCTCATTGCCGATCTCCGCGAGTTCCCCGGCGGACACCGACGGATGTTCGCGCGGCGAATTGCGGCCGTACCAGGCCCAGATCGAAATCAACACGACGGCGGGCAGGCTCGACCATAGCAATGCCTGCTGCCAGCCGACGGCGGCCATGAGATGAGTGATGAGCGGCGGCGTGAACGCGGCGCCCAGGCTCAAGCCCATGGTTTGCAAGCCCTGCACGAAGGCCCAACGACGCGGCGGAAACCAGACCTCGAAGACGCCCGCCGAGACCGGGAAAGTAGCGGCCTGCGCGCTCCCGAGCAGCAACTGCAGTATCAGCAAGACCGCGAACAGACTCACGCCGCTCAACCAGTAGGGCGCCAGCGGTGTGGCAATGGTGGCCAGAAATGCGGCGCTCCCGATAATGACGAAGGTGCGACGCGCTCCCACACGTTGCCCGAAGATGCCGCCGGGGAGTTGCAACAGTCCGTAGCCCAGCACGAAGGCCCATTCGATCAGGCTGATTTGAAAATTGCTCAAGCCCAATTCCGGCATCATATGCGCGGCCGTGACTGTGATGCTCTTCTGCTGCAGATAGGCCACGAAACCAAAGCCGAACAACATGGAAAAGATGCGCCAGCGAATGCGCAGCGCCTGAGGGCGTGCCGCGGAGTTCATCATGACGGCTGAGCAGGCGTTTGCTGCATGTCGAGACAAATCTGCACTGCATAACCCAGCGATACCGCCGACTTATCGGCACTGCGCATATCGTCCCTCGGGAAAGCGCTCACGACATACCCCATCGAGACCGCCAGCACAGCGACGGTCGCGAGGATGCCGAGGGATCTTCCGCGATTTGCGGGCGGTAACGGATCGGGAAGTAAGGAGAGCGACGAGTCCATGCGATATATTCGCATATTGCCAGGAGCCGACACGCAATGAAAAGCCGCCCAAGCGGGTTTGGAATCGAGCAATTGCCGCGAATCGTCCGCGGTGAAGGCAGTTATTTGATCGATGCGGCGGGAAAGCGCTACCTGGACGGTTCGGGGGGCCCGGCGGTGTTCTGCCTGGGCCATGCTCACCCGGAGGTCAACGCCGCCATCACGCGCCAATTGCAAGACGTCGCCTATGCCTACCGATATCTGTTCACCAGCTCAGCACTCGAGGAACTGACGGCAACTGTGCTGCGGCTATGCGGCGCCGAATTTCAGGATCTGGTGTTCACGGGCAGCGGCTCGGAGGCCGTCGAGGCGGCAATGAAGATCGCGCTTCAGTATTTCGCGGCGCGCGGCTTGATGAACAAACGGCATTTCATCGCGCGGCGGCGGTCATGGCACGGCAATACCCTGGGGGCTCTGTCGATATCGGACTTCGCCCAGCGGCGTCGGGCCTTTGAGGGAAGTCTGCTCGACGTCACCTTTGTCTCCGCGGCGAATGCATACCGGATGCCCGACGGCGTGCGCCGCGAAGATCTCGTCGGGCACCTGGCCGCGGAGCTGGAACACGCCATCGTATCCGTCGGTCCGGAACGCGTGGCGGCCTTTGTGTTCGAGCCCATCGTGGGGGCGGCGGGCGGCGTCGTGCCCGCACCGGAGGGCTACGCCGTGGCCATCCAAGCCGTGTGCCGCAAATACGACGTTTTGATGATCGCCGATGAGGTCATGTGCGGTGCCGGGCGCGCCGGCACCTGGCGCGCGTTGGAGTTTGACGGCATCGTCCCGGATATCATGTGTATTGCCAAGGGGCTCGCCGGCGGCTACATCCCGCTGGGCGCCGCGGTGGTCACGCGTGCAATCGCCACGCTCATTCACAGCGAGCACGGCGCCTATATGACCGGACACACCTTCACCGGTCACACCGCGGCCTGCGCCGCCGGCGTCGCGGTGCAGGACATCCTGCAGCGCGATGGCCTGGTCGACAGGGTCAGGCGCGACGGCGCCGCCTTGCAGGAATCCCTGCGTGAGGCGCTGGCAAAATTCGACGAGGTCGGCGATGTGCGCGGCCGTGGATTTTTCATCGGTATCGAGCTGGTTAGCGACCGCAGTACCAAGGCGCCGTTTCCCGCCAAGCGGGCGCTGAGTTTCGATATCGGCGCGCGCGCTTTTGCGGATGGCCTCATATGCTATCCCTGTTCCGGCCATGTCGACGGCTCGGCAGGCGACACTATCATCATCGCCCCGCCGTACAATGCAGCCGACGCGGAACTGGAGCAGATCATCGCCAAGCTGGTGTCGGCGATCGGCTCCGCGCTAAGCGGTTCTTGACGGCTCCGTTGCAGATGCATCGACTGCCACGAAAACGCAGCAGTTCGCGCGCTCGGCCAGCGAGGCGCGATGCGGATTGCCCCACCAAAATCCTCCCGAGGGCTGGGGGTAGTGGCCGAGCACGATGAGATCCACCGCCAATCGTCTTGAGAACGCAATGATCTGTTCGATGATGTTGCCGCTGGCCAGATAGCCTTCTGCCGACACACCGCGCGCCTTCAGCCACTCCACCGATTCATCCAGCAATTTGCGATAGCCGCCGGCCTCGTCGACCAGGCAGGCGTGCCCTGCCGCGCCCGCAACCACTGCCGCGCCCACCATACCGCTGGGAATGATCGACAACACATAAACTTGCGCGTTGACCAATATGGCGAGCTCGGCGCCCCGCTTCAGCGCCCGGCGACCTACTTCGGTGCCGTCATAACAAAGCAGTACTCGCTTGAACATAACGTCACCCCAGTTCGAACTGCAAGCTGACCCTGCCAATGTCCGCCCCGACGGAGTTCCAACTCCACTCGTCAAAGTATGCTCGGCCTTGATGCTCAATGCGAATAATTGTTGAGCAGCGTGTCCCGAAATCTGGGGCCCGTATAAATGCGCTCGATAGCAGACGTTCCCATTCCAGGCTGACCCCGGTTTGCGGCAATTGCGCGTCGGGGGCCGGCCGCTCATCCCGTAATAGCTCGAGCAAGGGGGTCGCGTCGGTCAAATTCTCGAGCGCCGCCTCTACCCGGCTTTTCGCGTACCGGACCTTGGGCCAGGGCGTGTCCAACAAGTGATTCGATAGACCATAGACGCCGGGACCGAGTTGCCTGCCGAGGCCGGTCACGCTTTCATAGATCCCGAGCCGCTCACCATCGGAGAAAATCAAGTTGAAGCCGTTGTAACCTGCGCCTACCTCACGCAGGTACGCCAGGCATTCGTCAACCAGCGCGCCCGACTCGAGCATGGTGGTCACGAGCGCGCCGCGGCTGGGTGCGTTCAGGCGCTGACGATTGGGATCGCGGTAATTCGTAAGCGCGGCCCATCGGCCGGACCGCGAGATGCCGAGCCAGGTGCCGCCGGCTTGAAGATCGCGTCCCGCGAGGATAGCCGGCTGCTGCGGCCACCACTCGGCGGCAGCCGTGGGGCGGGCATGAAACTCATCGCGATTCGCCGCCACCACGCAAGCGTACCGAGGATGCAGGCGCCACGCGACCAGAATCAGACACATCGAATTCTCTCCCCGTTGCGCCCGGCACCGGTCAAGCCGGCTCGAGGGCTTGGTCCAATACCTCTATCCAATGCCTCACCGGTACGACCGTTCCGGACTGCAAGTGTTGGATGCAACCCATATTGGCCGAGACAATACACTGTGGGTCGAGCATCGCGAGCGCGGCCAGCTTGCGATCGCGCAATTGCCGGGAAATATCCGGCTGCAATATCGAGTAAGTGCCCGCGGAACCACAGCAGAGATGACTCTCGACGGGCGCAATCGCAATCTCGAAACCCAGGGCCCGCATCGGGTTTTCAACGCTGCCGTTCAGCCCCTGACCGTGCTGCAATGTGCAGGGCGGATGAAAGGCCAGGCGCGGATGTCCATCCACCCGCACCCTCCCCTTCAATGCCGCAACCAACGTCGGCAGCAATTCGCTGAGGTCGCGTGCGAGGCCGCTGATGTGCGCCGCCCTGCCTGCATACTTGCTGTCCCTGCGCAGCGCATGGCCGTACTCTTTCACGGCGAGACTGCATGCAGAGGCGGACGTGATGATGGCTTCTATTTCTCCCGCTTCGACCTCGGGCCACCACGCATCGACATTGCGCCGCATATCCCCAAGTCCGCCATCGTGATCCCCCAGGTGCGTGCGCACCGCCCCGCAGCAGCCGGTACCGGCGGCCTGCACGATCTGAATGCCGCCCGCGTCGAGCACTCGCGCGGCCGCGCGATCGATATTGGGCATCATTGACGGCTGCACACAGCCGGGCAACAGCAAGACCTTGCGCCGCTGCGGCCGGGCCGGCGGCCATTCGCCCGCTTCCCGGCGCGGCGGGATTTTATTCTTGAGTGCCCTGGGCAACAGCGGCCGCAAAGCCTGCCCTAGCCGCAATGCCGGGGCAAATATCCGCGCTGTGAGTCCCTCCTTGAGCGTCCAACGAATCGCTTTCTCCACCTGCGGACGCGGCACGTGCGCATCGACGATTTGCCGGCCGATTTCAATCAGGTGTCCATAATCGACACCGCTAGGGCAGGTGGTCTGGCAATTCAAACAGGTCAGGCAGCGATCCAGATGCTGCTGGGTACTGCGCGTTGGCGCCCCGCCTTCGAGCACCTGCTTGATCAAATAGATGCGCCCTCGCGGACCGTCGAGCTCATCACCCAATAATTGATACGTCGGGCACGTCGCATTGCAGAATCCGCAATGCACGCACTTGCTCACGATGGCCCGCGCCTCTTCGCCCGCCGCGGTGCCTTCGAACTCCGGAGTCAACTGCGTTTGCATGGCGGCCTCACAAGTCAGCGAACAGTCGGCCCGGATTGAATACACCGGCTGGATCGAAGGCCTGCTTCAGTCCTTGGTGGATCCGCATCAACACGCCGTTCACCGGCGTGAACACGCCGGCGGCCTTATCAGCGCCCCGGAATAACGTGGCATGCCCGCCCCCCCGGGCGGCGGCGGCGCGCACCTCATGCGCCTGCGCCGTGGTGCGCCACCAACGCTGGGCACCGTGCCACTCGATGAGCTGACGCCCCGACAACGTGACGGGCGCTGCAGCCGCAGGCATCGACAACCTCCACAGACATTCACCACAGGCCAGGTCGGTGTCGGTCAGCGAAAAGAATTTCTCACTCTGATCGCGCAGGCCCCGCCACCAAGCCGCGGCGGCATCCGCGCTCACCTCAATGCCACCCAGTCTGTCGCACGCCGCAGCCACGGCGGCGGCCGCTCCGGCGAGTCGCACATGCAAACGCGCGTCATGCCAGGCACTGGCATTCAAGGGCAGGGGCAACGATCTCCAAACGTTCAGTTGTTCCAGTGCCCGTCCCTCATCCCATTCGAAGCTCAGAGTGGTCGCGGCTCGGTTGACCGGCAGCACTTTGAGCGACGCTTCGCAAATCACGCCCAAAACCCCCAAGGAACCGGCCATCAGCCGCGACACATCGTACCCGGCCACATTCTTCGCAACCTGCCCGCCGAATGTCAGCACTTCGCCGCATCCATTGAGCAGCGTCACCCCCAACACATGATCGCGCACGGCGCCCATGCTCACGCGCGCGGGCCCGGCCAGACCCGCGGCCACCATGCCGCCCACCGTTCCGCCGGACCCAAAGCGCGGCGGTTCGAACGCCAGGCACTGGCCGCGCTCTTCCAGCGCCGCCTCCAATTCCACAAGCCTCGTGCCCGCGCGCGCGGTCACGACCAACTCGGTCGGTTCGTACGAACTGATGCCCGCGAGTCCGCTGATATCCAGTAGCTCGCCTCGGCGCGGACCACCGTAAAATTCCTTGGTGCCGCCGCCTCGAATCTGCAACGGCGAGCCACACGCTTGCGCATGCCGGACGCGATCGATCAATTTCGCGAGGCCGGGATCGCGCTGATCCATTAAAACCTCGGCAAGCCGGGAAACGGCAGCATTCCGCGATGCACATGCATTTTGCCGTATTCGGCGCAGCGATGCAGAGTCGGGATGACCTTTCCGGGATTCAGCAGTTCGAGTGGATCGAAGGCGCGCTTGACCGACACAAACAGCTCACGTTCCGCCGGCGAGAATTGCACGCACATGGAATTCAATTTCTCGATGCCCACTCCGTGTTCGCCGGTGATGGTGCCGCCTAAGCGCACGCTGGTCTCCAGAATGTCGGCGCCGAACAACTCGCAGCGGCGAATCTCATCAGGGTCCGCGGCGTCGAACAAGATCAGGGGATGAAGATTGCCGTCGCCGGCGTGGAAAACATTGGCGCAGCGCAAACCGTACTGGGATTGCATTTCCTGAATCGAATGCAGCATCTGCGCCAGCCGTTTGCGCGGAATGGTCGAGTCCATGCACATGTAATCGGGACTCATATTGCCGCTCGCTGGGAAGGCGTTCTTGCGGCCACTCCAGAATTTCAGCCGCTGCGCTTCGTCGCCGCTGACTTGGAGGCGCGACGCTCCCGCGCTCGTGAGCACCTCCTCCATGCGGAGGATTTCCTCGGCAACTTCCTCGGCAGTGCCGTCGCTCTCGCACAATAAAATGGCGGCGGCGCCGAGATCGTAATCGGCGTGTACGAACGCCTCCACAGCGGCGGTCATGGCCTTGTCCATGAGTTCGAGGCCCGCGGGAATGATGCCGCCGGCAATAATACTGGCAACCGCGGCGCCGGCCGATTCGATGTCATCGAAACTCGCCATGATGCAGCGGGCCAATTGCGGCTTGGGGATGAGCTTGACGGTGACCTCCGTCGTGACGGCCAACATGCCCTCGCTGCCCAGAATCACCGCCATGAGATCGAGTCCGGGTGAGTCCAAAGCGTCGGAACCGAATTCCACCGGCTCCCCGTCCACCATGAAACCGCGGACCCGCAGCACATTGTGCAGAGTCAGACCGTATTTCAGACAATGCACGCCGCCGGAATTCTCGGCCACATTGCCGCCGATGGTGCAAGCGATCTGACTGCTGGGGTCCGGGGCATAAAACAGGCCATAGGGGGCAGCAGCCTCGCTTATAGCCACGTTGCGCACCCCGCATTGGACGGCCGCCGTGCAGGCCGCGGGATCGATGTTCAGTATCTTATTGAACTTCGCGAGCGACAATATGACGCCCCAGCGATGCGGCATGGCACCGCCCGACAGGCCTGTGCCCGCGCCGCGAGCAATGACGGGAACACGCAGTCGGTGGCAAATCCTGAGTACGGCCGCTACCTGTGCGTCAGAATCCGGCAACACCACAGCCATCGGCGAAGCTCGATAAGCCGTCAATGCATCGCACTCATAAGGCGCAGTGTCTTCGTGACGAAACAGGATGGCCCCGCGCGGCAGCGCCTCGGCGAGTGCGGCCACCACATCCGCCTGGCGCTGCTCGCGCGATGGCTGAACCGGCGAGTTAGTCATTCTCGATATTATGCATTACTCGGCCGGCGCCACTGGAGTACGATCCAGGAGAAAAGGGGAGTATCCATGTTTCATCAGCTATTGACGCCGGTCGGCGGCAGTCTGGCGTGGTCGTTTCTGGTGGCGATAGTGCCTACAGCGACCGTTCTTTTGCTGCTGGGAATATTCAAAAGACCCGCGTGGCAGGCGGCCCTGGCGGGCCTGGTGGTGGGCCTCTCGATAGCAGTCGCCGTCTGGGACATGCCGGTCACAGTGGCCTGCGCCGCCGCGCTCAACGGCGCGGTGTTCGCCCTGTGGCCGGTGATGTGGATCGTCGTTGCCGCGCTGCTGCTCTACAACCTCGCGGTCACGTCGGGACGATTCGATGCCTTGCGCACCTGGGTCGTCCGGCATTTGCCCAATGATCGGCGAGTCGTGCTCATCGCCATCGGCTTTTGTTTCGGTGCCTTGCTCGAGGGCATTGCCGGATTCGGCGCACCGGTTGCGATCACGGCTTCTTTGTTGATCATGGTCGGTTTTCCCGCACTCGACGCCTTGGTATTCGTGCTGATCTTCGACACGACACCGGTGGCATTCGGCGCTCTCGGCGCGCCCGTCACGGTTTTAGGCGCCGTCACCGGACTTCCGGCCCCGGCGCTGGCCGCCATGATCGGTCGCCAACTACCCTTTATCGCCGCGCTGTTGCCGTTCTATGTCATGGGAATGTACGGCGGCTGGCGTTCGATCCGCGCCCTGTGGCCGATGTTGCTGGTGGCGGGAGTAAGCTTTGGATTGGCGCAATTCGGCGCCTCGAATTATCTCGATTACACGTTGACCGATGTGTTTGCCGCGCTCGGCTCGCTGGCCGTGACTCTGTTGTTTCTGCAGTACTGGCGCCCGCAGCCCGACCCCGAGTTTGCAATAACCCATGTCTCGCTCGACCCACAGGAAGCGGCGCCTCGCCAGGTCCCGGCATGGCAGGGCTGGTTGCCGTGGCTGGTGGTGACGGCCACGGTGATCGTGTGGACCTTCCTGAAAATTGCCAACAAGGGGCAGCAGGCCATTCACTGGCCAGGTTTGGACAATGCGGTTGCCATCACGCTGTATCACGACAAGCCCTATGCCGCAGTTTGGAATTTTCAGCCGCTGGGGACCGGCACCGCCATTCTGCTCGCCGCCATTCTGACGGCCCTTCTCGTCGGCGCATCGCCGGCGGAGTTTTTTCGTTGCGCCCTGCGCACTATTCGACAGATTTGGCAGGCCATTCTCACCGTCATGCTGATTGTCGCGCTCGCCTATGTAATGAACTACTCCGGCCTCGCTTACACCTTGGGACTTGCGGTCGCATCGACGGGACGCGCGTTCGTCTTGTTTTCGCCCTTCCTGGGATGGATCGCCGTGTTCCTGTCCGGCAGCGACACCTCCGGCAATGCGCTGTTCGGCAACTTGCAGGTGGTCGCCGCTCGGCAGTTAAACCTCAATCCCCTGCTGTTCGCCGCCACCAATTCTTCGGGCGGCGTGCTGGCCAAGATGATCTCGCCGCAGAACATCGCCACCGGCATCTCGGTGACCGACCTCAAGGGCAAGGAGGGAGCTGTGCTGGCGCGCACATTCGTTCACAGCATCCTATTGACCTTGGTGCTCGTGATCATCGTCATTATTCAGCAATATCTGTTGCCGGGGATCATTCCAAAGTTCGTTGCCGGCCAATGATTGGCCCCTGCTCCCCGCCGCAGCCTCCATCGGAGTCGCCGTGCCGCTTAGCGTAGTCGCCACAACCTGGCCTCTGCTCCTCGGAATGGGCGTACTCATGCTCGGGGCCGGTCTGCAGAGCACGCTTCTTGGGCTGCGCGCCACGCTTGAAGGATTCCCGACGGTGACCACCGGCGTGGTCATGTCCTGCTACTACATAGGCTACGTCATCGGGACCAAAATCGCCCCGCCGTTGTTACGCCAGCTCGGACACATCCGCGTGTTTGCCACTTTGGCGGCCATCGCCTCGGCGGCCGTCCTCGTGCAAGGCTGCTTCGTCAATCCCTTGACCTGGGGCGCCATGCGCCTGCTCTCCGGGCTGTGCTTCGCCGGGATCTACGTGGTCGCCGAAAGCTGGCTCAACGACCGCGCCAGCCGCACCAACCGCGGCAGGCTGTTCGCCTTGTACATGCTCGTGCTTTACATCGGGCTGGGCGCCGCGCAGTTCCTGCTGATTGTGGCAAACCCGCAGACTCCCATTCCATTTATGCTGGTGGCGATTCTGATATCGCTCGCCATGATTCCCATCGTCGTTTCGGCACAGCAGGTGCCGGCGCATGCCGTGCCCAGCAAAGTGCGAATTCGCGAGCTGTATCGCAACTCGCCGCTCGGCGTGGTCGCCGTCACCCTCTCGGGCCTAATCTCCGCCATCATTTTCTCGATGGGCCCGGTCTATGCGCGCCTTAGCGGCTTGGATACTTCGGGCGTGGCTACATTCATGGCGGTGAGCATTCTGGCCGCCGTCCTCACTCAGTACCCGGTCGGCCGCTTGTCGGATCGCATCGACCGGCGCACGGTGATAGCCGGTGTATGTACGCTCGCCATGCTGGTATCGGGCAGCATCGTCGCATTTCCCCGCATGCCGCATCCCTTGTTCCTGACTCTTGCGGCGCTGTTCAGTGGCGTCGTGCTGACGCTGTATTCATTGTCTGTATCGCATGTGAACGACAAACTTGAACCGGCGCAGATGGTGGCGGCGAGCAGCGCCATTCTGCTGCTGAACGGGACTGCCGCGGCCTTCGGACCCGTGCTCGCCGGCAGCCTCATGACCGCCTTCGGACCCGCCGCCTATTTCGCGACGTTTGCCGCGCTCACCGGCACGCTCGCGATCTTCGATCTATGGCGCAAGTACCAAAACAGGCCCGTGCCGCCCTCGCAGAAAGGACCGTTCATCGGCGCCCAGCCCAACGGCTAGCGGTTCCGGTTCGGTTTTTTCAGCGTTGACATCGATGCCGGGCGTACGATCCATCGCGGCATCGATGGGCAGCACGAGTACGCAAGTGATCCAGGATTGTTCAAATCAGTGGGTGCAGGCCCGGGCACTTGTTAGCACCGGAGAAGGCTTCCGCGATGCTGCATTGCAATCGGCAACGGCTTTACCACTGCCACAATCTAAGGCGCGTTGGGTACTCGCATGCGCGCTTTCGGTGCGATATACCTCAGGTGCAATCTCCGCGATTTGCTCAACCCATTGATCCCGCGTTACTAATCGAATCTGGCACACCCCGTGCTTTCTAGCTTGACCGGTCTGAGTGCTCTGCGCGATGCAGGCACGGGGTCATGTATCAAATCAGCGGGAGGGATGTCGTTCGATGAAACTAGTTACCGCAATTATAAAGCCGTTCAAGCTCGATGATGTTCGCAAGGCCATCAGCGACGTGGGCGTACAGGGCGTAACCGTCACCGAAGTTCGCGGCTTCGGGCGGCAGCGCGGCCACACCGAAATCTATCGAGGTGCGGAGTACGCGGTCGAGTTCGTACCAAAGACAAAAATTGAAATTGCCGTCGACGATGCCTTGGCCGACCAAGTAATCGAAGCAATCACCAACTCTGCCAAGACCGGAAAAGTGGGTGACGGAAAGATTTTTGTCTTCGATCTCGAGCAGGTCGTGCGCATCCGCACGAACGAGCGCGACGCTAAAGCAATCTAGAAATAAAGGGGATTCGCATTGATGACTAAACTGTCTCAATTGGTCATGTTCGGCTTATTAACGCTTTCTATTCCCGCGGCGTGGGCCGACGACGCACCTGCCTCGGCGGCACCGGCGGCTTCCGCCGTTTCGGCTCCCGCGACCGACGCGGCCGCGCCGGCAGCGACCGATGCGGCATCGGCGCCGGCCGCACCGACGGAACCGCAACTCGTCGGTACGGACAAGATCAGCGCCGGCGATACCGCTTGGATGCTCACGTCAACGGCTTTGGTATTGATGATGACGATACCGGGTCTTGCGTTGTTCTACGGCGGCATGGTCCGCAAGAAGAACGTGTTGGCGACTCTGATGCAAAGCTTCGCCATTACCTGCGTGGTGACGCTCCTGTGGTGGCTGATCGGATATTCATGGGCGTTTACGCCGGGAAGTCCCTACCTCGGAGGGGCAACGCGCCTGCTGATGAACGGCATGACCATCATGAAGGACGCGAACAAGCTCACCGTCTCGCATTTGGCGCTCACCATTCCGGAGACCGTGTATGCGATGTTCCAGCTGACCTTCGCGATCATCACGCCCGCCCTGATTGCAGGCGCGTTTGCCGATCGCATGAAGTTCTCTGCAATGCTGATCTTCATGTCGGTGTGGTCGCTGGTGGTGTACTGCCCCATCGCCCACTGGGTCTGGGAACCGTCCGGCTGGCTTGCAGTCAAGGGCGTGCTTGACTATGCGGGCGGCACGGTGGTGCACATCAACGCGGGTATCGCCGGCCTGATGAGCTGTTTGGTACTCGGCAAGCGAGTGGGATACGGCAAGGAAGCGATGCCGCCCCACAATCTGACCCTGACCCTGATCGGTGCATCGCTGTTATGGGTGGGCTGGTTCGGCTTCAACGCCGGATCCGCAGTGGCCGCCGACGGTCGTGCCGGCATGGCGATGGCCGCAACACAAATCGCAACCGCCGCAGCGGCGTTGGCGTGGATGTTCGCGGAATGGATCGTGAAGGGCAAACCCAGCGTACTCGGCATCGCCTCCGGCGCCGTTGCAGGCTTGGTGGCGATCACTCCGGCGTCCGGCTTTGTGGGTCCGACCCCGGCCGTAGTCATCGGCATCGCAGCCGGCGTCATCTGCTTCTTTGCAGCAACTTCGCTGAAGAGCGCATTGGGCTATGACGACTCGCTCGATGCGTTCGGCGTGCACGGCATCGGCGGCATCGTCGGCGCTTTGCTGACGGGCGTATTCGCCAGCAAGGAGATCAGCGGCGTGGACGGTTCCGTCCTCACTCAGCTGTGGGGCGTGGGCACCACGGTGATCTACGGCGGCGTGATGAGCTTCATCATCTTGAAGGTGATCGACATGACCATTGGTCTGCGCGTAACCGAGGAACAGGAACGCGAAGGCCTGGACATTTCTCTGCACGGCGAACGAGTGGACTAGACACTCGGGCGGGTTCCGGTGGCGCCGTCGCCACCGGAACCG
>JANYJY010000005.1 GCA_025358295.1 Gammaproteobacteria bacterium
TCTGTATGCGCAGGCGGCGGCTTTCATCAAGGGTGTGGCAGCAGAGGGCGGCAAGGTGCTGTTCGTCGGCACCAAGCGATCGGCACGCGACGCGGTGCAGAAGGAAGCTGCTCGCTGCAGCATGCCCTACGTGAATCAGCGTTGGCTGGGCGGTATGTTGACGAATTTCAAGACCATTCGGCAGTCGATCAAGCGGCTCAACGAATTGGATGACATGGCGCAGAGCGGCGCCTTGGATCGACGCGGCAAGAAAGAAGCGCAAATGCTGCGCCGGGAAATGGACAAGCTACTGCGCAGTTTGGGCGGCATTCGCCACATGACGGCGCTGCCCGATGCACTGTTCGTGATCGACGTTGGTCATGAGCAAATTGCGATCCACGAGGCCCGCAAGCTGGGGATTCCGGTGGTAGCGGTGGTGGACACCAATTGCTCGCCCGACGGTATCGACTACGTGATTCCCGGCAATGACGACGCCATGCGCGCCATCCTGCTGTATGCCGGTGGAGTGGCTGAATCGGTGCTGGAAGGCAAGGCCTCCCTGCCCGAGGTTCCGGTCGGCGAAGACGAATTCGTGGAGCTGGATGAGGAAGGCAACCCCAAGAAGCGGGCTGCCGGCGCTCGCCGCCCGCCGCCGCCGCCTCGTGGCGGCCAGAAGAAGCCGCCGCCGCGCCGCAAGGTGCCGGTGACCGTGGTCCCTGGCGTGGCCGCCGCGGCAACTCCGCCTGAGGAGGTCGAAGTCGACGACGTCGATGTGGCGGATACACCCCCAGCGGAGACGCGTCCGGCCAGTGCGCCGAGGCGCCGGCCCGTAGGGCGCGCCGCACCGCGGCGTGGCGCGTAAAGCCGCACAAGCTGATTGAGCCGGCGCGGCAATCGAGCGCGCCGGCTCATCGAATCTTTTTGCTAATTTTTTGAGGAAAACTGCCGCTTGCGGCCGTTGTTAACACCATGAATATCACGGCAGACACAGTCAAACAGCTCCGCGAACGCACAGGCGCGGGCATGATGGAGTGCAAGAAGGCGCTGGTCGAGACCCAGGGAAACTTGGATGCGGCCGCCGAACTGATGCGCAAGACCGGGCTGGCCAAGGCCGACAAGAAGGCGGCGCGAGTCGCCGCCGAAGGCACTGTTGCGGTCGAGCGCGCCGGCAACAGTGCGGTGCTGGTCGAAGTAAATTGCGAAACCGACTTCGTCGCCCGCTCGATGAGTTTCTTGCCTATGCCCGCGCGGTGGGCCGGGTTGCGCTGGAAACAGCGCCTGCCGATTTGCACGCACTGCTGGCCCAGAGCCACGGCAGCTCCAGTTTGGAACATCAGCGCCGCGCCTTGATCGCGAAAATCGGTGAGAATATCTCCGTGCGCCGCTTCGTACGCGTGACCGCGTCCGGTGCGCTCGGTACCTACATTCATGGCGGCCGCATCGGCAGCCTGGTTGCGCTGAAGGGCGGGGATGAGGCCCTGGCCAAGGACTTGGCCATGCACGTAGCGGCGCTCAATCCTGCCTATATCGATGCGAGCGGCGTGCCGGCGGATGTGCTCGACAAGGAGCGCGAGATTCTGACCGCGCAGACGAATGCGGAGAAAAAGCCGCCGGAGATCATCGCCAAGATGGTCGAGGGACGTCTGCGCAAGTATCTGGCGGAGATCACCTTGATCGGTCAGCCGTTCGTCAAAGATCCGGAGACCACGGTCGAGAAGCTGCTCAAGAAGGCCGACGCGACCGTGGTGCAATTCATGCGCTATGAAGTGGGCGCCGGCATCGAGAAGAAGCAGGACGATTTCGTGGGCGAGGTGATGGCACAGGTAAAGGCGCAGGCGAAGAGCGCCACATAAGCTGAGCCCGCGGCGCTGTCTTTAGACTCAAAGACCCCGCGCCCGCGGGGTCTTTTATAGTAGGGTACGGAACGAGATCATGACCAATACCAACGCCCCGGCTCGCTATCGTAGAATTTTGGTCAAACTGTCCGGCGAGGCGCTGCTCGGCGCCGAGGACTATGGCATTGATCCCATCATACTCAAGCGCATTGCCGGCGAAATTCGCGATCTGACCCAGATGGGGGTGCAGGTCGCTGTCGTACTGGGGGGCGGGAATATCTTTCGCGGTGCCGGGCTGGCGCGCGCCGGCATGGACCGGGTTACGGCCGATCACATGGGCATGCTGGCCACGGTGATCAACGCCCTGGCGATGCAGGATGCCTTGGAGAGCCTGGGCACCTACGCACGCGTCATGTCGGCGCTGCGCATCAATGAGGTGTGCGAGGATTACATCCGCAGGCGCGCGGTGCGGCATCTGGAGAAGGGCCGCGTGGTGATCTTCGGCGCCGGCACCGGCAATCCGTTCTTTACGACGGACACGGCGGCGAGTTTGCGTGCCATCGAAATCAACGCGGACATTTTATTGAAGGCCACCAAGGTCAACGGCATTTACGATTCGGATCCGGTGAAGAATCCGGAGGCCAAGCGTTATACCCATTTGACCTTCGACAAGATCTTGAACGACCGCCTCAATGTGATGGATGCCACCGCCATCGTCATGTGCCGCGAAAACAATTTGCCGCTACAGGTGTTCAATTTATTCAATGCCGGCGATTTGATGCGAATCGTTCAGGGAGAAGACGTCGGCACCGTCGTCACCGCCGGGCCTTAAGGGGGAGCCATGCTTGATGATCTGAAGAAAGATGCAACGCAACGCATGCAGAAATGCGTGTCGATGTTCAAAGACCACCTCAAGAAGCTGCGCACCGGCCGGGCGCATACCAGTCTGATCGAGCACATCAAGGTGGACTATTACGGCTCGGAAATGCCGTTGAACCAGGTGGCCAATATCGCCACCGAGGACTCGCGCACGCTGACCGTCACGCCGTGGGAAAAAGCGATGGTGCCGATCATCGAGAAGGCGATCTATAAATCCGACCTTGGTTTGACTCCCAACACCGCCGGGCAGCTCATTCGCATCAACATGCCGGCTCTGACCGAAGAGCGCCGCCGCGACATCATCAAGGTGGTGAAGTCCGAAGCGGAGAACGCCCGGGTGGCGGTGCGCGGCGTGCGCCGCGAGGTGATGAATGAGCTGAAGGAAATGCTCAAGGAAAAACTGATCGCGCAGGACGATGATCGGCGCGCCCAGGACGACGTGCAGAAGCTCACGGACAAGCATGTCGCGGAAATAGATCATGCCATGGCGGACAAGGAAAAAGAGTTGATGCAGGTTTGAACATGGCCGACTCGCCGCAGCACGTCGCGATCATCATGGACGGCAACGGCCGATGGGCCAGGTCGCGAGGATTGCCGCGGGCCGCCGGACATCGCTCCAGCATGAAAGTGGTGCGCAAAATCGTGGAGGAGTGCGTCCAGCGCAAGTTGGGATATCTGACACTGTTCGCGTTCAGCAGCGAGAATTGGCGCCGTCCCCCCGACGAAGTCGGCATGCTCATGAACCTGTTTCTCGACGCATTGGACCGTGAAGTCGCGGATCTGCATCGCAATCAGGTGCGTTTGAGCTTCATCGGCGACCGCGATTTGTTGGGCGCCGAACTCGCGCGGCGAATGCACAACGCCGAACAGCTCACCGCCGGAAATTCAGGATTGCGGCTCTTCGTGGCCATGGCCTACGGGGGGCGCTGGGACCTGACGCAGGCCTGCCGATCGCTTGCCGCGGATGTCGCGTCGGGCACGCTGGCCGCGGCCGACATCGATGAAACCCGGGTCGCGGAGCGCCTCGCCCTGGCCGGAGTCCCCGATCCCGACCTGTTGATTCGCACCGGCGGCGAGCGGCGCATCAGCAATTTCCTGTTGTGGAATCTTGCGTATACCGAACTGTATTTTACCGACGCATTGTGGCCGGAATTTTCGGCGGCTCATCTGGATGAGGCATTCGAGTCCTTTGCGCGTCGCGAGCGCCGCTTCGGCAAGATATCCGAGCAACTTGCAGCCAAAGCCGATGCTTGAGCCGGCAAATGCTTAGGACCCGAATACTCACCGCGGTCACCCTTGGCTGCATCCTGCTGGCCTGCTTGTTCTTGCTGCCGCCGACCTGGACGGTGGTCATGTTCGGTGCAGTATTCACGGTGGGCGCCTGGGAATGGGCCGGCTTCGGCGCATTGACCGGCGCCGCTGCACGCCTGGCTTACGCGGCCGGGGTCGCGCTGCTGTTGTTTCTTGGATGGCGCTGGTCGGCCGATCCGGCGCATTTGCTGCTGCTGCTCGGCAGCGCCTGTGTTTGGTGGGTGTTCGCGTTGCTGTGGATGTCGTTAGCACCCTCCCGGCATCAGCCGATGCTCGCCTTGCTGTGTGGATTGCCGGTATTGATCCCGGCATGCATCGCAGTCGCGAGGCTTCAAATCGCAACTCGCGGTTTCGCCTCCGGTCCGCAAGCCGTGCTCTGGCTGGTCTTGATGGTGATCGCTGCCGACATCGGCGCTTATTTCGCAGGACGCAGTCTGGGGCGGCGAAAATTGGCGCCACGCGTGAGCCCGGGCAAGACGGTGGAAGGCGCCCTGGGCGGCCTGTCGATGGTGGCCCTGGTTGCGGGTTGCGGCGCCGTGCATTTCGGTTTGCCGCCGCTGACGGTGGTGTTATTCGGCGTCGCCGTGGGAATTTTTTCCATCGTCGGCGATCTCACGGAAAGCATGTTCAAGCGTGCTGCCGGCTTGAAGGACAGTGGCGCCATGCTGCCGGGTCACGGCGGCCTGCTGGATCGCATCGACAGCGTGACGGCGGCGGCGCCGCTGTATGCGCTGGGGCTGTTCGGCGCCGGGGTGATCGCATGAGTGCGCAACGGGGCCTGGCCATTCTCGGTTCCACCGGCAGCATCGGGCGCAGCACCCTTGCCGTCGTTGCGCTGCATCCCGAGAGATTCCGAGTTGCCGTGCTCGGCGCGCACAGCAGCTGGCAGGCCATCGTCGACCAAGCCCGGCAGTTTCACGTCGAGACGGTGGTGCTCGTTGACCCGAAGGCGGCGGATCTGGCGCGCACGGCGTTGCGCGACTGCGGCTCACCCACCCGGGTGGAGAGCGGCGCGGATGCGCTTGCTGCCGCTGTCGCGGCCCCCAATGTCGAGATGGTGATGGCCGCCATCGTGGGCGCTGCCGGGTTGCAGTCGACCCTCGCCGCCGTTCGAGCGTCCAAGCGTGTTCTGCTTGCCAACAAAGAGGCGTTGGTCATGGCAGGGCAGCTTCTGATGGACGAGGTGCGCCGCGCCGGCGCTGAGCTCATACCGATCGACAGTGAACACAATGCGATCTTTCAATGCATGCCGGCGCGCTATCTTCCCGGCGAGGTTGCGCGCGGGGTGATTCGTGTGATTCTCACCGCCTCCGGTGGACCATTTCGATGCGCTGCAGCCGGCAGCCTGGTGAATGTCACGCCGGATGAGGCTTGTGCCCACCCCAAATGGAAAATGGGCCGCAAGATTTCGGTCGATTCTGCGACTCTGATGAACAAGGGCCTGGAGGTCATCGAGGCGACCTTGTTGTTCGGCCTGCCGGAGTCGCAGGTCGATGTCATTGTGCATCCACAGAGCGTGGTGCATTCGCTGGTCGAATATGAGGATGGCTCGATGCTGGCGCAGCTGGGGGCCCCCGATATGCGCACCCCCATTGCCCAGGCGCTCGCCTGGCCGGAGCGGTTTGCTTCCGGTGTACAATCGCTCAATTTGGCCGAGATCGGGCAACTTGGGTTCGAAACCCCGGACCATGAGCGGTTCCCCAGTCTGGGGCTGGCGCGAGCGGCGGCGCGAGCCGGCGGCACCGCGCCTGCGCTGCTGAATGCCGCCAATGAGGTCGCGGTACAGGCGTTTCTTGACCATCGCTTGAACTTTACTGCGATTACCGCGGTCATTGACAAGGTGTTGCAACGCCTCGATTCGTCCCCAGTCAAGGCTCTGGGCGATGTTCTAAATGCGGATGCCGCGGCGCGGCGTGCGGCTGTTGATTTGATCGAAACCGGCTCTGGAGCCTTTGCATGAAGATGTTGATCGTTCCCGCTTTCTTGCTCGCAATTGGGATCCTGGTGGCGGTCCATGAATTCGGCCATTATTGGGTTGCCAAGAAGCTGGGTTTCAAGGTTCTGCGTTTCAGCATCGGCTTCGGCAAACCCTTGTTGATGCGGGTGGGCAAAGACCCCGATCGTACCGAGTACTGCGTGGCCGCCATCCCCTTGGGCGGCTACGTCAAATTGCTGGACGAACGGGAAGGCGAGGTCGATGCCGCCGAACTGCATCGCTCCTTTACCCGACGGCCGGTGCTGCATCGAATCGCCGTGCTGCTGGCAGGCCCGGCGATGAACCTGCTGTTTGCCGCGTTCCTGTATGCGATTCTGGCCATGATCGGCACGGAGGTCGTCAAACCCGTGATCGGCCAGGTGCGTCTCGACAGTCCTGCTGCAGCGGCCGGATTGCAACGCGGCGATCAGATCATGCGTGTCGGCGACCGGACTGTCGACGATACGGAAGAGCTGCAGATCGCGCTGATCCGCCAATTTACCGACGATGGTGTGATTCCCTTGCGCGTCCGCCGCAACGGCGGTGAGCGCTCACTGACTCTCAAAGTCGACCAAGACCGGCGCGCCATGACTGAGCCCGGCAAGCTGCTGCCTGGCTTGGGGTTCGATCTCGCGGCGTGGAATTCCGACACCTTGATCGCCGAAGTGCCGTCGGGCAGCGCCGGCGACCGGTCCGGTCTGCGCGCCGCCGACCGCGTGCTGGCAGTGGACGGCCGGCCGATCGTCAATGGCGGCGAATTCGTCACCCTGGTAAACGCCGCTCCCGGCCGCGACATTTCGATTGAAGTCGAGCGCGCCGGCCAGCGATTGCGTATCGTGGCGGCCGTGCCTGCGGTGACGGATCAGGGTAGAACCATAGGCCGACTGGGTATTTCGCTGCGGGAAGGGCCCCGCAGCTATCCGCCCGGGTTGCTGGAAACGCATCGCTCAGGTCCGATCGCTGCGGTGGGCATCGGCGTGGCGAAGACCTGGGAGATGTCCGCGCTCACGGTGCAGATGCTGTGGCGTATCGTGACCGGCCAGGTGTCGGCGAAGAACATCAGCGGTCCTTTGAGCATCGCGGAATTCGCGGGTATCAGCGCGTATTTGGGCATCACCGCATTTTTGGCTTTTCTGGCCATCATCAGCGTGAGTTTGGGGGTGCTGAATCTGATGCCCGTGCCGTTGTTGGACGGAGGGCAGGTGGTCTATCAGGTGGTGGAAGCGGTCAAGGGCACGCCGCTGTCCGAACGCGCCCAGATGTTCGGGCAGCAGGTCGGAATCGCGCTCCTGGTGGTGTTGATGAGCCTGGCCTTTTATAACGATATTTCAAGACATTTGAATTAACGGGAAATCATGATTAATAGAAATTGCAATCGGTCGTTGTCGCGTGCGGCTTGAATTGCGTTTGGCTGTGCTGGTGGCGCTTGCCATTCAGCCCCTGGGATCGGCTGTGCGTGCGCAAACCACGCAGGAAACATTCACCGTCGGCGACATCCGCATCGAGGGTCTGCAGCGAATCTCGGAAGGAACCGTATTCAACTATCTGCCGGTGAACATCGGCGATCACCTTGACGGTCAGCGCATCGGCGAGGCCATGCGGGCACTGTACGCGACCGGTTTTTTCCGCGACGTGGAATTGCGGCGCGACGGCAACACTCTGCTGGTCGTGGTGGTCGAGCGGCCATCGATCGCGAAATTCGAACTGAAGGGCAACAAGGATATCAAGACCGAGGACCTGCAGAAGAGCCTGCGCAACGTGGGTCTCGCGCAAGGCAAGACCTTCGATCGCTCTGTCCTCGATGAAGTGAAACAATACCTCACGGACCAATATTTCAGCCGCGGCAAGTACGCCGTGCGCGTCGATACGAAGATTACGGAGCTGCCCGGCAACAAGGTCGACATCATCGTCGACATCAAGGAAGGCAAGCGCGCCAAGATCGAACAGATCAACCTGGTCGGCAACACCAAGTTCAAGGAAAAAGACGTTCTCAACACTCTCGAGTTGAAAACGCCGAATTGGCTGTCTTGGTACAAACAAGACGACCGTTATTCGCGCGAATCGCTGCAAGGCGACTTGGAGAAATTGCGCTCCTACTACATGGATCGCGGCTACGCCAATTTTCAGATCGAGTCGACACAGGTCGCCATCGCTCCCGAAAAGGACGACATGTTCATCACGGTGAACGTGAGCGAAGGCGATGTGTTCAAAGTTTCGGATATCAAGCTCGCAGGAACGATGGTGGTGCCGGAGGAGCAGCTCAAGCGGCTGCTGCTGATCCACCCGGGCGATACCTTTTCACGCAAGGCCGTCACCAGCTCACAGGAATTGATGAGTTACCGCCTCGGCGCCGACGGCTATGCATTCGCCAAGATAGATCCCGTGCCCACGCCGGACAACGAAAAGAAAACCGTCTCGCTGACGTTTTTCATCGAACCGGGCAATCGCGTGTATGTACGGCACATCAACTTCAACAACATCACCGCGATCAACGACGAGACATTGCGCCGGGAGATGCGCCAACTCGAGGGCGGGTGGCTGTCGAACTCGGCGGTCGAGCGTTCCAAGGAGCGCTTGCAGCGCCTGCCGTACGTGGAGAAGGCTGAATTCGAGAACAAGCCGGTGCCGGGCAGCGCAGACCTCGTGGACGTCGATTTCAACGTCAAAGAGGGGTTGCCCGGTCAGTTCGGCGGCGGCATCGGCTATTCGGAATCACAGAAATTCAGTTTGAACGGCAATTTCGTCCACAGCAATTTCATGGGAACCGGCGATCGCATTGCATTGGAAATCAACGCCGGCAAGTACAGCAAGAGCTATGTGTTCTCGCATACCAATCCCTACACGACCATCGACGGCGTGGCGCGCACCGCATCGGTGAGCTTTCGCAACATCACGCAGTTCGTCGCGGCCTCGTCGGCGTTTTCAACCAAGCAAATTACGGCTGCAATGCAATGGTCCTACCCGATCACCGAGTATCAGTACGTGCAGGCGGGCGTGTCGGCCAACAAGAACAGTCTGGTCGTGTCGCAGGGCTACAGCGCGCAGCAGTCCGTGGATTGGGTCAAGAACAACGGCAATACCTTCACGCGCGAACTGACGGATACCAACGGCGACGGCGTGGTCAACTCCCTGGATAGTCCGTACTCGATTTACGGCACCGATTTCTTCACCTACGAGTTGACGGCCGGATGGAATTTCGATGCGCGCAATCGCGCTCTGTTCGCGGACCGCGGCCTGCATGTGAGCGTTTCCGGCCGCTACGCCGTCCCACCGAGCAACGTGCGCTACTACGCGACGAACTTCCAGTATCTGCAGTACGTTCCGATCTGGCGCAAATGGCTGTTGTCCTTCACCACGCAGGTCGACTATGCGTCGGCGCTTGGGCGTACCACGGCCTTGCCTCCGTACCTCAACTATTTCGCCGGCGGTCCGGACAGCATCCGCGGCTACCGCGAAAGCCGCCTGGGACCTCGGGATAATATTGGTTACGGCAATCCCTACGGCGGCAACTTACGCGCGATTGGGCGCATGGAATTAATCTTCCCGGTGCCCGATAAGTGGAAGAGCGCCGCCCGCGTGAGCT
This sequence comes from Gammaproteobacteria bacterium, assembly GCA_025358295.1. Taxonomy (GTDB): domain Bacteria; phylum Pseudomonadota; class Gammaproteobacteria; order Steroidobacterales; family Steroidobacteraceae; genus Bog-1198. The sequence goes on from JANYJY010000005.1 coordinate 9,563, forward strand.
GGTTCTACGATATCGGCAACGTGTTTCAGACCGGCACCAAGGTCAAATTCTTGGGGGTCGATGACATAACGCCGGTCAACTACCACTTCAGTTATGATAATCTGAAAAGATCCACCGGGGTCGCGGTGCAGTGGCTTGCACCATTGGGTTTATTCCGTTTCTCGTACGGCATTCCATTGAATACGTTTCCCGGCAATACGGTCCGGTTTGGCGACGAGACGGAGCGCTTTCAATTTTCCATCGGTCAGGCGTTTTGACCGCACTTATTTGAGGTCTTAAAAATCAACATGTCGACTTTTAATCGCAGCATTTCTTCCCTGGGCTTGGTTCTGTGCCTCGCTCTGCTGTCCGGTCAGGCGAATGCGGAAATCAAAATGGGCGTGGTCAATTTTCAGAAGCTTCTTGAAGATGCGCCGCAGACCAAGACGGCCATGCAGGCGCTGGAAAATGAATTTGCGCCGCGGCGCCGCGAACTGCTCACCATGCAGAACGACCTGAAGGCGCGCGACGAGAAATTGCAGAAAGAAGGCGCTGTAATGTCCGAAGCCGACCGCGCCAAGGCGGAGAAGACCTTGCGCGACCAACAGCGCGAATTCTCCCGCAAGGCCGGAGAGTTCCAAGACGACGCATCGACGCGGCGCAACGAAGAAATCGGCAAGGTGCAGCGCTACTTGGTCACCGAAATTCAAGCCTACGCCGTGGCGCAGGGCTTTGACCTGGTGCTTGGCGAAGGGGTATTTTTTGCCAAGGGACCTCTCGATGTAACGGCCAATGTGCTGGCCGTGCTGGCAACCAAACCGACCAGCCTGCCTGCTGCGGCGCCGGGTGCCCCGCAAGGCAAGGGTCCGGCTGGTTTGACGCCTCCGGCCAAGACTCCCGCTAAATAAGCGCAACGATGCTGGCGCTCGAGGTGGTGCGCAGGTGCAGGGAGAATACAACCTAGGGGACTTGGCGGTACGCTTTGGGCTCGGCCTGCGCGGCGAGCCTAGTTTGCGAGTCTCGCGAGTGGCAACGCTGTCTACCGCCGATTCGGGAAGCCTGAGTTTTCTGGCCAATCCCCGCTACCGCAAGCAAATGCAGTCCACCCGGGCGACCGCGGTCCTGGTGGGCCCCGACTATGCGGCGGATTGTCCGGTTGCCGCTCTTATCGATCCCAACCCGTACCTGGCGTATGCGCGCATTGCAGAACTCCTGCATCCGCAGCCGCCGCCCGAAACGGGAATTCATCCGAGCGCCGTCATATCCGCCGGCGCACGCGTCGCTGCAACCGCCTACGTGGGAGCGCTTGCCGTCGTCGAGGATGACGCCGACATTGGGGAGGGGGTATTCGTGGGTCCCGGCTGCATCGTGCATCGCGGCGCGCGCGTCGGCTCCGGTTCTCGGCTGATATCGCGGGTCACGGTGTATCCCGACGTGCGGATCGGCAGGCGCTGCATACTGCACGCCGGAGCGGTGGTGGGCGCTGACGGATTTGGTTTTGCGTCGGATGCGGGAACCTGGGTAAAAGTGCCGCAGGTGGGCGGCGTGCGAATTGGCGATGATGTGGAGATAGGCGCAAACACCACCATCGACCGCGGCGCCATCGACGATACGGTGATCGAAGACGGCGTGAAGCTGGACAATCAGATACAGGTGGGTCACAACGTGACCATAGGCGCGCACAGCGCCATCGCGGGTTGCGTGGGCATCTCCGGCAGCGCGACGCTGGGTAAGCGCTGCATGATCGGCGGTGCAGTCGGCATTGCGGGTCATTTGACCATCGCAGACGATGTCGTGGTGACGGGCGGTAGTTTGGTGCTGAATTCGATCAAGCAGGCCGGCAGCTATTCCAGCGGCATGCCGACGGTAGAGAGTCGAAAGTGGCGGCGAATGGTGGCGCATTTACGGCGCTTGGACACTAAGGAGCGATAATGGCGGAACACGAGAAGATGGATATCGAAGCGATCATGCGGCAATTGCCGCATCGGTATCCCTTCTTGATGGTGGATCGTGTTCTTGACTGCGTTCCCGGGCAGTACATCCACGCGCTCAAAAATGTGACGTATAACGAGCCGTTTTTCCCCGGGCATTTCCCGCACCGACCGGTGATGCCCGGAGTGATGATCATCGAAGCGTTGGCGCAGGCTGCGGGAATTCTCGCGTTCAAGACCGTCGGAATAGTGCCGGACACGGAAACGCGCTTTTATTTCGTCGCCATCGACAATGCTCGCTTTCGCAAGCCCGTGGAGCCCGGCGATCAGCTCATACTCAAAGTCACATTGAAGCGCTCATTCAAGGGAATCTGGAAATTCCACGGATCCGCCGAAGTCGACGGCGCCGAGGTGGCAACGGCTGAGCTCATGGTGGCGCCGGAGACCAAGGTGCCCAAGGCCAAAGGAGAGCCGGGATGATCGATTCGCGCGCGGTGATATCGCCGCAGGCGCAAATTGCCGCGGGTGTCGAGGTCGGGCCGTTTAGCGTCATCGGGCCCGATGTGGTCATCGGCGCCGGTACCTGGATAGGTCCGCACGCGGTGATCAACGGTCCCACGCGCATCGGGGTCGATAACAAGATTTTTCAATTCGCTTCTTTGGGCGATGCGCCGCAGGATAAGAAATATAAGGGCGAGCCGACGCGCCTGGAAATCGGCGACCGCAATGTGTTTCGCGAATCGGTGACGGTAAATCGCGGCACCACTCACGATAAGGGCGTGACGCACATCGGCAATGACAATCTGCTGATGGCCTATTCGCACGTCGCCCATGACTGCCATTTGGGCGATCAGATCGTGATGGCAAATTCCGCCACCCTGGGAGGTCACGTGGAGGTCGGCGACTGGGTGATCATGGGCGGCTTGTCGGCCGTGCACCAATTCACCAAGATCGGCGCGCATTGTTTCATTGCGCATAACGCCGCCGTGACCCGCGATGTGCCGCCCTATGTCATGGCGGTGGGACGTCCCGCCGTCCCGCACAGTGTGAACTCCGAGGGATTGAAGCGCCGCGGCTTTACCGCCGAGCAGATCCTGAACATCCGGCGCGCCTACCGGACGCTGTACCGCTCGGGGTTGAAATTGGCTGCGGCCATGGTGGAACTCGAAAAGATGGCCGCGGATCACGCCGAGATCCGGCCTTTTGTCGAGTTCATCAAACGCAGCGAACGCAGCATCGTCCGCTAACGATGTCGGCGGCTGCGTCCGTTCCGTTGCGAGTCGGTTTGGTGGCGGGCGAGGCGTCGGGCGACACCTTGGGCGCCGACTTGATCTACGCCCTGCGCCGCCTCGCTCCCGACACGCAATTCTTTGGCATTGCAGGACCGAAAATGCAGGCGGCCGGATGCGAGGCCTGGGAACCGTCCGACACTCTCGCCGTGATGGGGCTGTTCGAGATCCTGCGAGACCTGCCGCGGCTGCTGCGCTTGCGCGCCCGCGTCCGCACGCAGTTCCTTGCGGCAAACCCTGACGTGTTCATCGGTATCGACGCGCCGGAGTTCAATCTTCGTCTGGCGCGAGACCTGCGCGCCGCCGGCATTGCGACGGTGCAGTACGTGAGTCCCCAGGTCTGGGCTTGGCGGCAGGGGCGCGCGCGCGATATTCACCGGTCGGTGGACCTGGTGCTGTGCCTGCTGCCGTTCGAAAAGCGCTTCTACGATGAGCATGACATGAAGGCGGAATTCGTCGGGCATCCGCTCGCCGATGCGATTCCCTTGGTGGTGGACCGGCAGGCGGCACGTGCCGCGCTCGGCGTCGATCAGGCTGCCCGTGTCGTTGCCCTGCTGCCCGGTAGCCGTCGCGGCGAAGTTACACGCCTAGCCGAGGATTTCGCCGCCACGGCGCGCTGGCTTGCCGGACAGCGCCCGCAATTGGTATTCATCGCCCCGATGGCGAATGCGGCTGTGAGGGAGATCTTTGCGCAGGCGTTCGAACGTCACGCGCCGAACCTCGGCATTCGGCTGATCGACGGGCAGGCCCAGGCGGTGCTGATCGCCGCCGATGTGGTCATGGTGGCGTCCGGAACCGCGAGTCTGGAGGCGGCCTTGTGCAAACGACCCATGGTGGTCGTGTACAGGCTCGGGTCGCTGACCGCCTGGATCCTGCGCCGGCTCAAGCTCGTGAAATCCAAGTTCTTTGCGCAACCAAATCTGCTTGCGGATCGGCGCGTCGTCGGCGAATATTTTCAGGAGGATGTTGTCCCGGAGTCGATCGGAGCGGAGCTCTTGATGTGGCTTGACGATCCCGCGCGTCGCAGCGCCTTGGAACAAGAGTTCTCGCGGATCCACGCCGAGCTGCGCCGCGGTGCGGGCTCCCGCGCGGCAGGGGCCATCGTGGCGCTGTTGAAATCCCGCGGACTCACCGTGGCGGAATCGCCGTGACGGGGTGGGTGGCCGGCGTCGATGAGGCAGGCCGCGGCCCGCTCGCAGGCCCGGTGGTCGCGGCGGCGGTAATTCTGCACCCCGACCGTCCCATTGCCGGTGTTGCGGATTCGAAGCTATTGACCGCCAAGCAGCGAGCGGCCTTGAGTACGGTCATTCGCCGCGACGCTCTATGCTTCGGCATCGGCTGGGCGGATCGGGCCGAAATCGATGCCCTGAACATTCTGCAAGCTACCTTCCTTGCGATGCGGCGCGCGTTGCTGGCGATGAGCTTGACGCCCGATCACGTGTTGGTGGATGGTAACCGCCTCCCGAATCTGGCCGGCCTGGGCAAATGCTTGACGGCCTGCGCAATCGTCGGCGGAGATGCCACGGAACCGGCTATCAGTGCGGCCTCTATCTTGGCGAAGACCGACAGGGATAGTTATATGAATCAGATGGATAGCCTATATCCTGAATATTCTTTCGCAGCTCACAAGGGCTACTGCACGCAGGCGCACCAACGCCTTCTGAAGCTGCATGGCCCCTGTCCCCTGCATCGGCGCTCCTTTGCTCCCGTGTGGCTGTCATTGCAGGCAGACGTTTGAAGCCATTCGTCCACTTGCGATTGCATACCGAGTACTCCCTGGTGGATGGGATCGTACGGATGCCCGAACTGATGGCGGCCGTATCCGCGGCCGGGATGCCGGCTGTGGCTCTCACCGACCAGAGCAATTTGTTTGCGATGGTGAAGTTCTACAAGGAAGCCCTGTCGGCCGGTGTCAAGCCGTTGATCGGCGTGGACACCTGGATTCGAGAATTGGGCGAGCGCGCCGCTCCTTCGCGTGCGGTGTTTCTGTGCCAGGATCTCGTCGGCTACCGGCATCTGACGCAACTCGTGACGCGTTCCTTTCTCGAGGGGCAGCAACGCGGCGCACCGATGCTTGAGCGCAGCTGGTTACAGCCGGACATGCTCAAGGGCTTGATCGTCTTATCCGGCGGCGCGGAGGGCGACATCGGACAGGCGTTTGCGCGCGGCCGCGACGATGAGGCGGCCCGTTGTCTGGCGCGCTGGCAGGAATTGTGCGGCGACCGGTTCTATCTGGAGGTGCAGCGCACCGGCCGGGCAGGTGAGGAGGCCAATGCGGAAGCCGTCATGGAAATGGCGCAGGCGCGCAGCGTGCCCGCGCTCGCCACCAATGACGTGCGGTTTCTGACGCGCGCGGAGTTCGAGGCGCATGAGGCGCGGGTGTGCATTCATGACGGCGCCTTGCTCGCCGATACCAGCCGGGCGAGGCGTTATTCCGAAGAGCAGTACCTGAAGTCGCCGGCGGAAATGCTGGCGCTGTTCAGCGATGCCCCCGAGCTCATCGACAATACGGTTGAAGTGGCGAAGCGTTGCTCGCTGGAGATTCGGCTTGGCAGTTCCATGCTGCCGGCATATCCCGTGCCCGCGGGCAGCAACACCGAAGGATTTCTTGCCGAGGAGGCCACGCGCGGTCTTGAATCGCGGCTGACGGCGCCGCCCGCGGCGTACCGGGCGCGATTGGATCTGGAGCTCGGGGTCATCTGTTCCATGGGCTTCGCCGGGTATTTCTTGATCGTGGCCGACTTCATCCGCTGGGCGCGCAGCAACGGCGTGCCCGTGGGACCCGGCCGCGGCTCGGGCGCGGGGTCGCTGGTCGCCTACGTCTTGGGAATCACCGATTTGGATCCCATCGAACACGATCTTTTGTTCGAGCGATTTTTAAACCCCGAACGCGTCTCCATGCCGGACTTCGACGTCGATTTTTGCATGGAAGGCCGCGACCGGGTCATCGAATACGTCGCCAATAAATATGGCCGAGAGCGTGTGTCGCAGATCATCACTTACGGCACCTTGGCGGCCAAGGCCGTGGTGCGCGACGTCGGCCGGGTGCTCGGACACAACTATGGCTATGTCGACAAGATCGCGAAGCTGATTCCCTTCGAAATCGGCATTACGCTCGATAAGGCGCTGGAGCAGGAAGAGGAACTGCGCCGCTTGTATGAAAGCGACGCGGAGATTCGCGAACTGATCGATCTGGCGCGCACGCTCGAAGGACTGGCGCGCAATGCGGGAACTCACGCGGGAGGGGTGGTTATCGCGCCCTCGGTGCTGACCGACTTCACGCCGCTGTATTGCGAGGAGGGCAGTACGACCCCGGTGACACAGTTCGACAAGGACGATGTGGAAGCCGCCGGACTGGTGAAATTCGATTTTCTGGGATTGCGCACGCTGACCATCATCGACTGGGCGGTGCGCGACATCAATGCAGAGCGCACTCGCATGGGCGAGCCCCCGCTGCTGATGAGCGCCCTGCCCATGGACGATGCCGCGACGTACACGCTGCTGAAGAGCACGCGCACCACTGCCGTGTTCCAGCTCGAGTCGCGCGGCATGAAGGATCTGATCCGCCGCCTGCAACCCGATCGCTTCGGCGACATCGTGGCCTTGGTGGCGCTGTTCCGCCCCGGGCCGCTGCAATCGGGGATGGTCGAGGATTTCATCGCCCGCAAGCATGACACCACGGGCGCCACCATCGATTACCTGCACCCGGATTTAAAGCCGGTGCTGGCGGCGACTTACGGCGTGATTCTCTATCAAGAGCAAGTCATGCAGATCGCGCAGATATTGGCCGGATACACGCTCGGCGGCGCCGATCTCCTGCGGCGCGCCATGGGCAAGAAGAAGGCCGAGGAAATGGCCAATCAGCGCTCGGTGTTCGTGAGCGGGGCGACCAGCCGGGGTGTCCCCGAAGCCCAGGCGACGCGCATCTTCGATTTGATGGAGAAGTTCGCTGGCTACGGCTTCAACAAATCGCACTCCGCGGCGTACGCGCTTCTGTCTTATCAGACAGCGTGGCTCAAGGCGCATTATCCGGCTGCCTTCATGGCGGCGGTGCTGTCCTCGGATATGGACAAGACCGACAAGGTGGTCATGTTCTTCGATGAATGCGCCGGCATGGGGCTCACCGTTCAGCCGCCGGACGTGATTGAGTCCGTGTACGCCTTTCGGGTGTCGGGTGCCATGAGCATTCGCTATGGTATAGGCG
>JANYJY010000007.1 GCA_025358295.1 Gammaproteobacteria bacterium
ATACACGTCATTGACATCCAATGGCCCGGCGGTCGATCCCCAGGCGATCTTTTGGTTTGTTCCGAACAGGACGGCGGGATGGCCAAATGGGCTGTTGCCGACGATATTGAATCCGGCGCCATGCAACCCTACGGCATACACGGAAGATGGATTGAACCAGCCAAATTGCGGTCCATTGTTGAGGATCGTGCTGCCGTCCGTGGTCTTTGCGGCACTCACGATCCATGCATAACTGGCCGTCGGTCGTTCCTCGGGTGCGGCGATGCCATCATTCGAGGCTTGCAGGAAATCCGATGGCGCTTGCATACCGACCGAGATGGGCGCGAGCTTCAGTGCGGCGCGGCTGCGGCTGCGGCTGTCGGAAGCCTGGCGCTGCGCGGACGCGCGGCACCGTCGTGGGGGCATCCATGTCCTCCAGCCAACGAAGTTGCTCGAAGAGTTGCGCTCCGACGACGGGTCCTTTTGCTTGCTTGAGGCGAGTGAGAAGCTGCAGATTGGCAATCTCGCTGGATCCGCCTGAATACCGGTTGGGCAGGGTGCCCACCCAGATCATGGCGACATCGAACGCCGTCCACGTACCGGGAAGGAAACCTCCATCCAAGAACTGCTTGGGTATGAGGGTATCTCCACCGTCCAACACCCTCTTGACTCGCGCGTTATAGCCCTCGGCATAGCCTTCAAATACGTCGAGATCACTTCGGGGCAACCGACGCAATTGAGCGCGTATGGAGGCCGTATTCAGCGTTTGTCGTGCGGCCTCGTCCTGTTTCAAGAACGTCGGCCCCAGCACTTCGGAGACGGTTCCGAGCACGGAGCGACGCACCATCTCCATCTGATACAGACGGTCTTCGGCCACCGCATAGCCGTAGCCATAGAACAAGGCTTTGGAAGTTTCCGCGAAGATATGGGGTACTCCGTAGTGGTCGCGCTCAATCGTGACCCTCCGGCTTGCGATTCCGTGCCCGTTGTCAGCGCTGGCGGATCGGATCGCGATCGTTGCGGCCAGGAATCCAAAAAGCATGACCTGCGTTGCGGGTCTCACAGCTTCTACTTGGCGCGGGTGCACGCGTCCACCGTTTGCGCGTCGGCGAGCGAGCACTGTCAATGCGCGAGGGGTCCCTGCCCTGATCCACTTAGCCTGCATTTGAGTTTCTGGGTCGATTGCTGGAATTCTCCGGTCAACTCGACGAATCTGTAATAATCCTTCGGCCTACACTGGAATTTAATCAGAATCAGGCGTCGGCACCGACGTACCTCGCGTATGCCTTGCTCTATCAGGGCAAACCCGAAGAAGCCCTGTCAGTCCTGAAGTCGTCGCACGACGAGGGATGGGCTGCGGCAGGCTATCCAGTGGTCTACTGGGCGCTGGGTCGGCGTACCGAATCGGACGAGGCGCTGGCGCGGCTGATGGGGATTTGGGGCGCAGGCGCTTCGGGGAATGTGCCTGACATGTATGCCTATCGTGGTCAGATTGACGAGGCCTTCCAATGGCTCAATCGCGCGTACGAGCAGCGTGACGTAAACCTGCTCTACATCCGCTACAACCCTCTGCTCAAGAACCTGCGCGGCGATCCACGTTACCTGCCGTTCCTCCGCAAGATGAAGCTCGACGGTGACGGCCTCCCGCCTGCGGGTTGAGGTGTGTGAGGTACAGAAGTAGATTTGCCGTCATTGCCTCGATCTGCCCGCAGCCAAGCGAACATCGAGAATCGAAGCGCTTGGCGAGGCTGCCATATGGATGTCCGCTGTGGAGCAGATGGCGGATCGTATGCGAATATCCGCAGATGGCCCTGACCTGCCGCTGCTGAATGTCGGCTTTGCGGTCCGATGTGATCGGCTTTAGTCATAAAATGCCGGTGCCTTTCGCAGTTTACCGTTGGCGACAAAGTCATGTTGAATCCACAGCGACGCACCAGTTATCTTCAGGAATTCGTTGATATCCATTCGCGTGCGTTGAGTCTGCTCTCTGTCAAACTCAAATACGGGAAAGCGGTTGAGTGTTCTTTCTTGTGGAAAGTGATACAGGTCCCCCGACAGTAATACTGGTCCAGTATTCTTTAGCCGAAGCAGTAGCATCTGATGACCGGGCGTATGTCCCGGCGCAAATTTGATAACCACGCTGCCGTCTCCGAAGACGTCATATTGGTCAGTTTCGAGGAAAATCGTCTTGGCACTTTTGAGACCGGCATAGGTATCCGGTCGAGTCGTCCCCGGCGCCGGCGTTGCAAACATGGCATTGCGCTCTACTCGTCTAACCAGCCACGTCGAGTTGGCGAAAGAGTTGGCATTGGCGGTGTGATCGTAGTGGTAATGGGACAAGGCGATGTACTTAACCTTGGGCGGCGGGTAGCCAAGTTCCGACAATTGCGCGCCGAGGGAGCGCACAAGGGGGATGTCGCGAGTTTGCCCGTCCGGCAGAGATAGATGTTGCACGACTGTGCTACCGGTCGCCTGCCACTCCGAGTCCGGTACAGCGCCCACGTCCCAGATGAGTGCTCCTTTCGGGTGAACAACCAGGAAACAAGCTACCGAAAGCTCAGAGGTCTCGACTTCTTCGCGTCGCAATTCGTATCTTGCCGTATCGGCAACGTGAATTGCTCCACAGTCAAGCACGTACAGCCGCAGTAGTTCCGGCAACTTTACTGTGGTTGAGGAAGCGTCAGCTGCGGTGAATGGGGCGAGCAAAACCGTCAGCGCTGTAAGAACGTAAGGTATTATTCTGTTCATTCTGCTTACCGTTTTGTCGCAATTTTCAGCATGGTAACGTAAGCCGCGAATGTCGGCTAACGGGAGCGCAATCTCGACAGTCACTGGCCGGAGTTGGCCCAACAGTTGCCTCCCACTACCACGCGACGGACGCTCCCCGGGATTGGCCGGGCAGCTCCGGGTGCACTGTTAAATATTGTGCAACCTGAACAGATCACCAAGCTCTCTCGAGCCGCTTGATCTACCTTGCCGACTTAGCTGCCGCACCCCGAGCTTCCTGGAGCGCGTGCCAATTTGGCGCGTACTTGAGCGCCTCGTCGTATTTCGCGAGAGCTTCAGAGCTCTTGCCGCTCCGCGCCAGAACATCGCCCCAGGCTTTGAGTGGATCTGCCCAGTGCGGACCATGCTCGTGAGCCAGCGCAAGTTTCGCGCTGGCGCCCTCAAGGTCACCATGCTTGGCGAGTGCGCGGCCCCACGAGTAATAGGCGATGGGCAAGTCCGGTGCAACAGCGACCGCTTCCGCATAAATTCGCTGCGCCCCGGTCCAATCCCCGCGCAGCTCTGACACGTCGCCTCGGTAACTGCGGCAGGCAACTGAGTCCGGATTGTCCGCCAGCGCGAAAGATCGGTCTGCCTCCGCTCTTTGCCCAGCGTGTTCCAAAGCAACGGCTGTGAGGCACGCGAGTGCCGGGGCATAGTAGCCTACCAATCCCTGAGGACCGCGGGACTCGTCACGCGCCTCTACGCCTTCCTTCGCCGCGCGGGGCCAATCGTCGCGGTCGACCGCGAGCAGCAGATTGACCCAATGCCGCAACGCACGGTCAACTGCCTTGGAATCGTCGATGGCGGCCGTGCCGAGCGTCCGTTCTGCACTCTCGGGGTCGTGCTGCAATGACTGGACCGTCGGCTCTACGGCCCACGACGGACCGAAGTTGGTACCTTCGCCGTTAGTTCCGGCCAGATCCTCAAGATGCGCGGCCAGTCGCGCCTGCAGGTTGAACGTCATCTGGTCCCAATACCCGTAGTTGATCTCCGGTGCCCGTCCCGGCCGCCCTCCAGCCCGCCGCATCATCTCCATACCTGCCCGCCAGGCGCCCTCATCATCGCCAGCGTCGGCGGTGAACTCGATGAGGTCCGCGCGCGATCCCCAGTCGTCGGGGTCCATCTCGACCGCTGCCCGCGACAGGGCAGCGGCGTCATGCATGGAACCGGTAGAGGCAACGGCGTCGGACCACATGTTCAGCAATCGCGCCCGCTCCCTGCCGTGCGTACGGGCAACATTGGCTCGAGCAAAGACAATGGCCTCGTCGAACCGATCGTGATTATCTAGGTACGCGGCCCACAGGGCCGGTCGCGCCTGCGCATAAAGGTATTCGGCACCCTGCCGGATCAAGGTTTCGAGTTCGGCCTCGGTGCCGTAAAATGTTTTGGGGACGAGCCCGGTACCGCGAACGGTCAGGGCCAAGCCATGAGCCGGCGTCTCGATGAGATCACCCTCCAGCCGCACGTCGTGGCCGAAACGCTCCCGGAGTGTTCGCATCACTTCGCCAATTGACAGGCCCGTTTCGGGCACCTCGATCTTGAGCTCACGCTGCCAGGCATTCGCCAGCGGCGATTTCTCGGTCGAACTACGGCTGGTCATCTGTATGCGACTGAGTTCATCGAGCACACCCGCAGCGACGATCTTGGCTGTCAGGTTGCGCGAGGAAAGTCCGGGTGACAGATCGAACGGTACGACCACAACTTCCTGCGAGTGCACTGCATCGAATGCAAGCCAAATGAGCCCGATGATTGCACAGGTGAGCAGAGTCAGCAGCCCGGCCGACAGGCAGTTGCGCACCCGGTCGGCGAAGCGCTTGCGCTTGGCGGCTGCGATCGCGAGCTCATGCTCTTCATCAAAGTGTTTGATCTGAAGTCGGACGAGTGTCTGCTGCTCGTCGAGGTAGGCGCCTGCCTTGCGGGCCAGCTCCGGATCATGTTTGGCCGCATCGGTCGCAACCGCGAGCGCGACGGCATCAGCACCAGCGACGCGCGGCTCGCCATCCGAGGATTCCCTTTCCTCGACAACCAGCCCTTTGATGCCCTCAGCTTCAGCCATCTCGATGCCCCCGACATACTGGCAAGAGTGTTATGGAAATTGCGCCGCGTAGCAATCAGGCGCGCCAAATCTCTCGGCGTACCACTCAAAATCGCATGGCCAACGGGGAGACCGATCGCGCGGCTGCTGTTTGGAAGAATGCGCCAGCGGGTCTTGGTCTGAATGGGCCAACACAGTCTCCCCGGGTTTGGCCGGGCACCTCCTGGTGCAACGTTAAATCTCGTGCACCCTGAATAGATCACCAAGCTGTACAGAAGTTATTGCCAGGAGGGTGCGGCAGTGGCCTTGACGCGCCATCGCCGCAAGTCGCCGCGCCAAGCGGGCTTTTTCTTCAGAAATCCCGAAGTAACCTTTCATGCCGCGCAATTGGCGAGCCTCTACCTGAGTTACGGCTTGGTGGGTGCGGCCGACCGCGGACTGGAGGCACGCTACCGGGTCGGCTCCCTGGAGTCGGGCGCCCTGCTATGCCAAGCGTACGAGGCGTATCTCCAACTACACCCTCCGGTGAGCATTTCTTTCGAACACACCTGGTTTTTGTTGCCGGCGCTGGCGCGACGCGATGAGGTGGATGTCGCTCGCTGCGAGGAGTGCGGCGGTTTGCGATTGCGCGATTTGCTGGCCGGACACAAGCAGACCTGCGGCAATTGCAATCAGGGGTCGCCTATGCCGACGCATTGAGGGTATCCGCGCCCGAAAGAGGTTGCTTGTTGGATGCTCCCGCGATTCTCTACTCCACTACCGTCGTCAACCGTTTGCCGAAACTTGCGAGGGGCCCGAGACTGAAGTTCGCGTTGCGAGACACCGGGCAGTCAACGCTTACAGTGCGGCCGTTCGATTCGGAGAAACCGGCGTAGCGATGGGCGACGAAATCCGATGTCCTCGAACGCTCGTCAATTGGCGCTCGTTCTGCTAGCGTTCGGCCGATAATGCTGTCTTCGCACCGGGATGATGCTATGACAGAAAGCATGTTAATTTGTCCGCGCCGACGAGAGGGTACAGCTCGTGGATCACCATAATAGTCGGCGGCATTTCCTCAAGTCGGTCACTGCGTTGGGTGCCGCCGGAATACCCGCCGCCGCAAATGCCTGGCCGGCGCCCCCGCATCAGACGCATTCCCCAGCACAGCCACACCCGGCAAGCGACCTCGATGCCTACCTGTTCTTAACCGCACCGGAGGCGTCCTTCGTTGAGGCAGCGCTCGCGAGTCTTATTCCGGCCGACGATCTTGGGCCGGGTGCTCGCGAAGCGGGTGTTGCTCACTTCATTGACCGCGAGCTCGCCGGTGCTTTCGGCGCACAAGCGCGTAACTATCGCCAGGGCCCGTGGCCGGAGGGCACTCCGGAGCAGGGATTCCAATCACCGCTGACACCAAAGCAAATCTATCGCGCGGCGATTGCTGAGACGAATCGGATTTGCCTGTCGCGTCACGGTAAAACGTTCGACGACCTCGAGGCCCGGCAACGCGAGGAGGTACTCAAGGGGCTCGAATCCGGGGCGATGGCGCTCGAGACGGTGTCCGCGCAGCTTTTCTTTGACATGTTGTGGGCGAATACCCGTGAAGGCTTTTTCGCTGACCCGATGTACGGCGGCAACCGCGACAAGGTGGGTTGGGCACTGGTCGGTTTCCCGGGAGTCGCTGCCGCCTACATCAATGAGATCGAAAATCACAACGTTCGTTACCGCGTCGAACCCGTGTCGATTACAGATATTCAACAAGGACGAGCGCCCATCGACGCCGACGGACACGCAGTCCACACACGGATCGACAAGCTAACCGGTAAGCGACGATGACGGCCAGCAGACTCAAGCCGGTCGACGTCGTGACCGTCGGCGTCGGCGTCACGGGCTCGATTCTGGGCAAGGAACTCGCGGACGCCGGACTCAAGGTTGTTGGCCTCGAGCGCGGCGCCTATCGCGACACCCATCCAGACTTCGATATGCCGCGCGTCCATGATGAGCTCAAGTACGCGCGGCGGTTCGAACTCATTCAAGACTTGTCGCGCGAGACGCTGACGTTTCGCAACTCTCCGAACGAGACCGCCTTGCCAATGCGCCAGCTCGGCTCATTCCTACCAGGCGAGGGTCTCGGCGGAGCCGGAATCCACTGGAATGGCCAGACCTTCCGCTTCCTGCCGTGGGACTTCGAGACCCGCTCCCAAACTCTTGCTCGGTATGGCAAGGGCGCTCCCCCCCGACTGCACGAGCCAGGACTGGGGCATAACCTATGCGGAGCTCGAGCGGCAGTTCGATCGCTTCGAGCAGGTATACGGTATCGGCGGCGCGGCCGGAAATCTCAACGGACAGATTCTGGCTGGTGGCAATCCGTTCGAAGGACCCCGATCGCGCGACTACCCAAACCCGCCGATGAAGGAAAGCCATGCCGGCGCACTCTTCTCGCACGCCGCGCGGTCGCTTGGTTTCCGTCCGTTCCCGATGCCGAGTGCGACCATGACGCGCGCTTACACAAACTCCTATGGATTGACGATGGGACCCTGTGTGTATTGCGGCTACTGCGCGCCGTTCGGCTGTGAAATGGGCGCAAAAGCAAGCCCGCAGACCGCCGTGCTACCCGCGCTACTGGCAAGTCCAAACTACGAGCTGCGCACGCTTGCGAACGTGGTCCGAGTGAACCTCGATTCAGACCGCAGGCGCGCCGTGAGCGTCACTTACGTGGACTCCCGCGGCCGCGAAGTTGAGCAACCCGCCGAACTCGTACTTCTCACCTCCTTCACCTTCAACAACGTACGGCAGATGCTCCTCTCCGGCATCGGCACGCCTTACGACCCGGTCACGAACCGGGGCGTCGTTGGTCGCAACTACGCGTACCAATGCTCGAGCGGCGTGACCGCGTTCTTCGAGGACAAGGTGTTCAACTCGTTCATGGGTTCAGGCGGCCTCGGCCGTGTCATCGATGATTATAACGGCGACAACTTCGACCATGCGGGGCTCGGGTTCATCGGCGGTGGCTTCATCTCAGCCGCGTCGTTGGGCAGTCGACCTATCGTTTCGCATCCAGTTCCCGCCGGAACGCCGACTTGGGGCTCGGCGTGGAAGCGGGCCGTCGCCCACTATTCCGACCGATCAATGAGCATAGGCGTGGGCGGCGCCGTGCAAAGCTACCGAACCAATTACCTCGACCTCGACCCTACCTACCGCGATGCTTTTGGCCTGCCGCTAGTGCGCATGACCTTCGACTTCCATGAGAACGAGCGCCGGATGTCAGACTTCCTTACAGGACGCTGCGAGGAGATCGCGAAAGCCCTCGGACCCAGCAAGATCGACGCGAACCGCCATAGGGGCCGCTACAGCATCGTGCCGTACCAGTCGACGCACAATACGGGTGGCGCTGTCATGGGCGCGGACCCCGCGACGAGCGCAGTCAACAAGTATTTGCAAAGCTGGGATGTGCCTAACGTTTTTGTGATTGGCGCGAGCGCTTTTCCGCAAAACGCCGGATATAACCCAACAGGCACCGTGGGTGCGCTCACGTATTGGGCAGCCGACGCCATAAAGAATCATTATCTGAATTCCCCCGGACCCCTTGTTACTTAGATGCCAGACACCGGCTTGCCTGCGCCACCTGCAGCCCCACCCCCGTCACTGCGCTATCACCGCTACCCGCGTCTGCCATGAGCCACGCTGCGCCCTGCTAGAATCGGGGCATGCAGCAAAGGAATATCTTCGCCGGTCCCTATCTGGATCGGGCCGCCAATTTGCGGCAGGATCCGGCGTGGTTTGCCGCCGCGCTCGCCGATGTTCGCAGCCGCACCATACCGGTGTGGAAACTGCGCAATCTCATCAGCGAAGGGGAAGCCCCGCGTGCGATGTATCTGGATTTGAGCTATGTGCCGCCCGAGCGGCGCAACAGCGGGGACCTGGTTTTACTGGGCCGATTCCAGGGCATCAGTTATTTTGCTTATGAAATCGAATCCACGGAGCCCCCGCCGCTGCCGCAGGGAGCGCGCTTCGAGGATCTGCGCCTCGTTGCCTCGTTGCTACCCATCGATGAGGCGGGACTCCTGGGGTACGCCCGGGCCATTCTCTCCTGGCGGCGCCGGCATCAGTTTTGCGGCACGTGCGGCGCGAAAACCGTATCGACGAAGAGTGGTCACGTCCTGGTGTGCAGCGATCCGGCCTGCCGCCATGAACAATTTCCGCGCATCGACCCAGCCATCATCGTTCTGATCAGCGACGGCGAGCGCGCGTTGCTGGGTCGCCAAGCTTCCTGGCCGGTCGGCCGCTACTCCACCATCGCCGGCTTCGTCGAGCCGGGAGAGTCATTGGAAGACGCCGTCGCGCGCGAAGTATTCGAAGAAACCGGGGTCGAGGTGGCCCGCATCGAATATCACTCTTCCCAGCCATGGCCGTTCCCCTCCTCGCTGATGCTCGGATTCACGGCGCACGCAGTAACCACCGAAGTGCGCCTTCACGACCAGGAACTGGAGGACGCGCGCTGGTTTTCTCGCGCCGATATCGCCTCGGACTTGGCGGTGTTGCCGCCGCGGCAATCCATCTCGTTTCGTTTGATCGAGCACTGGTTCGACGCCGGCGGCGGGACGCGCCTGCGCGACATCCAAGCGGGCATGCCCTGGGTGTGATTGCCTTAGACGGAAACTATTCGACACTTGCAATAGTGCTTTGCGCCGCGTTCTCCGCCGGATTCATCGACGCCATCGTGGGCGGCGGCGGATTGATTCAAGTGCCGGCGCTGTTCGCGGCCTATGGTTCGGTACCGCCAGCGCTGCTCCTGGGAACGAATAAACTCGGCAGCATCTGCGGCACGTTGGGCGCGGTTGCGCGTTACCTGCGGGTGGTGCGACTACCCTGGCGCATGCTGCTGCCCGCCGCCGCCGTCGCGTTCGCCGCGGCTCTCGGCGGCGCGAGCCTGGTGAGCAGGGTGTCGCCGGCGGCGTTTCGTCCCCTGGTACCCGTCATGCTGGGGGGGGTGCTCATCTACGTGCTCTGGCACAAAGACATGGGTACGCGCCACGCGCCGGTAGTGTTTTCCCGCCGCCGCGGCTATCTCGCGCTGGCAACCATCGGCGGCATCGGTTTTTACGACGGGTTCTTCGGGCCCGGCACGGGCAGTTTTTTAATGTTGCTGTTCATAAGGCTGT
The DNA here is from genome assembly GCA_025358295.1 of Gammaproteobacteria bacterium. GTDB lineage: Bacteria > Pseudomonadota > Gammaproteobacteria > Steroidobacterales > Steroidobacteraceae > Bog-1198. Next base: position 9,922 of record JANYJY010000007.1, read on the forward strand.
ACGGATTCGATTTCCTGCACGCCTCAGTGGGCGCGCGCTCCGTCAATGTCGCGACCAACGCCGGGGCGCTGCTCTATTTCGGCATCCACGGCGAGATTCATTGGGGGCTGGGCGTTGCGCTGGGAGCCTGCAATGCCATGGGCGGCGTACTCGGCGTGCATACCGCGGTCAAGCACGGCAGTAAATACATCCGCGTCGTATTCATCGCCATTGTCGCGGCGCTGATCGCCAAAACCGGCTTCGACGCCTGGCATCTGCTCCGCTAGGCTCAAGGCCGCGCTGCGTCGCTTGCAGCGCGTCGCTTGCAGCGCGTCGCTAGCCTCGTTCCCAGTGGCCGGGTTTCATACGCCAGCCATCGCCTTGGCGCACCCATTGATGAGCAACCCAGTGACGGCCCGGCCTGGGCGCCGCCCAATGGCCGCCGACCCAAACATGCCGGTCGCCGACCCAGTTCCAATAGCCGCCTATCCAGACGTAGCCCGGCGTCGGTGGCGAACCGATGACTTCCACCCGCAGCGCGGGGGGCGCCACCATCACCACACCGTCTGCATAGTGGCGCTGATCGGGAACGACCACACACCCCGCCAGCGCCGATGACAGCAGCAGACTCAACGTCAACATCGCGCTCAATCGGTTTCTCTGACTCATGACGATAACCACATATTGTTAACATTCAATGGTGACCTAACGTCCGGTGCCGCCCGTCGTTGACGGGAACATCGAGCACAGAAGAATAGCCCCCTCGCTCGCGGATCACCACATGCGATGATCAGGGCTGTGGCTGCAGAGGAAAGCACGGTGGACATAACCGGGGGTTGCTTGTGCGGCGCCGTTGCGGGCACGCTCGATGATCCGGAAATCGCCCGACCGGCATCGACAATTTGGACCTTCCAGGCGCCAAGCTGCGACTGCATCAATGCCTCCCTGCCGGCGGCCGAGGCCCAACCTCCTGCCGTGAGCTGATCGACAGTTTTTCGCACCATTCCGGTTAAATCTCGAGCCTTGCGGCTTACCCGTCAACCGCCGGAGTGCTCTGCCGTTACCAGTAGCATGATGCAAACGGAAATCGCTGTACTGCGTTTCGGATTGGGCGCCCGCCCGGGGGATTTTGCCGCCGCCGCAGGCGATCCGCGCGCCTGGCTGATGACGCAGATCCGGGGCGCAGTGGCTCTTGCGGGCAGTACGCCGCTGGCTCCTGCAGAGCAGATTTTCGTCGAGGTGTCCGCGGCGCGCGATGAACGTCGGGCCGACCCCAACCCCGCAGCGGCCTTCAACTCGGTGCGAGACGCCTATTTACCGCATTACCGGGCGCAGGTCCTGGCTCGCGCCCAAAGCGCCGCGCTGACTGAGCGGCCCTTTGCGGAACGCCTGGTCCACTTTTGGACCAATCATTTTGCGGTGTCGGCAGACAAGGGGGCGGTTTTCGGTGTTGCCGGCACTCTCGAGAATGAAGCCATCCGACCGCACGTGAACGGCCGCTTTATCGACTTGCTGACCGCGGTGGAACAACACCCCGCCATGATCGGGTTTCTCGACAATCAGTATTCCGTCGGCAAGGATTCCGACCTGGCGCAGATCGCGGCGCGGCGTGCGACGCTGCGAGCGTTTCGCGGCGAGGCCGAGGTTACGAACAAGCCCAAGCGTGAGTTCGGCATCAACGAGAATCTTGCGCGCGAGATTCTCGAGCTGCACACGCTGGGTGTGAACGGCGGCTACACGCAAGGCGATGTCACCAGCTTCGCGCAAATCATCACCGGTTGGTCCATTGGCGGCGGCAAGGGACGCCTGGCGGGAGGGATTCCCGGCCGCTTTTATTTTCGCGACACCCTGCACGAGCCCGGCGCCAAAGTCTTCCTCGGCAAAACCTACTATGAAGAGGGTCAGCGCCAGGGTGAGGCGGTGTTGGCGGACCTGTGCCGCAACGCTCACACGGCCAATTTCATTGCGACCAAGCTGGTGCGTCATTTCGTCGCCGACGATCCGCCCCCCGCTGCGGTCGAGCGTGTAGCACGGGCCTTCTTGAAGACCGGCGGCGATCTGCCGCAGGTGTACGCGGCCTTGATCGAGGCGCCCGAGGCCTGGGATCCGCAGATGCGCAAGTTCAAAACGCCCGAGGACTTCGTGTTCTCGAGTTTGCGTGCCCTGAACATTTCACCGCGCCAGCCGGAAGAAGTGCTGCGTAGCTTCGACCTTCTGGGCCAGCGTCAGTACACGCCGGGATCGCCTGCGGGCTGGCCGGACACATCGAAGGCCTGGGACGGCTCCGATGCGCTCATGCATCGCGTGCTATGGGCATCGCGGCTCGCCGACCGGTACGAACACGGTCTCGACCCCGTGGGACTGGCGACATCGAGCTTGGGTGCCTATGTACGCCCAGAGACGGTAACGGCGCTACGCCGCGCCGCCAGCGGCTCCCAGGCATTGGCATTGTTGTTCATGAGCCCCGAGTTTCAACGGAGATAACGATGTACCGGTACCCCATGAATACCGCTCGGCGCCGGTTTCTGTTGGGGACCGGAGGTCTGGCGGCAAGCGCCTTACTGCCCAATGTGATGTTTGCCCGCACCGGAGGTTCGGCACGCCTGGTAGTCGTGATTCTGCGCGGTGCGCTGGATGGACTGGCGGCCGTGCCTCCCTATGCCGACCCGCATTATGCGGGATTGCGTGGAGAGCTTGCGATCGCCGCGCCGGGTGCTGCCGATGGCGCGCTGGCGCTCGACAACACCTTTGGCCTGCATCCCTCCTTGGCGTTCTTGCACCAGCGTTACCTCGGCGGCGAGTTGCTGGTGTTCAACGCCACCGCTTCACCGTATCGCGACCGTTCCCATTTCGATGGCCAAAACGTATTGGAAAACGGTTTGACCAAGCCGATCGGCACGGCCGACGGCTGGCTCAATCGCGCCCTCGCCGCCCTCCCGCGCTCCTCCGGCCAGGCGCACGAGCGTGCCGTGGCCATCAGCCAGAATGTGCCTTTGATTTTGCGCGGCGACGCGCCGGTGATGTCCAAGTCGCCGCAGGCCACGCCCGATGTCGATGAAGACTTGTTGGCACGTTTGGCCGATCTTTACTCGCGGGACGACTGGTTCTCCGCGCGCCTGAGCGAGGCCGTGCAGACCGAGAAATTGGCGGATGAGGGTGGCAGCGTGGCGGCAGCGCCGGCGATGATGCCCGCCTCGGCGCCACCGACCGGCGCCACGAAGCCGGCGGCCGACCGTGTCAGCGGCACCGCCCGCATGGCCGCGATGCTCATGCGAAGTGAGAGAGGGCCGCAGGTCGCGGTCATCGAAGCCAGCGGCTGGGATACCCATGCCAATCAGGGCGGTGCCAAGGGCGCACTGGCACAACGGCTGGGGGGCCTCGATCAGGCGCTGCGTACTCTGGCCGATGAACTGGGGCCCCTATGGGCGCAGACCGCCGTACTCGTCGTCACGGAATTCGGCCGCACGGCTGCCGTCAACGGCACGCGGGGTACCGATCACGGCACGGGTGGCTGCGCGTTTCTCGCCGGCGGCGCCGTCCGTGGCGGCCGCGTGATAGCAGACTGGCCCGGGCTCGCCCCCGCAGCATTGCTTGATCATCGCGACCTGCGGCCGACTCTCGACTTGCGCAGCCTATTCAAAGCCGTGCTCGACGAGCATATGCGCGTCGATGCAAAGTCTCTCGCCACACGCGTATTCCCGGACAGCAGCGGCGCGCGCCCTCTCGAAGGGCTGATGCGCGCCTAATTTCCCTGCGGCGATTTTTTAAAACGCCATCGGTTCTGTGCTGGGATCGGTCGGCGATACCGGCGCTTCGGCAGCAGGCATCGCGCCAGGCGCTAGCATGGGCGCCGGCGACGTAGCGACCTTGCGCGGCGCAGCTTTACGCTTTGGCGCAGCCTTTTTCGCTACGGGCTTGGCTTTGGCCTTGGCCTTGGCTTTAGGTTTGGCTTTCTTTGGCGCGGCTTTGACCGCCTTCTTCGCGACTTTTCGCGCAGCGCTCTTTTTGGTCTTGGCCTTCGCCGGACGTGCCTTCTTTTTTGCGGCGCTCTTCTTGGCGACGCGGCGCTTGGCCTTCGCTGCCGGACGTTTCTTCGACTTGCTCTTTTTTGCCATGGTCACTCTTCTCCTGGAGATCATACGAACTCGTTGTGAGAGTAGCCCTGAAAAAGTCTGCTGTCATCTGCGCGTGATGCTGGAGTCGGTGACGCGGATTGCGTAGGCTGCCCCAGTGATACCGACTGAACCCATTCGCCCGCTAAAAGATGTCTGGCTGCGCCCCCGACGCGTGTTTCGCGAATTGGCGTTGCGGCCGATTGGAATTACCGACTATCTGCTGGGCTGTGTGCAGGGCATCGTCAACGCGCTCTATCTGTACGGAAGTAAAAGCGCGGGAACTCACAGCAGCGTCGCGGAAATTCTCGCCAATGCCTTTATTTACGGCGCTATCGCGGGCGTGGTCGGTCTGTTTCTGATGGCGGCGATTTATGTGCGACTGGGCACCCGCGCGGGCGGCAAGGCGACCACCACCCAGGTGGTTCATGTCCTAGCCTACGCCGGCGTACCCATGGTGGCCGCGCTCGCGATCTGGGTGTTGACCGCACTACTCGTCGGAGATCCCGCTTTCGTCAAGACTCCGGGCGCCGATACCGAAGTTTTCCTCGCGCTGCTGCTGCACCTTCAGTCGGCCTCGTTCTGGCTGTTGTCAGCCTGGACTGTAGTGCTATTGGTGATGGGATTCAGCGAAATTCAGGGTATCGCTACACGCAAGTCCTTTGGCGTGTGGATCCTGGGACAGCTCGTCTGGTTCCTGGCATACCTGTTTTTAGCCATTCTGCTCCTGGCCTTATTTCCCGAATTGCGGGACACCGTCATCCCGCAGAACTGACCTCCGCTGCGGGCGGCGCGGTATCGACAGCGGCGGTCGAGCGCTCAGACATCGAGCTCGGCGGCGCCGCTGGTTTGCGCTTGGCCCGCCGTTTCACCGCAGTGGCGCGCTTGGGCGCGACCACGGCTTTAGGAGCGGGCTTGGCAGCCTTGCGCGCGGGCTTGACAGACTTGGCGGCAGTTTTCTGGGTGCTGGGCGCTGATTTTGCCGCCTTGCGCTGCGCCGATTTCCGTTTCGGCGGCTTGGACATCGCTTTGGCAGTGCTCTTTACCGCAGCCTTAGCCTTGGCGATGGTTTTACTGGCCCCGCCTCGCAATGCCGCCACTGCCGCTTCGGCCTTTTTCCTGGCCTGCTTAGCGGCTTTCTTGCTGCTTTTAGCCAGTTTTTTGGCTTTCTTCAGCACAGATTTGGCCACTCGCAATGCCTGCTTGACGGCTTCGGCATGCGCCGCGGCTTTTTCCGCCTCGGCGTGCAGTCGTTGGGCCGCCGCCTGTTTGTCGGTGGTTTCCGATGAGTGAGAAGTTGCCACGATGTGAAGCCTCTCTCAAAGAAATGGGCCGCTGAGCTTAGCCCCGGTTACTGGTTCTGTCACTCGACCGTCGCGATCGAGTCGCTCGGGACGCCTTATGGCAAAACGCGAAACAGGAATTCGCGGATATCGGAAATCTCGGCCGCGCACACCGCATGCGCCATCGGATAGTCGTGCCACTCCACCGCATACCCCTGTTTTGTCAGGTAGTCGCGCGACTGTGTGCCCAGGCCTAAGGGAAGCACATTGTCAGCCCGGCCGTGAGCCATGAATATCGGCGTGGCGTCATTGGCCGGCGCGCGTTCGGCGGTGAAGCTGCCCTCGGCCGGCAAATAGCAGGACAGCGCCATGACCCCCGCGAGCTTTGCCGTAAATCGGGGCAGGGTGTACAGCGAAACGGCGCCGCCTTGCGAAAAGCCCGCGAGCACCACTCGATTCGACGGGACACCGCGCTCGCCCTCTCGCGCGATCAATTCCCGGATGCGCAAGTCCGCGTCGCGAAAGCCGGCAACATCCTCCGCCGCTTGGCGGTCCAGACCCTTCAGGTCGTACCAGGCTCGCATGGGCGTGCCGCCGTTGATGGTCACCGGGCGCACGGGGGCATTCGGGAAAACGAAACGCCAGGCGCGCTCACCGCGGCGCACGATCTCGGGCACGACCGGTTCGAAGTCATGCCCATCGGCACCGAGGCCGTGCAGCCAGATCACGGCGGCATTGGGGTTGGCTGCGGTCTCTACTTCAATGGTCTGCAACATGGGCCTCAATGTACAAGGAAACGCCCGGCTTGGAATGGAATATCATCCCGCCATGCCGGTCACACTGAGTCACTTGCGCCGCTATGCCGTCGCGCGATCGCTGTTCAAGCCGACCACTCTGAAGCGTGCCATCGACAAGCTGGGATTCGTGCAGGCCGATCCCATTCGCGCGCCGGCCCGAGCTCAGGATCTGACTCTGCGCCACCGCGTAAGCGGCTATCGTGCCGGGGACTTGGAGCGGCGCTATCCGCGCTTGCCGATCGAGGAAGATTTCTTTTGCAATTATGGCTACCTGCCGCGGGCGCATCACCGTTTGATGCATCCACGGACTGCGCGCACGGTATGGACACCGGCGCGTGCCGCGCAGGCCGCAGCGGTGCTCGAGTTCGTCCGCAGTCGCGGCACCGTGCACCCACGCCAGGTGGATGCGCATTTCTCCCACGGCAAAGTCACCAACTGGTTCGGCGGCTCCTCGAACGCCACCACGGAATTGCTCGACGTCATGCACTACCGCGGTCTGCTGCGGGTGGCGCGCCGCAAGGGCGGCACCCGCCTGTATACGGCGCACCAGAGCGCAGCGGAATCGGCGGCAATGCAGCCGGCAGCGGATCCTGCCACGGCCGATCAGCGCATGGACGCGCTGGTGGATCTGGTCGTTCAAAAATATGCGCCTCTCCCGGCGCGCACCCTGGTTCAACTCGTCGGCCTATTGCGCGGCGGAGCGCCGCAATGGTCGGCGAATCGCAAAGCAGCGCTCGCTCGAGCCAAGCTGCGGCTGGGGCATGCGCGCATCGATGATACCGACTGGTATTGGCCGCCCGCTGAGAATCCAGCCTCGAGACGTTGGCAGCCCGACGACGCCGTGCGCTTGCTCACGCCCTTCGACCCCATCGTTTGGGATCGGCGACGCTTCGCAACCTTTTGGGATTGGGCCTATCGCTTCGAGGCCTACACGCCGGCGCCGAAACGCAAGCTCGGTTACTACGCGCTGCCCCTGCTCTGGCACGAGCAGGTCATCGGCTGGGGCAATGTCACCGCCACCGACGGCAGGCTGCGTGCGACCTTCGGCTACAGCAGCGGACGTGCGCCACGCGATGCGGCGTTTCGCCTAGGTCTGAAAGCCGAGTTGCAACGCATGCGCGTTTTCCTCGGCATGGACGGCTGACACCGAATCGCCTATTCGAGACTCTTGAAGATTTCCGCGGCGATTTCATAGGAGCGCAACCGCGCCGCATGCTCGAATATCTGCGCGGTGATCATCAATTCATCCGGCCGTGTCCGCCCGATGAAGTCAAGCAACTGGCGGCGGACCGTCTCCGCTGAACCGACGGCCGAGCAGGTCAGCACATCGGCGAGCAGCGCCTTGGCCGGCGGCGGCAATTGGCTCTCGTAACCGTCGATGGGCGGCGGCAATTGCGTCGGCCGGCCGCTGCGCAAGTTCACGAAGGCCTGCTGCATCGAGGTGGCGAGAAAGCGCGCCTCGGTGTCCGACTTCGCGGCAAAAATATTGAATCCCAGCATCACATGGGGACGAACGAGCTGCTGCGAGGGCTGGAATCGGGCGCGATAGATCTCCATGGCCTGCATCATCATGGCGGGCGCAAAATGCGATGCAAACGCAAACGGCAGGCCCAGCGCCGCCGCGACTTGGGCGCCGAACAAGCTGGAACCCAAGATCCAGATGGGCACCTTCAAGCCCACGCCGGGCACGGCCAGGACTCTCTGCTCGGGACCGGACGGCGCGAAATATCCCATCAATTCCAGCACGTCCTGAGGAAACTGATCGGGATCGGAGGCGAGATTGCGCCGCAGAGCTCTGGCCGTGACTTGATCCGAGCCCGGCGCCCGGCCTAGCCCAAGATCGATGCGCCCGGGGAACAGGCTTTCCAAGGTCCCGAATTGTTCGGCGACAACCAGGGGCGAATGATTCGGCAGCATGATGCCGCCGGCGCCGACCCGGATAGTCGAGGTTCCCGCCGCCACGTGGCCGATGACCACGGCGGTCGCCGCGCTCGCTATACCGGGCATGCTGTGATGCTCGGCCAGCCAATAGCGCCGGTAGCCCCAGGCTTCCGCATGCCGGGCGAGATCCCGGGAGTTGTGCAAGGACAGCGCCGCGGTGCCGCCGGCGGTAATCGGCGATAAATCGAGCACTGAATACGGAATCATCGCGGCGCCATACGGCCGCGCGCCGTTACTGCCTGCATGCCGATCCGGTCGAGAATGCTCCGCAACGGCGCCAGGCCGACCATCGCCTCGAGCAATGCGGCATCGGCCACCAGCACGATTTTGGCGCGCGCCTTGTCCACCATGGCCAGTATCCGTTCCAGTTGTTTCAGCCCAATCATCTCCGCCCCAGCGACGACAATGACACGGTTGGCTGCCAATGCGTCACGGCCCTCAGCCCATGCCTGTTCTTGCGCGGCCAGAGTTTGCGTCACGATGCCCGAGGCGCTTTGCAGCGCCGCGGCGGCGATGGTCGACAATGCGACCCCCAGGGGCGCAAGCCCGCGCAATTCCCACACCTCGCGCAATGCGGCCAGCAGCGTGCCCGCGGCTGCCGCGTCCGTCGCGGCGAGGGCCTTAATGTCGCCCTCCCCCAGCATGTACTCGAACTCGGCGTGCCGTGCCTCCAACGAGGCCCCGACGCCGCCGAATCCGCGCCGTGTCGCCATGGCGGTCACGCGCTTCAGGAGCGACTTGTCGGCGTCGATCATGTCCTGACTGGTGAAGCGCGCGGCGCCAGCGACTCCGGGTGGCAAGGTCACCAGTTCGCTCGAATCCAGAACCGCGGCGAGCACGGCTCCCAACTGCGCCGGGTCGGCTGTCCGCGGCCGCAGAAATTCCACCAACTCCGCATGCGTAAAGCTCGGCCGCTGACGGCATAGCGCGCGCAGGGCCACACTCGGATCCTGCCGGATCAGCTCGCCGTTCTCTGCGGCGATCCGTTGCTGCTCGGCGACTCGTTCCTGAAGGTATCCGGGCAATGTTGGGCTCGTCTGTCCGCCCCCGATGCCTATCTTTCGCGCCGGGGTGAGTTCGCTCTGCTGCGCCTCCAACGTCCGATGATCAATGCGCACGGCATGGCCGGCCCACGCCAGGTGTTGATTGGCGCGCTCCGCCCACGCCGAGCGCCATTCCAATAAATTGTTCTTCCGGTTCCAGTGGCGCATTTTCGGCCCGAATCCCGCTGCCGTCGCTTCGCGAAGCGTGAGCAATATATGCGCATACGGTTGGTTGGCATCGTTCTGCCGGACGCAGAAATCTGCGATCATGCCCTTGGAGACGAATTCCTGAGCGATGTAATCGCGCAGCAGCGCCACGTTTTCCGCCGGGCTCAGTTCGCGCGGCAGGCTGATCTCGATTGCGCGTGCCAGCTGCGAGTCCTTGCGTACTTCGCGCAACTCCACCCGGTTCCACAGCGCCTCGCGATTCTGCACCCACTCGGGGGCGCCCGCCGGAGACATGATTTCCGCATGGGCCGCGGGGCCCAGGCGCGTGTAATGATGCGTCACGCCATAGCGTTCATCGCGCAGCGCCGAGCCCGAGCGATAGGCAGCCGTGGCGGCCACACTCTGTCCCCGTGCCCGTGAAATGATCTTGGCCGTCAGATGATAGATCGCCAGAGTGATTCTTCCCGAATGTATAAGTGCGTCGATCTTACGCCGCAGGCAGACTTAGCGCCCAGGGTTGTGCGAAGATTCGGGGCTGCGCGGACGGAACCATCATGCCTAAACTCGACCAACAAATTTCGACGCTGCAGGACAAACTGACCCAACTAAAGCAGCGCCAGCAGCGCGTCGATGCCCGCAAGCAGGCGTTGGACGCGCACCGCGAACGCAAAGTCCTTACCCGCAAAAAGATTCTGGTCGGCGGCATCGTGCTGGCCAAGGTTGAGCGTGGCGAGATCGACACGGAGCAGTTGCGCGCCTGGGCGGATCAGGCACTGAATCGCGCCGATGATCGCGCGCTGTTCGGCCTTCCCATGCGCGACCCCGCTTAGAATCGCGGACTGACCGCCGACGACAAGCAAAGCCCGTGGACTTCAATGTGTAAGTGCTTATCTCGAAATCCGCGGACAACGTGACCGCCGGCAGCGGCCCACAAGTCGAATTTGCCGCGCAGAGGCGTTGACAGGGTCTGCATTTTTATGCAGGATTGCGCGCAATTTTATGCAAGATCTCCACCTACTTGAAGCCGAATCTGAGAATGGCAGCGCCCCGGCGCGCCGCAGCACTCTCGCGAAAATTATTCGCGAGCAGGCGGTGGGTCGGCAGACGGAACTGGTCGCCCTATTGCGCAAGCTCGGCCATGTGGCGACGCAATCCAGCGTCAGCCGCGATTTGCGGGAACTGGGGGTGGCAAAGATCGGCGATCGGTATGTGCTGCCCGAGACGCCGCCGGTACCGCGGAATGATTTCTCGACCCTCAAGCAATTCGTCAGCGCCCGCCTGACCGCCGGCACCAATCTGACCGTGTTGAAAACGACCATCGGCTCCGCGCAAAGCGTGGCCGTCGCCATCGACACCGCCCGATGGCCCGAGGTTGTCGGCACCATTTCAGGCGATGACACCATATTCATCGCCACCGCCGGGCCGCTCGAACAGCGCCAGCTCGGTGAACGCCTTCTCGCCATCTTCGGACGCTAAAGCCCATGACATCGACTTCCCCGCAGGGCGCCGAGCCCATTCTTCTGGCATTTTCAGGTGGCCTCGACACCTCATTCTGTGTTCCCTGGCTCAAGGACACTTATCAACGGCCGGTGATCACCGTGACTGTCGACACCGGCGGCATTGATGCCGCGGCGGCGCAGTCCCTGGCTACGCGCTCCGTGCAGCTGGGCGCCATCGAGCATCACCTGATCGACGCCCGCGGCGCGTACTTCGAGCAGGTGCTGAAATACCTGCTCATGGGCAATGTGCGCCGCGGTGGTCTGTATCCCCTATGCGTCGGCGCCGAGCGCGTGCTGCAGGCTCAAACCATTGCGCAAATGGCGCTGACACTCAAGACCAAGATGGTCGCGCACGGCTGCACGGCGGCCGGCAACGATCAAGTACGTTTCGAAGTGGCCCTGCGCGCCTTGGCGCCCGACATTGAAATTATCGCACCGGTGCGCGACCGTGCGTTCAAGCGTCCCGAGCAACTGAAGTATCTCGAAGATCATCAGCTGCCCATTCCCCCGTTCGGCGCGGCCTACTCGGTGAATCGAGGATTATGGGGAGTCACCATCGGCGGCAAGGAGACTCTGACGTCCGAAGGCAGCATTCCGGATGACGCCTGGGTGCTATCGAAGGACGCCTTCTCGAATCCGCGCGCCGCGGAACGTCATGTGATCGGATTCCGGCAGGGCGTGCCGGTCAGCCTCGACGGCGCCGCATTGTCCGCCGTCGCCATCATCGAGGCATTGGAAGCCCTGGCCGGGCCCTTCGGCATCGGCCGCGGCATTCACTTGGGCGACACCGTCATCGGCACCAAGGGTCGCGTGGCATTCGAGGCGCCGGCTGCCGATGTGCTGCTGACGGCGCATCGCGAATTGGAAAAGCTGGTCCTGACCGGCAAGCAGGCGCGCATCAAAGAATCCGTGGCACAGCCCTACGGCGATCTGGTGCACGAGGGACAGCACTTGGACCCGGTGTGCCGCGACATCGAGGCGCTGCTGCTCTCGTCGCAGGCGCGCGTCACCGGGGAAGTCAGAGTGCTGTTCCGGCCGGGCTCGATGTTCGTGGAGGGTGTCACCTCAGCCTATTCTTTGATGGCGGCGTCGAAAGGCGTCTACGGAGAATCCGCCGGCGAATGGACACCCGTCGATGCGCTGGGCTATTCGAAAATGCTGGCCCTGACCGGCGTGTTCTACAAGCGAGCCGGGCAGAACGCCGCGGCACGGGAGCAGAAATCATGAACCCCATGCGCACGGTGGTCGTCGATAAAATCGCCTCCGTGACTCAGGCCTGCGGCCTGTCGCACGAAATTCGTATCGCCAACGACATCCTCTGCGAAGAGGGCGTAGTCATCGTGGTCGAGATACTCAACAACAAGTCGACCTACAACACCTTGGAACTGACCAGCGGCCGCATGGCGAAAGTCGCCCGCGGCGACGTGGTGGTCGGCGCTCTCGGTCATCGCAAGGCATTGTTCGGTTACTCCGGCCACATCCCGACCTCGCTGAAACCGGGCGATGTGATTCAGATGCTCAACATCGGCGGCGTGCTCGGCATCTGCGATTCGGCGACGCCCGACAAGGGCAAGCCCTTCGATTGCAAGGTGTTGGGTGCGGTGCTGACCTTTCCCTATCTCGGCGAGCGCATCGGTGTACCCGCCCGAGCGGGATACAAAGCCTTGAACTACGATGCCCCGCTGGACGCGCGCGGCGTTCCCGTGGTGGCGCTCGCCGGCACCTGCATGGAAGCCGGCAAGACCGCCGCCGCCGCCGCCATCATCGCGCGCATGCGACATCGCGGCCTGGTGGTGGATGCCTTCAAGGCCACCGGTGTCTCGCTGCGGCGTGACATTTTGGCGTTCGAGGACTCCGGTGCCCGCCGCACCATGATTTTCACCGATCTCGGCATCGTGACCACCACGGCGAAATGCGGTCCCGCGCTGACGCGCACCATGCTCACGGAAATGGCCAGCGGCCAACCGGATGTCATCGTGTTCGAATTGGGCGACGGCCTGTTGGGTACCTATGGCGTGGAATCCATCCTGCGTCAGCCAGACATCAAGACGGCGTTGACCGCGGTGGTCCTGTCCGCCAATGATCCGGTCGCCGCCTGGGGCGGCGTGAAGCTGTTGCGCGAGCGCTTCGGCATTGAGCCCTGCGCGGTCACCGGGCCCGCAACCGACAATCAAGTCGGGGTCGAGATCATCCGCGAACAGATGAACGTCGAAGCCTTCAATGCCATCAGCAATCCGGCCGATCTCGGTGACTACATCATCGGTCGGCTAGGCTTGGGTCATGTGCGCGAAGCCACAGTAGTCGGCGAATGAGCGCGGCCACTCCCGCCATCGTCCTTGGCGGCACCGGCTACGTGGCCGGAGAACTGCTGCGCCTGATCGCGGGACATCCCGAACTCGATGTCGCCGCCATCCTCTCGGATAGTCAGCCCGGTGCACCGGTCGCGGCTGCATTCGCCCACTTGGCGAACGCCTACCCCGAGTTGAAATTCAGTGACCTGGAATCGATCGAGGCACTCATCCGGCGCACGCCGCGCGTCGCGCTGTTCTCCGCCGCACCGCATGGAGTGGCGGCCGCCATTATCGATCGCCTGCTGAGCGCAGCGCAGGCCGCGGGCACACGCCTGCACTGTGTCGACATTTCGGCGGACTTTCGCTACTCCACTGCCGCCGCTTATGAGGCGGTGTACAAGCACGCGCACGGCGCACCGGCGCGAATTCGCGAATTCACCTGCGCGTTGCCGGAGCATTTGCCGCAATCGCCGACAGCGCATGTGGCGCATCCCGGCTGCTTCGCGACGGCCACCCTGCTCGCCACGGTACCGTTGCTGGCACTGGGTCTCACCGACGCGCGCCTGTTTGTCACCGGCATCACCGGCAGTACGGGCTCGGGCCGCAAGCCGGTTGAAGGCACGCATCATCCGTTGAGGCACAGTGACCTCTACAGTTACGGTGCGCTGAGCCATCGGCACGTGCCGGAGATCATCGCTTGCGCGAGAGCCGCCACGGGCATCGAGGCTGAGCTCAATTTTGTGCCGCACTCCGGCCCGTTCGCGCGCGGTATCCATGTGACCGTGCAGGCCAGCCTCAAAAAACCGGTCAGCACCGTGCAGGCCTTGGAAGCGTTCAAGTCCTTTTACAAGAACTCGCCCTTCGTGCGCGTCGGCGACACGGCGCCGCGTATAAAGGATGTGGCGACCAGCAATTATGCGAACTTGAGCGCGGTGACCAACGGCAATTCCATTGCCGTCATGTCCGTGCTCGATAATCTGAACAAGGGCGCCGCGGGCGGCGCCATTCAATGGATGAATCGTCTGTTGGGTATTGCCGAAACGACCGGTCTTACCGCCGCAGCGCCCGGTTGGACTTAAGAGGACACGGGAATGAATGCGATAACAGCAACGGCCACGACACAGGCGCTCAAGAGTCATTTGGCGCAGGTATTCGCGCAATACCCCGTCGAAGTGGCGCACGGCGACGGCGTCTGGCTGCACTCGCGCGACGGCCGCAAGATTTTGGATTTCTACGGTGGGCACGCTGTCGCGGGCTTAGGCTACGGTCATCCGCGCTGGTTGGCCGCGCTTGAGCGCCAGTCCCGGCAAATGACGTTTCAGACCAATGCATTGCCCATGGTCGTCCGTGAGCGCGCCGCTGCGCGTCTGTCGAAGTTCGTGGGGCTCGGCCTCGACACGGTGTTCTGGATCAACAGTGGCGCCGAAGCCAATGAGAATGCGCTCAAGCTCGCCTTCAAACTGACCGGCCGCGACAAAGTCGTCGCGCTCGAACAAGGATTTCACGGCAGAACCGCGGCCGCCGGCGCGGTCACCTGGGGAGCGCTCGAAAAATGGTATGGCTTTCCCCGCCGTCCCTTCGATGTGAGCTTCACGCCGCGCGACAATCCGTCGCTGGTGGAGAAAGCCGTCGACCGGGACACGGCCGCGGTCATCGTCGAGCCGGTGCAAGGAGTGGGCGGCGCCTATGAGGTGGGCAAACCCATGCTGCAGGCGTTGCGGCAGCGCTGCGATGAAACCGGTGCGATGTTGATATTCGACGAGGTGCAATGCGGAGTGGGCCGCACCGGCGCGCCCTTTGCGGCGAATCTGTACGGCGTCGCTCCGGACATGATCACCGCGGCGAAGGCCTTGGGGAATGGCTTTCCGGTGGCCGCGCTATTGATGTCGCGCCGCATCGCCGGACAACTCAAGTACGACGACATGGGCACGACATTCGGCGGCGGCCCCATGGCCTGTGCGATTGCCGAAGCGGTCATCGACACCATCGAATCCGAATCGCTGCTGGCGAACGTCCGTCAGGTGTCGGCCTACATCCGCTCCAGCTGCATCATCGGCCCGGTCACCGCCGTACAAGGTGCCGGGTTTCTATTGGGCTTGAAGACCTCGCGCCCCGCCAAGGAAGTGCAGGCCGCCCTGCTCGCCAAGAACATTCTCGCCGGCACCAGCGCGGATCCGCACATCCTGCGGCTGCTGCCGGCATACATATTGAACGAGGGCCATGTGGATCAACTGAGTGACGCCTTGGCGCAGATTTCCGCATGAAACGCTTTTTGAGCCTGGCCGACTTCAGCCGCGAACAAGTCCTGGATCTGCTCGCCTTGGCGCAGTCTCTGCAAGACAAGCCGCAGCCACGCGCGTTGGCGGGCAAGATCCTGGGGTTGGTATTCTTCAATGCCTCGCTGCGCACGCTGGCCTCTTTTCAGGCAGGCATGGCGCGCCTCGGCGGCACCTCCTTCGTCATCACCCCGGGCCAGGGAACCTGGCAATTGGAAACTCGACTCAATGCCATCATGAACGGCGCCGCCGCCGAACACATCCGCGAGGGCATACCGGTGTTGGCCTCGTACTGCGATGCCCTGGGCGTGCGCGCCTTCGCCGAAGGCAAGAATCTGTCGGCCGATCTGGGCGAATCCTTGTTCAAGATGATCGATGCCCTGTGCGACAAGCCGCTGATCAATCTGGAATCCGCGATGAATCATCCCTGCCAGGCTCTGGCGGACTGGCGAACCCTGGATGAACTGCGCGTGCCGCAGCGGGCCAAGTTTGTCTTGAGCTGGGTCTATCATCCTCGGGCCCTGCCTCTGGCCGTGCCCTCCGCCACCGTGCACATGGCCGCGATGCGCGGCATGGAAGTCGTGGTGCTGCGGCCGGAGGGGTTCGCCCTGCCGCCGCAGATTATGGAGGAGGCGCGTTTGGCCGCCTGCGCCGCCGGCGGCTCGCTGACGGAAACCTCCGACCGCGCGGCCGCGCTCGCCGGCGCGAGCGTGCTGTACGCCAAGGAATGGGGCACCACCATGTACTACGGGGACACCGAGGCGGATTTGCGGCTGCGGTCGGACTTGTCCGATTGGTGCGTGCGCGAGCCCTGGTTCAAGGGCGCTTTGCCCGATGCAAAGTTGATGCATTGTCTTCCGGTGCGCCGCAACGTCGCGGTGGCCGATGAAATTCTGGATGGACCGCGCGCGGTGGTGAAGCGCGAGGCCTTCAATCGTCTGACGGTGCAGATGGCTGTTCTGCATCGCATGCTGTCCTGATTGGCTTTGGTTTCGGAGTATTCTTAAATGATTATGAGTCGACCTGATCCTTCCATCGCCGTGCGCGCGCTCAAGAGCGCGGCGCCTTACATACGGATGTACAAGAACAAAGTATTCATCATCAAGGCAGGCGGCGCCGTATTCAGCGACGAGATTTCGACTCGCGCCCTGATCGAGCAAGTGGCGATTCTGCACCAGGTGGGCATCAAGACCGTTTTGGTTCATGGCGGCGGCCCGCAACTCGACAGCATGCAGGCGAGTCTGGGTATCGATACCCACATGGTCAACGGCCGCCGGGTCACCGATCAGAAGTCCATCGATGTCACCGCCATGGTGCTGAATGGCTTGATCAACACGCGCATTCTGGCCATCTGCCGCGAGCTCGACATCGAGGCCATCGGCCTGAGCGGTGTCGATGCCGGCCTGATCCGCGCGCACAAGCGCCCTCCGGTGCGCAGCGCCGATGGGTCGGGCGAAGCCGTGGACTATGGCTTCGTCGGCAACATCGATTCGGTCAACACCGATGTGATCGAAAAATTGCTCATGAACGGCCTGATGCCCGTGGTGAGTCCGCTGTCGGCCGACTCCAACGGCATCCTGCTCAATATCAACGCCGACACCGTGGCTGCCGCCATCGGCGGCGCGTTGTCGGCGGAGAAACTCGTGCTGTGTACCGGCGCACAAGGAATTCTCGAGCGCAGCGAAGACCCGACGTCGGTGGTTTCGTACACCGACATCAAGGGCCTGAAGCGGCTGCGCGATCAGGGTTCGCTCAAGGACGGGATGCTGCCCAAGGCAGCGGCCATCGAGAACGCCATCCGTGGCGGCGTGCGTCGCGTGCACGTCATCAGCTACAAATCCCCTGACAGTTTGCTGGCGGAGATTTTCACTAATGAAGGCACGGGCACCCTGGTGGTCGCGGATCTCACGGCCTTGAGTCCCGCCGAGCAGCAGAGCGCCCTGGGCGCGTGATCCGGGCATCGACATGACGCGCCTCTGGGACAAGGGAACTCCGCTCGACGCGCGGGTGCTGCAGTACACGGCAGGCGATGATTATCTTTTGGATAACCGCCTGGTCCGCTACGACATCCAAGCCTCCATCGCCCACGCCGAGATGTTGGCGGTAAAGGGGCTGTTGTCGGCACCGGACCTTGCCGCGATCCGCGGCGCATTGACCGCCATCGGCGAGGAACATGCGCAGGGACAATGGCGCATCTCCTTGGAACAAGAGGACTGCCAGACGGCGATCGAAAATCTGCTCACCGCGCGCATCAAAGCCGCCGGTGGCCGCTTGCATGCCGGCCGCTCGCGCAACGATCAGGTGCTGGCGGCATTGCGGCTGTACCTGCGCGACGCTGCCGCAGGTCTGCAGCTGGGCGCGACCGCCGTTGCGGATTCGCTCGATGCACTCGCCGCACGCCATGGCGACATGGTGCTGCCCGGCTACACCCATATGCAGCAGGCCATGCCCAGCTCCGTGGCCCTCTGGGCGCAGGGCTTTGCTGCTGAAATACGCGACGACGCCGAAGGACTGGCGCTCACGCAACGGCGAATCGGCAAGAACCCGCTCGGCTCCGCCGCGGGTTACGGTACGCCGAATCTCGATCTGAGCCGCGAGGAAACTCGGCGGCGCCTCGGCTTCGCCGTCACTCAGGAGCCGGTGACGGCAGTGCAACTGTCGCGCGGCAAGGCCGAGGCGCAGCTGCTGTTTGAAATCACATTGTTGGCACAGGACGCGGGAAGAATCGCGGCCGACCTGATGCTTTTCTACACCCAGGAATTCGGTTTCGTGACGCTGCCCGCGGCCTTCACCACGGGCTCCTCCATCATGCCGCAGAAGCGCAATCCCGATGTCTTCGAACTGATGCGCGGACGCAGTTCGGTGGCGCAAGCTGCGCTCAACGAAGTACTCGGCATCACGCAAAAACTAACCTCGGGCTATCATCGCGATCTGCAGCTGATTAAGCCGCCCCTGTTCCGCGGCATCGATTCCTGCGCACAGACGCTCGATATTCTGCCAACCGCTCTCGACGGTGTGAGCTTCAAGGCCGAGAACATTCTTCTCGATCCCGGCATCCATGCCGCCGCCGCCGCGAACGCCTTGGTGGCCAAGGAAGGGATTCCGTTTCGCGAGGCCTATCGCCGCATAGCCGCGCAACTCAAGGGCGGCGAGTGAGCATTTGGCGCGGCTTGCAATCTCTGGACGCGTTGAACGTCGGTCAATCCGGCGGGCTGATCGGACACCTGGGGATCAAGTTCACTGAAATCGGCGCTGACTTCATTCGCGCCACCATGCCCGTCGACGCTCATTCGCGCCAGCCCTACGGCTTGCTTCATGGCGGCGCCTCGACCGCATTCGCCGAGACCGTCGGGACGACGGCCGCGGCCATGTGTGTCGACCCGCGAAAATTCCAGTGCGCCGGGCAGGAAATCAGCGCCAACCATGTGCGCGCCGCCCGCGGTGGGCTGGTGACCGCCACGGCGCGTCCCATGCACTTGGGGGGACGCAGCCAAATCTGGGGCATCGACATCGTCGATCAGGCCGGAAAATTAGTATGCACGTCGCGGTTGACCGTCGCCGTGAGCCGATCCGGCGCCGCGGACGACTCGAGATCACGCTAGCCTTTGCAACCGGAGTAGGCGTATCTTGCCGGCCATGAAACACACCCGCATCGGAATTCTGTATCAGACCTGCAGTGCATGGCTCATGGTCGCGGCCGCGCCCCTCGTCGGCGCACAAACTCCCGCACCGGCGACGCCGCCGGCAGCTACTGCCCCGGCTGCCCCGGCAGCCGCTGCGCCCGCGGAGCTGAGCGCCGCGCAAATCAGCTACCTGTTCGGACTCACCTTCGGCGAACAGATGCACGGTATAGGGATCGGCGATCAGGTCACCACGGAAGATATTGCGCGCGGCATCAAGGATGGATTGCACGGCAAGAAGAGCCAGCCGGAAGAGCGCCAGCAGATCCAGATGTACGTGCGCAACACGATGAACGCGGGCAGCGCGCGCAATCTGGCCGCGTCCAAGGAATTCCTGGCGCGCAATGGGAAGGAGAAAGGCGTGATCACCACGGCCTCGGGACTGCAATATAAAATTGTCGTACCGGGCAATGCCAAGGCTGCGCCCGTCTTACCGACGGATACGGTGACAGTGCAGTATCGCGGCAAATTGCTCGATGGGTCGGAATTCGACAGCACCTATTCGCGCGGCGCGCCGGCGACCTTCCCGGTGAATGGTGTAATCCCCGCCTGGCAAGAGGCCCTGGTGCTGATGAAGCCGGGCGCCAAATGGCAGCTGTTCGTGCCGCCGGAATTGGGCTACAGCGCCTCGCCAAAGCCCGGCATCCCCGGAAATTCGCTGTTGCTATTCGACGTCGAGCTGGTGAGCGTCAAATCGACCGGCGAGCCTGCCGCAACCGCCGCGCCGCCGGTCGCCAAACCCGCGCCGAAATCGAAATAGATTCGGCGACCTGCGCTTAACGGCGCAGGTCGAGCGCGTTGGTCAAATCGCCCATGGGCGCCGCGCCGTGCGTGGCGAGCGCCTTGTCACGCAGCGCCACTCCCGGCAATTCCTGCAGATCGAAGCGGCGCGTGAGCAATCGCAGAATGGACGCCGTGTCGTACTGCGTGTGATCGACAGTACCGTGCACGGCCAGGGGCGAAATGATGAGCGCGGGAATTCGCGCACCGGGGCCCAGCAGATCGCCCTGCGGCGGCGCCACGTGATCCCATGCGCCGCCGAATTCATCGTAAGTAATGACGATCACCATGTGTCGCCACTGCGGACTGGCGCGCAGCTTCGCCACCAATTCGGCAATGTGCGCGTCGCCTTGCGCCACGGACGCGTAGCCCGCATGCTGATTTAAATTCCCCTGCGGCTTGTAGAACACCACGGCCGGCAAGTGCCCGGCGTCCGCATCAGCGAGCAATGTGCCGTAGTCCTGCAGATGCGCGGCGCGATGCTCGGCCTGCGTTTTCGGATCGAAGCGCTCGTAATAATTGAAAGGCTGGTGATGCGGCTGGAAGTCGGGGCTCGCTCCCGGATAATACGGCGCATAGATCACTTCGCGAGCCGCGGCGGCGGGACGTCGGCCATCGGCAAGCGCCGCGTCCCAGGATCCCGCATACCAACGCCAGTTGATGTGCTTGGCATCGAGGGCATCGCCGATGGTCATCTGACTTTGCGGCGGCAAGGTGGTGGCGTTATTGGGATCGGCGTAGAAATGCTCGGCATCGCCTGCGACCGGCGGATTGGCGCTGGGCTGATACGCCGGTTGCATGGTGTTCACGGCATAAAACTGGCCGTCGCCGAAATAATTGGCGGGAGTGATATTGCCGTTCTTCGCGAAACGGGGGGGTTCGTCCAGGGCAGAGAGCTTGGCGTTCGCCGCGACCTTGAGCCGCGGCAGAAACTGCCCTTGGGCATCCTGATCGAGCACCGCGATGGAGGGCTTCGCAGCCGCCATGTCCGCATGGGGATAAGTCGGCGCGCAGGCGCAAATCAAGTATTGGTGATTCAGGAAGGAGCCGCCGAACGCACCTTGGAAGAAATTATCGGCCAGCACGAATTCCTTGGCCAAGGCGTACAGAGCCGATTGACTGTAGTCGTAATACCCCATGGCAAGACCACCGGCGTCGGACCACGCGGCATAGCCGTCGTTCTTACCGCCGTCGATTTGCATTTGGTGCTCGAAAAAACGATGCACCAAATCGCGCGTTATCGTCGCTGTCGACAAAGTGACGCTGGATTGCGGGGTAAATGCAGTCTCGATGGAGAACGGTGCATTGGCAAGGCCGGTGCTCTGTGCTTGAGTCACCGCCGGCTTCACGCCCGCAGCCGTGACGCCGCCCCAGGTCGGCGGTAGCGTCGCGAGCACCGATCCGTTGCGATCGATCTGAGGCAGGTAGGCCGGCAGCGGCCGGCCATCGCGGCCGATCACTTCCTCCAAGCCGTGCGCACCCGGGAAATGGCCGTACAAATTATCGAAGGCGCGATTCTCCGCGTAAATGACCACGATGGTGTCGACCTTCGAGTGCAGCGCCTGAGTTGTCGCATCGGCGCCTGCGTCGGGCCCGGCCACCGGTGCCACATGATTGTCGGCGCAGCCGGCCAGGAGGGCGAGGATTCCAAGCGCGCAGAACAAGTCGCGGCGCGCGCACGATGTCAGCATGGATTTCATGCACTCAAGTATAGACGCCCGTGCACGACGAAGCGATGGCGAGCCATGCGCCCCGCGGCCTGGCCCGCGCATCGATCCAGACTAGAACGCCCACGCCGTAGGCAAATGTGTCTTCGGTCTCTTGGTGACGGCGGGTGATCAGAGGCCGCGGAAAAAGCTCGGTGCATACCCGATTAGGTAAGCAGGCGCTCGAGGTAGTGATGTCGGTCTGCCGACGCAAGTTCCTAACAAACTTCCGCCCTGCGGCACGCGGTATACTGCCAACATGAAGATCGCGCAATTGTCGGTGCTCCTCTGTCTGTCCGTGATCGCCCTGGGTTGCGGGCAGAAAGGACCGTTGGTGCTGCCGGACGCGCCCAAGCATAAGAAGACCCTACCGCGCGCTCAGCCGCCCGCGACGCCCGACGACACGAAGCCGCCGACGGATGCGACCAAGCCTCTCTAGGCGGGCTTCTAAGAAATAATGACCGCGCGCAAACTTATTTTGGTCGACGGCTCAGGCTATCTATACCGTGCCTTTCACGCTCTGCCGCCACTGACCAATTCCAAGGGCGAGCCCACCGGCGCCGTATTGGGCGTGCTCAACATGCTCAACAAGATGGTCAAGGAGGAGGCGCCCGATCGCATCGCGGTGGTGTTCGATGCTCCCGGCCGCACCTTCCGCGATGACTTGTTCGAGCAATACAAGGCGCATCGGCCGTCCATGCCCGATGATCTGCGCTCGCAGGTGCAACCGCTATACGACACAGTCGCCGCCATGGGACTGCCGCTGCTGCGCGTATCCGGAGTCGAGGCCGACGATGTAATCGGCACCCTGGCGAAGCAAGGCGCGGCTTGCGGCTACGAGGTATTGATCTCGACCGGCGACAAGGACATGGCGCAGCTGGTAGGCCCGCAAATCGGCCTCATCAATACCATGAGCAACAGCCGCCTCGATCGCGCCGGCGTGAAAGCGAAGTTCGACGTGTATCCAGAACAGATCGTCGACTACCTCGCGTTGGTCGGCGACAGCTCGGACAACATTCCCGGCGTCAGCGGCGTGGGCCCGAAGACCGCGGCCAAATGGCTCAATCAATATCAAAGTCTGGACGAGCTGATCGCACATGCTGCCGAGATCAGCGGCAAGGTGGGCGAGAATTTACGCAAGGAACTCGACATACTCGAGCTGTCGCGCAAGCTCGCCACCATCGACACCACTCTCACCTTGGATGTCACGGCTGATGGGCTGGCTGTCGGCATACCCGATGTGTCACGGCTGCGCGAGCTGTACTCGCGGCTGGAATTGCGCGCCCTGCTCAAGTCCTTGGGTTCTGACACGGAACCGGCCACTGCCCACGTCTCCGCCACCGATGTAACGGGCACCGCGGCCGATGCAAAGGGCAGCGCGGCCGATGTACCCGGCGCTGCGCATATTCCGGCCGGCGAACGCCGCTATCATAAAATCCTGTCGCAGAGCGACCTCGACGAGTGGCTGGCGAAACTCGCCGTAGCCCCGCTCATTTCATTCGATACCGAAACCGACAGCCTCGACTACATGCAGGCCCGCGTCGTCGGCCTGTCATTCGCGGTTGAACCCGGGGAGGCGGCCTACGTGCCGCTCGGCCATGATTATGCAGGCGCGCCGGAGCAACTCAATCGGGACAAAGTGCTGGCGGCCTTCAAGCCGCTGCTCGAGGACCCGACCCGGCCCAAGCTGGGACATCACCTGAAGTACGACGCGCATATCCTCGCGAATTACGGCATCGCACTCAACGGACAGCGGTTTGATTCCATGCTCGAATCTTATGTACTCAACAGCGTCGCCACACGCCACGACATGGACTCGACCGCAGAGAAATATCTCGGGATCAAGACCATTCATTTCGAGGATGTTGCGGGCAAGGGCGCCAAGCAAATCACGTTCAATCAAGTGGACGTGGACCGGGCGGCGGAATACTCCGCCGAGGATGCGGACGTGACTCTGCGGTTGCATCATGCGCTCTGGCCGCAAATCGAGGCAGTGCCTGCATTGCAGGCGGTTTACGAGACCATCGAGCAGCCACTGGTGCCGGTCTTGTTTCGCATGGAACGCACCGGCGTGCTGGTCGATCGCGAGTTGCTCAGGACGCAGAGTTCGGAACTGGCGGCGCGAATGCTGGATCTGCAGACGCAGGCGCATACCGAAGCCGGCGGCCCATTCAACGTGGACTCGCCCAAACAATTGCAGGAAATTTTGTTCGGCAAGCTGGGCATTCCGGTGATGCGCAAGACGCCCACGGGCCAGCCCTCGACGGCGGAAGATGTGCTCGAGGAGCTTGCTGCAAACTATCCCCTGCCGAAATTGATCTTGGAATATCGCGGCGTGGCCAAGCTAAAATCGACCTATACGGACAAGCTGCCCGAACAAATCGATCAGGCGACGGGACGTATTCATACCTCCTACCACCAGGCGGTTGCCGCCACCGGCCGGCTGTCTTCGACGGATCCGAACTTGCAGAACATTCCGATCCGCACCCAGGAGGGACGCCGGATACGGCAGGCCTTCATTGCGCCGCCCGGCCACTCTTTGGTCGCCGCCGATTATTCCCAAATCGAATTGCGCATCATGGCGCACCTGTCCGGCGATGCGAGTTTGTTGCAGGCCTTTGCCGAAGATCGCGATGTTCATCAGGCGACTGCCGCGGAAGTGTTCGGCACACCCTTGGAGTCGGTGACGGCCGACCAAAGGCGCTCCGCGAAAGCCATCAATTTCGGTCTGATGTATGGGATGTCGGCCTTCGGTCTTGCGCGCCAGTTGGGAATCAGCCGTACCGATGCCCAGAAATACATGGACCTCTACTTCGAGCGCTATCCCGGCGTGAAGCGCTACATGGAAGCGACCCGCCAGCAGGCGCGGGAAGCAGGCTTCGTGGAAACGGTATTCGGGCGACGGCTGTATCTACCTGAGATTCAGTCGCGCAATCAGGCGCTGCGCCAGTATGCCGAACGCAGCGCCATTAACGCCCCCATGCAGGGAACCGCCGCCGACATCATCAAGCGCGCCATGATCGAGGTGGACGGCTGGCTGCAGAAGTCCGGGGTGCCTGCCCGACTCATCATGCAGGTGCACGATGAATTGGTCCTCGAAGTGGCGGACGAGGCCGTCGAGGCCATGGTGGGTCAATTGCGCGCCTACATGACTCGGGCCGCCAACCTGGCCGTGCCGCTCAAAGTCGATGTAGGGATCGGAAGCAACTGGGACGAGGCCCACTAACCCGGGTTTCGTGCCGGCGGAGCGCCGCAGCAAAGCCCCCTTTAGCGTGGATTTTGCCCGGCAGGGACGGCGGCCCCGTTGCAACGATGAAAACATGCACAGCAACGTATTTTGGCGCAAAATCTCTCTATTCAGTTGGGTATTGCTCCCGGTCGGCGCTCTGAGGATTGCAGAAAAATTGCCGTCAAAAGGGCTGGAACTTTCAGGAGGAGTCCCCATCTAACCAAATGAGCGTGTAAGACGCTCCCCGCTCTTCTCCCTGAGCGGGAATGACCCGGTTTGTCATCCCCATGCCGGGTTGGTCTGCCTCGGTGGCTACTCTAAGTAACCACCGGGGCCTTTTTTTGTGTGTCGTTCAGCCAGCCGTCCATGACCCGGCGGGCCTCTTCAAACCCTTGTTTTGCAAGCGCTGAAAACAATTGCACCGTCACCGACGTGTCAGCGCAGGCGGCCTTGGTCTCGCGCAACACTCGTTGCGCATCGCGTTGATTCAGCTTGTCCGACTTGGTGAGTAAGACATGGGCTAAACGATCCCTGGCCAACACCCATTCCAACATTCCTGCATCCTGCGCGCCCAAGCCCCGCCGGCTATCGACGATCAGAACCAGCCCGACAAGCGACTCCCGCACATTGAAATAATGTTCCATCAATTGCAGCCAGTGAAGCCGCACCCTCTCGGGCACCTTGGCGAAGCCGTACCCGGGCAGATCCACCAAGCGGCGCTCGGGCACCAACTCGAAGAAATTGATCAGCTGCGTACGCCCGGGTGTGCGGCTCACCCGGGCCAAGCCTGATCGTTGAGTGATGGCATTGATGGCCGTCGATTTGCCGGAATTCGAGCGTCCCGCAAAGGCAATCTCACGTCCCACGTCCGGCGCGAGTTGGTGCGCTTCGGCCGCACTGGTCAGAAATTTTACATTGGGATAGGTCGACATAGACGCCGCTTGGACGCAAATTATTGACTCTAGTGTACAATTTAGAGTCGGCAGCGGTTCACATTAGCATGGGGTAACAGGCGATCATGAAGCGGCTTTGGATTCTCGTAGCAACACTTTCGGGCGCGATCGTCAGCAATTCCGCCTTTCCGGCGGGTAGCGTCGAAAACGGCGCCACCAAGGCCATCGTTTGCCAGGCCTGCCATGGCGCGAACGGCAATAGCGCCAACCCCGAATGGCCGAGTCTTGCGAGCATCGGCGCGGATTACATTGCTGAGCAATTGACGAACTTCAAGGCAGGCAAACGCAACAATCCGGTGATGATGCCGAATGCCATGTCCTTGAGTGCCGACGATATGGCCGATTTGGGCGCCTATTTCGACAGTTTGGTTAATACAGGATTGGAAGCTGACCCGTCTTACTGGCAAGCGGGCCAGAAGTTGTATCGCGGGGGCGATGCGGCTCGTGGCATACCGGCCTGCATGGCCTGCCATGGCCCGACCGGCCGAGGTAACGAGTCGGCGAAGTTTCCGGCGCTGCGTGGCCAACAATCCGTTTATCTCATGAAACAACTGAATGACTACGCATCGGGCGCACGCGCAACCGGTCCCAACGGCATCATGCAGACGATATCCAAGCGCCTCACTCCGGACGATATGCGCAATTTGGCCTCATACCTGCAAGGCCTCCGCTGATCATGCGCCTGCGACACCTGGCGTTGTGCCTCGCAGTGGCACTCGTGCTTGTCGCATGCGGCAAGCAGCAGGGTGAGAATTCGTCCAATGCTGCCAACAGGCCGGCGGCCGCGCGCGCCGGGACGTCGCCACACGCCGCGCAGCAAAAGACCGCGGAGCAGGCCTCCGACTTGCCGTCGAAGATCACGCGAATGAACGAAGATGGCTCCGAAACCGTCGAGGATGTACCCAGCGACAGCGGCGCCCACAATCCCCTGTTGGCGGCCGTGGCTTCAACCGTTGCAGCCTCGACCTCCGCGGCATCCGCCGCCACCCTGACGGGTCCCACCCTGTGGCAGGAAGGCGTGAATTACACGCGTCTGGTGCCCGCTCAGCCCACGGACGTACCTGCCGGGCAGGTCGAAGTGCTGGAGTTCTTTTGGTATGCCTGTCCGCACTGCTATGCCATGGACTCCATGGTCGAGTCCTGGAAAAAGACCAAGCCGGCGTACATTACATTTAACCGCGTTCCCGTGATGTGGAACGAGGGGCATCGTTCTCTCGCGCGGTTGTTCTACACCGTGCAGAGCCTGGGGAAGCTGGATCAGCTCCACGGCGAAATATTCAAAGCCATCCACGTCAACGGAAATCCCTTGGTTGCACCCGATCCGGGCAACACGCTGGAAACGGAGCGGATGCAAACGGCCTTCGCAATAAAATTCGGGATCTCCGAAGCTGACTTCAAGAAGGCCTATCACTCCATGTCCGTGGACATGGCGTTGCAAAAGGCGGATGAGCTGGTGCAGCGCTATCGCATCGACGCCGTACCCATCTTCATCGTCAACGGCAAGTTCGTCGCGGATGTGCATTCCGCGGATGGCGCAGAGCACCTCATATCCCTGGTCACGGATCTCGCAGCGCAAGAGCACAAGCACTAGCTGCGGCGCATGCTGACACATACCGGCGGCTGTCACTGTGGACGCGTGCGCTTCGAGGTGATCGCACCGGCCAAGCTTGAAGTGGCCGAATGCAATTGCTCTATCTGCAATAAGAGCGGGTACCTGCATTTGATCGTACCCGCCGCTCGATTCCAGCTCATCAGCGGCAGCGAATCGCTCACGACGTATTCGTTTAACACTCATATTGCCAAGCATTTTTTCTGTTCCACCTGCGGCGTGAAGTCGTTTTATATTCCTCGCTCGCATCCCGACGGCGTCAGCGTCAATGCTCGATGCATCGACAGCGACACCATCGAATCGATGACAGTCACGCCGTTCAACGGCCAGGAATGGGAAAAAGGCCGGGCTGAATATCTCGCCGCACGCGAGGTTTGAATGCGGCGCACGATAAGCATAATGAATAGCACTTGCGAAATTATGTGCTCACCCTGTGGGTGACGCGCGGCCCGCTGGACCGCTGGTTCTCGGTGTCCCTGGCCACCGGCGGCACCCGCGCAAATCGGCGGACCGGCGGTTGTATCGCTGAATGTGAATTGGTGCGCCCGACTGGATTCGAACCAGTGACCTTCGGCTTCGGAGGCCGACACTCTATCCAGCTGAGCTACGGGCGCAGGGACGGGGTGGCGATACTACCCGCCGACGGCAAGCCCCGTCCAGTTTCCCGCATGCCTGGCGTGCAAATGCCTGCGAAAGCCCGCTAGCGAGCACGCCGGCAATACGCTTGGCCCGACCGACGTCGATGCCACGGCGCGGCGCGATGCACTCGGCCATAGGTAGATTCGGGGTCGAGCTACTTGGCGTAGAGAATCAGTTGCGTGCAACGAAACAATGCCAGGGTCTTGCCGGTTTCCTTGTGCGTAACCACCGAGTCCCAAACTTGAGTTGTCCTGCCGAGATGCACGGGTTTGGCGCTGGCGAGAAGGGTGCCGTCCCGGGTGGTGCCCAGGTGATTTGACTTGAGCTCAATGGTGGTAAAGCCGACTGCGCCTTGCGGAAGATTGGCCACGCATCCATAACCAGCGCAGGTGTCTGCGAGGGTCACGATCGTGCCCGCATGCAGAAAGCCATTCGGCGCCATGTGCGTGTCGTTGACCGTGAGTTCGCCTCTCAACTCGGAGCGATTCGCCCGGGTGATGACAATGCCGAGATGGCCCGGCAACTTTCCAATGCCGATTTTATTGAAGTCATCGAGCGTGACCATCTCGTGCCTCCGGTGAATTAAGGATCGGTCTCGGTCAGCCCATCAAAGAAATCCACCACACCGGTCTCCAGGGAGTACTCGGCGCCCACGACCATCAGACCGGCTTTCTGTATCAAATGTTCGATGATGTCGGATCCATGCCGCAGCTGCCTCACGGACGCCCGAATATTGGCGCGCACGGCGGCGTGAACCAGGGCACGGTGATCGTGCTTCAGATCCG
Organism: Gammaproteobacteria bacterium; assembly: GCA_025358295.1. Taxonomy (GTDB): domain Bacteria; phylum Pseudomonadota; class Gammaproteobacteria; order Steroidobacterales; family Steroidobacteraceae; genus Bog-1198. The sequence continues at coordinate 38,692 of JANYJY010000007.1, forward strand.
TTGCCAACAGGCCCTCAATGGAAGGTCGAATCAAGTCCACGATGGAATGTAGATTGCGCGACTGATTCTCGACCGGCCGCCGCAGTTGTTGCAGGGTGGCCTCGATGGCACCGCATTGCGTGTGGCCCAGCACCACGACCAAGCGTGTACCGAACTGCTCAGCGGCGAATTCGACGCTGCCGATGAGGGATGGCGCAACGATGTTTCCGGCAACGCGGATGACAAACAGATCTCCGAGACCTTGATCGAAAACGATTTCTACCGGCACTCGAGAGTCGGAGCACCCCAGGATGGCAGCGAAAGGTTCCTGGCTTTTGGCCAGTTCAAGGCGCCGTGCCCGTCCCGTAATGGCATCGCGATTGCTGACGTCGGAGACGAAGCGTTGGTTTCCCTCTTGCAACAGCGCAAGCGCTTCTCGAGCCGGGATCATCGGTTAGGACAAACGGCCCGGGGAAGCACCGCGGTAGCCGAGTAATCGTGCGGGGAGAAACAAGACAGCCCGCAGCAAGGCGAACAAGGCGTCGCAGGTTATACCGATGATGCGAAACGGCAGCGACAAAAGCCATAATAGCGGCCACAGCACGATGGCCAGTATGGCCAACGGCCAGCACAGCACCAGCAATAGGCACCAACCGACAATCACCAGCAGGGCTTTCACAGGGGTCTCTCCACGTTTCCTGGGCGCAACATTAACATACCCGTGGACAAGCTAGGTCGGCGACCGGCCAGGAGCGCCACCGGTGAGTGCCGGCTCCCTTAACTTTCCAGGGATGCTTGGCGCCCCGTGGAAACCTTGACGTATTCCAACCGCCTGAAGCGTAGCGCCGACCAATCTTCGTCTATCGCCACCTGACGTACGGAATCGAAACCCGCTCTACGAATGACTTGCCAGCCGGTATCGCGGTTGAACTCGCAGCAGTAGCGCTTCGAGGTTCCTTTTGGGTAGGCGAACCAGAGCATCACGTCACCCTCTGAAGCAGCCGCAAGGAGCGCCGTCAGACGGTCCAGTTCAGCCTGCTGCGTTGCGAAAGCCAGCGCAAATTGAACTCCGGTGGGTTTGGTTGGGTTTCGCGATATTTTCACATTCTTGAGCCGCGCCAATTCCGGCTCGAAGGAGGCCGGCGCGTTGAACACGACAATCTCGCGCTGCGCCTTCAAATTGAGCTTCTCAAATACCGATGACATTTGCTCTCTCCCCGACTGTCAACGACCCATGGACTGCGGGGATTTCTTCAATGGTCATGGGACAAGGCGAGCCGAATTCCCACCAATACAAATAGGCCGCCGACGCTGCGATTGAACCATCTCTTGAGTCTGCCGCCGGCCACGATCCGACGGCTGAGGCGCGCCGTCGACCAAGCGACGAATAGATTCCACAGCGTGCCATTGAAGTCGAAGATCACCCCGAGAAAGAGAAAGGCCAGTGGCTTCGACGGTGCGTCGGACAAGACAAATTGGGGTAGGAATGCCAGAAAGAACAATGCCACCTTGGGATTCAACACATTGGTAAGAAAGCCCTGCAAGAATATGTTCCGCGCGCTGATCGACCGGTTGCCGGAAGCCACCGCTGCTGCCGGAGCGGTGCTCTTCGATCGAATCAATGAAATGCCCACATACACAAGATAGGCGGCGCCGATGATTTTGACCGCGGTAAACGCCGTCGCGGAAGCAGCCAGAATGGCGGATAAGCCCAGCGCGGCCGCACAGACATGCATGAGAACCCCCGCGCCGATGCCGAGCGCTGCGACGGCACCCGCGCGCCAACCCTGAGCAGAACTTCGTCCGACGATATATAGCGTGTCGGGGCCCGGCGTGACATTCAACAGCAATCCAGAAAGAACGAACAACCAGAGATCATGAATGCCGGGCACCAGCCCTCCGTAACACGTCAATACCTAGGGCCGACGTGGAGATTTCGCCAGCAGCGCGGCGCGCCGCTCCAGACTTTCCGCCGGCCAGCGTTCGGCAGCCTTGTAGTAGTGCGCCTCGGCAGGAACATCCACCGGCAGCGTCAGCCACGGCTGCTTCGTCGAGGTAAAAATGTGAATATCGGGAGGCATGCGATCGGGCTCATCCAATGATCCGACACGCACGAAGCGCACGGCATCGCCGGCTCCGGCATAATTGCTCCATAAGGCGACCTCGCACGTCGGACATCGCGAAATTCGCTGGCCCTTGCCGCTGTTCGACGGCGTGTCGATGACGACAACGTCGCCCTGCAGAATCTGCACACGATCCGCCTCGATCATCGCGTTCAAGGCAAAAGCGGAGCCCGTCTCGCGCTGGCACCATCGGCAATGGCAGCAGTGGACGTACAGGGGCTTGCTGAGCATCCGATAGCGCACCTGTCGGCAGGTGCAGCCGCCGTCGAAATGGGAGTTGGGTGCGGGTGCTTCGCTCATTGCGTAAGCCTATGCGCCATGAATTCGATCTCGAACTGCGATCTCGAATCGATCAGTTGCCAGGTCATTGAGTACTCCTCGGATACTGCGATCGCGTTTGATTCGCGGATTGCCAGGACACTCTGTGCTCAAGCCACACCTCCAACGTCGGTGGGAACAGATTCGGGTTATCCATCGACGCCGTGGTGATGTCGATAGTGCTGGGACTGTCCATGCTCTCGTAGGAGAGCTGGGTGCCGCAGGTGCCGCAGAACCGGCGAACAACTCCTTGAGAGGATCGGTAACTGAGCGGACTGCCGGACAGCATTTCGACTTGCCCACGGTCGAAGGTCAGCCACGCGACCGTGGGGGCGGCGCTCGCCCGGCGGCACGTTGCGCAGTGACAAATGCTCGAATAAATCGGCTCTCCGGCGATGCGAAACCGAATCCCCGAGCAGAGGCAGCCGCCTTCGATGAATTGCATGCTTTCCCGCCCGTTGCGACGCTGGGGACCGCGTACTTGAATGTCCCTAATCTTATCAAGACGCGCGGCCGGCGAATACGGCTGGAGGCTGCGGGATCTCACGGCATGCGGCCTTTGGCACGCCAAGGCGCGGGCGTATATTAGAGGCATGCCCACACCAATTCGGGTCCAGTGCTGCATCGCCGGTGGCGGCCCCGCCGGCATGATGCTCGGCTACTTACTGGGACGGGCGGGAGTCAGTACAGTCGTGTTGGAAAAGCACGCCGACTTCCTACGCGATTTTCGTGGCGACACCGTCCACCCCTCGACTCTGATGGTCATGCAGGAGCTGGGGCTCATCGATGATTTTCTAAAGCTCCCGCATACCAAGATTGCTGTGTTTGCCGCCGAAATCGGTGGAATCCGCGTAAAGATCGCCGACTTCTCGCATATTTCGGCGCCCTGCAAATTCATCGCGTTGATGCCGCAATGGGATTTCCTGCAATTCCTGGCGGACAAAGGCCGGCGCTTTCCCGCACTGCAGGTCATGATGTCGGCACAGGTAACCCAGCTCATTGAGGAAGCCGGCCGCGTGGTAGGAGTCGCGGCAACGACTCGTGACGGGCCTCTCGAAGTGAGAGCGGACCTAGTGATCGGCTGCGACGGACGCAACTCGACGGTGCGTGCGGCGTCGGATCTGGTGGTCGAAGACATGGGTTCGCCGATCGATGTGCTTTGGTTTCGCCTTTCAAAAAGGGCCGGCGATCCGTCCCAGGTGTTGGGGCGACTCGGTGTCGACAAGATGATAGTTACCATCGATCGCACCGACTATTGGCAGTGCGCGTATGTGATCGGCAAGGGGGGGATCGGGCGCATCCACGCCGCCGGATTGGACGCATTCAAGGCCGCTGTCGCGGAGGGGGCGCGCTTCTTATCCGACCGAGTGGACGAATTGAAGTCCTTCGACGACATCAAGCTCTTGAGCGTCACCGTGGACCGTCTGACAAATTGGTGCAGGCCAGGATTGCTGTGCATCGGCGATGCGGCCCATGCCATGTCGCCGGTGGGCGGCGTGGGGATCAATTTGGCGATACAAGACGCGGTTGCCACTGCGAATCTGCTCGCCGCCAAGCTAAAGGCCCGAACCTTGAGCGACAGGGACGTGGACTCCGTGCAGCAACGCCGGCTATTTCCCGTCAAGGTTATTCAGGCGTTGCAGGTCGCAATTCATAATCGCGTATTGAAGCCCGCGGTGTCCGGTGGCGGACGGCCGCGGACCGTGCCATGGCCGCTCAAGATATTAAATTCCAGTGCGTGGCTGCGGCGCTGGCCGGCTCAGGTGTTAGGGCTAGGGGTGCGGCCCGAACACGTCCATTCGCCCGACAACCCCTGACGGGAATCACGCTGCCGCGGCAGTGCGGCGCCGAGCATCGACATACCAGAGACCCCCCGAGAATCCGTACCACCATAGTACGGCAAGCCACCACGAGCCCAGATAATGAGGGTGCCTGAGACTCAGCGTGAGCAACCCGAGATACACAGACAAGGCACAGCCGACGGAGATGGCGGCTAGCTCTCGCAGGCTCAGCGCACGCATACCGAATAGGCGAATGAGCGCTCCGTAACTGAGCGCGCCCGCCGCAGCCATCAGACCAAGCACGGAGTAGAGTCCAAGGATTCCGGGAAACACTGACGACAGACGTGTTCCCAGGATACCCAGATGAAGAATCATGGCACTCAGCGCCGCGGCCGTTGCGACGAACAGGCAGTTCATGCCGGGCCGGTGCACCCCTAGAGTCAACGCCAGCGCAATCGCATGCAGCGCGCCGTAAAGCGCGAATGAGGCGGCGAGAGTCACGGCAGACTGCCGCTGGGAAATCAGACCCACCCAGACAGAGAAAAACGTTAACAGCAGGAAATGCCGGCGCAACAAATACGGCCCGGCGCTATAGCCGAATTTTTCCGGTCAACAAATCCCACCATAGGCGCCAGTCGCCCCTCAGGCTGAGCCAGGGGTATTTAAACGTAGCCGGCCTATTGTGCTCAAAGAAAAAATGACCGATCCATGCAAAGGCATAACCTTGGACCAAGGCCAGAGCAATGAGCCACCAGCGCTGAGTGACCATCGCGACAATGAGCAGCGCGACGGCAATACTCGTGCCGATGAAGTGCAACCGCCGGCAGGTTCGATTCGCGTGCTCCTCCAGATAAAAGGGATAGAAATCGCTGAAGCTGCGAAAAGAATTCTGGTCGTTCATGACGGCCCGGTGATAAATTTCACCTTGCGACCGCCGATGAACCGGTAACCCGCTTCCTTAAGAGCGGCCCCCACCCGCGCCATCTCCGGCTCGTAGACAACAGGAATGGTCCGAACATCATAAATCGCACCGCTCTTCAGCCTAAGCTCATCGCGCAGAAAAGGAATCAGCTCACCGCACGGAATAGTACTGCCTTGGGCCTCCGTGGATAGCGCCACACCACAGGCATGGTGCTGCCCGTCAAAGGTAATAGTCACGTCCGGCTTCTCTGCGATTCGCGGCGGCGTCGCTGACCCGCAACCGCCGAGCAACACCAGCATCGTGCCCGCCACAAATGAGGCCTGCCAGCGCTCGGGTGACTTTATCCGCATCATCAAGTTTCTCCTCCAGCCTATAAAGACGAGCCGTTCAGCGCACTTGCACTTTGGCCGATAGTCCGTCGGATATCATTCAAACCCTATCTCAATCTCGTAGCCGTGAGGATCACGAACGACGGCATAGGCAGGCTTGGGCCGAATTCGCCCCGGTGGCGCGACTCCTCTTAACTCAATGCCACGTAGCTTCCCAGTCCAATCAATGCCGCACCTGAGGCCTGACGTTGCCGTCGCCGCCATATTACTGACGAACTGAGCCGCCGCTCCAAGGAGCCGGCCGCCAAAACAACGGCGATGTCCGCCATCGTGTTGAGGGTTACCGATATCGCGCCCAGCACTAGAAATTGCGGCATCAAGGGTGAACCATGATTGACGAATTGGGGAATGAAAGCCAAAAAGAATAGTGCCGTCTTTGGATTTAATATCTCAGTCAGCATTCCCTGCCAGAGGGGACTACCGGCGTCTCGCTCGATGGTCGCCGGCGGCGACACCATGTCCCGCGCCAACAGCGTTCTGATTCCTAGATATAGCAAGTAAGCCGCACCCAGGTATTTCACCGCGAGGAAGGCGGAAGCGGATCGGGCAATGATGGCCGAGAGCCCCAATCCTGCGGCTACGACATGCACCATCCCGCCCGCTGCCGTGCCGAATGAAGAAGCGAGGCCGGCCGCTCGGCCGCCCTTGAGACTGCGGGCCAGGACATAAATCAGGCCCGGACCCGGAGAAATGGCCAGCACTACGGCGGCGGATAGAAAAATCAGAAAATGCGCACGATCCATCATGAAGTCACCAGTCCTATTGCGATTTGTGGCTCTCAGTCGGGGTCTTTCTCGAATGCCTCCGTCCCCGGCGGCAATAGAACCCATGGGTGCCGGCGACTATCGTAAACAGATACCTGGGGTGCCGGAAAATTGGAGTCAGCAAAGGCGCCGACAGCGACGCTCACTGATTGATCCTGGCCTTCTTCGGTGTGATAAACGGTAGTGCCACAGACGGGACAAAATCTAAAGGTGAATTTCGCGCCTTGGGCCCCGACGCGAACGTACTTCGTTGAGGTGCCGACGACTTGGAACGGGGCAGCGTAGCTGGCCAATGCGGCGAACGCACTGCCCGTCCTTCTCTGACAGGCAAAGCAGTGGCAAATGCCGACACCGCGAGGCTCGCCTTGTACTTGAATACTCAGTTGTCCGCAGGAACAAGATGCAGTGCGCCCAGCCATGGATTACCTCGTCGGGTGGTTCTCTATACATCCACATCGTTCTATGGCAGGGAGAACGACTCGCGCGTCCGCTCCAACCGTCGGTTAGGTGCGCCGATAGTACGCACACCGTTGGGTGTGTTGATGTGCGCCACCAGGTAAGGGCCTTCAGAAGATGAAAGCGGCAATACCTGAACGGCCTGCTCGAGACCAAGTATGCCGAACAGAGCGCAAACGCGCATCTCTTCCGGATGAAACGCCTCCAATCGCAACAATGAACACCCAGTGCTTCTCATTTTCAACGCAGGATGCTCAGCGGCCTGCCACTCAATGAGCGCTGGGGCAACGCCCCCAAGAGGTCGACTGCCATCGGCCGGGACAGTAATGCGCCATTGCAATGAGCCCCGTGTCATGACTTCAACGTCACCTAGGGATTCTGAGATTCCAGCGCATGTCGCCTGTATGTTGTCCGTACGAACCACCCAGGCTGCCAGACGGGGCTCCGACTCTGGGTTTTGTTCGTCCAGCGAAAACCAGCGTGGCCGTTGCGGTTTGGCAGCATTCGGGTTTGCAGCGATGACTTCGAGGTACAAGGAATCGCCAAGCCGAAGCAATAAGTTGTGTGTGCCCATGTGCGGATGCTCGCCGCCGGCTTGCAGCTCCACGCCAAGCGATTGAAAGACCAATTCGGCACCGCGCTCCAGGGTTGGCGCAGTGACAACGAGATGATCGATTTGGCAATGAAACACTGGGGCACCTAACGATGAACTTGAGCGGCGCACGGCAACACGGCCGATGAGTGACAGCTAATCCGCGACTCTGCGCCAGCCGACAGCCAGCCCATTATCAAGCGGTCGCGGCGACGGTCACAAAGTCGGCTTCCACACAGCGAGCACCACAGCAATCACGCCCCCTGCTCGCATTAGCAAGACGTATCGCTCGACGCGGTCCATTATTTCACGTGTCTCGGCAATACTCGCCGGGCTATTGCTATTGACAGCTGCAATGGATTTGTAGAGCTTGACGAATAGCGGGGCTAAAAGAATCATCCCCACAATGATTACCGCCATGATGCCTTGTTTTACTCCCAACCAGAAAACTGAAAAGAAACCCCAACCAAGCGCCATCGCCATGGCTACGCCAGCGACGGCGGTTATAAGCGTGGCAATCGCGACGATGCCGGCGTAACGGCCATATATGCGAAGGAGTGGAATTTCTTCTGCCGACCCGCGACCCTTACGTATCTCTCGCGTCAGCAGCAATTCGTAAAACCCAAATCCGAGCCAAACGATCACGGCGAGAATGTGGATTGATAGCAACGTGTTACGCAGAATCACCGGGGCCTCCCACTATTCCTCAAACGATTTGACTAAATTCATTCAGAACGCCGCGTAGTCACTATGAGCGCATCCGGCGAGTCGCGGAAATTGCTGGCCAGCACGACAAGTCTGATACTTGCGACACCAAGCTATTGCAAGTTATCGACATGTGAATCCCTCTATGGCCATTCGAAGTTGCTCCGCGCGGTTTAAGCGGTAACTCGGCGCAGGCTTACCAGTTACGGTTAAGTGACAAATTTGGATCATTCAGGCAAACGAGACTCTCAGTGCAAGAGATCGAGAAAAGGGGTGTCCGGGGTACTCGTATAGAAGATCACTAGACGTAGTGCCTCGGTGGTGCTGCGGTTATACCCAGTCATCTTGACGTTCGGCGGCTCGATGAACGCTTCACCTGCCTTCACGACGACTGGCGGACGGTTTTCCAGCTCAAGAGTAAACGCACCCTCCAGTATGTACACGGTCACAGGGAACCTGTGAGTGTGGTACACCGTCCTGGCCCCTGGCGGAAAATCGGCCGTAAAGACTCGAACTTCCTGGCGGTCGCCGGACGGCATGCCCACGACTGTTTCACTCATTACAAGGTTGGGTCTCGCCGTGCCTTCTGCCTGCGCGTGGGTGAGCCAAGGTGTGAGAGCGAAAATGACGGCGGTGTGGAAGATGCCGGATGCGTGTAGATTCATATGTAATCCATTGATCCTTAGGTGGGGAGGCGGCTAG
>JANYJY010000049.1 GCA_025358295.1 Gammaproteobacteria bacterium
TCGACGGCGATGCGTCGCTGCGCTGCGGCATCTCGATGAAGGGCATCGACATCGTGGTCGCCGGCAGCGTCGGCGATTTCGCGGCCTTCATGGCACAGGCAGGCCGCCTCGTGATCTGCGGGGACGCCGGCGACGCGCTGGGCGATTCGCTTTACGAGGCGGTGATCTACGTGCGCGGCAGCGTCAAGTCGTTCGGCGCGGATGCGCACGAGGAGCCGATGACCGACAACGACTACGCGGCAGTGGCGGAGCTCCTCGCGGCGGCCGGCTTCAAGCACGATCCGCGCGAGTTTCGCCGCGTCGCGTCGATGCGCGGCCTCTATCACTGGAACGCCGACGCCAACCAGGAGTATTGATGGACGAGCCGGATCGCATCGCACAGCGGCTGGCACTCGAGGAGAGCGCCGGCTACGACCGCGCGACCATCGACTACATCCAGCGCGCGGCGGCGCACGGCCTCTACGAAATCCGCGGGCTCGGCGCCAAGCGCCGCGTGCCGCATTTCGACGACCTGCTGTTTCTCGCGGCATCGTTGTCGCGCTATCCGCTCGAAGGCTATCGCGAACGCTGCGCGACCAAAACGCTGCTCGGTACGCGCTTTGCGAGTCGACCCATCGAACTGGCCATTCCCATCACCGTCGCGGGCATGAGTTTCGGCGCACTGTCGGCGCGGGTAAAAGACGCACTCGGACGCGCCGCGACCGAAGTGGGTACGTCGACCACCACCGGTGACGGTGGCATGACCACCGAGGAGCGGGCCTCGTCAAAAACTCTGGTCTACCAGTGTTTGCCGTCCCGCTACGGCTTCGATCCTGACGATGTACGGCGTGCTGATGCCATCGAAATCGTCATCGGCCAGGGCGCCAAGCCCGGCGGCGGTGGCATGCTGCTCGGGCAGAAGGTCAATCCGCGCGTGGCGCGCATGCGCACCTTGCCGGAGGGCGTTGATCAGCGTTCAGCATCGCGGCATCCCGACTGGACCGGACCCGATGACCTGGTCATCAAGATCAAGGAATTGCGCGAAATCACCGATTGGGAAAAGCCGATTTACGTCAAAGTCGGTGCTACGCGCGTATTCAATGACGTGAAGCTCGCCGTCCATGCCGGTGCGGATGTCATCGTGGTCGACGGCATGCAGGGCGGCACTGCAGCCACCCAGACGGTATTCATCGAACATGTGGGAATTCCCACGCTGGCCGCTCTGCGCCAGGCCGTCGACGCGTTGGACGATCTGAATATGCGCGGCACGGTGCAGTTGGTGATTTCAGGCGGCATCCGCAGCGGCGCGGATGTGGCCAAGGCGCTGGCCATGGGCGCGGATGCGGTGGCGATCGGGCAGGGTGTGCTGGTGGCTCTGGGCTGCAACAGCGACAGCTACATCGCCGGCGGCGAGCATGTGTCCGCGCGCGAAGACTATGCGCGGCTCGGCACCGCGCCCGGCTTCTGCCATCACTGCCATACGGGCAAATGCCCGGTGGGTGTGACCACCCAGGATCCGGCGCTTGAGTTGCGGCTCGACCCCGCGGTCGGTGCGAGGCGGCTGAAGAATTATCTCAAGACCGTGAACATGGAATTGACCACCATTGCGCGCGCCTGCGGCAAGCAGGATGTGCATCACCTCGAGAAAGAGGATTTGGTGGCATTGACGGTCGAGGCGGCTGCCATGGCGGGTGTGCCCTTGGCGGGGACCTCGTGGATTCCCGGGCAATCGACGTAGGCGCGAGGCGTGCGCTTGCTCGAGCGCGGCGCCCCCGCGATTCAGTGCAGTGCGTCGTAATTCGAGTGTAGGTAGATATACCCGGGGCCCGCTGCCCGCAGGTGCCCGATGCCCGGGAATGACAGGTGCGCGCCGGCGACCCAGTAGCCGTGCGCGGCCGCCTCCGCGAATATTCTCTTGCGCTCGGCAGCCGCCTTGACCGAATCCGTGTCGAAACGGATGGTCACCGACGGATCGGGGAATTGGGCAGCCGCGACGTGCATCAAATCGCCCCACAGCACCAGCGTCTGGCCCTTGCTCTCGACCATATAAACAGTATGTCCGGCGGTGTGGCCGGGAGTGGCGCGGGCCTTGATGCCCGGCACCAGTTCCATGTCGCCATCAAAGGGTTTGAATTTTCCAGCGGCCACGTAGGGCTGCAGGCTGCTCATCGCGGACTGATAGCCGCTCTTGGCCTCTGCCGGCGCCGCGTCCATGTGCGCCTTGCTCAGCCAGTAGTCGGCTTCCTGCTGGGAGGCGCGCACGATGGCATTGGGAAAGGCCGCCTTGCCATTCACCACGAGCCCGCCGATGTGATCAGGGTGCATATGAGTGATATACACCTCGTCCACTTGTTCCGGCCGATAGCCCGATGCCTTGAGATTGGCCAGCAATTTGCCCACCGTGGGTCCGAACAGAACGCCGGCGCCGGTGTCCACCAGCACCAATTTGGAGCCCGTGTTCACGAGGAAGCCGTTGACGGATGCATCCACCGGCTCCTTGAGATAGGAGCGTGCCAGCGCCGCGTCGAGCTGCTCCGGCGTGATCTGGGTGAGCAGCTTGCTCACTTCCATTGGAAAAGTGCCGTCGCAGAGTGCGGTGATCTCGACGTCGCCGAGCATCATTCGATAGTAACCGGGGGCCTGGGTCTTCAATTGCGGTGCGCCCGCCTCGGCGGCCGTGCCGAATAACAGAGTAACCGCGAGCATTGCGGCCAGGCCGCGCAGCCGATTGTTCAAATTCATGCAGAGTCTCCCGTGCGTGAGGTGGGCGTAAGCCAGTGCAGGCTCATTGTACGGCAAGTCAGCGGCAAGGAGCGCGCCGCCCACGCGAGGTGAATGGAGTATCGTACGGGGCGAATCGACCTTAAAGCCCTGGATCATGCCAACGATACTCAGCATCGATGACTTGCGCGAGCTTGCGAAGAGGCGCATCCCCCGAGCCCTATTTGATTATGCCGCCGGCGGGTCCTACGACGAACGTACTCTGGCGCGCAACACGGCGGACTTGGATGCCATGACGTTTCGCCAGCGCGTGATGGTGGATGTTTCCAAGATTTCTTTGGCGACCACCATGGCGGGCGGCGGCGTCTCCATGCCGCTGGCCATCGGCCCGACTGGTCTCGCGGGCCTGTTTCATGCAGATGGGGAAATCCTCGCAGCCAAGGCGGCGGAGGCTTGCGGCATTCCCTACTGCATGAGCACCATGTCGATCTGCTCGATTGAAGATGTAAGGGCGGCGACTCGGCAGCCCTTCTGGTTTCAGCAATACCTCATGAAGGATCGAGGCTTCAATCAAGAGCTCATCGATCGCGCGGCCGCCTCGCAATGTTCCGCCCTGATGCTGACGCTTGATTTGCAGGTGTTGGGTGAACGGCGCCGCGATCCGCGCAACGGACTTACCATTCCACCGCGGCTGTCGATACGCAATGCACTGGACGTGGCGACGAAGCCTGCCTGGGCCCTAAAGGTGCTGTTCGGCAAGCGGCGGACCTTCGGCAATTTGGCTGGGCGAATTGGCGGCTCTAGCGGCATCCGCACACTCGCTGAGTGGACCGCGACTCAATTCGATCCGAGCGCCAATTGGCGCGACGTGGAATGGGTAAGGAGCCGCTGGCCCGGGAAGCTGCTTCTCAAGGGCGTGCTCGATGCCGAGGACGCCCGGCTGGCGCTTGCAGCCGGCGCCGACGCCATCGTGGTGTCGAATCACGGTGGCCGTCAGCTCGACGGAGCGCCGTCGAGCATCTCGGTTTTGCGGGAGGTCGTTGAGACTATTGACGGCCGCTGCGAGGTCTTATTCGACGGTGGCATCCGCTCGGGACAGGATATTGCGAAGGCCTTGGCCTTGGGCGCCCGAGGCACCTTGATCGGCAGGTCGTTTCTGTATGCGCTCGCTGCGGCGGGCGAGGCGGGTGTCGTCAAGGCAATCGAGATCCTGCGCAATGAATTGCGGGTCACGCTGGCATTGACGGGATCGACCAGCGTCGATGCCGTTGGTCCGCACATCCTGCGCGCGCCGGGCTAGATCATCGGCAAGTTGCGGCGCGGGCGGCCGCGCGGAAAAGCGGCATCGATTCTGGCCATGTCGGCATCGCTCAGGTCAAAACCCGTTGCCCCGGCATTCTCGGCGATATGCGCGGCAGCGGATGCCTTGGGTATCACAAACACCTCGGGGTGACGTAGCAGGAATCGCAGTGCGACCTGCCGCGGAGTTGCCCGGTGGGTCGCGGCTATTTCGGCGAGCGCCTCTCCCTGCCGGGTGCGAGGGTCGAAAGCCGTCGTCGATTGGCCGAACGGCGTGTATGCCACCAGGGCGGTGCCGTGCTTGCGGCACCAGGGGAGAACCGCGTGTTCGACAGCGCGCTCTTGCAAGTGGTACAGCACCTGATTGCATACCGGATGTCCCGCGCCGGCAATCGCTGCCACTTCATCAAGATCCGCGACGTCGAAATTGCTCACGCCCCAGGACAGGATCTTGCCGTCGCGCACCAGAGCGTCAAAGGCGGCAATGGTCTCCTCCAGCGGATAGGCGCCGCGCCAGTGCAGCAGATAGCAATCCAAATGATCGGTTTGTAGGCGCGCCAGTGATTTCTCGCACGCCGCCACTGTGCCGCGGCGAGACGCATTGCCCGGCAACACCTTCGACACCAGGAACACTGCCTTGCGCCGACCCGCGATCGCCTGGGCGATGAGGGTCTCGGCGGCTCCGGAGCCGTACATTTCCGCGGTATCGATGTGCGTGAGGCCGCAATCCAGGCCGCGCCGGATGGACGCAACGACGAGATCGGCCGGGGATTCCTCAATCTTCCAAGATCCCTGACCCACGGACGCGACCAGCCGCTGAGCGGCGCCGAACTGACGTGTGCTCACCGTGCTCACATTGGATCCTGCTCCCAAGCAAACAAGTGCGCTTGGAAAATCTCTAGCAATGCCGAACTCGCATCCCGCCCGTCAATGAGCAGACACTTGGTCAAGCCGTCCGCGATCGCCGCGCGCCGCGCACCCACCGTCACTCTGCCCCGGCAGATCGCCCGGTGATTCACGCCGTGGTAGTAACCACGGTGCTCGGCCGGCCGCGACCGCTCGCCGGCGTCGCTGGTGGCGAGGGCGCCATTCTTGAGATCGACGAAGTCAGTGGCGGTGCTATCTGTCCGGATAACCACAGGGTGGCTGCGATTGCCGAACACTGCGAGATCGCCGCCCGCATTGACGAGCCCGCCGTGACAACCGCTGGTACGCAGCGCTGCCAGGGCGCGGTCCACCGCGTAGCCTTTGGCGATTCCGCCGAGGTCGAGGTGCAGTGTCCTACGGGGGATCACTGAATGCGGCGCTGCGAATTCGAGATCCGTCAGTCGACCCGCGGAATCAGGCAAACAGGGATCAAAGCTTCCCTTGGACAGCTGATTCAAGCGCCGCGCCAGCGCAAGCACCTCCCAAGTCCATGCATGGATGGTCAAGGCGCGCCCGACAGCGCATTGACGCAGCGCCAGCAAATCGCTGCCGTCTCGCGTGGGATGCATGAGCGCCTCGACTTGCGCAATCGCCGCGAATGCAGCCTCGATTCCCTTCAATGCATCCGGCTCCGAGTGGGCCTGTGCATCGACCACCACAATCGTGCCCATCCCGATTCGCATCCTGGATGTTCCATAACGCCGCTCCAAAGACTGTTGCATAGGGGATTCACTTACGGCCGGCAGCGATCGCTGTTGTTTGATCTGTACCCATAGATTTTACGGCGAAAATTGAGGTATACGTATAGACAGTGACGGGCGCAATGGTTCCGTGAGCAAGGAGGTCTCGAACATGGAGATGCGGCCGTGCTGAGTGAAGACCGCCCTTCGCAGCTATCCTGGGACTTCATGCGCCTCGGATTCCCCGCACGAGTCATGGCGGTCCTCGTTTTTGGATTGCTCTATTCGACGCTGGTCATCCTGGGTCTCGTTTTGCGGGAGGGTTCCCAGCAGCTGACCATCATTTGGCCATCTGCCGGATTGCTATTCATGGCGCTGTGGTTCTCGCCGCGCCGCTATTGGCTTTGGATCTATGCGATTCAGGTTACGGCGGAACTGCTGGTCGCCGGTCTGCGCTCGGAGCATTTCTCCTGGCTGGCGCACGCGCCTTTCATCCTCGCCAACTCGCTCGATGCCACGGTGGGCGCGCTGGTCGCGGGCCGCCTGATTGCAAATCCGGCGATTCCACGGGTTAGGTCCGTATTGCAATTCCTGGCGGCGGTGGCGCTCGGCGCCGCGGCAAGCGCGGTGGTCGGTGCCTACGGCTCGGCGCAAGTTTTTGGAGGGGCCAGATACCTGCGTGAGTGGCAGTTGTGGTGGGCGGGAAATTGGCTGGGTTCATTGTGCGTGGCACCTGTGGTTTTCAGCTGGTTCCTGCGGTGGCGCGCGCCCAAAATGTCCGCCCCGTCGGCGCCCGCCGCTGAGATTGCGCTGATTGCCGCCGCAGTCATCGGCATGACGGTTTGGGTGTTCTCGTTGACCCCGGGCAGCGTCACCACCATCATCGATTTGCCGTTTATACTGATGGCTTTGATGATAGTAGCGGCGTTTCGCTTACCGCCGCGCTGGTGTGCAACCATTGCGGCCGCGGCCACATTGCTGGCTGCATATTTTGCAACCCGTGACTTGGGTCCCTTCGCGGCAGACCCCAACCCTCTGGTGAGAGTGGGCGCGTTGCAACTGTATCTCGCGACTCTCGTCGCGGTAAGTTACATGCTGACAGTTGCCTTGCTCGAGACACGCACGACAGTCGATTTGTTGCGTGCCAGCGGCGAACGCTACCAGAACTTCGTCGAGCAAAGTTCCGAGGCTGTGTGGCGTGTGGAGCTTGCCGTCCCCATGCCTGCGGGCAAATCCGCCGCCGAGGTAGCCGAGTGGCTGCGCGAGCACGCGTATGTCGCGGAATGCAATCTGGTGTATCACCGGTTGAACAAGCTGTTCGGCTTGCCGGACACGGATACAAGCGTGTGGCGCGGCGAAGTGCCCTGGTCTGCGGTTTATCTGGCACACATCGAAGCAGCCGCCCAGCAGGGATATTCGATCGACGGCCTGCAATTCACATTGGCGAGCGATTCCAGACAATTTACTTACATCACAGGGTTCCGCGGGGTGCTGGAGCGGGGCAGCCTAGTGCGGATTTGGTGTGTCGCGCGCGACATCACCGAACTCGTGGAACTCAATCTCCGGCTGAGGGAGAAACAGGACCGGCTGCAGCAGTATGCGCGGCAGCTCGTGGGCGCCGAGGAGCGCGCGCGGCGCGCGACTGCGGTGGACCTTCACGACGGCATTGGCCAACAATTGGTGGGTCTTGCCATGACTCTTGAAGTGGCCGCCGCGCGCGCGCCGGCCGAAGTGCGACTGCTACTCGGCGAGGCGACTCATTCAGTGCGCGAGGTGCAATTGATCACCCAGCGCGTCATCGCCGATCTGAGTCCCCCGGGTCTGTATGAGCTGGGGCTGGAGCCGGCGCTCAAGTGGCTCAGCGTGTACATGCGCGGCAAGGACAATCTACAGGTGGAGTTGCACGTTGCGCCGGATGCCGCTGCCTACAATCTCGAGCTGCGCGTCCTCGTGTTTAAACTCATTCGAGAACTGCTTCGTAATGTTGTCAAGCACTCGGGAGTGTATGTCGCCACGGTTACCGTCACTCAGACGTTCAATGAATTACGGATCATGGTCGAAGACCAGGGCGTTGGATTCGAGTGGCAGCTCAGCTTGTTCGAACCACGGTCGGGTGGCTACGGCCTATGGAGCGTAGCGGATCGGGTACGCGCCGCCGCAGGCGAAATGACCGTCGATACCGCTCCCGGCCGCGGGTGCCGCGTCTCGGTTGTGTTTCCCAGCAATGCCGTTACTGCACTGGTGCAGCAGAAGGACCCGCGCTCCGCATCCGCTTAAGCAGCCGATGCATTCAAATCGCCATCCTTGGCGGCGTTGTTGCCATTGCCGCAAAACTAAATGATAATTATTCCTATTCGTAATAGAGCCCCAATACCGTGGACCTGCGCTTTCAATTTCCGGGCCTGATGCTCGTCGCTCTCGCACCGCTTCACGTGGCGGTCGCAGCCGATTACCTGAGTGTCGACGCGGCCCAGAAAGCGATCTTTCCCCAAGGCGACGCCTTCCAGGAAGTAATTTTGCCGCAGTCCGCGCAGCAATTGCAGTCCCTGTTGGCGATGGCTGGGCCACAGCCGCCGCACGGCATGGTGAGGATATGGCGGGCTTCGCGCGGCGGCGTGACGCTCGGCCACTTCTTCGTCGATGAGGTGATCGGTCGGCAAAGTCTGATCACGTATGCGCTGGGCATCGACAGCAGTGGGATGCTGCTCGACTTGGAAATCATGGCGTACCGCGAGAGTCACGGCAGTGAAGTTCGCAACTCCGCTTGGCGGGGGCAATTCGTTCATCGCAACTCACTCGATCAGTTGCGATTCCGCACCGACATCAAGAATATTTCCGGTGCCACTCTCTCCTCGGAACACGTCACTCAAGGCGTGCGCTGGCTGCTCGCTGTATGGCAGTCGGCACTGCGGCCCGCCGGTGTCGCGGGATAGTCATCGGATGCCGGCCCGCAGGCGGCTGAGCATCTATCTGATATTCGGTTCGCTTTGGCTGACCGGCTGCCTGTGGCTGGCGTTGGATTTGTTGTTCCAATCCAGGGGTCAATTCGGTCCGATACCCCATCCGTGGGAGCCGCCGCTTTTGCTGTGGCATGGAATCATCGCGATTTTAAGCATTTACCTGCTAGGTTGGGTGTCCGCGCGCCACGTTCTGAGGTGGTGGCCGGGCCGGCAGAGGCGCCTTAGCGGCGGCATTCTCGCTGCCTTCTTCGTTCTGCTCGTGCTGAGCGGATTCGCCCTATTCTTCACGACCGACGACCGCTGGCAGCATTTCGCGGCCACGGCGCACGACGTATTCGGGGTCGGCGTCACTTTGTTTGTAATTCAGCATTGGTTTTTCGCCAGGCGCCGCGACATACGCAGTGCTGCCTCTCGACCCTGATAGTAGCCCTGTACGATTCCCAGCTCATCGAAGCCGAGTCCTTCGTAGAACAATCGCGCCGGCTCATTGCGGGTACGCAACTCGAGGTTGATGCGAAACACGCCCGCTTCGACGGCGGTTTTGGTCAACCAGCTCATGAGTTGGCGTCCAATACCCTGACGGCGATGTTCTGGCGCCACGGCCAGTAAATTCAGGTGCGCAACTTCGTCTCCAAAATGCATGATCGCAAACGCCGCGATGTTCAGGTCACGCCGCGCGACCACCACCGAGGATTCCGGTCCCGTGATGAAATGTTGTACGCGCGCCGGCGTCCAGGCCCAGGTGAGCCCCTGTTCGATCAGGTCGCGGGACATTTCCGCAATTTCGCGCGCATCGGCGATGCGCGCCAGCCCCAACGTGGCGAGTTCCGACATGCTCAGTGAGTCTCGGTTTTCACGGGCGGGGCGGCTCTTTGCGGCAAGCCTTCGGGAATATTGGGCAAGCGATGCATCAGCTCCTGAACCGCACGTTCCAGCTGAGGATCGTGGCCATTGAGGACGCCCACGGGGTCTTGTTCGACGACGATGTCCGGGTCCACTCCGTGCCCCTCGATAATCCAATGACCGTTTTCATCCGCAGTGCCGAACTCTGGCACAAATATCGCGCCTCCGTCGAGCAGAGGCCCATGGTCGACAATACCGACTGCGCCGCCCCATGTGCGCTTGCCGATGAGCGGCCCGATGTTCCATTGACGAAATGCGTACGCGAAAATATCGCCGTCGGAGGAGGTGTCCTCGTTGATCAAGGCGGCTTTCGGCCCCGGCTGGACGCTGCGCGGGTAAGTTGCGGTGGTGTCGCGATTACGTCCGAAAGTCGTGCCGTGGAGCGTCCGCGCCAGCCTTTCAATCAGCAATTGAGAAACATTGCCGCCGCCGTTGCCGCGCACGTCAACCACCAAGGCTTCCTTGCGGATCTGCGGATACCACCATTTGATGAATTCACGGATGCCGGCCTCCTCCATGTCAGGAATGTGAATGTAGCCGACGCGCCCCTGGCTTAGGCGATTCGTGCGCGCACGATTTTCGGCGACCCAAGCGAGATACAGGAGGCCGCTCTCGCTGGCGATCGGTTGATAACGGATGGTTCTCGCCGACTTTCCGTTGGGCAAGGCCGAAACGCGCCATTCGACCGGCTGATTGACTGTTCCCTGCAATAATTCGTACGGGTCGGTGCCGGCTTTAAGCTCACGCCCGTTGATCGCAAGCACATAGTCTCCCACGTGGGTATCGACACCCACTTCGGTGAGCGGCGACCGATATCTCTCCTCTTCGTTCTGGCCCGCGAATATTTTTGCGATCCGGTAGCGACCGGATCCCCGATCCAGTTCGAATCGCGCTCCGGGCAGAGCAACATAGGGTCGCTTGGGCAATCCCAAGTCGCCGCCCTCGATATAAGCGTGCTGGACGGTGAGTTCAGAAATCATCTCGGCGATGACATAGTTGAGGTCCGCTCTGGACCCCACCTCACTCAGCAGCGGGGCGTACCTGTTCTTGATCTCTTGCCAGTCATAACCGTGCATGTTCTCGACATAGAAATAGTCGCGATAGCGGCGCCATACGTCGGCGAAGATTTCGCGCCACTCGGCCGCGGGAATGCGCGCGGCAACCAGACCCGCGGTTGATACCGGCTTGGCCTCATCGCTTTTTCCAACCTCGAAATACTTGATTTCCTTGGCTGAAAGCTGCGCCAGCACGTGAGTGCCGTCGATCGTCGCTGACCATTCGGTCACATCCTCTGCGACGGGTTTGGCCTCGCGATCCTTGATCGAGTAGGCCATTACCGCAGGCTTGACGCTCGAATCGCGCCCGATATAGGCCGGCCCATTGCGTTGATACAGCAAACTCTCTTCGCCGACCTCAAGATTGCTGATGTCGTCAGCCTCCAGCGGCACGCGAATCGTGCGCTGTTCGATGCCCTCGAATTCGATCTTCAGGCGCGCCTTGGGGCTTTCCTTGTTCTTGTCCTTGTCCTTGTTCATGGCTTTGCTGTTTGCATCGCCGGGTTCATCGTTGCGAATGCCGAAGGGATTTTTCACATCCTTGCGCAATGTGACGGCGAAGATTCCGGTCTGCCGATCGGTGGCGAAATCGAACTCAACGCTGCTGAGCAGGGGTTGGTATTCGCGCTCACTCAAAAAGTACAGCAATTCGCCGTTGGGCGCCCATGCCGGAGAGTGCGCGCTGAATAATTGCGGGGTAATGCGTCGCGACTTTCCGTCGACCGCCGACCAGACGTGGACGGCGGAGAATCCGTTGGACTCGCTGAGAGAGTAGGCGAGAAATTGTCCGTCGGGGGACCATCGATAGTCAGTCGCTAGATCGCCGGGATCTCGGGCGACGGCGAGGCGACGCTGAGTCGCGATTTCGACCACGTACAGCCGGCCGCTGTTGTCCGAGAATGCGATCCGCTTGTCGTCACCCGACCATCTGGGCGCGTAGTAGCGCGCCGTCGAGCCGGTTGTCACGGAAACCGCAGCTTCGGTGCCGTCCTGCCCTTGAATATAGACTTCCTCCTCGCCGCTGCGATCCGACACATACGCCAAGCGTTTGCCGTCGCTCGACCAGCCAGCCTCCCGCTCATGTGCCGAGGACGACTGCGTGAGATTGCGGGTGACGCCGTGCTCCACGGGCACAGAGAACACGTCGCCGCGCGCAACGATCGCCACTCGCTCGCCGCGCGGACTCAGGGCGAGGCTTTCTATGTTGTCTGCGGCATTGACCGGCTGTGGGCGTGTGTGAGTGGCGTCCAACGGCACGGTGATCGCCAATGGGCGGTCCTTGTCGACGCGCGTATCGTAGATGTGCAGCTCACCGTCCGACTCATAGACGATCTGTCCGTCGGCGTCGGCGCTGGGCCAGCGAACATCCCAGTCCCGGTAGTGGGTCAGCTGTTTCGTCTGCCTAGTCTCGATGTCGTAGCGAAAGAGATTGAACACACCGGTCCGATCGGAATTGAAATAAATCGCGGCGCCGATCCACATGGGGTCGCGATCGGTGCGTGGGTCATCGGTGACTTGCAGCAAGGACGGATGGGCCAGATCGAATATGAAGAGGTCATTCGCCCAACCGCCCTGGTAGCGTTTCTCGCTACGGAAATCCCGCCACAGCGGCGAGTAAACAATCCTCGTTCCGTCGGGTGAAAACTGTCCCGCGCCGGACACCGGCATGGGCAACGCAGTCGCCGCTCCGCCGCCGGCCGGCACGGTGTAGAGCTTGGAGTCGGTCAGCGCGAAACCGTCACGAGACGATCTGAACAACACCGCGGCGCCGTCGGGAGTCCAACCGTACACCTGGTTGTCGTAGCCCCATCGGTCAGCGAGCGGACCCGGCGAGGGATAGAAGGTGATCTGCTTCGGTGCGCCGCCGGCCGCGGAAATGACATACACCTGTTCGTCGCCGCTGTACTGTCCGGTAAACGCGATGTGTTGCCCGTCGGGCGAGAATTTGCCGAACAGCTCGAGACCCGGATTCGACGTGAGGCGGGCGGCAGTGCCCCCTTGAGTGCCCACCGTCCACAAATCTCCGGCATAGCTGAATACGATCCGGTCGTGCCAAATATTCGGAAAGCGCAGCAGCTTGGTCGCGGACGCCGGCGTCGCGAAGGACAGCAATGCCAGGCCTGCCGCAACCAGCACGGCGGATCGGATGGGACGCATGAATCTCCCCGGCTTTCCTTATCGGCTTCGGTACCGATCAGTAGCGAGGACCAGTTCGTGCGCGTTGCCCGCCTCGAACGCCGAGTGTCCCGCGTCCGGCACGATGCGCAGGTCCGCTTCGGGCCATGCGCGGTGCAAATCCCATGCGCTGGTTGCGGGGCAGACGATGTCGTATCGTCCCTGAACAATGGTGGTCGGAATGTGGCGGATGCGCGGCACATCGTCCAACAATTGGCTTTCGCTGCGCAAGAAGCCGCGGTTAACGAAGTAGTGGCATTCAATTCGCGCCACCGCCAGTGCGAATTCATCTTCACCTGATTTTTTGATGTTGTCGCCGTTGCTGTACAAGAAGCTGGCGGAGGCTTCCCAAATCGACCAGGCGCGCGCAGCCGCCAGTGCGGCTCGCTGGTCATTGCCGGTGAGCCGCTTGTGATAGGCACTCAGGTAATCATCGCGTTCATCCAAGGGGATTGCGTCGCGGTAGGCTTCCCACGCGTCGGGAAAGATATCCGAGGCGCCGTGTTGATAGAACCAGCGGATCTCTGCGTAACGCAGCAGGAAAATTCCGCGCAACACGAGTTCGCTGACGCGCTCCGGATTTGCCTCCGCGTACGCTAGCGCCAATGTGCTTCCCCAGGATCCACCGAATACCAGCCAGCGTTCTATTCCGAGGTGCTTGCGCAATCGTTCGATGTCTGCGACCAGATGCCAGGTTGTATTCTCGATCAGGCTCGCACTCGGGCGGCTGCGTCCGCAGCCACGCTGATCGAACACGACGATGCGATAGTGCTGCGGGTCGAAGAATTGGCGGGCGCGCTTGTCTGAGCCCGCGCCAGGCCCGCCATGCAGAAATACAGCGGGCTTGCCCGCCGGATTGCCGCATTCTTCATAGTAAATCTCGTGGACATCGGAAACCCGTAGGTAGCCATGCCGAAATGGCTCCAATGCCGGATACAACTCGCGGCGCGTCGCGCTTCGTTGACTTGGGCGGGCCGCCTCGCGGGTCGCATCGCGTGCCTTGACGAGGCGTGGCGCGGATCTCGCGGCGCTGACACTGCGGATCTTGGCGGTCAGCGCGCGCTTGGGAGCGGGTTGTCGTGGCTTGGCGCGCGATTTCGTGGGGGCGCCTTTTTTCTTCTTCATCGCTATTCCTCTTCTCTAGGTGCTTATTCGCGAAACCATGGGTCCGAGCGGCCGCCCGCCGAGCAGATGCAAGTGCAGGTGATAGACCTCTTGTCCGCCATCAGCATTGCAATTGACGATCAATCGGTAACCGCTTTCGGCAATTCCCTGTTGTCGCGCAAGATCGCGGGCCACGATGAACATGTGACCAATCAACGATTCATCCTCATCGGCAATATCATTGGCGGTAGGTATGGGTTTATTCGGGACGATCAGTATATGCACCGGCGCGGCCGGTCTAATGTCCAAAAAGGCGATCACGCGGGAGTCGCGATGGAGCACCGTCGCCGGTATGTCGCCCGCGATGATTTTCTCGAAAAGAGTAGGCATTTCAATGCCTCCAAGCCTTAAGGGGCTTCAAGATTAGCAGGAACCGAGCCACCCCTTGGGATTGCGATGCAGCATTATGGTGCGTAATAGTAATGGGAACGATTCTCATATAGAATCGCGTTCATGTTGACGCCTGCCCAGATCAGCGTTCCGGCTCCTACCGACATCCGACTGACGGAGTTAGGGATTGGAACCTGCGCGCGAGTGGTGTCGGTGGCCGCGCCCGAGGGCGGCGCCCCCGTCGAATTGGGCCGGCGCTTAGCTGAATTGGGCTTTTTGCCGGGTGAGGCCGTGCGGATTGTCGCCAAAGGCCTGATGGCGAAGGCACCGATAGCCGTGCGAATCGGCACCGGCACGTTCGCGCTGCGACTCTTCGAGGCCGCCTGCATCCGCGTTTGTCCGGAGCAGCCGCAGCCTGGGTGAGTCCATGGAGGCTGTGCCAAGCGCTCCGAGTCCCCTGATCGCATTAGTTGGGAATCCCAACTGCGGCAAGACGGCTCTTTTCAACATTCTTACCGGCAGCCGGCAAAAGGTCGCCAACTACGCGGGCGTAACAGTCGAGCGCAAGGAAGGATCGCTGCTCACCCCCTCCGGGCGGCGAGTGCGGATCCTGGATTTGCCGGGCGCTTACAGCCTCGATCCACTGACTCCGGACGAACAAGTCACTGCTGATGTGCTACTCGGCCGCCGAACCGGTGAAACTCAACCTGATTTCGTCGTTTGCGTCACCGATGCGACCAATCTGCGCCAGAACCTGCGCCTGGTACTGAGCCTGAAGCGGCTTGGATTGCCCATGGTGGTCGCGCTCAATATGAGCGACGTCGCGCGGCGCAAAGGTATAGCCATTGATGCGGGGCGGCTTGCCGCCGAATTGGGCGTTCCGGTGGTTGAAACGATCGGCGTCAAATCCAGCGGCGTGCGCGAGCTGGTCAAGGTGCTCGACCGCATTGGCATGTCGGATCGCGTTGCAGGTGGTGGTCCCGTCTTATGGCGGACGCCCAGCAAGTCGGAAATCGAAGACGACCAAACCGAAGTGCGCAGAATTCTCGGGGCTGTCGGCGGTGATCGGCTCGACGGAGTGACCTTCAGCGACCGCCTCGATGCCATCGTGCTGCATCCCGTGGTCGGCCCGTTAATTCTTGCCGCCATTCTATTCCTGGTGTTTCAGGCGGTGTTTGCCTGGGCGCAGGTGCCGATGGATGCGATCAAGCTGGGAGTCGCCACCGTCGGCAATTGGTTGGGCGCGGCGCTGCCGGCCAGCCTGCTGAAGGATTTGTTGATCAACGGAATTCTCGCCGGGGTCGGCAGTGTCCTGGTGTTTCTGCCGCAGATCATCATTCTCTTTTTCTTTATACTGATGCTCGAGGACTCGGGCTACCTGCCGCGCGCGGCGTTCTTGCTGGATCGGGTGATGGGCAGCGTCGGCTTGTCCGGTCGCGCATTCATACCCTTGCTGTCGAGTTTTGCCTGCGCGATTCCCGGCATTATGGCGACGCGCACCATCCAAAATCCCCGTGACCGCCTGACGACCATCATGATCGCTCCATTGATGACCTGTTCGGCGCGCCTGCCGGTCTATGCGCTGATCATCGGTGCTTTCATTCCCAGGCGGACCGTGTGGGGCGGCTTGGAATTGCAGGGCGTGGTGTTGTTCGCGCTGTACGTGGTGGGCGTGGTGAGCGCCATGGCGGTGGCCTTCGTGCTCAAGCGAAGCGGCCAAGGATCGAGCTTTCAGGCATTGATGCTCGAATTGCCGGTATATCACTGGCCGAACCTGCGCAATCTGGCCATTGGCCTGTGGCAGCGTGTCGAGATATTCATGAGCCGGGTCGGCACCATCATCCTCGCGCTGATGGTGATCCTGTGGGCCTTGAGTTCATTTCCCGCGCCGCCGCCCGGCGCCACCGGGCCGGCGATTCAATACAGCATCGCCGGGCATCTGGGTTCTTGGCTTGCGGTCTTGTTTGCGCCCATCGGCTTCAATTGGCAGATTTCAATTGCCCTGGTGCCGGGACTCGCCGCGCGGGAAGTCGCCGTCGGCGCCTTGGGCACCGTGTACGCCCTATCTGCCACAGGCGACGACGTCAGCGGCGCGCTGACGCCCTTGATCGCACATTCATGGAGTTTGCCGACGGCGCTGTCGTTGCTGGCATGGTATGTGTTTGCGCCCCAATGTTTGTCGACGCTCGCCACCGTCAAACGCGAAACGAATTCCTGGCGCTACCCGATTATCATGGCGGCCTATTTATTTGCGATGGCCTATGCCGGCTCTTGGATTACGTATCGTGTCGCCCTGGCGCTATTGGGCAACAGTTGAGCGGGGTCCCATGAACAGCTTAATTGACGACACTCTGGTCGGCCTTGTCCTCCTAGTGAGTGCCGCATACGCCGTCGCGTCGCTCGGTCCGAGAAGCCTGCGCCAACGGGCGCTGTTGTTCTGCAGCCGATTATTGGCGCGCGTTCCTGAGTTCTTCGGCCTGCGCCGGGCCGCCGAACGGGTCGCGATTGCCGCGACGGGCAAAGCACCAGGCGCATGCGGGGGCTGCGACAATTGCGGCACCGATAAAGAGGCCACGACGCAGTCTCCCGCCGGCGAGATCAACGTGCCGGTCTCAAAAATAGGCCTTCGACGTTCGCGCTGATCGCCCCGCCCGCAACTGACTCACCAAGGAGCTGAAGCCGGGACGGGCGCGAATTGCTCTGATTGCCAGCCACCGCCCAGCGCTCGGTAGAGCTGCACCGCAGACAACATGGCATTCAGGCGCGCCGCGGACAATGACAATTCGGCAGCAAATAGATCGCGATCCGCATCAATGACATTGAAGTAGGAGGCATAGCCGACGCGATAGCGCGCCAGGGCGATGGTGTTGGCGCGCCGCTGTGCGTCGACCTGCGCTTCCTGGGCGGCATGCAAATCTGCGTCTTGCCGGCACGCGATCAGCGCGTCCGATACTTCTTGAAAGGCTGTCTGTATGCTCTTCTGATATCGCAGGAGTGCCTCGCGTTTTTGCGCATCGGCCATGTCCAGCAGATAGAGATTGTGCTGCGAATTCAGCAGCGGCTGCACCGCATTGACGCCCGCCGACCACGTCCTCGCCGGCGCGCTGAACAGCGAAGACAACGCGGTGCTTGCTCGGCCGCCGAGCGCCGTCAGGGAGATGGTGGGAAATAAGTTCGCCTTGGCAACTCCCACTTGCGCATTGGCCGCCACCAGATTTTGCTCGGCTTCACGCACGTCGGGTCGCCGCTCGAGCAGGCTGGAGGGCAAACCGACGGCCGGTAGCGGAACGGATCCGCCGGCGCCGGCGCGCACGATCTGGCCGGGATTATGGCCTAGCAGCACGCTGAGAAGATCCTCTGTTTGTCCTATCTCACGCAATACAACGGGCACATTCGCCTTGGCCGTGGCGAGCTGTGCCTGCGCGGTGGCGACATCCAGCTCCGATACAGTGCCGCGATCGTGCTGCGCCTGAGTCAAGTCGACGAATTTTTGTCGGGTCTCGACGGTACGGCGAGTGATCGCAAGCTGCTCATCCAGGGTCTGCAACGTGAAGTAGGCGGTCGCGATGCTCGCGACCAATCCTGCGGCGACGCCCTGTTTGGCGTAGGAGGATTGCAGCAACTGGGCGCGGGCCGATTCAGAGGCACGGCGATACTTGCCCCAAAAATCAATTTCATACGATACGGCGCCCTCGAGCGCAAACGCATTGCTGATCGGCGGGCGGCCTGCCGTTGATTCATACGCCGAGGTCCGTTGCCGGACCGCGCCGGCGGTGGCTGAAACCTGCGGCAACTGCTGCAGCCGGGTGGCGCCGAGAGCAGCCCTTGCTTGATCGACCCGCGCCGCGGCGATGCGCACATCCAGATTGTCGGCGAGGCCCTGTCGGATCAACGATCGCAGCACCGGGTCCTGATACACCTGCCACCAGCCCGAGTCAGCCGCTGAATCGGCAGTCACGTACTGCTCGAAACGATAGGCCGCGGGTGTGGCCGTCTCCGGCCTTCGATAGTCCGGACCCAAGGTGCAGGCAGCGGCCAGGATGGTAGATGCGGCAGCCATCAGCGCAGGGGCGAATTTCCGCATCATGGCAGCGGCGCCGCGGCGGTCGTGTGTTTGCGCCGGATGCGTCCGGCAAGCCTTTGCATCAGCACGTAAAAGACAGGAATAAGAAAAATGCCGATCAGAGTCGCAACGCTCATCCCGAATACCACCGCAGTGCCGAGCACGCGGCGCGCAGAGGCGCCCGCGCCGGAGGCGAGCGCCAACGGCAGCGAGCCGAAGATGAAGGCGAGCGATGTCATCAATATTGGACGCAATCTTAAACGGGCGCCGGCTATCGCCGCATCGACCAGGGGCGTGCCGCGTTCGTACTCGAGTTGGGCGAATTCGACGATTAAAATGGCGTTCTTGGCCGCCAGGCCTATGAGCATGACGAGACCGATCTGGGCATAAATATCGTTCTGCATGCCGCGCAGCCCGAGGCCGGCGTAGGCGCCCAAAACGGCAAAGGGTATACAGAGCAACACAGCGAATGGCACCGCCCAACTTTCGTACAGAGCGGCGAGCACCAGGAACACGAATACGATGGCCATGCCGAAGATCGCGCCGCTCTGACCGCTGGATAGTTTTTCCTGATAGGTCGTCCCGGTCCAGTCATAGCCGTAGCCGCTCGGCAAGCTGCGCGCCAATTCTTCCATGGCTTGAGTTGCCTGGCCGGAACTGTAGCCCGGCGCGGGCGAACCGTTGATGGTGACGGCGCGGAACACATTGAAGCGCTCGATATATTCCGGACCCAGCTTGGATTTGATGGTAACCAGGGTGGACAACGGCACCATGTCGCCCTGCGCCGTGCGCACGTACAGTCCATTGACCGACTCCGGCACGGCGCGTGCCTGTGCCTCGGCCTGCGCGGTGACCTTGTAGGTGCGGCCAAAAAGGTTGAAGTCGTTGATGTACGTGCCGCCGAGGAAGGTTTGCAGTCCGGCAAAGATGCTGGAGATGGACACTCCCAAGGTCTTGGCGCGCTCGCGATCCAGCAGGAATTCTATTTGCGGAGTGCGTGTGTTGAACTGCGTGAACACGCGTGACAATTCCGGGCGTTTGTTCGCCTCAGCGAGGAAATCTCCGATTACTGCGGAGAATTTCTGAACGTCGCCGCCGCTGCGATCCTCGAGAAGGAACTCGAAACCGCCCGCCGTGCCGATTCCGGGAATGGGCGGCGGATTGAACAATGTGATATTGGCTTCCTTGATGTCGGCGGCCATGCGGTTCACCCGCGCCGCCAGCGCGAGTGCGCCGTGTTCCCCGCCGCCGCGCTTCGCCCAAGGTTTCAATTCGGCGAAAACGGTGGCGGCATAGGGCGAGTTGGTGCCGGTCAATACATTCAATCCGGTAATGGCAAAGGTATCCTCGACTTCGGGCTGCGCCCGCAGTTTTTTAATAAAGGCATCCGTTACGGCCTCGGTGCGCTGCAAGGAAGCTCCCAGCGGCAACGACACGAGCCCGATCAGATATCCCTGGTCTTCGTCCGGCATGAAGCCGGTCGGCCTGCTGTACACCAGCCACAGTGCGACCACAGACAAAACCAGGAACACGGTCATGGATTGCGCGGTTCGGCGGATGCGATTGCCTACCGACTCGGTGTAGCGCTCGGTGAATCGCTTGAAATAGCGGTTGAATGCGCCGAACGCGCGGCCGAGTAGGCCGGGGAAATGAGACTGATCCGTGGGTTTGAGCAGCAAAGCACACAGCGCCGGTGTCAGCGTCAAGGCAACGATCAGGGATATCGTTACGGATACCGCCAAGGTGAGGGCGAATTGCCGGTAGAACTGTCCGGTGAGGCCGCCTAAAAAAGATACGGGCACGAACACCGAAATCAGCACCATGGCGATGGCAATTACCGGTCCGGCGACATCCTTCATGGCCGCCTTGGTCGCTTCGCGAGCGGACAATTTGCGGCTGTCCATAATCTCGGTAACGGCCTCGACGACGACGATGGCGTCGTCCACGACCAGGCCGATGGCCAGTACCAAGGCAAACAAGGTCAGAGTGTTGATCGAGAAACCGAGCGCCACGAAGGCACTGAATGTGCCGATCAGCGACACCGGCACCGCAACCATGGGTATCAACGTCGCGCGCCAGCTCTCCAAGAAGATGAATACGACGAGAAGCACCAGCAGGCCCGCACCGATCAGAGTGACGACGACTTCGTGCATGGATTCGGCCACGAACAGCGTGGTGTCGAAGGGAATGGAGTAGCGGATGCCCTGCGGGAACGTTCGTGCCAGCTCATCCATGGCTCGGCGCACGCCGTCGGCAACTTCCAAGGCGTTGGCGTCCGGCAGCTGATAAATGCCGATGACCGCGGTGGGTACGCCGTTGACCTTGGTGGAGCGCGAATAATCGGTCGCGGCAAGTTCGATTCGTGCAATGTCCTTGAGATGCACAATGGCACCGTCGGCCCCGGTGCGAACAACGATGTCCGCATACTCTTCCGGCTTCGATAAACGGCCCTTGATCGATGCCACGTACTGCATCTGCTGGCCGCGCGGCGCCGGTTCGGCGCCGATCGTTCCCGCCGGGGCAACGACGTTTTGCTCATTGATGATGCCGGACACATCCTCGGTGGTGACGCCCAAGCGCGCCATTTTCGCCGGGTCGAGCCAGATCCGCATACCGTAGTCGCGAGCGCCGAAGACGATGACCTGGCCGATGCCGCGCACACGCGCCAGTGCGTCATACACATGCAGCGTGGCGAAATTCGACAGGAACAAATAGTCGTAGCGCGGATTGTCGGAGCCGATTGCCACGGTCAGCAGAATTTGGGGCTGACGCTTGGCGACCGTAATACCTTGCTGCAACACCTGGGCAGGCAGCTGGCGCTGAGCGATCGCCACTTGATTCTGCACATCCACCGCGGCGATGTCCTGGGCGGTGCCCACTTCGAAGGACACCGTCAAGCTGTAGCTGCCGTCGTTGGCGCTCTTGGAGTCCATGTAGAGCATGTGCGGCACGCCGTTGACCTGCTGCTCGATGGGCGCTGCAATGGATTGCTCGATGGTGCCGGCATCGGCGCCGGGAAAGTTTGTCGATACCACAATGGTCGGCGGCGTAATCTGCGGAAAGCGGGCGACCGGCAGGCCGGACAGCGACACGGCGCCGGCAATCGTGATGATGATGGCCAGCACGCTGGAAAAAATCGGATGATCGATGAAATAGTCGATCATGCTCGGCTCTAGATATCCGCAGGCGCGGGCGCGACTCTTACCGGTGTCCCTGCCTTGACGTGCTGTATGCCGTCGACGATCACCACATCGCGGGCCTTGAGGCCGGACTGGACCTGCCAGTCGGTGCCCGATCGAAGCCCCATCTGCACGTCACGCTGCTGTGCGTGCCCGGCCGCATCGACGATCCAAACGTAATTCTTGCCCTGCAGGTCTTGGACCGCGCGTTGCGGCACCATGATGGCGTTGGCATCTTGCTGCGCCGACACTTGCACACGGGCGAATTGGCCGGCATGCAGCAGTTGGCGCGGGTTGTCCACCTCCAGTCGCAGCGCCAGGGTCCCCGTGCGGGTGTCCACCGCCGGGTCGATGAAGTTAAGCCGCGGTGCCTCGGGGTATTCCGACCCGTCGGCCAGAAAAATGCGGAAGGGCGGTGGCGATTTTGCATCCTGGTTGGGCGCACGGCCGAGT
This sequence comes from Gammaproteobacteria bacterium, assembly GCA_025358295.1. Taxonomy (GTDB): domain Bacteria; phylum Pseudomonadota; class Gammaproteobacteria; order Steroidobacterales; family Steroidobacteraceae; genus Bog-1198. The sequence goes on from JANYJY010000049.1 coordinate 21,889, forward strand.
CGGCGTTGCATGGTCAGCAGACGCTGTTCGCTGACGCTGAAATTCACGAACATCCGGTCGGTGGCGTAGATCGTGGTCAGGAGGGTGCTGTTGGCCGTGACCATGCCGCCCTGGCGCAGCAGTGCGCGGCCCATGACGCCGTCGATGGGGCTGGTGATCACCGCATAGCCCAAATTCAAATCCGCCGTCCGTACCGCCGCCTTGGCGGCGTCGATCGACGCCAGATTGGCTTGATTCTTTGCCACCGCCGCATCGAGCTCTTGCTGGCTGACCGCATCGATTTCCGACAATGACTTCGCCCGCTCCAAGTCACGCTGCGATTGGGCCAGCGCGGCCTCATTTTGCGCCAACGCCGCTTTCGCCTGCGCCAGCGCCGCGATATACGGTTGACGATCTATGATGAAAAGCAGTTGCCCGGCTTTAACCTGCTCGCCTTCGATGGGTACCCGTTTCTCCAGCATGCCGCCGACGCGTGGCCGGATCTCGACGGCGTTGATGGCCTCGGTCTGGCCGACATAGTCTTCGGGAAAGACCATGGCATGCGGCATGACCGTGATGGCAGCGACCTCGACCGCTGCCGGCGCGGGCGTGGCGTTCTTCGAGCAGCCGTAACTCATCGCGGCCATGGCTGCAAAGAGGGTAATCCGCAGAATGCGGCGGCCGTCGGTAGGAGGGCATGGCATGGTTGTTTTCCCTATGGCCTGCCGATGGATCTCCTGCGCTCAAATCATCCGGCGACCGATTTCCGAGCCTAGCATAAGATAACCGGGACGACCTGCATGGACTGTCGGGAGGGTGAAACGCGGTGAGGCGCCTAAGTCGATAGATTCGCGAAAATGCGACGCATGAGTTCGTTCAGGGCGACAATGTCGGCCGGGGACAGCCGGTGCACGGCGCGACGGTATATTTCTCCGGCCGTACTGCGTTCCTGCTCGAGGCAGCGTTTGCCGAGCGGAGTCAAATGCACCTCGGTGACCCGGGCATCCGAGCGGCGCTTCGACAGTTTCACGAGACTCTTCTTTTCGAGGCGCTGCACCACGCGGGTCATGGTCGACAGGCGGGTGACCGAGCGCTCGGCAATTTCGCTCACGCTGCTTGGACTCGCTTCATCGACGATCATCAAGGCCCGCCAGCTCATCAGATCCATGCCCGAGGCGCTCAGGGCGTTCTCCAATTCCTGTGCATAACGGCCCGCCGCACGCACCATCAGATACAGCGGCGAGTCGACCAGCTGAAAGTCCGGGTATTCGGGATCGCCGCGGCGTTTGGCGTTTACGGCCATTCGTCATCCTATAAATGGCAATAGTTGCAAAATCACGTAACCGGACTAGTATTGCAGGTCAATCGGGGACACTCAAGGCACAGCCATGGCGGAGCGGTCGTTCGCGCGGGAAGTTCAGACGCTTAAACTCGGAGCCGGCGAGGTATTCGAGGGCGAGGCCATACTCGCCGTCACCAAGGCCTTGCTACAGGCGGGAGTCTCCTACGTAGGCGGTTATCAGGGCGCGCCGGTCTCGCATCTGATGGATGTGCTCGCCGACGCGCGCGAAATCTTGGACGAACTCGGCGTGCATTTCGAATCGAGCGCATCCGAGGCCGGTGCGGCCGCCATGCTGGCGGCGTCGGTGAACTACCCGCTGCGCGGCGCCGTCACCTGGAAATCGACGGTGGGCACCAATGTGGCCTCCGACGCATTGTCCAATTTGGCTTCGGCAGGCGTTCAAGGCGGCGCGCTGATGATCGTCGGGGAAGACTACGGCGAGGGCGCCAGCATTATGCAGGAGCGCACCCATGCGTTCGCCATGAAGTCGCAAATGTGGCTGCTGGACCCGCGCCCGGATACCGCTGTCATCGTGGATATGGTGGAGCGCGGCTTCGAGCTGTCGGAAGCCAGCGAAACGCCCGTCATGTTGATGCTGAGAATCCGGGCCTGCCATATGCATGGCTCTTTCGTCGCCAAGGATAATGTCAGGGCCCGCTTCGGCCTCCAGGACGCACTCGAAAATCCGCAGCGCTCGGCCGCGCGAATCATTCTGCCGCCCGCAACATACGCCCAGGAGCAGGACAAGGTGCTCAACCGATGGCCTGCTGCGGTGCGCTTCATCATCGACAATCGCCTGAACGAAATGCATGCCGGCGAGATGGATGACATCGGCATCGTCATGCAGGGCGGCCTCTACAACACGGTACTGCGTTCACTGGAAATGATGGGACTGGCGGATGTCTTTGGAGAATCGCGGATTCCCTTGTATGTGTTGAACGTCACCTATCCGCTCGTGCCTGAGGAGTTCAGGAAATTCGCCGCGGGCAAACGCGCATTGCTCATCGTCGAGGAAGGCCAGCCTGAATACATCGAGCAAAGCGTCAATCAATTTCTACGCAATGCGGACATTCAAACCAAGGTCGTCGGCAAGGGGCCCTTGCCCATGGCGGGTGAATACACGGGCGCGGTCGTCAGCGGCGGCATCAAGTCGTTCCTCGCGCAATGGGCGCCGCAGGTCTTGGCAACGCGCGATTCGGCCGGTTCGGCGGCATCGAATGAGCGGCCGCTGCTGCCCCTCGATGAATTGCGCAAGGCGGTTCCGTTACGGCCCCCGGGTCTGTGCACGGGGTGCCCCGAACGTCCCTTCTTTTCGGCGATGAAAATCGTGCAGAAGGAATTAGGGCGTGTGCACGTCAGTGCCGACATCGGTTGTCACTCATTCGCCACGCTGGCGCCCTTCAATATCGGCGCGAGCATCATGGGATATGGGCTGGGGCCGGCTAGTGGAGCGGCCCTGAGTGGTGGCCAGGGTGGCAAACGCTCCATATCCATCATGGGAGATGGGGGCTTTTGGCATAACGGCCTGACCAGCGGCATCGGCAACTCGGTTTTCAATCGGCACGACTCCGTCACCGTCATCGTCGACAACGGCTATGCCGCGGCGACCGGCGGGCAATACATCCCCTCATCGCGGGCTGAAGTGAAAAATAGAAAGGGTGGAAATCCAATCGAACGAGCGGTTCGCGGCGTGGGCGTGGATTGGGTTCGAACGGTCCACACCTACAAGATGCAGGAAGGCATCGATGCGCTGCGCGAGGCGCTGACGACGGCTTACAAAGGACCCAAGGTCATCATCGCGGAAGGTGAATGCGAATTGAATCGCAAGAGGCGCGTGGCGCCCGTGCTGAAGCGGATGGCGCAAGAAGGCAAACGCGTGGTGCGCCAGCGCTTCGGCATCGATCCGGATGTGTGCACCGGCGATCACTCGTGCATTCGGCTTTCGGGATGCCCCTCTTTGACCATCAAGCCCAACCCGGATCCCTTGCGGCGCGATCCGGTGGCGTATGTCGATAATAGCTGCGTCGGATGCGGCGTATGCGGTGAAGTGGCCCATGCCGCCGTTCTGTGCCCGTCATTTTACCGGGCCGACGTCATCACCAACCCCAGCGGTTGGGATCGCATCAAATTTCTGTTTCGCTCCTATTTCATCGGGATTCTGCAACGGCGATTCGATCGCCGGCTCGCACGAATTGCGCAGGCGTCGCCGTGACCCTATCCAGACCCATCACACTCAGCATTGCCGCGTTGGGTGGGCAGGGCGGCGGCGTCGTGTCGGACTGGCTCATCGATGTCGCCCGCCGTTCGGGCTATTTGGCGCAGGCCACTTCGGTACCCGGCGTGGCGCAGCGAACCGGCGCCACCATCTATTATCTGGAGTTCTTTCCCATTGCCGGATTGCCCGCTGATAAGAGGCGGCCGATATTTGCGCTCATGCCGAATCCCGGCGACGTGGATGTATTGATCGCCTCGGAGATCATGGAAGCCGGTCGCGCAATGCAGCGCGGCCTGGTCACCGACCGCACGACGCTGATCGCATCGTCGCATCGCATTTACGCCATCCAGGAGAAATCATCCCTGGGCGACGGCCGTGCCGACGCCACTCAAGTGCGTGAGCTTGCGCGCCGGCATGCCAAACGATATATCGAATTCAACATGCAGGCCTTAGCCGAGGCCAATGGCAGCGTCATCAGCGCCGCCATGCTTGGGGCGTTGTGCGGTTCAGGAGCATTGCCCTTCCCGGTGGAACACTATGTGGAGGCGATACGGGCGAGCGGAATCGAGGCCGCGTCGAGCACGCGAGCCTTCGAGGCGGCTCGATCCGCTGCCGGCCAGCCCGGCGACGCGCCGGGCGCCGGAACGCCGGCCGCCGGAACGCCGGCCGCCGGTACGCCGGGCGCCACATCCCAACCCTTTCCGGGCTCGATTTCCTCGTCCTTCGAGCAGCGAATTCTGGCGCGGGTGCCGGCGGGAGCCCAGGCGACAGCACGCGAGGGAGTCCGGCGCATGATCGACTACCAGGACGGTGCCTATGCGAGTTTTTACCTGGACAGGCTCGAGGCGGTGATCGCATTGGAAAGTGCGCCCTCAAGTGTATTTGCGTTGACCGAATCCGTAGCGCGCGGCCTCGCATTGTGGATGTCCTTCGAGGATACGATCCGCGTGGCGGACTTGAAAATCCGCGCGGCCCGGGCCAAGCGCGTGATAGAGGAGGTTCGCCCCTCTCAGGGCCAGTTGGTCCAAGTGACCGAATTCATGAAGCCACGAATCGAAGAGATCTGCGGCACTCTGCCGGCCGGGTTGGGCGCTTGGGTGCTGCGGTCCAGGGCGCCGCGACGCTGGTTGAATCATCTCACCGGCGGAAGGCAGATCACCACCTCCAGCATCATTGGCTTCCTGCAGCTTTACTGGCTGGCGGGGCTGCGTCGCTGGCGGCGGAAGACACTTCGCTATGCGGAAGAACAGAGTCGAATTGAGCGCTGGCTGGGAATCATCGCGCGCGCGGCACCGGAGAACTATTCCTCGGCGGTCGAGATCGCCGAATGTCAGCAGCTGGTCAAGGGTTATGGCGAGACTCATGAGCGCGGTTGCGCGAATTTCGATGCCATCCTTGCCGACTCCGCCGACCCGCGGCCGGGCACCGGCGCGGCGGAACGAATCCGCAGGTTGAGAATCGCTGCACTGGCGGACGATGAGGGTATCGCGCTGTCCAAGGCGTTGGCGGCCACCCACTGATAATTCTGCCGTAATTCCCCGTTCCGGTGAATCGGCAATATATTTGACATCTAAAGTATCTGGATCTATTGTTCTGGCATGAAACGAGTGGTGTTCATCGGCGGCGGCCCGGCAGGGCTTTACGGCTCGATATTGCTGAAGAAGGCGCACCCGGACCTGAAAATTGAGGTCTACGAGCGCAATCGGCCCAATGACACATTTGGTTGGGGAGTCGTATTCTCGGATCAGACCATGTCGGGCTTTCGTGCAGCCGACCCTGAGTCGCACGATGCCATTATCCGGGATTTTCATCATTGGGACGACATCGACGTCCACTTCCGCGGCGAGATGATTCGCTCGAGCGGTCATGGCTTCTGCGGCATCGGCCGGCGCCGGCTGCTGAATATATTTCAAGAGCGGGCAGATGCGCTCGGCGTGGAACAGCATTTTCAGAGCGAGATCGGCGACCTGGAGCCGTACGCCGACGCCGATCTCATCATTGCCGCCGACGGGGTGAACAGCAGGGTCAGGTCGCGCCATGCCGACGTATTCAAGCCCGACATCGCCGTCGGCAAGTGCCGCTTCATTTGGCTGGGCACGCGCCAAAAATTCGACGCGTTCACCTTTGCGTTCGAAGAAACCGAGCATGGATGGTTCCAGATCCATGCTTATCAGTTCAGCGACGATCTCTCCACGGTAATCGTTGAGACGCGCGAGGAGACGTGGCGGGCCCACGGCCTCGACGGCTACTCCACCGAGCAATCGGTCGCCTTCTGCGAATCCCTGTTTGCCAAGTATCTGGGTGGATGTGCCTTGATGAGCAACGCGAATCACTTGCGCGGCTCGGCATGGCTGAATTTCAATCGGGTGCTGTGCGCGCAATGGCATCATGGAAATATCGTCTTGATTGGCGACGCGGCGCATACGGCGCATTTCGGCATCGGCTCCGGCACCAAACTGGCGATGGAAGACGCCATGTCGCTGGTCAGCCGGGTGGCGCAGGCGACGGATGTTCGACAAGGGCTGCAAACCTACCAGGCGGAGCGAAGCTTGGAGGCGCTACGGCTGCAAAGCGCGGCGCGCAACCGCATGGAGTGGTTCGAAAATGTCGCGCGCTACACGAATCTCGAACCGCGACAATTTGCCTATGCGTTGCTCACGGGCAGTCAGCGCATCGGCCATGCCAATCTCAAACTGCGAGACTCGGCGTTCGTGGCGGAATACGAGCGTTGGCTCGGCGCGCGCAGCGGCGTACACGGAGCGCGCCCGCCCATGTTCCTGCCGTTCAGTCTCGCGGGAATGCAGCTCGCTAATCGCGTCGTCGTGTCGCCGATGGCGCAGTACAAGGCAATCGACGGCGTTCCCGACGACTGGCACCTGATGCACTACGGCTCGCTTGCAGTCGGCGGAGCCGGTTTGCTGTTCACCGAGATGACCTGCGTCTCCTCCACGGGCCGCATCACACCCGGATGCACGGGGTTGTGGAACGAGGTGCAGCGCGACGCATGGCGGCGAATAGTCGAGTTCGTCCACACTCAGTCGACTGCGAAGCTGTGCTTGCAGATCGGCCACTCGGGGCGCAAGGGATCGACGCAGCTCGGCTGGCATAAAATGGATTATCCCCTCAGTTCCGGCAACTGGCCGTTGCTGGCGCCCTCGGCGTTGCCGTATATGGCGGGCATCAGCCAGGTGCCGCACGCGATGACACGGGCGGACATGGATAGGGTGCGCGATGAATTCGTGACGTCCGCCAAGCTCGCCATGGAGGCGGGTTTCGACATGTTGGAGTTGCACCTCGCGCATGGATATCTGTTGGGGAGCTTCTTGTCCCCTCTGACGAATCTGCGCGAAGACTCATATGGCGGAGACGTCACGTCGAGGCTGCGATTCCCGCTGGAGGTTCTCTCCGCGGTGCGGGCTGTTTGGCCGGCGCAGCGACCCTTGTCAGCCAGAATTTCAGCCTGCGACTGGTTCGCGGGCGGTCTGTCCGAGGAGGACTTGTTGGCGATCGCCGCTGCGCTCAAGCAGGCCGGTGCCGATATTCTCGACGTATCGACGGGTCAGACGGTGCCCGGTCAACGGCCGCTGTACGGCCGTATGTGGCAAACCCCGTTTGCGGACAGGGTGCGCAACGAGATCGGCATTCCGACCATCGCGGTCGGCAATATCTTCGAGCCAGACCACGTGAATTCCATCATCGCTGCGGGCCGGGCGGACCTCTGCGCGTTGGCGCGGCCACATCTGGCGAATCCCGCCTGGACGCTGAACGCCGCCGCGGAACAGAAATATGAGGAACAGGTTTGGCCGGATCCCTATCTTTCCGGCAAGAGCCAGCTCGAACGCAATCTCGAAAGGGCGGCACATGCCGTCGGCCCTGTCTAAGTCTCGGGAGAACTGCGTATGAGTCCTCCACTCGGCGGTTTGCATGCCCTCGTTACCGGCGCCGGGCGCGGCATTGGCGCCGCGATTGCACGCGTTCTGGCCGATTCCGGCGCCGATGTCACGCTGCTCGGGCGCTCGCTGCCGGATCTCGAGCGCATTGCCGCAAATTTGGGCAATGTCCGGCGCTGCTGTCAGGTTGCCGACGTTGCCAATGCGGAGTCGGTGCGTGCCGCTGCGGTTGCCGCCCGCGCGGCCATGGGCCCGATCACCTTGCTGGTGAACAACGCCGGCCAGGCTATGAGCGGCCCCATCGGGAAAACCACCGACGCTCAGTGGCAGACCATGCTGGCCGTGAATCTGACGGGCACGTTTCTCTGCATGCGCGAATGTCTTCCGGACATGTTGAAGGTCGGCTTTGGGCGCATCGTCAATGTCGCAAGCACCGCCGGAATTGTCGGCTATCCGTATGTGAGCGCGTACTGTGCGTCGAAGCACGGAGTGATCGGACTCACGCGCGCCGTCGCGCTCGAGACGGCACGCAAGAACATCACTGTCAATGCCGTGTGTCCGGGCTATACGGATACGGATATCGTGAAAGCCTCGATCGCCAACATCACCGCAAAGACCGGCCGAACGGAGGCCGAGGCGCTGGCCGAATTGGTGTCGCACAATCCCCAAGGCCGCCTGGTGACCTCCGAGGAAGTCGCCGATACGGTCCGCTGGCTATGCCTGCGAAGTACATCAAGCATCACCGGTCAAAGCATCGCCGTCGCCGGCGGCGAGGTCATGTGACATGGCGAGCAGCGCAATACGCCGTTCGAAAGCCGCGGAGCCTGCTTCCGACAGCGAGACGCGCGCGCGGGACGATCACCACGACTCCCTGCGCCTGTGGCTGCGTCTGCTGAGCTGCTCAACTCTGATCGAGAACCACATTCGGCAGGGTCTGCAGGGCGAATTCTCAACGACCCTGCCGCGATTCGATCTGATGGCGCAGCTCGAGCGCTGCCCCGAAGGATTGAAAATGGGCGAATTATCGAAGCGATTGATGGTGACCGGCGGCAATGTCACCGGCATCACCGATATGCTGGAAAAGGAAGGGCTGGTGGCGCGCGTCAACGATCTGCAGGACCGGCGGGCCTTTCGCGTCCGGCTGACGCCGAGCGGCCAGCGCTTGTTCAAGAGAATGGCCGCCGAGCACGAGCGATGGATCATCGATCTATTCGAAGGCATATCGTCCAAGAGCAAGCAGCAGCTTGCCGGGCTGTTGCGCGAATTGAAGATTCATGTGCGCCAAACTGGGCCTTCACGGGCGGAGAACAATGCATGAGTCTGGCCAACCACACGCCCGAGAATTTTCTTTGGCGCACCGACGGTAAGGTCGGCGTCATCACATTGAACCGACCTGACCGCAAAAATCCGCTGACCTTCGGGTCCTACGCGGAGCTGCGGGATCTGTTCCGCGCGCTCGGCGCAGAACAGGGTGTAAAGGCGATTGTCATTGCCGGCGCCGGCGGCAACTTCTGCTCCGGCGGCGACGTGCACGAAATCATCGGGCCGCTGACCGGCATGGATGCGCAAGAGTTGTTGAATTTCACGCGGATGACGGGCGATCTCGTGCTGGCCATGCGCGAGTGCCCGCAGCCCATTATCGCGGCGGTCGATGGGGTCTGCGCCGGTGCGGGCGCCATTATCTCCATGGCCGCCGATTTTAGATTTGCAACGCCGGAGGCGCGCACTGCGTTTCTGTTCGTTCGCGTGGGACTTGCCGGCTGCGATATGGGGGCCTGCGCCGTGTTGCCCCGGATCATAGGTCAGGGCAGGGCCGCCGAGCTGTTGTACACCGGCCGCTCGATGACTGCGGAGGAGGGACTGGCGTGGGGCTTTTTCAATCGCCTGGCTGCGCAGTCGGGATTGCTTGCCGAGGCCGTTGAATTCGCCTCCACGTTGGCCGCTGGGCCGACCTTTGCTCACGCGATGACCAAGCGCATGTTGCATCAGGAATGGAATATGTCGATCGAGGCGGCAATAGAGGCCGAAGCACAGGCACAGGCTTTGTGCATGCAAACCGAAGATTTTCGACGCGCCTACCGCGCATTTGCGAACAAGACCAAGCCGGTTTTCGAGGGAAACTGATTCCATGACAGCTTCCTCGTTCTTGAACTGGCCGTTCTTCAAGGCGCGGCATCACGAGCTGCACGCCGGACTCGAGGCCTGGTGTATGCAAAATCTCAACGTGGCCCATGGCGAGAGCCGCGATTCCGTGGATGCGTATTGCATTGGTCTGGTAAAAAAACTCGGTGCGGCGGGGTTTCTGCGTCATTGTGTGACGTTGGATCATGGCGGCGCCGCCGCAGATTTCGACGTACGCAGCATCGCCTTGATTCGCGAGACCCTCGCGCGGTTCGATGGATTGGCGGATTTTGCGTTTGCCATGCAGGGTCTGGGCAGCGGCGCCGTGACGCTCGCGGGCACAGCCGCGCTCCAGGCAAAATACCTGCCGCGAGTCGTTCGGGGCGAGGCGCTGGCGGCGTTCGCCTTGTCCGAGGAACAGGCAGGTTCCGATGTGGCGGGGATGCAGTGCAGCGCGCGCCGCGATGGCGAACACTACGTGCTCGATGGCACGAAGACGTGGATCTCGAACGGTGGCATCGCCGATTTTTACTGTGTATTCGCACGCACGGCTGCGGGGGTCGTGCGCTCGGACGGCACGACGTCCGCAGCCGGGATTACTGCCTTCGTGGTGGACGCCGCCACTCCAGGGTTGTCGATCGCCGCCCGCATCGACATAGTCGCGCCTCATCCGATGGGTACTCTCGCGTTTCGCGAGTGCCGGATTCCGGCGGCGAATCGCCTCGGCGATGAAGGCGAGGGATTCAAGATTGCCATGCGCACCTTGGATATATTCCGCACTTCCGTGGCGGCTGCAGCGCTCGGATTTGCGCAGCGCGCGCTCGATCAGGCCATTCTTCAGGCGCGATCGCGACGCATGTTCGGCCGGAATTTGGCCGATTTTCAGCTCACCCAGGCTGCGCTCGCCGACATGGCCACTGAAGTGGACGCGGCGCGTCTGCTGACGTACCGAGCCGCCTGGCTGCGTGACGGCGGTCATCGAGTCACGAAGGAAGCGGCCATGGCAAAAATGACCGCCACTGAAACCGCGCAGCGGGTCATCGATCGTGCCGTGCAGATGTTCGGCGCACGTGGAGTAATGCGCGGCGAGGTTGTCGAACACCTATACCGCGATATTCGTGCGCTGCGCATATACGAGGGCGCGACCGAGGTTCAAAAGCTCATTATTGCGCGCGAACTGCTCGCACCGACGGAGTCGACATGACCGGTGACAATGCGCTGCCCAGAATTCTATTGCCCGACGGCTGGCCAAGGCCCAAGGGATACAGTCAGGGGATGATGGCGCGCGGCCAGCAGATTTTCATCGCGGGGCAAATAGGCTGGGATGCCGACGGCAAGTTCCACAGCACCCGGTTGGCGGATCAGGTACGTCAGGCCCTGCTGAATATCATTGCCATATTGGCCGACGCCGGCGCGACGCCCGCGCATATCGTGCGCCTGACGTGGTTCGTGACCAGCCGCGATGAGTACTACGAGCAGTTGGCCGAGATTGGTGCCGCGTATCGGACAGCAATGGGGAAGCACTACCCTGCCATGTCGGTGGTGCAGGTGGTGGCGCTCATGGAAAAGGACGCGCGGGTGGAAATCGAGGCAACGGCTGTACTGCCGGACGCGGACTGACCATGTGGCGTCCGCCCGAGCGCATCCGGCACGATTCCGGCCCGGCCGACTGGCCCAGTGCTCAAACGGCCGCGGCTTCCCGCTTATTCTCGCCGATTCAGGTGGGACCCCTTTTGTTGCCCCACCGGACCTGGATTCCCGCCATGGTTCCGTGGCGCGCCACGGACGATGGATTCGTCACACAGGACGTGCTTGACTGGTACGAGCGCTTCGCTCAGGGGCGACCGGCGGTCCTCGTCGTCGAGGCGACTGGAATTCGCGATGTGCCGAGCGGCCCATTGCTACGGATCGGCGATGATCGCTTCATTCCGGGATTACGGCAACTGGTCGAGGTCGTGCGACGCGCAAGTCGCGGCGAAACTCGCCTGTTCATCCAGCTCATCGATTTTTTGTCGATACGCCGTCGCCCGGATCCGGCGCGGTACTTCGCAGACTTTCTGGTGCTGACGGATCACCATCGTCGTGCATTCGGAACTTCGGGCGCGACCGACGCACAGATACGAGCCTGGCTCGCCGGCCTTGCGCGCAGCGAGCTGGACAGCGTGCTCAGCGGTCGGGAACTGGAGGCGCTCGAGCATGGAGCGCGGGAGCGGGTTACGGATATGCACCTCGAGCACATCCGGGATTTACCGCTGCAGTTGCCGCCGCTGTTCGGTGCTGCGGCACGGCGTGCATGTAAATCCGGGTTCGACGGCGTCGAACTGCACTACGCCCATGCGTATACGATGGCCTCGTTTTTGTCGCCTCTCAACACCAGGGCGGACGGCTACGGCGGCGCAGTCGAGGGTCGGGTTCGGCTCGCGCTGGAGGTTTACGCGCGTGTCCGCGCCGACCTCGGCGCGGACTTTCCCATCGGCTGCCGTTTTCTAGCCGACGAATGCATCGAAGGTGGGGGCTCGGTCAGCGATGCGGAGTACTTCGCCTGCGAATTCGCCATGGCCGGCATGGATTTTCTTTCCTTGTCGCGTGGCGGCAAATTCGACGATGCGCAGCAGCCCAAGGTGGGCACGGCGGCGTATCCCTATACCGGACCCAGCGGTTACGAGTGCATGCCGTCGTACTACTCCGACGCCAAGGGTCCCTTCGGCCGCAATCTGCACGCGACCGCCCGCATTCGAGCCGCGGTACGCGCGGCGAATTGCAGCACACCCGTGATTACTTCCGGCGGGATCCATAATTTTGCGCAGGCCGAAGCCGTGCTCGCGTCGGGACAGGCGGATGTGGTGGCCATTGCCCGGCAGGCTCTCGCGGATCCGGACTGGTTCACGAAAATATTAAGCGGACGGGGCGGGCAAGTGCGTCTGTGCATCTATACGAATTATTGCGAGGCACTCGATCAGCGACACCGCCAGGTGACCTGCGAACTGTGGGATCGGGAAGCGCTGGACGAGCCCGGTATTTCGAAGTCGGCCGACGGTAAACGACGCCTGGTTGCGCCGCCATGGGCCGGCAGCTCAGGCGATTGATACAAGGGCGCTCCTGCGCCGCTCTATCCGCGCCAATCGGCGAACACCAACCGGACACACCTGGCGAGGCGCCGAAATATCTCTGTGAACGCAATGTCAGGGTCCGACAGGTACATTCCAAAATGCTGATTGAAGAGAGCGAAAATTACCGCAGTGGCGTCGCCGAGCGGCAATCCGCGTTTGAGTCTGCCTGCGTCTCTGAGTTTCTTCAGTAATTCGTGAATCTGTCCCTGAGCCCGAGATTCCGCCTCGTGAATGAGTTTCGTCAACCGGCCTTCGTTGCCCATGCCCGGGAATATGGTGAGGCGCAGCAATTCGCGGCTGGCCCAGTTGCGGCCGCCCAAATTCCGATAGGCCGACAATAGCGCCACCATGGATTTGGCTGGGTCCAGGTGCGGGCGATCCACGACTCTCTGCGCTCTGGCAAACATGCCACTCAAGTCAGGTTCCAAGATGGCGATGACGATTCCCTGCTTCGTACCGAAATACTTGTAAACCGTGGCCACGCCGACTTGTGCTTCAGCGGCGATTTCATCGAAGGTCGTGCGCTCATATCCCTGCCGCGCGAATAGGCGGGCGGCAGCGGAGAGCATGGCGGAACGGCGAATTTCCTTTTGCGACTCGCGGCGTCCGGTCATGGCGGATGGTCCGCGGAGAGACGGCCGCGAATCGCCGCGACGAGATTGTTGATGGGCTGTTGGGGATGCAACATTTGCATGACATGTCCGTCGGGGGCCACCAAGTAGAAAAGCGTGCCATGGTCGATGATACCGGGTTGCGCCGACGCGGCCCACGGAACGGAGAAGCTGCGCGCGGCGTCCGCAACGGCAGCCGGGCTCCCCGTCAGGGCCCTTATTCGCGGACTGAAATGCGCGGCGTAGGCGCGCATCACGGCCGGCGAATCGTGGCTCGGGTCGAGAGTGACGAACAGAGGATCGATGCGATCTGCGGAGGAGCCCAAGCGATTCAGCACGGCAGTCATGGCGGTCAAGGCTGCCGGGCAGATCTCCTTGCAAGATGTGTATCCGAAGTACACGAGCAGCCAACGCCCATTCAATTCGCGTGCCTCCATGGGCCGTCCGAATTGATCGATGAGGCGGGTCTCCTCAGCGCCGAACAGGGGATGAGCCAATCCGAGGATCAGGACGACGGCGACGCTCAGCGAGCGGCTCCCCGCCGTCATAGGGCCACGACCGTCATATGGCGACGATCCAGCCCATGGCTCCTTGCTCCGCCATGTGACTTTGATGGGGATGAAACATGTAGCGTCCGCGGCGCGGCAAGCGGAATTCCAGGATGGCCCGCTCGGCCGGGCCAAGGCTGACGATATCGGTATGTTCACTCGGCGTGAGCGAGGTGCCGCTTCGAAACAAATCGAACGTCTGCGCATGCAAGTGAAAGGAGGCGATCGGATCGTGCTCGAGCATGTTCAATAGGTAGATTCGCACCAATTCGCCCACCGGAACCTTGAGCGGAAAGCGGTCGTAATATCCGGCGAGCCCGTTCCAGGTGTAGATATCATTTCGACCATCGCCGGTTGTATCGAAGCCGCAAAGGCAGAGAATGAATTCATGTGCCGCGGCACGCGGCGTCACCGGATCGACGAGCATCGCGCCGAACATTCCCTTGCGCAGGTGCCTCGCATACGGCGGGACGTGGCAGTGGTAGGGATGCAGACCGGCCGGTCCCGCGTCGAACTCATACACCTGACTACTGCCTTGGCCAACCCGCTCCAATCCATCTTGCATGACGTCATGGGTGCCGTGAAAATGGATGCTGTGAGCCGTTTCTGAACGATTGCTCATGCTAATTTTGACCCGGTCCCCGACAGTGGCCCTGATGACGGGGCCGGGCACGGTTCCGCCGTACGCCCAGACCTTCACGTATTGACCGCCTGCAACCTCAAGGGTGGTTTCGATCACGGATAGATCATATTCGCGCGCACCGGCCGGGGAGGCGCTGCGCGGCGGCGGGTTGTGAAAACTGTCGCGGTCGCCGGCGAGGTAGGCTGCGGGCGCAAATTTCGCGTAATTGGGGTCCGCCACTGTAGTGGTCGGCGTGCTGGTGCAATCGATGTCCAAGGCCGGCAGGGCTGCGACGCGTGCGTCCTTCGCGGCGGAGACCTTGACTGCAGACCAGCCTGCCGCCCCGATCAATCCAATGCCGCCGCCCAGGGTTCCGAGCCGAAACAAATCGCGACGGCGCAGAGACATTTAGCTGATGCCACCGACGCCGGCGCCCAGAGCCAGCACCAATAGATAGGCAGCCCCGCCTCCCAGCGCCAGCAGTTTGACGCGGGCCGCAAGCCGCGAGCCGCCCAGAAATAGATAGGCAAGCGCCGCCACGAACGGCAGCGCGAAAATCAGGAATGCCCAGATCCAGACCTTGGCCGTCGTGAGATCCTCGCGCCGTGCCAGATCCCAAAGAGCCAGGGTGCTCCAAAGCACATACAGCAGCATCGGCAGCAGATATGCATAGAGTCCCAGAACCATTTGAAGGTTAGTGGGCAAAGTTACTGACATGGCAATTCTCCACTCGATGATGCATTTCAGCTCAGCGCCTTCGGCCCCAGCGGTCCGCCCGCAAGCCATATTCCAATTGCCAACGGAATCAGCCAAACAACGAGTCCGGCGATCACGATGGGAATCCGCGAGGAACGTTTCAGCGTCCCGGCGGCAGTCAGCAAGTACCACGCGCCTCCCAGCAGCGGCACCAGTATGACCAGTGCGCCCCAACGCATGCGGCCGCTCACCTCGCTGCGCTCGCTCAAGTCCATGACGGACAGAGCTGCCCAAGTTGCGTAGAGAAGAAACGGCAGCAGGTACAGATAAACTACAAACCACACTTGAAACGCGGTCATGGGGTTGGCGAGTGAAAATGGCGACGGCATCTGCATTCCCCTGTCTATAACAGCTTTGCCGGCGGCATTGGCGCGGCTTCACGCGGAGTCTTGATGGCATCGAGGTTCAATTTGCCCGCGGCAAATACGTGTACGGCCGGCGTTACTGGCGCATCCGCGCCGCCGGGCATGTTCACCTGCGGGGGCGGCGTGGGGCGCGTGCGGTAGTCGCTCAAGGTGAATTGTCCCATGCGTATCTGCGCGATGGAACCGAAGAAGGTCGTGTCGCCGGAGAGATCGGACGCCATCGGAAATCGAATTTTCCCGCAGCCGTTCAAGGCCTGCAGGCCCCACGGCAGGGAAGTGCGATGAATATTTCCGGAGAAGCAATTTCCGATGGTTCCCAAGCCGCTGGCCGCGAGATCCGCCCGTCCGGAATCGAGCACGGTGTTGTCACGAACCACGTGGCCGGTGGCCGGCCAATAGTGCCGATCCAGGATCGGGACCACGACAATGCCGTTGTTGCGGCTGCGCGCTACGTAATTTCGTTCGACGTGATTGTTGTGCGTGCCGACCAACGCGATGCCGTTGCCCGCCAAAGTCTCAGTCGCGTAGAAGCCGGCCGCCTCATTGTCCAGGCCGCTGTCGGCGATCACATTGCCGATGATGGTGGTGTCGCGTCCCGGCGGATTCAGTTCGATGTCGAACGTCGTGGTGCTGATGCCGCTGCGATTGTGCGTGAAACGCGAATTGATGACATACATGTCGCCGCTGGAGTTCGTGCCCGAATAACCCAAGCCGCTGTACTCGCCCGTCACGTCGTTCAATACCACCCTGCAAGGCGCACACTGTCCCACGTAAAACGACGAGTCCGGCGAGCCGCTCGCATAAGAATGTTCAAATAGTCCGTCCGTCGAGCCGAACGCATAAATGCCGTAATCGCCGTTGTTGTAGGCCGTCAGATAGGACGCCCGAAAGCCGCGCACGCCGGTCCAAAAAAATCCGTTCAGCGTGTAGTGGCGGGCGGTCATGTTCTCGACTGCCACGCCGTTGCCGCCGACCATGATGCCCGTGGCCAGTTCAAACTTACCGTCGAGAATCACGGCATTGCGGTCCACGCCGCGCAGGGTAATGCTCGGCGTCGTAACGAAGACCGCCTCGGTGTATTCACCCTTGTCGATCAGCACGAGGTCGCCGGGATTTGCCGCGTCCACGCCGTTTTGAATCGTCGGATAATCCTGTGGCACGCGCCGCGTCACGCCGGAAGCTGTTTCGACCGCGGCAAGCACGCCGCGCGTTCCGGGCGGCGTATAGTCGACATTCCCCACGACAACCACGCCGACCATCCCGGCCTTGCCGTCCGGTGTCGCGTGAAAGCTGCAGTAGAACGGGTAGATGCCTTCCTTTGTGAGCACGATTTCGCTCATGTCTTCCGGCCGCATCTTAATGTTGCCGAAGGTTTTCTCGCTCGACCAGGACTTGTCGACCGCGATGGCGTTGTGATCGTTGCGCCCTGCGTTGATGAACACGATGGAGCCGCCGACCGGTATCCGAATGATGGCAGGCGAATAGCTGTTGTCGGCCATGGACACCAGAACCGTGCCCGTCAGCTTGGGCTCGGGTTTGCCGCAGCCGCTGAGGCCGGCGGCGACCCATAGCGTGCAGATCAGGTACTTGGTGTAGCGCCTAAAGGTAACCGCTGACCGAATCATGGCTCCCCCGTCGAATGTAAATATAAATGTATAGTTTTATTCGATTTACTATTCGTTTCCAGGACCATACGCCCGGTGTTACCGGGTGTCAACGGCGGTGGAGGGGAAGCGGATGGAGGGGAAGCGCAACTTCCCCTCCAACTTCGGTTTTAACTTTTAATGCCTAAAACGAATGCCTGAACTCAACGCCTATAGTGCGGGGCTGGTTCACGAACAGGCGCGGCCGGCCGGGAACTTCGGCTGCAATCGAGCGGTTGTCGCCGAGATTCGCGACCTCATTCGCCAGGTTTTTACCGACGAGCGCAACCTCTAGCGGTCCGCGTTGCAACGCCAACCTGCCGTTAATAAGCCGGTAGGCGCCACGCTCGCGCGGATTGCCGGGATCGTTATTGGCGCTGAAGCTTCTACCGACATAGGAGTAGTCGGTGCCGCTGATCAGCTTCCAGCTGCTGGTCAACTGCGTGGTGTACGTCGCCGAGGCGTTCCCAGTCCAGTCGGGCACTTGATAGACCTGAGACCCCACCGCTTGCGGTGACGACTTGCTCTGCTCGGTAATCTTGGCATTTTGATAGCCGATGCCCAGAGACACCTCGAGCGGCTCCACCGGCCGTGCATGCAGTTCCATTTCGCCGCCCTTGCTCTCGGCCGCACCGGCGTTTGCGCGGTACTGGAATCCGCAGGGGAGCAGAATCTGCTGCTGGATATTGTTCCACTTGATGTAGAAAACCGCCGCGTTGAGTGTCAGGCGGTGGTCGAGCCAACCGGTCTTGGTGCCGAGTTCGTAGTTCCACAGCGAGTCGGATTTGAAGCTGCGGGTGTCGCCGATCGTGATATTCGGATCGATAGCATGCAGCCCGGCAACGCAGTCGTTGGCCCCACCCGGAGTGCCGGGAGGCACGATGGGTACGATGCCGCCAGGCCGAAATCCCTTGGCAACATTGACATAGACCATCTGCTCCGGAGTGACGTGATAGTCCGCTTCGAATTTTGGATTGACGCCGCTTTCGGTCGTTTGGATGGGCGGGCTGACGATCGACGGACCGCCGCCGGTGGCTAATCCTTCCTCGTAGCCGTAAGAGTTGGTTTTCACTTGATACCAGCGCAGGCCGCCGGTCAGCTTCAACTTCTCCACGGGTTGATAGGAGACCTCGCCGAACACTGCGGGTTCTTTGACCTCGGTATAGAAGTCCGACGCGAAGATCAGGTTTGCGAAATCTGGATTGTTCTGGCCGCCCAAGGTGGCGTCTAGCCCGGGCACCGTGGCCGGAGGGTAATAGGCGGCAAACGGCAACCTGCCGTGGAAGTCCGAGTAAAATCCTCCGGCGACGAATTGCACCGGCCCTGGCAAATCCGAGGCGAAGCGCACTTCCTGGACGAAGCGCTGATATTTTTTCACTTCGCTGATCGGCCCCGGCTGTGGCTGCCCTCCAGGGGCGTTCGAGGTGATCGCCGCATAGACGAAATCGGATTCGTCTTCGGTTTCATACACGCGGCGGTTGAAGTAAGCGGTTGAGGAGACGAGCTCTCCGATGCCGGTCTTCCAATGCACGCCGATGGAATACAGTTGCCACGCATCGTAGCCGCCTTCCGGGATATTGAACCAGCGCGCCTGCGTGAAGGTCGTCGGAATCATCGCAGTCGGCAGGGTATAGGCACCGGAAGGCACCGGGTAGCCGATTCCATTGTTGGGCATGGACAAAAAATCCGCCATCGGAAAGCCGTTGTACGTCGTTTTCTGCAGCATGACGCGCGGCGTGATGGTGAGAGTATCGCTGAGCTTCAATGTCAGGCTCGCGGCGCCGCCGTAGGTGTTGAGTTCACCGACGTTGTCCACAGTGGTGATGCCGGTAGTGGCCAAGGGCGTGCACGCCAGACTCATGGCCGCGGCCGGGTCGCTGCAATAGCTGCGCTTGAAAAAACCCGCTTCGGTGTCGTAGAAGCCGCTCAGTCGCAGCGCGACATGGTCTTCGACGATGGGGATGTTGACGACTCCGTCGGCGGTGTAATTGGGTTGGTTGGTGCGATCGGTCGAGGACACGCCGCCATGCACGGTCGCGTCAAAAGTGCTTAAGTTCGGTTCCTTGGTGATCAAGCGCACTACGCCGCCCATGGAGCGCGCGCCGTACAAAGTGCCCTGCGGTCCGCGCAGCACTTCGATATGGTCGATGTCCAAGACCCGGGGATCCAGGGAGTCCGGCAGCGGTATATCGTCGATATAGAACCCGGTAACGTTGTCGCCGGAGATGCCGCGAATCGATACCGTGCGTGCGGTGCCGACGCCGTCCCCTGTGGGGGCGAAGGCAAGATTGGGTACCTTGGTGGCGTAATCGAAAAAATTGGTAATGCTTTTTTGCTGGAGCGCGATGCTGCTGAACGTCGTCATGGACAGCGGCACGGTTTGTTCGGATTCCGAGCGCTTTTGCGCAGTCACTACGATCTGTTCCAATTCGTTTGAAGCGGCTGCGGCATCGGCCGCATACACGGGCGTCTGCCCAATTAGTGCCGCCACACCCGCCAAAACAAGGCATTTGTTGTATATCGTCATTAGAATTCTCCCGGAAATCGAATACATCCCCTATCGGCTCACGCTACCGCGAGCGATCCGAAGTATCCGGCCGAACTCGATTCATTGTCAAAAAGCAGGAAAAGCCAAGGGCGTGGTAGTCTCTGCCGGGTTGCGACACCGCTGTAAACAGTTCGGCTGTCGCGAGCGGCAGCAAGGACATGACGCGCGTTGTTCCATGCGCCATCCCGGCTAGGAGATAGCAATGACCTTACCCAGAGAACCTCGGATTCATCCCGTTCCCATCGCGGCGCTGCGGCCCACTCAGATCACGGTCGGAATGCGGGAAGTGATGGCCAAGCGCAAGAGCTGGCGCGACCATCCGGACCGCAAGAAACCGGACTTCCTCGGCAAGCACCTGATTCCCGTGGTTTGGGGCCCGAAGGAACAGTTCTACATCATCGATCATCACCACTTGGCGCTGGCCCTGCACCAGGAGGGTGTGACGAATATCGCCACCACGGTGGTGGCCGATTTGCGGCGGCTGCCGAAGGACGCCTTCTGGGTGTTTTTGGACAATCGCGGCTGGCTGCACCCTTTCGACCAGTACGGACGCCGGCGCAGTTACGACGATGTGCCGAAGCGGATTACCGCACTGGTGGACGATCCGTATCGCAGTTTGGCCGGCGAATTGCGCCAGAGCGGCGGCTTCGCGAAGGACACGACGCCGTTCAGTGAATTTGTGTGGGCGGATTTTCTGCGCCGCCGTATCAAGCTCAAACAAGTCGAGGATAACTTTCCGGAGGCGCTGGTCCGGGCACTGAAACTCGCCAGGAGCGGCGAGGCGGATTTTCTGCCTGGCTGGTGCGGGCCTATTGCCTGAGCCAATGAGCAGCCTGCGCGCATTTGACGGCGCCGATGTCCTGGCGGGCCTGTCGCTTGCCGGGTTGTTGCTGCCGGAGGCAGTCGCCTATTCCGGGCTGGCAAACTTACCGCCTCAGGCAGGCGTCATTGGCTTGTTCGCCGGACTCGTCTGCTACGCCCTGATCGGCCGCAGCCGGTTTGCCATCGTTTCCGCCACCTCGTCATCCGCGGCGGTACTCGCGGCGGCGACGCTGGCCCTGGGGGCTGACGCGGCGAGCCAACGCATCGCCTTCGCTTCGATTCTAGTGTGCGGCACCGGGATTGCCTTCTTGCTGGCCGGCAGCGCGCGGCTCGGCGCGATGTCTAATCTGATCGCCCGACCGGTGCTGCGCGGCTTTTCATTCGGGCTCGCGCTGGTGATTGCGGTGAAACAGTGGCCGCATATCGCCGGCATACAGACGCACAGCACGGACTTCTTCAGCCTGCTGCTCGAGATTGTCCGCAGCGCCGGCAACTGGCAAGCGATGAGCATTGCCGCGGGCCTATGTGCGCTGCTCGGCTTGTTCTTGTTGGAGCGCGTGCGTCACCTCCCCGGCGTGCTGTTGGTCATTGTCATTGGAATCGTCGCGGCGCCGTGGCTGGCTGTGCGCGGGGTTATTCTGACCGGCCCCATTCATCTGGCTCTGGAGTTTCCAACTTTCGTCGCACCCGCGGGCGGACATTGGCTGCCGCTGGTGGAGTTCGCGCTGGCGCTGATGTTCATCTTGTATGCGGAGTCCTACAGTTCGATCCGCACTTACGCGTTGAAGCATGACGATGCCGTGCATCCCAATCGCGACTTGATCGCGCTCGGAATAGCGAATCTTGTCTCAGGGGCTTTTCATGGAACCCCAGTGGGCGCCGGTTATTCAGGCACATCGGCCAATGACGCCGCGGGCGCGAAATCACGTGCCGCCGGCCTGTACGCCGCCGCGACGGTTCTCGCGCTTGTATTATTGTTCTTGCCCTGGATCGAGCGGATTCCGCGCCCCGTATTGGCTGCGATAGTCATTCATGCGGTCAGTAAGTCGTTGCACATCGCCGTTTTCAGGCCGTATTTTCGCTGGCAGCGTGATCGGCTGGTGACGATGACTGCGGTCGCTGCTGTGCTCTTGTTCGGCATGCTCGATGGGCTGCTGGCGGCGATCGCATTCAGCCTTGCCATGCTGTTGCATTCACTCTCCAGCCCGCGTCTTTCGGTCCTGGGCCGAGTGGGAGCGCATGATTTCGTCAATCGCGAACGGTTCCCCCACGCGACTTGCCCTGCGGGGATCCTGATACTACGACCCGAGGAGCCCTTGTTTTTCGCCAATGCCGAACCGCTGCTCGCCGTTGCCCGGCAGCGCGTGCTGCAAGAGGCGGATGTGCATCTGGTCATACTCAGCCTGGAGGAGTCGCCGGATCTGGACGGCACCGCGCTCGAGAGCCTGGGAGAATTCGCGGCCTGGCTTACGGCGCGCAAGATCGAAATGCGAGTTGCACGCCTGAAGGAGTCCAGCCGCGACGCATTGACGCGCGCCGACTTCGCCCAGCTTCCGCTGTCGGGGCTGGACTACTCCAGTGTCGACGATGCGGTGGGCGATGCTTGAGCGCTCCTGAGGGCTACTTGCCCGTGAAATTCGGCACCCGTTTGTGGCGAAACGCCTGGACCCCTTCCGCGAAGTCCTGAGTGTCGCCAAGTTCGGATTGGGCCACTGCCTCGAGTTCAAGCTGCTCGGCGAGGGTGCCGGCCGGCTCTGTATTGAACACTGCCTTGATGCGCTGGAACGCCTGGGTGGGGCCGGCGGCAAAGCGCTGGGCAATGTCCTGAGCTTGCGTTTGCAGCACCGCGTCGTCGACGCACGCCCAAATGAGCCCCCAGCTCGCCGCGTCCGCCGCCGTCAGGGCATCGCCGAGCAAGGCCAAGCCCTTGGCACGCGCGGTACCCACCAGTCTGGGTAAATGGAAGGTGCTGCCAAGATCCGGCATGAGACCGAGCTTGGGCGCGAACAATTGTAGAAAAGTGGCCGAGCGCGCCGCCAATACGATGTCGCCGGCCAGCGCGAGGCTCACTCCGGCTCCCGCGGCGACCCCATTGACGGCCACCACGACGGGCACGCGTAATTGATTCCAGGCGTTGACCATGGGATTGAAATGCGCCCGCAGGCTGTGGCCTATGTTCTTGCCGAGGCTGCGTTGTTTGTCGGACAGAAGATCTTCGCCCATGAGATCGGCGCCGGAACAAAAGGCCCGGCCGGCAGCGGCCAGCACCACGGCGCGAATCTCAGGGTCTGCGTCAATGGCCGCAGCCGCAGTACGCAAATCCGCGATCAACGCCGAATTCAGCGCATTCAATCGATCCGGACGGTTGAGTGTGACGTGGGCGATGCTGTCCCGCCGCTCGTATAACAGAGTGTCGAATTGCATGGCGATTCCCATGGTGATGAACAGTTCACAATCGTGTGCGGTGCAGCGGACTACGCCATAATGACAGAAACCCGTCAATGATCCCTCTTCGGTGCGGAGCCCTTTATGCCAATTCCTGAGATGTTGAAAGGCCGCCTGCGCTTGCCGCTGATCGGCGCGCCCATGTTCATCGTCTCGACTCCGCACTTGGTGATCGCACAATGCAAGGCGGGCATTGTCGGCTCATTTCCGGCACTGAATGCGCGGCCGGCATCCCAGCTCGACGACTGGCTCGCGCAGATATCCGAGGAACTCGCGAGCTACCAGCGCTCACATCCGGAGCTCAAAGTCGCGCCGTTTGCGGTGAATCAAATCGTGCATAGCAGCAATAATCGTCTGGAGCACGATGTTGAAATGTGCGTGAAACATCGGGTACCCATCGTCATCACCAGTCTTCGACCGCCGGCGGAAGTCGTCGCGGCCGTGCATGGTTATGGCGGCATTTTGTTTCACGATGTCATCAATCTGCGCCACGCCGAAAAGGCTGCGGCTCAAGGGGTTGACGGCATCATTGCCGTGTGTGCGGGCGCCGGCGGTCATGCCGGCCTGCTGAGCCCATTCGCCCTGGTCAAACAGATTCGTGAGATTTATCCCGGGACGATCATTTTGTCGGGCGCCATGAGCACCGGCGCAGACGTATTGGCTGCGCAGGCGCTGGGTGCGGATCTTGCCTATCTGGGGACGCGCTTCATTGCCACGGAGGAAGGCAACGCCGATGCCGATTACAAGCAGATGCTCATCGACAGTCGCGCTGAAGACATCGTTTATACAAACCTGTTCAGCGGCGTATCCGGCAATTACCTGAAAGGCAGTATTGCGCGGGCCGGCTTCGACCCCGATAAGCTGCCCGAGGCTGACAAAACGAAAATGAATTTCGGCAGCGGCGGCAAATCGGAAGTCAAGGCTTGGCGGGATATATGGAGCGCCGGGCAGAGCGTCAGCGGCATTCACGATGTCGAGACGGTGGAAGCGCTGGTGAGCGGGATGGAGGCGGAGTACGAGGCGGCGAGGACGCGGCTCGTCAAGTAATTGGGCTTGCTTCTTGCGTTAGTTCGCGGAAAGAAGTTCAAGCGCAGACGAGGGTAAAAGCCACAGGAAATCCCGATCGAAGGTGGTGAGTCTTGCGCCAATAACGCGAGCGGACGCGGTGATAAACGCATCTGATACATGATTGGCAATGAGGCTTTGGTCGAGGCACAATTGTCGGTACGCATTCCATTCTTCGATACCCATCTCACGCATGCTCACTCCCGTATGGGCAAGGAGTGCATCCAGAAATTCAATCGCGTCGGTGAGAGGCGTGTTTTTGCGAAACACTTTTGAATTGGTAACGAGATTCGATGTTGAGGATGATCGCTTCGGGAGGCAGCAACCATCACGCTGACGTCAGGAGTGATCATCCGCAGCCTCATTAAGTTTCTCAAGCATTGATACCGGTTGCTTGAGATAATCACAGTTATTCTCATCTGAGGCGTTCTACTTGCGTCTAAGCGCCGATCAACTGCCTGCCGCCCTGGCCAAGAATGTGGCGGCGATGTACCTGGTGTCCGGCGACGAACCCCTGTTGGTGGGCGAGGCCGCGGATGCGGTGCGCGCCGCTGCCCGGGCCGCCGGGTATGCGGATCGAACGGTGTTTTTCATCGATCGCAGTTTTGCTTGGGACGATCTGCGCCATTCCAGCCAGTCGCTGTCGTTGTTCGCCGAGCGTCGTCTGTTTGAATTGCGGATGCCGAGCGGCAAGCCGGATAAGGGAGCGGAACAGCTCGTGCAATTGGCCACCAATCCGCCGCCCGATACGGTATGCCTCATTGTCACCGACAAGCTCGACAAGAAGGCGGGCGATGCGCCCTGGGTGCGCGCGGTTGAGAAACATGGCGTGTGGGTGCCGATTTGGCCGGTAGATACGCAGTCACTGCCCGCTTGGCTGCGCTCGCGCGCCAAGCAATTAAAGGTGGATATGGAACCGGCCGCGGCGCAGCTGATCATCGATCGTGTCGAGGGGAATCTGCTCGCCGCGAAGCAGGAGCTCGAGAAGCTGAGCCTCCTCGCCGACGGCGGACGCATCAATGCCGATTTAGTGATGCGATCGGTGGGTAATAGTGCCCGCTACGACGTGTTTCAACTGGCCGAAGCGGCTGCTGCCGGCGATGCCGAGCGCGCGCTGCGGGTGCTTCTCGGTCTAAAGAGCGAAGGGGCTGAGCCAACACTGATTTTGTGGGCGCTGGTGCGCGAGCTGCGCGGTCTGTGGCAGGCCCGAGAGCGGGAGCGCTTGCGATCCTCCGTTCGGGGCAGCGGCTGGAACCTGGCCGCGACGCCGTCGGAGAGAGCTTTATCGAGGCTCAAGAAGCTGCCGTTGGCGCGGCTGTTGGTACAGGCGAGCCATACCGATCGGGTCATCAAGGGCTTGGCTCCGGGCGATGCGTGGAGCGCGCTGACCGGCCTGGCCGGCGCTCTGGCCGGCGCTTTGCAAGCTCGCACGGAATCAGGCAGGGTAGCCACATGAACCCTATGGGAATTTTCGGCGGTACTTTCGATCCGATTCACTACGCGCATTTGCGTACGGCATTCGAGCTGCAACAGGCGCTGCGTTTGAAGGAGATTCGCTTCCTTCCCGCTGGAAATCCGCCGCATCGCGACCAACCGTTGGCCGACGCGCAGCTGCGCCTGCAGATGGTGCAGTTGGCGACCGCCGGCCAGGCCGGATTCGTGGTGGACGATCGCGAAGTTCGCAAGTCGGGGCCCTCCTATTCGGTCGAGACCCTGGGCGAGCTGCGGCATGAATATCCTGATCGCAGCCTGTGTCTGATCGTGGGCATGGATGCGTTCTTGAGCCTGCCGAAATGGCATCAATGGCGGGAGCTCCTGCAATTGGCGCACTTGGTGGTCGCGCATCGCCCGGGGTGGCGGGCCCCCGGGATGGGTCCGCTGGGGGAGCTTTTGGTCGATCGGGGCACCGGACGAATCGGCGATTTGCACGAAACCCGGGCCGGCTGCATTTACATCCATGCCGTGACTCAATTGGAGATCTCGTCCACCGAGGTCCGTCAATTGATCGGCATGGGGCGCGATCCGCGCTTTCTCATGCCGGATACAGTGCGTAAACTGATCCTCGATACCAACTGTTATTCCAAAACACGGACAACGTAGTGCCAGTCAAGAAAAAGACCTCGATCAGCAAATCACCGGGCCGAAAAAAAGCGGTCGTTCCTCGGGCAGCCGGAAAGTCCGGCGCTGCCGGTAAATCAAAACCCGCAGACAAGACCAAAACAGACAAGATCAAAGCAGCCAAGGCAAAGCCTTCGTTAAAGTCGGTGGTGATGGACGCGTTGGACGATATGAAAGCGCTGGAAGTCAAGCTGCTGGACGTGCGCGGCCTCACCGACATTGCCGACTACATGGTGATCGCAAGCGGCACCTCCGATCGCCACGTGCGCTCCGTTGCGCAGCGCGTGGTCGAGAAGACCAAGGAGGCGGGCTTCCGTCCGCATGGCGTCGAGGGTCAGCAAGACGGTGACTGGGTGCTGATCGATTTGCATGAAATGATCGTGCACGTCATGTTGCCGCGCGTGCGGGAGTTCTACGGACTCGAAAAACTATGGGATATGACGGTAGCGAAGCGCGCCGGGCGCGCTTGACCGCAGGCTCGCCGCCGGCATGAAGTGCCGGTTGATTGCCGCCGGCACCCGCCTGCCCGACTGGGTCAACCGGGGATTTCACGAGTATCAGAAGCGGCTGCGTACGCCCCTCCTTCTAGAGCTGCAAGAGATTTCAGTCGCGACTCGACGTCCGGGCGAAAATCCGCAGCGCGCCATCCTCAAGGAAGGCGCAGACATGATCGCGGCAATTCGGCCGGGCGACTATGTCGTGGCTCTGGAAATCCACGCCAAGAGCATGACTACCGAGCAACTGAGCGTGTGGCTATCCGAGCGCATGCGAGACGGCCGTTCCCTTGCGTTGCTCATCGGGGGTCCGGACGGCTTGGCGCCGCAATGCCGCGACAGGGCCGATCAGAGTTGGTCGTTGTCGCCGCTCACGCTGCCGCATGGATTGGTCCGGGTGGTGGTAGCGGAGCAGTTGTACCGCGCCGTGAGTCTGTTGTCGGGGCACCCCTATCACCGCGCTTAGAGGCGCGAGGTTCGGTATCCTGGCCGTATGTCCCTAGATTTCGTTTTTTTGGCCTCAGGGTCGCCGCGGCGGCGCGAACTACTGCATCAGATCGGGGTCTCTTTCCGGGTGCTGGGCGCGGCCGTCGATGAGGCGGTGCTGGCCGGCGAGGAGCCGGCGGAGTATGTGATGCGGCTCGCGGCGGCCAAGGCCGAGGCGGGTTGGGAACGCAGTCGCGAACCGGGCGATTTCCCCGTCCTCGCGGCCGACACTGCCGTGGTTCTGGACGGAGCGATACTGGGCAAGCCGCTGGACCGCCAAGACGCTGAGGGCATGCTGCGGCGGCTTTCCGGCCGCACTCACGAGGTATTGACCGCTGTCGCGCTGCGGACCGTGGACGGCCTGCAATCCCGCCTCAGTCGCAGCGAAGTCACCTTTCGTGACATTGCAGCCGAGGAGGCGCGAGCCTACTGGGAAACCGGGGAGCCGAGCGACAAGGCCGGGGCCTATGCCATCCAGGGACGCGCTGCGGTCTTCGTCGCGGATTTGCGCGGCAGTTACTCCGGCGTGATGGGCCTGCCTTTATTCGAAACGGCCCAGCTGCTGGGCAGCTCAGTTATTTTGAGCCGTCATAGCCGCGGGCCGGCGCGATGAGCACCGAAATTCTGGTCAACGCGGGCAGCCATGAGGCGCGCGCCGCGCTGGTCGAAAACGGCGTGCTTCAAGAGGTGTTTCTCGAGCGCGCCAGCCGCCGTGGACTGATCAGCAATATATACAAGGGGCGGGTGTCGCGGGTGTTGCCGGGCATGCAGGCGGCGTTCATCGAGATCGGGATGGAACGCACAGCGTTCCTCCATGCCTCGGATATATTCGATCCGCGTCATGCGGACACCGGTATCGAGGCGCCGCGCACCGAAAATATCAGGGCGCTGGTTGCCGAAGGCAACGACATACTGGTTCAAGTGGTCAAGGATCCCTTGGGAACCAAAGGCGCCAGGCTCACGACCTTCATTACTCTGCCGTCTCGATACCTGGTGTACATGCCCAAGGGCCACGGGGTCGGCGTCTCGGCGAGAATCGAGAACGAGAGCGAGCGCGAGCGACTGCGTAGCGCTGTGCAAGCCGACATCAAAGCTGGTGAGAACGCGGGGTTTATCGTGCGGACTGCGGCGGAAGATGCGCCGCCCGAGGCCTTGCGGGCCGACATGGCTTATTTGCGCAAGCTGTGGGAATTCGTCCGTCAGAAGGGTTTGCGCACCCAGCCCGGCAATCTGGTGCACGCTGATTTGCCGCTGCATTTGCGCATCCTGCGCGATTTGCTGCACCCGAATGTGGACCGAGTGTTGATTGATCAAGCGAACGCGTATCGCGAGATGTGCGAATTTGCGGCCACCTTCATGGCCGACGCATTGCCGCGCATCGAATTGTACGGCGAGGTGCGGCCGGTGTTTGAATTGCACCATGTCGAGGAGGAAATTCAGAAGGCGCTGGATCGCAAGGTGGGGCTGAAATCCGGTGGATATCTGATCATCGACCAAACGGAAGCCATGACCACCATTGACGTCAATACGGGTGCATTCGTCGGTCACAGGAATCTGGAGGAAACCATATTCCGCACCAATCTCGAGGCGGCCGTGACCATTGCAAGGCAACTGCGCCTGCGCAATCTGGGCGGCATCATCATCATCGACTTCATCGACATGGAAGAACCTGAGCATCGCCGGCAGGTCATTCAAGCGTTGGAAAAGGCGCTTGCCGACGATCACGTAAAGACCAGCATCTCCTCGGTATCTCCCTTGGGGCTGGTGGAAATGACGCGCAAGCGCACTCGTGAGAGCCTGGAACATCTGCTGTGCCAGGCTTGTCCAACCTGCGAAGGCCGCGGTTTCGTCAAAACGGCTGAGACAGTGTGCTACGAGGTGTTTCGAGAAATCTTGCGTCAATCCCGCCAATTCGAGTGCCAGCAGCTGATGGTATTGGCTCATCAGGACGTGATCGAGCGGCTGCTGGACGAGGAGTCATCCGCGCTCGGCGAGTTGGAATTGGCCACCGGCAAGCCGATACGTCTGCAAACCGAAGCCCTTTATTCCGTCGACCAGTACGACGTCGTGTTGATGTAAATGCGCGCCCGCAAGATCGGAAAAATTCTACTGTTCTGCCTTGCGGGATTGCTCGGTCTGCTGCTTCTGTTGATGTTGGCGGTCAAGCTGGCGCTCGATCGCGCCCCTGATTACCAAGCCGAGATCAAGCAATGGGTGCATGAGCAAACTGGATATCACATCGCATTTGCCAACGTCTCGCCGTCATTTCGCTGGTACGGTCCGGAGCTGCATTTCGAAAAATTGGAATTGCGCTCCAAGGACAATCGAAGGCTGCTGGCGCGTGCGGGCGGCGGCCGAGTTGCGGCTGATGTCTGGCAATTGATTCGCAGCGGCAAGTTGCTGGCGGGCAGGATTGAGATCGATTCGCCGAATATTATGATCGCGCGCCTGGGTCCCACCAGCTTCGCGCTCGCCTCCGAAATCAAATTGGGCGGTGATAATTCCTCGCTCGAAACCGTGACGCTGAATGACCTGCCGGCCGGCAAGCTGGCGATTCGCAACGCCACGGTCACCATGCAGAAGTGGAACTCCTCGCTGCCGCAACTCACCCTGCACGACGTGAATCTGGATGTGCGTCGCGGCGATGCCGGGCTTGCGATGCTCTTCAAGGGACGTCTGCCCCCGGCTCTGGGCGGAACCTTGAATATCAGCGGCACGGCCCGCGGGGCCGGCGACCTGCAGATATTGCATTGGAGCGCGTTGGCGAGAGCCCGCGACATTTCCTTTGCCGGATGGCGATTGCTGCTGCCGGAATACCTGAACCGGCTCGACGCGGGCAGCGGCGAGTTCGAGTTGGCGGCAAGCGGCGAGGGCTTGATACTTACGCGCGCAGATCTCAATTTCACGGCGCAGGGCGTTGTTACCGAGCTTAACGACGGCCCGGTCGCCATGTTCCAGCGGATCGGCGGTGTGTTGAGCCTCATTCATACGGGCGATCGATGGACTCTTTCGGGCAAGGGAGTTCATGCGGTGCGCGCGGGCCGTCGCGATCCCGAATCTCAATTCGAGGCCAGCTGGCGCGCAAGCGATGCGGGCTTGCTCGATTTGCGCGCCGGGGCCAGCTATTTGCGCGTGGACACGCTATTGCCGCTCGCCGGACTGCTGCCGCAAAAGGACATTCGAGACCGGCTGCGCGATATAGGGCCAACCGGTGAGTGGACCGATACGGCCATTAACTTGGCCCGCGTCACCGTAGCCGACCCTTGGCACCTGCAAGTGCAGGCGAAATTTCACGATGTGGGTTTTGCGCCCGTAAGCAAGGCGCCGGGCGTGCGCGGTTTGAACGGGAACATCGCCGGCAATGAGCGTGGCGGAGTGGTGAATATCGACAGTCTTAAGGCCGTGTTCAATTGGCCGGTGCAGCTCTCTCAGCCCGTGGATTTGCAGAAGCTGAAGGCGACTTTGTACTGGAAGCGCACGACTGAGGAGTTGCTGGTCGCCACGCCCGACTGGGAGATGAAGAATCGAGACGGACAGGTGCACGGAAAAGTGGCCTGGCAGCTCCCGGCCGACGGCTCACCGCCGGTGCTTACCTTGTCTGCCGTCCTGGAGAACGGCAACGTTGCCAACACACACAATTACCTGCCGCGGGCCATCATGGCGCCATCGGCGCTCGTCTGGTTGGATCGCGCATTGGTCGCGGGCCGGTTGTCGCGCGCCGATGTGGTTTTGCGCGGACCCTTACGGCATTTTCCGTTTCGCGACGACAGCGGTTTGTTTCTGGCGCGCTGCGCACTCGAGGGAATGACGCTGGACTATGGCGAGGGTTGGCCGCGGGCGGAGGGTCTTGCCGCTCTGGCGGAATTCCGCAATGAAGGATTGACGATGCATTTTCTCTCCGGACGTGTCGCCGGCATCGCCGTGGGGTCCGCGGATGCGCGCTTCGCTGACTTCAAGACCGGCGAACTGGAGATTCATGTGGGCGTCGCCGGTGACGCCGCCGACGCCCTGGCATTTCTGCGCGCGACGCCCCTCGATGCGTCGGCAGACCATGTGTTTTCAGGCGTGGAGGCCAAGGGGCCGATGCAATCGAATGTGGATCTCTTCCTGCCTTTCAAAGATTTTGTGCATCGGCGAGTTTTGGTGCATGGGCGCCTGGACGGCGTATCCGTCAATCGGTCCGGGTCGACGCTGATGGCCAGCGACGTGAGCGGTGATTTCAATATCGACGGCGCGCAAGTAGCCCACGCCGATGTCCACGGCCGTGTCTTGGGCGGGGCCTTTCAAATGCAGGCGCGCGCGCCGCGTAACCGGCCGCTGACTCGCAGCCAGCTCGATTTTCACGGTACGTTGACCGGCGATGCGCTGCGAATGGCGCTGGCGCTGCCAGCCGGCATATCGATCGGCGGGCAGACGGATTGGCGGGGCACGCTAAAAATGGCGCCCGAGCCGAATCGGGAGCGCAGCTTGCGGATCAGCAGCAGCCTCGTCGGTCTCGACATCAAGTTGCCGGCCCCCATGGATAAAGCCGCGGACACGCCGCTGCCGTCTTGGCTCGAGGTGCAGTGGCCGGCGAGTGGCGGCGCACAGGGACGTTTGGCACTGGGTGGCATATTGAGCGGCACCTATGCATTGGAATCCGATGCCGGCGGCACGCACCTCTCGCATGTGGCATTGGCATTCGGTGCCGCTGAATCAAGTCCGGGCGACTCGCAGATGGTCAATGTGGGTGGGTCGGTTGCGCGGCTGGATTTGGCGGGCTGGCTCAAGCTCATCCCGTCCGACAAGAATGGCAAGCCGCTGTCGGATTATCTGCGTACCGCCAAACTCAGCGTTGCCGAGATCGACTATTTGGGATTCGCCTTCCGCGATGTGTCCCTGGACTTGGCGGTCACGGAAGGCGGCTTGCGAGTCGCGGCCGGCGGACCGAACGTGATGGGAACGATTTTCGTGCCCCGCGCCACGAATCCGCCCGAGCCGTTGAATCTGCAATTCGATCGACTGCACTTTGGGCTGTTGCCCGATTCCGAGTCTCGGCCGGGGGCAGCGGTGGCCGGCGCCGCGCAAGACTCGAACGAGCCGAGCGCGCTCGGCGATCCGCGCAGTGTTCCGCCGATCAATTTTCACGCCGTGGATTTGATGTGGGGCGAGCGGCAGATCGGCGACGTTCAGGCCACGCTGGTCAAGCTGGATGACGGCATCGGCTTGAAACAGATGATCATTACCGGCGCCACCTTCAATGTGAATGCGAACGGGGACTGGCGCGGCAAAAATGCAGGAATGGGGCACATCGAGGGCAGCCTGACCAGCAGTGATGCACAGGCCACGCTGCGACAGTTGGGTTATACGCCGGTCATCGACGCCAAAACCGGACAAATGGCATTCGACCTTAATTGGGTGGGTGCGCCAACCGAAAATGCCCTCAGCATGGCCGCCGGCCATGTGCAATTGACCCTGGACAATGGCCAAATCGTCGGTCTTAATCCCGGCGCAGGCCGGGTATTAGGCCTTACCAGCGTTGCCGCGCTGCGCCGACGTCTGGCATTGGATTTCAGTGATTTGACCGACAAGGGCTTGGCGTTCGATACCGTGCACGGCGACTTCGAATTGCGCGATGGCAATGCCTTTACCGAAAACCTCTTGGTGAAGGGTCCTGCGGCCGAAATCGGCCTAATTGGCCGGGTTGGCTTGAAAAACAGGGATTACGACCAAACAGCAGTAGTTACAGGCAATGTCGGGAATTCGCTGCCGCTGGCGGCGTTGGCCGGCGGACCGGTCGTGGCTGGGGCTGTGCTTCTTTTCACACAAGTGTTCAAACAGGAACTGAAAGGCTTGGCACGAGGGTATTATCGAATTACCGGCAGTTGGGATAATCCGATTGTCGAACGAATCAAAAGTGCAGACGCAGCCGCAGCGTCCGCGGAGGCGCAAAAATAGATGGGCATAGTTGCCGCAATACAAATGACTTCCGGTCACGTCGTGGTCGACAATTTGTCCGCTGCCGCGGACTTGTTGCGCAAGGCTAAGGATGCGGGCGCCGATATCGCTTGCCTGCCGGAGAATTTTTCGTTCATCGGATTGCGCGACGCCGACAAATTGGAAGTGGCCGAGCCGGACGGCGAGGGCGTCGTACAGGACTTTCTAAGCGAGACCGCGCGAAAACTCAACATGTGGATTTTGGGCGGAACCATCGTGCTGCGCGGCGACACTGAACGCCGCGTCGCCAATGCATCCTTGCTGATCGATGCCGCGGGCAAGCGAGTCGCACGCTACGACAAGATCCATTTGTTCGATGTCACGATCCCGGGTCGCGACGAGCAATATCGAGAATCGACTCATGTGGCGCCGGGTCGCGAGGCGGTCATTGCGGATACCCCCGTGGGCAAACTTGGGCTCTCCGTGTGCTATGACATGCGCTTTCCCGAGTTGTACCGCGAACTCGTGTCGCGGGGCGCGCAGTGGCTGGCGATTCCGGCGGCGTTCACGGTCCCGACGGGACGTGCGCACTGGGAGACCTTGTTGCGGGCGCGGGCCATCGAGAACCTATGCTACGTCGTGGCGCCGGCGCAGGCGGGCACGCACACCAGCGGCCGCGAGACCTACGGGGATTCGCTCATCGTCGATTACTGGGGCCAGGTGCTGTCGCGCCTGGCAAAAGGTACCGGAGTGATTACAGCGGACATTGATCTTGCCAAGCAAGCAGAAACGCGCGCTCGATTTCCCGCGCTCGATAATCGGCAGCTCGGTCTGCGAGGCATCGCTGCGGTGTTGACGTGAACGCGCGCAGCGCCGAGATGACTGAACCCGTTTTCGCCTTGGCGGAGAGGATGATTCTGACGCCGTCGGGTCTTGACGAGGGCCGGCTCTCGTCCGTACTCGATGCCCTCATGGGCCGCGGCGTGGACTATGCGGATTTGTATTTCCAGCTGTCGCGCGAGGAATCGTGGTCGTTGGAAGACGGCATCGTCAAAGAGGGATCCCACAGCATTGAACAGGGCGTGGGAGTCCGCGCCATCAGCGGCGATAAAACCGGCTTCGCTTACACCGATGAGGTGCTTCTGCCGGCGTTGATCGAGGCGTCGGATGCGGCGCGAGCCATCGCGCGCAGCGGCGGCCGCAATGCGGTCAAGGCCTGGCAACGTCCCCTGACGCATCGCCTGTACCTGCCCGTCGATCCGCTCGATGCGATACGCGATGAGGACAAGGTGGCGTGGTTGATGCGTATAGACGCCGACACCCGCCGCGTCGATCCGCGCGTCAAACAAGTGATGGCGTCCTTGGCCGCCGTCCACGAAGTGATTTTGATAGCGACCAGCGACGGCACGCTGACCGCGGATGTGCGGCCATTGGTGCGCATGAATGTCTCGGTGATCGTCGAACAGGATGGCCGCCGGGAAATGGGCTACAGCGGCGGCGGCGGCCGCTTCGGTCTGGACGAATTATTGTGCGGCGATGAGCCGTTTACGCACGGGCGCGAGGCCGTGCGTCAGGCGTTGGTCAATCTCGATGCGGTGGCTGCGCCTGCCGGCGCCATGACCGTGGTACTGGGCCCAGGTTGGCCGGGAATATTGTTGCATGAGGCCATCGGCCACGGCTTGGAAGGCGATTTCAATCGCAAGGGCACCTCTGCGTTCTCGAATCGCATCGGCCAAAAAGTGGCTGCCGATGACATCACAGTGGTTGACGATGGCACGCTCGACCGGCGGCGCGGTTCGCTGAACGTGGACGATGAAGGCACGCCCACTCAGTGCACCACTTTGATTGAGAACGGCGTGCTGCGCGGCTACATCCAGGACAAGATGAACGCGCGGTTGATGGGCATGCCGGCGACCGGCAACGGCAGACGCGAATCGTTCGCGCATATGACCTTGCCGCGCATGACCAACACCTACATGCGCGCCGGTTCGCGCGCGCCCGAGGAAATCTTGGCGTCGGTCGAGAAAGGCCTGTATGCAGTGAATTTCGGCGGCGGACAGGTGGACATTACCTCGGGTAAATTCGTGTTCTCGGCCAGCGAAGCCTATTTGATCGAGAACGGCAAAATCGGGGCCCCCGTCAAGGGAGCGACCCTGATCGGCAACGGGCCCGATGTATTGCAGCGGGTCAGCATGGTCGGCAATGACATGAAGCTGGACGGCGGCGTGGGCACATGCGGCAAGGAAGGCCAGTCGGTGCCCGTCGGCGTCGGCCAACCCACGCTGCGCATCGATGGGCTGACGGTGGGCGGCACGGGCTAGTCGCCTATCTGGTCGAATGCGCCGGGATTGCCCATGTTGCGGGGGCTGCGGCCCATGCAAAATAACTCCGCGGTAATTTCCAGGAGGACGTCCCGATGAGGGATTGGCAGGATGCCGGCGCCGTGGCGTGGGCGGGACGTTTAACGCACCAGCGTTCTTGCCCGCGCCTTTTTATCGTCTCGAAGCGTGCCGCCTAAAGGGCGCTGTTTGTGACAACCGCCGATCTTAGCGAAAAGAGCTAGCCGATTCACACGAACCGCGGGCGACGCGCTAAGGTCGGGTATGGACGCCATTTCAACAACACGCAATTCGCGAATCGATTTTCTGCGCGGGACGGCGATTTTTATGGTGCTAGCGCACCACTTTTCGCTGACCTACCCCCTGGTCGAGAGTCCGTTGACGCGCATTTTCCCGCCAGTTTGGGTGGAGCGGTTGGTCGAAAACGGCAATTACGGTGTCACCATGTTCTTCGTGATCTCAGGTTTCCTGATCACGTCGAACAATCTGCTTCGCTATGGCGAGTTGCGCGGCGTCAATTTGCGGCAATTCTACGCATTCCGCTTCTCGAGAATCATTCCGCCGCGGGTGCTGGCATTGGCCGTCATTGTTGTGCTGGGGCTATGCGGCATCCCTTCCTTCACCAACGGCGACGGTGGGCACACGCTGCCCGCGTCATTTTTCGTGATTGCCGTTTTGTCGGTACTGACCTTTTGGCACAACGTCCTCATGCAGGCAGTGGGGTACTTCAACTACTGTCTGAACATCTACTGGTCCTTGTCCGTGGAGGAGATGTTCTATCTGACGTTTCCGCTGGCTTGCTTGCTGCTGAAACGAATGACACTCATCGTCGCACTGTGTGCCGCCGCCATCGTGGTCGGGCCGCTCTACCGGGCCATGCACCGCGACGACGAGCTTTTCTTTATGTACGGCTATGCGGCGTGTTTCGATGCGATCGCATTCGGCTG
Source organism: Gammaproteobacteria bacterium (assembly GCA_025358295.1). GTDB lineage: Bacteria > Pseudomonadota > Gammaproteobacteria > Steroidobacterales > Steroidobacteraceae > Bog-1198. The sequence goes on from JANYJY010000049.1 coordinate 58,271, forward strand.
TCTCACCGCATTGTGCTTTCGGCAGATGAATATCGGGCGGCTTGCGAGGGTCGTGATCAGATGCGTTGCGGGCCTGGGGTTGACGGCGGCGTATTTCGCGGGAATCGACGGTCATGAAGTTTTTGGCTTCTCGGCGATCGCTTTCTGTACCGCCGGCTTGCTGGTGAATGCCGCCGATTCTGCGGGCCCGAAGACCCGGGCTTCGCCTCGTCGCATGGCCGACTGGCTTGGTCGGCATAGCTACGAGCTGTATTTGTTTCACATCATCGTGTTGGCCGTGATGCGGGACTTCGTGCCGAAGGGGACGCTGTCCTATGCGTTCAAGTTGCCGTATTTCGCACTGTACCTGCTGCTGTCGGTGCTCGTTGCGGCTGCGGTATCCCGCTGCTATGCCGAGCCGATCAATACCGGTCTGCGTAGGCGGCTGGCCAGCAGCTAGGCAATACGGCATGGGCAATGTGCGGCGGCGGGCGAGTTGGGGTAGGCTTTGGGCTGTTCTTAAGACGGAGTGGAGCATGCAATTGTTTAGGCTAACGATACTCATCTGGTGCCTTGCAACCGGGTTGGCTGCTGGTGCGTGGGCGGCGCCCGGTCCCGCCGCCGAACTCGGGCTGCCCTCCAATGTCGCCGCGGCGATGCGCAGTATCGATGCCGAACGCATACGCGCCCACGTACGTTTTCTGTCTGACGATCTGCTCGAGGGGCGCGGCACCGGCACTCGCGGCGGAGATATCGCCGCGCAGTACATCGCCACGCAATTCGCGTTGTACGGGCTGCAGCCGGCAGGCGACGGCGGTGGCTACTTGCAGAAGGTGGGGTTCACCGGTGTGCACACCTTACCGGCGACCACGGCCTCGTTGTTGGCTGCGGACGGCAAGGCGCAAGATTTGAAGCTCGGCGAAGATTATGTGACCGGCAACCAGTGGCAGACGGACAGCATCGACATCGACGCGCCCATCGTTTTCGTCGGTTATGGCATCGACGCGCCGGAATATCATTGGAACGACTACAAGGGCGTGGACGTCAAGGGCAAGGTCGTGCTCGTGATCGTCAACGAACCGCCGTCCACCGACCCCAAATTCTTCAACGCCGAGGCGTTGACCTACTACGGGCGCTGGACCTATAAATTCGAGGAGGCCGCGCGCAAGGGTGCGGTGGGCGCGCTCATCATTCACCGTACCGACCTGGCAAGTTACGGCTGGGCCGTTGTACGCAGTTCCTGGAGCAACGAGCAGGTCTATTTGAGCAACGACACGGATCCGAAGCTAAAGGCGGCGTCGTGGATACAACTCGATGTGGCCCGGCGTCTGTTCAGTGCCTCCTCCCTGAGCTTGGACGATATGATGAGTAGCGCCGGCAAGCGCGACTTCAAGGCGCGGGATCTGCCAGTGCGGTTCAAGGCCCATATCGTCAGCGCCGTGCGTAAGTTCGAATCCTACAATGTACTTGGCATGTTGCCTGGGACCGCCGCCGGCAAGAACAGCCAGGCCGTGGTCTATTCGGCGCACTACGACCATCTTGGAATTGATCCGGCCATGAGCGGCGACAATATCTACAACGGCGCAGTGGACAACGGCACCGGCGTCGCGGTATTGCTGGAATTGGCTCATGCCTTCGCGACGTCGGCTGCGCGGCCTCCACATCCCGTGCTGTTCGCCTCGGTGACCGCTGAGGAAAAAGGATTGCTAGGGTCCAACTATTTGGGCAAGCATTTGCCCATCCCCGCGGCTGAGGTTGCGCTCGATTTGAACTTTGACGCGATTCCCCCGATCGGTGTGCCAGAGTCGGTGAACGTAACGGGCGCGGAGCGTACCTCGTTTTATCCCACGGTCGAGAGGACCGCGAAGGCGTTTGGCTATGCGATCCAGCCGGATGCCGAGCCTGGCGCGGGTCACTACTATCGCTCCGATCATTTCAGCCTGGCGCGGGCCGGCGTGCCAGCGTTCTCGATCAATACGGGCGTGAAGTTTGCCGGCCATTCCGCGGAGTGGGGCAAGGATCAGGCGCAGGACTATACCGCCAAGCGTTATCACAGCCCCAGGGATGAATATTCGCCCAACATGGATTTTTCGAGCAATGCGTCGCTTGCCAAATTCGGCTTTGCGCTGGGCTGGCAGGCGCTGCTCGCCCGCGGCACGGTGAATTGGCTGCCGAACGATGAGTTCGAGGCGGCCCGAACGAAACATTGACGCGGCCTGCGCTGCCGACGGCGTGGCGCAATCGCCACGGCCGCTGAGGCGACATATTGCAAGAAGGATAGTCAGCGTCGCGAAGTTGCGACGCCGGCTACGGTGGGCCGCGAGGAAACGCGAATAACGTGCGTCGGTTCTCACCTCCGTGCCCATGGGACTCGGTACGCTGAAGTCACGTTATCAATGACCCAACGACGGAGTTTCCATGATCGACAATTCAATGACCGGCACGTATCAGATCAGCTTGCCCAAGGATCTGCTGTCGGAGGCCAAGCGTGCCCCCAAGGTCAAGAAGGACGAACTCCATGTCGAGGGTTGGCGCAATTCCTGGCTGTCACGCATAGCCGAGAAACTGGTAGGCAAGGACTAGCACGCGGGGCGGACGTCCGATCGGGCCGGTCCGTCACGGCGGGAGGCAAATTGGGGCTGTTTTAAGTCAAATTCGGCGGATTTGTCGCGCGGATTCGCATTAATATGCGTGTGGAGGTGGTACCCATGCGCTTGGCCCGTCCTGTCTATGAAAGCCTACCCTACCTGTACATGGCAATCGGTGGGCTGGCGATATTTCTCTTCTACCTTGACCCCATAGGTCCGCGCGCCGTCACGGCCTTCGTCATCGGGGTTATCGTGGAAATTGCCGCCTTGACCCTTCTCTTGCGCCGCCAGGACTGCCGCGCACTGAGCCGCGAATATTCGGGGGAGACCATCGAGCTGCCGTCCACTCTGCACGGCTAGCGCTGCGTTCAACGATTGCCGGATTCCGGTTTTTCATCGCTCTCGCCGTCGTGCGAATCGGCGGGACCGCGCATGCGCGGCACCCTTTCATCGATGTACATGATCTCATGCTGTCCGACCTGTACCACATCGCCGTCGTTCAAGTTGTAGCGCCTGACGCGCTTTGACTGCACGAAAATGCCATTGGTGCTGTTGAGATCCTCGATCAGGCAGGAATCGGCCTGGGTGACGATCTGGCAGTGATGACGGCTGATGAATTTGCTGTCGATTTGCAGGTCATTATCTGCGGTTCGGCCGATCACCAGCCGCCCCGGCCTGAGTTCCCGCTCCACCACAACTTTGCCCTCGCTCGCCAGCAGGACTCGCCCGACTGCAGGGCGAGCGGACTGCCCAGCCTCTTGTGTCGAGGACGGATCATGAGGCTTGTCGAGGGTGGGAATGTGCATTCGATTGGTGCTGGTGGCGAATTCCACCCATTGCAGTTCCTTGATCGCGGCCCAAACATCCTCCGCGGTCACGCTGTCCTGATCGCGTCCGAAGGCCGCCATCAAACTGGTATCGCACAGGGTGTTGATCAAGCGCGGTACGCCGCCCGTGTACTGGTAAATCGTGGCGTACGTGTCTTCCGCGAATATCCGACGACCCTGGGATCCGGCTACCTCGAGGCGGTGATCGATATAGGCGGTCGTTTCCGTCCTGTTGAGCGCTGTGAGGTGGAATCTCAGGCGCACACGTTGCGCCAGCTGCACGAGTTCGGAGGAATTGAGCTTGTCGTTCAGCTCGGGTTGGCCCGCGAGAATGATGCGCAGGGCTTTTTCCTTGGTGGTTTCGATGCCCGACAGCATGCGCACTTCCTCGAGCACGCGGTGACTGAGGTTTTGCGCCTCATCGACAATCAGCAGCACCTTACGTCCGCTGACGTGCTGCTCCACCAAAAATTGATTCAAGGTCGCGAGCGCCTCCGCCTTTTTCATGTTGAAAGGTGCGAAGCCGAATTGCACCAGGACGGTTTGGAGAAATGCCGTAGGCGTCAATTGGGTCTGATTGATTTGCGCCACGACCGCATCGGTCTGCAATTCGCCCAGGAAAGTTTCAATCAGCGTGGTCTTGCCGGCGCCGATTTCTCCGGTGATCACGACGAAGCCGTCGGTGAACCAGATCGTCGACTCCATGTACGCCTTGGCGCGCGCATGCTGCTTGCTCAAATATAGAAACTGGGGGTCCGGGCTTAAGCGGAACGGCAGCTCATGGAGTTTGAATAGTTCTAAATACATGACTTAAGACACTCTACGGGATCGGTCGGCTATCCGTGAAATGACCAGTTCAGGTCCATTTAATCCATTTTAGTGCATCCTTAAGGGCCGAGTCGCGCTCCGTTACGCGCCCTTTAAGGATGGTGCAGTGGCCAAGTTTACGGCCCGGACGTGGTTCCTTGCCATAGTCGTGATAGGCCAACCCTGTCACTCCCAATAGGCGCTCAACGTCGGGCATGGTGCCCAGGAAATTGATCATGGCCGTGTGGCCCAAGGTGCGCGTGCTGCCCAGGGGTAGGTCGCAAATCGCGCGCAAATGGTTTTCGAACTGACTGGTCACGCACCCTTCGATGGTCCAATGGCCAGAGTTGTGGACTCGCGGCGCCATCTCACTGGCAATCAAGCGGCCCTTCACCACAAAGAATTCGATGGTGAGCACGCCGATGTAGGAGAGTGCATTCATCACGCGCTTCAAATAGATTCGGGCAGTCCGTTCGAGTTTGGGGTTTGCAAAAGGCGCCATGCTGTAGTGCAAGATACCGCCGCCGTGGACATTGGACGAGAGCGGATAGAACACAGTCTGACCCGTCGCAGCGCGTGCGCCCACAATGGATATCTCGCGCGAGAATTCCTGAAATTTCTCGTAGATCAATCCCGGGCCGCCGATGGCCGACCAAGCCTCATCGATCTGAGCCGGGCCGCGCAGCACGAATTGGCCTTTGCCGTCGTATCCCATTCGCCGGGTCTTGAGCACGCCGGGAAGCCCCAGTTGGCGCGCGGCTTTGACCAGGTCTTCCTTGTTATCGACGCCCGCGTGCGCCGCCACGGGGATTCGCAGCCTTGAAAACAGGGCCTTTTCCGCCAGACGGTCCTGGGATACTTCGAGTGCCGCGCGCGGCGGGCGCACCTTCGTCAGTTTCTCCAGCGGCGCGAGCGCGCTTCCGGAGATGTTCTCCCAGTCGAAAGTCAGGACATCGCTGGCGGCGGCCAATGCGCTGAGCTGCACGGGATCCTCAAGTTCGCCCGTCAATATCGGCGCGACCTGGGCGGCCGGAGCGGACGCGCTGCGATCGAGAAATACACAGCGTAGACCCAGTGGATAGCCAGCCAATGCGAGCATACGGCCCAATTGACCGGCACCGACGACGCCGACGCGCGAAAGCTTCAAGAGCCGCGAGGATCTGGCTTGGCGAGCACGGCCGCGGTCTGTGCTTGGCGATAGGCGTCCAAGGCAGTGCGGATCTGGGCATTCTCATTGGCAAGAATCGCGGCTGCGAACAGCGCCGCATTTTTTGCGCCGGCGCTGCCGATGGCAAAGGTCGCGACGGGGATGCCGGTGGGCATCTGGGCGATCGACAGCAATGAATCGATGCCGTTTAAGACTTTGGATTGGACCGGTACGCCCAATACGGGAACCGAGGTTTTGGCGGCGGTCATTCCCGGCAGGTGGGCGGCGCCGCCCGCGCCGGCAATGATGGCCTTCAGGCCCCGCGCTCGGGCAGAGGCCGCATACTCGAACAATAGGTCGGGCGTGCGATGTGCCGATACCACGCGAATCTCGTGAGCGATCCCCAGCGCGTCGAGAATCTCGGCGGCGCCCTGCATCGTTTCCCAGTCGGAAGACGATCCCATTATGATTCCGACCAAGGCTGTCATGCGGGATAGTTTACCAAAGCCTATCCGAGCAACTGGCGCAGAAACGCAAAAAGTTCCCGAGCGCCCACCGGCGAGCGCTGTTCCAGGCGCTCTCTTTCCGCCTTTTCCAGCAATTTAACCAAGGTTGCCCGGTTGGCTTGCGGATGCTCGTGAATGAGTTCGTCCAGGCCCACGGTGGGCTCGGACAACAGGCGATCGCGCCAGCGCTCGATCTGCTGAAAGTGACGAATCTCCAGGTCGTGACGCTGTTTACGCTCCGCCAGCTTGGCGAGCACCGGTTCCGGGTCGATATTGCGCATCAACTTGCCGATGTACTGGCGCTGCCGGACCTGTGCCCCATGGGATGGCAGCCGGCGCAAATCGCGCAGCGCAATGAACAGGTTATCCGGCAAATCCAGCGCCTTGATCTCCTGATCCGGCAGGGCCGACAATTTCACGCCGAGCTCCTGCAGGGAGGATGCCTCGCGCTTGCGGGCACTCTTGCTCAGGCGTTGCTCCTCGGATTCCCCCGTTTCGTTCTCGCTCGTCATATCGCCCATGCTATCACTGGAGCCCGGTAGAATCGCCGCTCGGAATACTCAAAGCGAGTTTTGGAGATGTCGATGTCTGTGTCTAGCAATCCGGTTCGCCTCACGCAAGAAGACCTGGGGTCAATAATCGAGCGCGCCCTTGAAGAGGCGGGTACTCGAGGCGCCTCTCAGGCGGAGGCGGCCGTTAGCCAGGATACGGGTCTTTCGGTCGGCGTGCGACTGGGCGAGGTCGAGACCCTGGAACACCAGCGCGACCGCAGCATGGGAATTACCGTGTATTTCGGGCATCGGAAGGGTTCGGCCAGCACCGCCGATTTCTCTCTGGACGCGGTGCGAGCGACGGTCGCGAAGGCCTGCAGCATCGCCCGATTTACCGCCGAGGATGCCTGCTCGGGCCTGGCGGACGCCGCGCTCATGACGCATGCGCCTATGAATCTGGACCTGGCCCATCCATGGAATATCACCGCGGACCGTGCGATCGAGATCGCCAAATCTTGCGAGGCTGCGGCGCTGGGATACGACGCACGCATCAATAATTCCGAGGGCGCCTCGGTCGGCACACATCAGGGGCTACATGTCTACGGCAACTCGCATGGCTTCGTCGGCGGCTATCCCACGACGTCGCACACGTTGAGCTGCGTGGTGCTTGCCGGTACCGGAGAGGATATGCAGCGCGATTACTGGTACAGCAGCTCGCGCGATTGGCGTGAATTGGAGCAGGCCGAGGCCATCGGTCGCGAGAGCGCACGACGCACCATTGCCCGATTGGGCCCTCGCAAACTGACCACGCGCCGCGCACCCGTATTGTTCGTGCCGGAAATCGCGCGCGGATTGATCGGGCATTTCGTGGCGGCAATTCGCGGCAGCAGCCAGTACCGGGAATCTTCCTTCCTCTTGGGGTCCGTGGGTCAACAGGTGTTTCCCAGCGGTTTTTCGATTGCCGAGCGGCCGCACATACTCAAGGCCGTGGGCAGTGCGCCCTTCGACGACGAGGGCGTCGCAACCCACGATCGCGAGCTGGTGGCCGACGGGATACTCACCGGCTACATCTTGTCCAGCTACTCCGCGCGCAAACTGGGCCTCAAAACCACCGGAAACGCCGGAGGTGCGCATAATCTTCTGGTTGCACCCACCCTGGCCGGAGGCATGGATGCGCTATTGTCGCAGCTGGGCACCGGCCTCGTGGTCACCGAACTCATGGGGCAGGGCGTCAATATGGTGACCGGCGACTATTCGCGCGGAGCGGCGGGGTTCTGGGTCGAAAACGGTTCCCTGCAGTATCCGGTGGCGGAGATCACCATTGCCGGCAATCTCCGCGAAATGCTCAAGGGCATCGCGGCAGTGGGCGACGATGTGGATGCGCGCGGCGCCACGCGTGTGGGGTCGATCCTGCTGCAGGAAATGACCATCGCCGGCGACTAGGTTCGCGAGGGGTTATTTTCCTGCGGCAATCATATCCTTGAGCGACTGGGCACCTAGGCATTCGCGCATGGCGGTCTCCACTTCGTGCATCACTCGGCCCGCTCCGGCCACGCGCTGCACTTCGAGGGTCAGCCGGCCGATCTTCAGGCTGCGCACGGCATCTAAAATGTCGGCGAGCAGAATGCCGTCGGGAGCTCGGCCGGGAACAAATTGTTCATTTTCGGTCACCACTATCAAGCCGCCGTGCTCGAGGCGCGCCAGCACGGGGGCTATCGCAATGCTCGGCACGTCGAGTTCGGAGGCCAGCCGGCCGATGTTCCAATAGCTCGTACCGTCTGCGTAGTCGCGGCCGATCAGGTACATGATGGCCAGGCCGGCCTGTTCGATGTCGCTGCCGGTGAGTTCGATGAGTTGTTGGCCGTGTCTGAGGTATTGCGGGAATTGAAGGTAGAACGCGAGCTGCGCGCCGATAAGCAATATCAGCCAGCTCAGGTACACCCAAATCAATGTCGTCAAAACGATGGCAAAGCCCGTGTACACCGCCACCATCTGCGACGAATACACGATCACGGCCGTGAATACCTTGCCCACCAGGGCCCATATGATGCCCGCGCTAACCCCGCCGATGAGCGCGGCACGGAATTGCACATGCGTATTCGGGATGAACGAATACATGAATGTGAACACGGCGGTGACGATGGCGTACGGCGCAATTTCTCCGACAACGCCGAAGACTTCCGCGAGGGGCTTCACGGCGTTAAGCCACTGCGCGAAGGGACTGTGTTCCGCCGATCCGAGAATTCCGATCGCCACGGCAAGCAAGATGGGCCCCAATATCATGACGCTCAAATACTCGGCGAAGCGGCGCCCGATGCTGCGCGGACGTGCGATCCGCCATACGAAGTTGAAGCTTGCTTCGACTTTCTCGATGGTTGTGATCACCGTGTAGACGAGAAAGCCCAGGCCGATCGTGCCGAGCAACTCGCCGCGCATATTGGTGACGAATTGCATGACGCTCTCGGTCAGCTGAGCCGCCGCGCCGCCCATGGGGCGGAAGAATTCGTGAAGAATGAATCTAAGGTCGCCGCGCGCTCCGAGGCCCTTGAGTATCGCAAAGCTGAACACCATCAGGGGCACCAGCGACAACAAGGTGGTGTAGGCCAGGCTCATCGCTCGAATGTTGATTTCGCCCATGGACCAGTCGCGAATCAACGCCACCGGGTAGCGCAGCAATCGCAGCGTGGCGCCCCACGGTGGGCCCATGTTGCGCGACTTCTGAAAAAGTCCATCTTCGAGACGTTCCCACCAGTTGAGCATGCGCGACCTTAGGCGGTCAGGAGCCGGAGCGCGTCGCGATAGTTATTGCTGGTGCGTGTCAGGACGTCCGGCGGCAGATGCGGCGCCGGCGGCTTCTTGTCCCAGTGCAGAGATTCCAGGTAGTCGCGCACAAATTGCTTGTCGAAGCTCGGCGGACTGCTGCCGGGCCTATACGAGGCCACCGGCCAGAAACGCGAAGAATCGGGCGTCAGCGCTTCATCGATGAGAATGAGCCGGCCGGCCTTGTCGACGCCGAACTCGAACTTGGTGTCGGCGATGATGATGTTGCGCGAGCGCGCATGCTCGGCTGCGAAGCGATAGAGGTCGAGGGCGATGCGCCGAACGCCGGTGGCGTATTCGAGGCCGACCGATTTAACCATGGCATCAAAGTCGATGTTCTCGTCGTGCATGCCGGCAGGGGCCTTGGAGGCCGGTGTAAACAGGGGCTCCGGCAGCTTATCTGCCATCTGCAATCCGCCGGGCAGAGGGATACCGCACAGCGAACCGTGAAGCTTGTAGTCCTTATAGCCCGAACCGATGAGATAGCCGCGCACGACGGCCTCGATCGGCAGCGGCTTTAATTTCTTGACCACCATTGCCCGGCCGGCCAGTTGTGCACGCTCATGGACATCGAAGATCACGTCCTCCACCTTCAATGTGGAGAGATGGTTGGCGACCATGTGCTGCGTTTTCGCAAACCAGAACAGTGAGATCTGGGTGAGCACCTCTCCCTTGAAGGGGATCGGGTCCGGCAGCACGACGTCGAAAGCCGACAAGCGATCGCTCGTCACGATCAGCAGATGCTCGGCATCCACATCGTAGATGTCCCGGACTTTTCCCTGGTGAACTTTTTTGAGGCCGCGCAGATGCGACTCAAAGAGAGGTGCCGAATGCGAAACCTGTTGCATCGTTAAGCGGCCTGCCGACTGCTACCATTGAGGTGTAGAAGGTCGGCGATTGTGGCGGGACAAGGTGGATAGGTCAACGCGAATGAGTTGGAGCGGAGCATTTTTTGGCGGGCTTGTCGGTCTGATGGCCTCGCGCAGCGTTTGGGGGGCCGCTATCGGCGCCCTGATCGGGTACTTGATTGAGCACAGCCGAGCCTTCGCTTCCTCCGCAGGAACTGCCCGCTCAGAATCGATTTCCGTTGAATTTTTCCGCACCACATTCGAGTTGATGGGCCATGTGGCCAAGTCCGATGGCCGGGTGTCCGAGGCAGAAATAGACGCAGCCCGGCGGTTGATGGGCGAACTGCGCCTCGGACCGCATGAGATCGGTATTGCCATCAATTGTTTTCGGTCCGGCAAATCGGGCACCTATGATGCCGAACTGGCTGTTGAGCGGCTACGCGAGGCTTGTGGGCAGCGCCACGACCTATTGCGAGCCTTCATGGAATTGCAGTTGCGCGCGGCACTGGCCGGCAATGGGATCTCGCCTCCCGCCCGGTCGATACTGGCCCGGGCGGCCGAAAGGTTGGGGATGTCCGGCCTCGAATTCGCGTACATGGAGGCTGCGCTGCGGGCGCGCCAGCGATCCGACGGGGCTGCCGGCAACAACGGCCGCCCGGCCGCCGTCGCGGGGTCCCTGGCGGCGAGCTATGCCGAATTGGAAGTCGAGGCCATTGTCACCGATCAAGAAGTGACCAAGGCGTATCGACGACAAATGAGCCGTCACCATCCTGATAAACTGGTGGCCAACGGCCTGCCGGAATCTATGACGCAAGTGGCGAAAGAGAAGACTCAGCGCATCCAGGAAGCCTATGAGGGTATCCGGGCCGCGCGCGGAATGCGATGAAGGACTGACGATGACCATGATTATCTCGCCCTCGATTTTGTCCGCCGATTTCGCGCGTCTCGGCCATGAGGTTAGGGCGGTGCTCGCCGCCGGTGCCGACTGGGTCCATTTCGATGTCATGGACAATCACTACGTTCCTAATCTCACCATAGGGCCGCTGGTATGCGAAGCGTTGCGCAAGGCGGGCATCAAGGCTCCGATCGACGTGCATTTAATGATCTCGCCCGTAGATCCGCTCGTGTCGGATTTTGCAAAAGCGGGTGCAAGCTATATCAGCTTCCATCCGGAGGCAACGCAACACGTGGATCGCACCATCCAGCTCATTCGGGATTCCGGCTGCAAGCCGGGTCTGGTGTTCAATCCCGCGACGCCGTTGAACTGGCTGGATTACGTCATCGACAAGATCGATCTCATCTTGATCATGTCGGTCAATCCGGGGTTTGGAGGCCAGAAATTCATCCCGCAGGCGCTTCATAAGCTCGCCGATGCGCGGGCGCGCATCAAGGCCAGCGGCCGCGATATACGGCTCGAAATCGACGGTGGAGTGAAGGTCGACAACGCCGCCGAGATTGCCAGGGCGGGCGCCGATACCTTCGTCTCAGGGTCCGCCATATTCGGCAGCCCCGACTACACGGCCACCATCAAGGCCATGCGTGCGCAAATAGAAATCGGCGCCAAGTCGGCCTAGGGGCGCTATTCGTCGTCCTCGTCGTCGTCATCATCGTCGTCTTGCACTTCAGTGCGAGAACTCTTCGGAGCGCTCACGCCGGCGGTGCCCGCCTTCACGGGCACGATCAATGGCCGGGTCTTGACCTTCGGCCGCGCGTTGAACACGACGATGGTTTTTCCGGTTGCGCGCAGTAGTCCCTGTTCTTCCAGGACCTTGAGCACGCGTCCCGCCATTTCCCGTGAGCAGCCGACCAGTCGCGATAATTCCTGCCGGCTCACTTTGATTTGCATGCCTTCGGGATGCGTCATCGCATCCGGTTCGCCGCATAAATCCATGATGGCGTGTGCAACGCGGCCGGTGACATCGACGAAGGCCAGATCGCCCAGCTTGCGATTCGTGCGATCGAGCCGGGTCGCCAATTGGGTAGCGAGTTCGAATATCAGCCCGGGACTTTCGGCGGCAATCTGCCGAAAGCGCGGGTAGGTCATTTCGGCGAGTTCGGACTGCTGCCGGGTGCGTACCCAGGCGCTGCGGGTGGGTTGTTCATAAAACAGCCCCATTTCCCCAAAGAACTGGCCCTTGTTGAGGTATGCCAGCACCATTTCGTTGCCATCTTCGTCTTCGATCATGACCTCGACCGAACCCGAAATGATGTAGTACAAAATGTCCGGTAAATCGCCGGCGTGGATGATCACGGTCTTGGAAGGGACTGTCCGGATCCGGCAGTAGCTCAAGAAACGATTGATCGCTGGGATATCGCTTAAGGCTTTTGCCCCTTCTTCCATGGTGTCTCCCTAATTCTTTTATCGTCGGTTAAACGCCTATGCTGGCGCACGTTTTATTACATAAGTCCCGGAATCGCAAGCACTAGCGCCCTAAGTCTATAGCCAATAAGACCCCCCGGTCATGAGCCGGGCCGTCAATCGCATCGCCGCGCCTACTGGAAACGGCAGCTGTTTGCCTCCCAGCGAAGCGGCCTTGACACCGTGCTGCATCTCTTCGTGTGTCATCTGTTTCAAGATGGCCACGCTGCGCTTATCGGTGTCGCCCAATCGCTCAATGTGGCTCAGCAAATGCGCTTCGACCTGCTTTTCCGTCTCGGCCACGAAGCCTAGGCTTGTGCGGCTCCCGAGGGTGCCGGCAAGAGCGCCGATGGCGAAAGACCCGGCATACCAGAGGGGATTTAGCAGGCTGGTGCGGCCGTCGAGTTCGCGCAGCCGTTGCTCGCACCAGGCAAGATGGTCGCCTTCTTCGGCGGCCGCCTGGCGCATGACGGCCGCCAGGGCGGGATCGCCTGCGGTAAGGGCTTGCCCCTGATACAGGGCCTGGGCAGCTACCTCGCCGGAATGGTTAACTCGCATCAGCCGGGAGGATAGGGTGCGCTGCATTGGGGGAAGCATTTCGCCTTCAGGAGCCGCGGGCGTCTCGCGAGATGACCGGGCAGGGGCGGCTAAGATCTTGATTGCCTTATCTATTTCACCGAGAATTCGGTCGGCCAAGCTAAATCTGCGCGGGTCCATGAGCACACTATATTATAGGCGCGAGTTGTGCCGCGCGGGGCTGGCATCTAAGGCCGCCCTTCTGTACACTTTCGCGCCCTGCGTTAACGACCTGAAACAGCTGAGTATTTTCATGTATACCGTATTTTCAAAGCCTGACGAAACCCGCGGCGACTGGTTCCTAGTCGATGCGGCAGGCAAAACCCTGGGCCGATTGGCCTCGGAGATAGCGCATCGTTTGAAGGGCAAGCACAAGCCCAATTATGCGCCGCACCAAGATCTTGGCGATCACATCGTAGTCATTAACGCGGGCACTGTCCGCGTCACCGGCGCCAAGCTTACCGATAAGTTTTACCACCAGCACACCGGCTATGTGGGGAACTTGAAGAGCATCTCGCTCGGCAAGTTGTTGAAAGAGCACCCAGAGCGCGCGATTGAGTTCGCGGTGAAGGGCATGTTGCCGAAGGGTCCGCTGGGACGCCGCATGTACAAGAAGCTGCATGTATTCGGCGGCAGCGAGCATCCTCATCAAGCACAGCAGCCCAAGGCGCTGGAAATTTAAGAGTTTCTAAGGACAGTCAATAATGGCATCAAAAGCAGCCGTCAATTCCTTTTACGGTACGGGCCGTCGCAAGACCTCGAGCGCGCGGGTTTATCTACGCCAAGGTACGGGCAAGGTATCGATCAACGGTCGTACCCTCGCCGAGTTCTTCGGCCGGGAAACCGGTCGCATGATCGTGCAGCAACCGTTCGGCGCGGTGCAGCTCGACGGAAAATTCGATGTCGACGCGCATGTCGAAGGCGGCGGAATCACGGGCCAGGCCGGCGCGATCCGTCACGGGATCACGCGTGCGCTCATGGCATACGACGAGACCCTGAGGTCGCCTTTGCGTAAGGCCGGTTTCGTTACCCGCGATGCGCGCGAAGTGGAACGCAAGAAGGTCGGCCGCCGTAAGGCGCGTCGCGGCACGCAGTTCTCCAAGCGCTAAATACGGGAAGGGATTTCCGCCGTCCGTCTACCGGTATAAGAGCTGGCGGCCGAATGGTTTTGGGGGATCGTCTAGTGGTAGGACAACGGTCTCTGACACCGTTTACCTAGGTTCGAATCCTAGTCCCCCAGCCAATACAGGGCCCAACAGTGGGCCCTTTTCTACAAAACGCACGGGTAAAAATGTCGGGCGAACGAACTTCGAGTGGACGGCTGGCGCCAATGGCGCTTGCAGCTCTCGGCGTGGTGTTTGGCGATATCGGCACCAGTCCTCTGTATGCCGTCTCGGCCTGTTTCACGGGTCCCCACATTGCCGTCACTCCGGAGCACGTGCTCGGCGTGCTATCACTGATCTTCTGGTCATTGGTATTGGTGATCCTGCTCAAATACGTCAGCGTCGTATTGAACGCGGACAACAAGGGTGAGGGCGGAGTGCTGGCGCTGACGGCATTGGTGATCAACACCGCGCGCGAAAGTCCGCGCCGCAAGTTGTATGGGACCCTCGGTATTTTGGGCGCTTCATTGTTTTTCGCGGACGGCGCCATCACGCCGGCCATTTCAGTGCTGAGCGCCGTCGAGGGTTTGCATGTGGCGGCGCCCGACGCACAAATTCCCATTTTGCCGATTACTACGGTGGTCCTGGTCGGACTGTTTCTAATTCAGCGCCAGGGCACCGGGTCGGTCGGCCGGGTTTTCGGTCCCGTGATGCTGGGGTGGTTCGCGGTACTGGCGGTCCTGGGAATGCGTTGGATCGTGCGGGAGCCGGGCGTGCTGTGGGCGCTCGACCCTACCCGTGCACTGGGACTTTTGGCGCAACATCAAGTCGGCTCGCTCGCGGTTTTGGCCGGCGTGTTCTTGACCGTTACCGGCGGCGAGGCCTTGTATGCCGACATGGGGCATTTCGGCAAAGCGCCGATCCGTCTCGGTTGGATATGCATCGTGATGCCGGCGCTGGTCATCAATTATTTCGGCCAGGGTGCGATGTTGATTGAGAACCCGGCGGCCATCAGCAATCCTTTCTATTTGATGGCTCCCGCGTGGTCATTGTGGCCCTTAGTGATACTCGCCACGGCGGCGACCGTCATCGCATCGCAGGCGGTGATATCCGGAGTCTTCTCGGTGGCCACTCAAGCCGTGAGCCTGGGGCTTTTGCCCCGCCTGCGAGTCGAGCATTCCTCCGCCGACAACGCGGGGCAGATTTACGTGCCCACGATGAATTGGATCCTAATGGTGTCCTCGTTGGCGTTGGTGATGAGCTTTGGAAGCTCGGCGGCATTGGCCGGTGCCTATGGATTGGCCGTGTCGGGCGCGATGACCATTGTTACTCCCCTGACCTTAAGCCTGATCAAGTCGCGTACCGGAAGACACAGCCGTGCATTGCGAACGGGCCTGTCCCTGCTATTCATCATCGACATCGCCTTCCTATTGGCGAATCTGACCAAACTGGAGGACGGAGGCTGGCTGCCGCTGGTGTCGGGTCTGATCATCTACTGGTTGATGCAGACCTGGGCTAAGGGTCGCGCCTCGGTGATGGCGCGCCTGCTGCGGGACCAGAAGCCAGTACGCGATTTCTTGGAGGATTTGAAGCGGGATCCGCCGGTTCGGGTGTCGGGGACCTCGATTTTCTTGGATCAAAAAGCCTCCGGCATCCCGCGCGCCTTGCTCAACAACATCAAATTCAATCGAGTGATGCACGAGCGGGTCGTTTTGCTGACCGTGGTGAACCGCGAGCAGCCTCGGATCTCTCCGTCCAAGCGACTGACCGTGACGCCGGTATGCGACGGCATCGTGCGGGTGGTGGCGGATGTCGGCTTCATGGAGAAGCCGAATATCACTGAGATTCTGCGAGATGCCGAGGCTCACGGCATTCCCTATGATCCGGAGCGTACGACTTACTTCCTGAGCCGCGAGGAGCTCATGCCGGGGCAACGTTCGGATCTTCCGCCGCTGCGACGCAGGGCGTTCATGCAGATGGCCCGGGGCGCTCAAGTCATCGCCGACTTCTACGGCCTGCCGCCCAATCGAGTGGTTGAGATCGGGACCCGGCTGGAAATCTAGATCGTAAAGGTCTCAACGCCGCCGTCGCCCGCGACGATGAGCACATCGGCGCGCCGCCGGGCGAATAAACCGACGGTCACCACCCCTGCGATTTGATTCACCTCGGATTCGAAGGCCGTCGGGTCCTCGAGCCGCAGGTTATGGACATCCAAGATGGGATTGCCGTTGTCGGTTAGCACTCCTTCGCGCCAAACGGGCTGCCCCCCCATCATGACGAGCTGGCGCGCCACATACGATCGCGCCATTGGTATGACTTCGACCGGGAGCGGAAACCTACCCAGGACCTCGACCAGCTTGGTGTCGTCGATCATGCATACGAATTTGGTGGAGGCGGCGGCGATGACTTTTTCGCGGGTGAGCGCGGCGCCGCCACCCTTGATCAGCATGCCGGCGGCCGTGGCTTCATCGGCGCCGTCGATGTACAGATCCAAGGTCCCGGCGTTGTTCAGATCGAGTTCGGGAATGCGCGCGGCGCGCAAGGCCTCGGAAGTTTGGCGGGAACTTGAGACAGCGCCGGCGAGCTGTATTTTACGGTCTTTCAGCGCTTCTATGAGCTGAGCCACCGTGGAGCCGGTACCGACGCCCAGCACCATGTCGCTTTGAATGTATCCAAGAGCGGCTTCTGCGGCGCGACGTTTTTTTTCCGTCGATGAAAGACTAATTTTCCTACCCCTGAAAACAACTGTGCCCGCTTACGCGGGCACAGTTGATTACTTTCGAAGGCTTACTTTTTCTTAGCGGCCTTTTTCTTTGCTACCTTCTTCTTCGCCTTCTTTGCTTTCGCTGCCATGATAGAAACTCCGTTATCGGGTTAGT
>JANYJY010000064.1 GCA_025358295.1 Gammaproteobacteria bacterium
TCATTCACCGTGGCCGCTAGCGCTTCATCCCGATCCTCGAGCAACCGACGGCAGCGAAGAAAGAATTGCTCCCCGGCCTCGGTGAGGCTCACATGCCGGGTCGATCGATACAGGAGTCGCTGCCCCAGACGATCCTCCAACAGGTCCTCGTCGACCTGTGCGTCCATGGCCACGAGCTGCGCATGACCGCTCTCGACCAGCGGCAGCGCGCTGTCCGTCCATATACGGCCGGGTAGCAACGGTGGATCGCAGCTGATCACACGTGCCGTGCGCAACGATCAACGCTATCCGCAACTCAGGGGTGCATGTATGTAACCAATCTGCTTGGGGGCTCTTGCGTACTTGGCCGGCGGGGGTTCCCGGTCCTCGTAAACATATATTTGCAGTCGGGCAAACACTCGTAAGCGTAGGATCCCGATACGCTCACCGAAAGGCATCAATGCATTTGTTTCGCCGGTTCATCGTCATTTTGTTATGCGTCGCGGCTGCGGGCAGCGCCCTCGCTCAAACGGATGAGATCCAGGTGTACGACGCCGCCATCGCGCCCGTCGGCATAATCAATTTGACGGTGCACGACAATTACACGTGGAGGGGTAGCGACACCCCGGCCTTCCGCGGCGCCATCGTTGCCGACAAGTCGCTCAACGGTGTCGCGGAATGGGCCTACGGCGGCGCCCCTTGGTTTGAAGCAGGACTGTATCTACCGCTATATTCCCTCACTCACAGCGGCAGTCTTTTGTACAACGGCATGAAGCTGCGGGCGCTGTTCGTGACACCCGATGCTGCCCACCGCGAGTTCTTCTACGGCGTCAATTTCGAATTCAGTTTCAACACGACGCACTGGGACGAGCATACGTACACTTCCGAGATTCGCCCCATCGTCGGCGCCCACCTCGGTCGATTCGATTTGATCTTCAACCCCATCGTCGATAATTCATGGAACGGAGTCTCGGGGCTGGAATTCGTGCCGGCGACCCGTCTGTCCATGGCGCTGTCGGAGAATTACAAAGTGTCGTTGGAGGAATACGACGACTTCGGACGCATCACCCATTTCTTGCCGGCGTCGGCTCAAAGCCACCAGCTGTTCGGCGTCATAGACGTGAACACCCGCTGGGCGAGCATTGAAGCGGGTATCGGCGCTGGGTTGACCAGCGCCTCGGATCATTGGGTATTCAAGCTCATTCTCTCCAAGGATCTTTAATCGAAACCTCTGCCCGAACAAACCCGCCCGGATCTTCGGTCAACCTGCCTTCGCCGCGCAACTGGCAGGGATTGCCTCGTCGAGATGCGTGATAGAAATAGACCCCATTTCAGTACCGTAGCTCGTACTGACGGGTTTCGCATGAAACAGCCCAAGGACAAAATTTACAGCCTTCACTGACCAAGGGGGAATGGCGAGGCCCACCCCATACTTGAGAAACAGATCCAGCGTCGAGGAACGGCAGGTGTAACTCACCAATCCGGTGGCAAGATCCGAACCACGGGTGATTCCGAGACTGGTGTTGATGCTCGCATAGGGGCCCACAATGACACCGAAGGTCCCCAGGCCGATGATGAGCTTCCCACCGTAGCCCAGCACCAGGCCGTTAACCCCCAATGAAGCGCCCCCGAGTTCAGACCCAAGCGACGTATTGGTCTTGGCGAGTAGCGGCGCTTTAGCAACCGGCGAACCGTTGATGACGCCGGCGGTGATGGTGCCGCTGAGCGAGTAGTCGCCCTTCGCGCTCAGAGTGCCTTGCTTGGCGGTAAACAACGTTTGCACGAGAAAGCTCTGGTGAAACGTCGCGGCAAACGGCACCAGTCCCGGAATCGGAAACGAGATGTCGTACGGGAACGAAAACTCCTCGTTGATGTTCTTCAGTGCGTTGCTCGTGCCCGCCTCGATGCCTACCTCGATACCACCCACCCCGGTGAACTCGATCGCCGCCGTTTTCATCCCGTGCAGGATATCGAGACGAAACGTGAACTTCGGCTGGTCGAGCCGAATTTTTGTGTGTGCGTTGAATATCAATCCGGCGCTCTTGTGCGACGTCCAAGCTTGCAGCCCACCGGCCATGCTGGGACGAATGTCGAAACCATCGAGAACCACGCCGGCAATATCGGCTGCGCTCGCTCCGACCTTCATGAACCGGGCACAGCCGCCGTTGAATTCAGGAGGCTGTTGGGCCCCCGACACATAGAGGGTTTGCATGGCGCGGAATTGACCGCGGGCGCCATCCGTGCAGAGCGCACCTTGCACGCGTCGGGTGGGAGAATCCAACGGGATAAGATCTCCATCCCGCGAGACCGTGTATACCTGCACGGCGGAGTGGCGCGGTGGCGCGGTGTTCGCAGCCGGCGGCGACTCATCCTCGGGCGTATCCCGGTCGTGAAACAGACCCGGGTAGCCGGGCGGCGCCACATACACCAGCATCTTCTCAGGGTCCATCGACCCCTGCGTGGAGATATGCACTTCCTCGAAGATGTCGGTGAGCTCCGCGGGACCCAAAGTGACGTCGAGGTTGTCGCCCTTGCGCTCGACCTTGAGCACGCGGCCGACCACTCTCCCTGTTGCGAACAGAATCTTGTCGGGCTGAATTTGCGAGGCACCCGGTGCGCCCGCGTCGATTGTCCATGTAAACCCATTGGTGCTCTGTGAGCGGATCGCGTCCGCGCCGTGTTCCATGACTATGACATCGGGCTGATAGGTCACCTCTTTGCTTAGCGTCGGCGAGACGCCGTAGCGCTGCTCAGCCGCGCTCAGAGCCGGCGCTGGCGTATCCGTGGCCTGCTCGTCGGTCGAGCCGATCGATGCCGTCTGCGGCGCGCGCTTACACCCTGCGCCAAGGGCGATGGTCACCGCCAACACCAGCGTGGCGATACACGGCAGCGCGCGCGGACTGCGCACTAGTGCCCGTGCTCTTGCAAAGACTTCATCATCGGATTCTCCACCTGAGTAAAGCCCGCCGGCACATCCCAGGTGGATGCCGCGATTGGAGTTCGTCGCACCTCGCTAACTTCAGATGAAGTGGTACTCTTCGCCATACCGGCATCCACCACGGTTGAGGTGGCAACCGGAAACCCCTTGATGCTTTTCATCTTCTCGGCGAAATCCGCGCCCGCCTTGGCACTCGGGCCAAAGCCGCTCATCGACTCACGCATCGATTCACTGAAATCCTTGAGTGCTTCCCAGCTCTGGACCGGGTACTTTAGATCGCTCGTGACGCATTCCTTGATGGTCATCGTCGTGCCCATGCTGATCATCCATTCATCGCAGCCATATCCGGCAACAGTGCGGGTCACTCCGGTTTTCTTCACCTCGGTCGACGTGGACATGGCCGAGGACATGCCCTGCATCATGGCCATCGCCTGTTTCATTTTCGGATCGTTCATGCGTTCGGACATCTTGGCGGACAAGTTGTCCATATCTTGCTTGGTCACCGTGTAATAGGTCTTTTTCTTGTCGTTGATGGCCGTCAGCACACCAGTCTTCAGATCGATAATCATGTCCGAGTCCTGTCCGCGAGAATTTCGGACGTGACCGCTCGATATGTAACTGGTCTCAGTGCCACCGGGCTGGCCGTTGGTGGTGACGTTCGATACCACCGTTAAGTCATCGGCGGCGTGGCAGAACCCGGCGGCTGCGGTCGCCAGGATGCACAGCGTGAGTAACGAGTTGGTCTTTTGCATAGGTCCTCTGTGAAATCTTCTAGTTTAGGAATCGTGTCATTGCCGGGTGAGTTCGACGCGTCGGTTGCGGGCACGCCCCGCCAGGGTCGTGTTGGTTGCACGCGGCACGGAAGCGCCGAAACCGGCCGTGGCCAACCGCCCCTCCCCGATGCCGCGCTGGAGTAAGGCCACTCTCACCGCCGCCGCCCGCCTCGCAGAGAGGTCGCGATTTTGAATATCTCCGCCAATGTTGTCCGTGTGGCCCTCAATATTCAGCGACCAGTCGGGGTTCTTCTTCATGACCTCGGCAATCGCGCGCAAGGTCACTTCGGACGAGGGCTTGATCGAGGCGCTGTTGAAATCGAAATAGATCCCGTAGATCACTGCACGACGTTCCTTGGCCAGCGAAGCTTCCAGAGCCTTGTCCGGGTCGTCAAGCGGAAAGGAAATTCGCGTGATCTCCAGCTTGTCCTTGCCGAAGGCGAAACGCAGCGTGAGCGCATTCGCCGGATCGTCGCTGACATACCACTCGACCGGCACCGTCCGGCCGGCTTGCTCGAAGCTGCCTCGCAAATGCCAGGCGGATAACGACACCAGGGCATCATTGACGATCATGGGGTAGGCCACCGGCTTGGATTCGACGGCACGGACGATGCCGCCGGCACTCAAATACTCTCCGGCCGTGCTCTTGTCTGCCGCATCCCCGGGCAACATGCCCAGCAACCCGCTGACCATGCCGGCAAGGCCGCCCATCTGACCATCGAGCGTGACTGTCGCTTGTCCGCTTGCGCGCAGGTCCGCGATGACAGCGGCTGACGTGCCGATGGCGGTGGTTCCGGGAAACTCCTCCTCGCCAACCGAGAATAGATATTTGTACGTGCGGGCGTCTTTGCGATCCTCGGACCGAACGCCGCGGTTAAAGCTAACCGGCCGCTGTTTCCCGCCGGCCGGATCCGGCAAGTCGGCGGAAGTCGTCAGGTGAAGCGTGCCGTCCGCATCGATTCCCTCGATCGTCAGTGTCGACTCGTAGTCGCCTTGGCGCTCGCTCGCGGCGCTAATGAGGGTCAGACCCTGCACGAGCGGAATGGCAGCACGCGCGCTTGAGATTGCAGCGAGCAAGCAGAACAGAACGAGCGATTGAGCGCCGCACGCTGTCGGTGTTTTCAAAGCTTGCTCAGCACTTTGGCTGCCAGCGCCAGGGCCATGCTCCGCGCTTGCGCCTCATAAGTCGTCCCCTGCTTCTTGCTCGCTGCCGCGACCGTGGCGAGGGCACCCTGCATGTCGTCCCCGTTTTTCAAACCGGCCATCGTCGGGTCCGTCTTCTCGACCCGGGTGAGCTCCTGCATGGCCTTGACCTGCTCCTCGGAGCCCATCTTGGCGTCGGTGACCTTGCCGTAGGCGGCGGTGGCCGCGACCAACTGCAAATTGGGCGGAGTGATCGTAATCATGCAATCTCCTGCACGCACGTACAGAATTGACATCGAACCAAAGAATGCCTCATCGCCTAGATTCGGCACATTCTCTGCATGGCCGCCCAGCATGCCGGTCGCCTTGCGCGCACCATTGATCGCACCGACAGAGTCGTCGCTGGACTCGATGCTAATGGCGGTCTCGAGGCCGATTACTGTAGTCTTGTAGGCCATGTCGGTGGCGGCGCCCTCGACGCTCGTCACCGGGCTGCCGAGGATGGCAGCCACTTCCTCCTTGGTCAGAATTCCGTGGGCCGGATTGGCGGTGTGCGACGAGCCGCGCGTCGGCGGCGCGCTTGGAAGTGGTTCCGCTCCGCTAGGCGCCTTGCCGCATGCGATCAAGCCGGCACCGACCAGCATCAGGGACGTGAGGATTATTCGCATGCTCGAATGTCACAGCGCATTGAGAAACGCGACCAAGGCGCGTTTCTGGTCATCGCTCAATGCCATGTCGAAGCGCCGATTATAAAAGTTCACCAACTCCTGCAAATTAGCGGCGGCACCGTTGTGAAAATAGGGGGCTCGCGCCGCCAGGCCGCGCAAGATCGGACCTTTCACGCGGTTGAAGTCAGCGCAATGTCCCGTGACCAGGGCGCGGCCTGGATCGGTCGTATAAAACGACTCCGCCTGACCTTGAGCGAAGGGATTTTGGCAGCCGGAGATGAGGAATACTGGGAGGTCAGGCAGGCTCAATTCATTCAACGCGGCGGCGATCAGCGGATCCGATTCGTAATTGGCGTTCGACGAATGACCGGTGCCAATGTCGAGCGGCAGAGGCAGCGAGTGGTGACCGATGTTGGGTGTGTCATGACAGGTGGCACAGGTACCCGCAAATGTCGTCGGCTTATTGAGTGCCGCATTGTCATTGAGACCACGTACGTTGCTGATAGTCATAGGCGCGCTGTTGAACAGCTTTTCGCCGGCCGCAATCTCGGCTCTGGCCTCCGCGCGATCGTTGTCCCGGCGGTGGACCGTCGATTGCTCCCAGGGGGCATATAGCGTCATGGACACGGGCGTAAACGCAATGCCGTTCGGGTCTGCACCGAGAGTGTCATTGATGCCTGGGTAGTACAGTTGTTCAGACAAAAGGATGGGACCCCCTTGCGCACCGCTGGCGCTCAGCAACCCTGCCTCTCTATCCCACAGCTGTCCGGTGTAGTTGGCAAGCTCGAAGTCGACGATGGAATTCAGCTGCACATCCGTCGGTGCCGTCGATGCTTGTGCGTGGTTGAGTGTGGCGTCCGCTGCCTGGTGCATGAGATCCACGCGTAGGTTGGCCGTCGCAGTGTCTGCGCGTGTGAGCGGGGCTATGGTTTCCCTACCGTCGAACATCACCGCGCTCAAGAACGCGAGATTGGCGGTCGGCAGAGGCCGCCGATATACGGATGCTGTCAGCAACTGTGTCTTCAGGTCCACTTGTAAGGCGCAGCCGTAGGGATCGTGGACAACCGCTATCGCGAACTCGGCGTTCACGGGTACCGGCATCGGAATGCGAATCAACCCGTTCTTCAGGAGCAAGCTATGTCCGGCCCGATCGCGGGGCGCAACAGTGCTGCAATTTGCCCCGTCGACAGCCGCGAAGAGGGGATCGGATCCACGCGATTCCTCGTACAGGCGCCGCGCATGCTGCGGCGTGAAGCTCATCGCGGCTTCCGCCAAATGACAGGTTGAGCAGCTGCGTCCGTTGCTGCCGAGGCGCTGAAAGAACATATTCGCTGGGTCGACGGCGCCGTTAATGTTGTAGGTACCGATAAAGCCTGCCTCGTCAGGAGCGATGGTCAAGCCACTCGGCAGCTGAGCACTGAACGCTGCGCCGCCGCCGACCCATCCGATCAGCACCGTCGCCGAGGCAAGCGTGGTTCCCCATCGCCCAATACTTATTGTCCAATTCATGGCTTTGCTCCCGTTGCCCACTTTTCCGATGGTAGTTGGCGGTGAATTCAGCATCGCCTGTCATGGGAATACGAGGTTCGGTGTCGATTGCTGACATCCTTGGATGAGCTAAATGGCGGTTGCGGCTATAGGTTGCGGATCCGACCAAATGAAGGCACAGTCACCCGGCTTGCGCCGCGCACGCATCGAGGGTTCCCGCCATCGACAACCGGATGACGACATGCAATCCGTAAAACCGGTCCAGCCAGACATTACCCCGGAATCCCTGTTTGCATTGGCCTATGAAGAGCTGCGCCGTGTCGCCAGCCAGCAGCGCCGGCGGGTGGGCGAGTCACTCACCTTGAATACCACGGCCTTGGTGCACGAGGTGTATATCAAACTTTCGCCCCATTCGCAGGCACAGGGTCTGGAGCGCGCGCATTTCCTGGCGCTCTCGGCCCGCGCCATGCGGCAGGTATTGATCGACCACGCGCGCAGCCGCGTATGCCTGAAGCGTGGTGGCCAAGTCCTCTTTACCGAAGTGAATGAAGATCATCATGACGCCTCGGGCGACATGGCCGATATGCTTGCCTTGGATCAAAGCCTGTCGGATCTCACCGCACTCGATGCACGCGCAGGCCAAGTAGTCGAATGTCACGTGTTCGGCGGCCTTCGCCTGGAAGAAATAGCCGCACTTCAGGGACTGGCCGTGCGCACTATCTATCGCGATTGGCGGCGGGCGCGCGCGTTCCTCGTACAGCGCCTCGGTTTGACCCACCGCGCGTTGGAGCGGTGATATGGACATCGGGCGCTGGCATCGCATAGGTGCGGTGTTCGATAAGATCGTCGATGCACCCGCCTCCCAGCGCGATGCGTTGCTCGGTGTGCATTGCGGCGGCGATTATGCATTGCGGCAGGAGGTCGAGGCGTTGTTGGCGGCGGATGCCGGAGGCGATGCGTTGGATCAGCGCGTGCCCCAATTGCGCATCGCGGTTGCCGCACAGTGGGTGCGCGATTCAGAGGCGGCGCCCCTCGGCACCACCATCGGCTGCTGGCGCGTGCAGCGCGAACTGGGCCGGGGCGGAATGGGCGTGGTCATGCTTGCGGAGCGCATCGACGGGCAGTTTGAACAGCGCGCTGCGCTGAAGCTCATCCGGCGCGGCATGGACAGCGAGGCTGTGTTGGCGCGCTTCTTACGCGAGCGGCAAATTCTAGCGCGATTGTCCCATCCCAACATTGCGCGCTTGCTCGACGGCGGCTTATCGGCCGACGGACGCCCTTATTTCGTCATGGAATACGTCGAGGGCGCCCCACTCCTCGAATATTGCGCTGCGCATTCTCTGAACCTTCGGTCGCGGCTCAAATGCGTGCTGCAGATCTGCGCCGCATTGCAGTTCGCCCACCGGCAACTGATCGTGCATCTCGACATCAAGCCCTCAAACGTGATCGTCGCCGACGGCAACGTGAAACTGCTGGATTTCGGGATTGCCAAATTACTTGGTGGCGGGACCGCCGAGCCGGACATCCAGACCCGCACGCACGTGCAACGGCCCTTCACCCCCGGTTACGCCTCGCCCGAGCAATTGTTGGGAGAGCCGGTCAGTACGGCGACCGACGTCTACGGTATCGGATGTTTGCTCTACGAACTTCTGACCGGGCATCGCGTTCTTGGACAAGGCGATCCAGGAAGCGCGCAAGCACCGTGGCAACTCGCCCGCGGGGAGCCTTTGCCGCCCAGCAAGGCGGCCGGTGATTCGCCTGTACTGCCCGACATTCCTGCCCGCAGGTTGCGGGGCGACCTTGACACCATCATCCTTAAGACCTTGAGGCGCGAGCCGGACCGACGCTATCTCACGGTTGAGGCACTCGCGGACGACATACGCCGATGGCTGGACGGCCATCCGATCGCCGCCCGGCGCGACACGCTTATTTATCGCAGCGGCAAATTCATCGCTCGCCATCGTGTCAGCGTGCCTATGGCAGCGTTAGGCTTGGTAGGCCTCATTGCCATCACCGCATTCGCGTTGTCACAGGCATCCCGGGCGCGTGCGCATGCGCTGCGGGCTCAAGCGGTCACCCGCTATCTTGTCGATGTGTTCCAGGTCGCGGATCCCAAAGGCATGCCCGGCGGCCTCAAATTGAGCGCCCGGGAGGTGCTCGATGCGGGCGCCAAGCGAATGCAGCTGCAATTGGCACAACAGCCGCAGCTGGAAGCCTCGTTCTCAGCAGTGCTGGGGACTATCTATCAGGGCTTGGGCGAGAACGATCAGGCCGTAGCGCTGTTGCAACGCTCGCTCGTCTTGCGCGCCGTCGACGAGGGCGACGATGTTTCGCGCGCCGATACCCTGTCGCTGTTGGCACGCGCGCAGTACGAGAAGGGCGACTACCATGCCGCGTCGATCGCCTCCGTCGAAGCGCTTGCCGAACATCGGGCCTCGGGGAGCCACGACGGCGCCGTGGTCGCCCAGGATCTCGCGCTGCAAGGCGAGATTGCGCGCCGCCAGGGCGAATTCTTGGACGGTGAATCCTTGCTCAAACAGGCACTCGCCCTGTCGCGTGCAACATTGAAGTCACCGCACGCACAAATCGCCGCTCAGCTCAACCAACTCGCGGCGCTATACGGCGATATGAATCGCATCGATCAAGCGACCGAGTTGACTGAACAATCATTGGCGATGTTTCGTGCGCTGTACGGCGAGAATCATCTGGATGTGGCCGAGAACCTCGTGAATCTCGGGGTATTTCGCATGCAGACCGATCATCTGGCGCAGGCGTTGCCGGTGTTCGACGAAGCGATCGCCATATACCGGCGCTTGCTGCCGAGCGACCATCCGCTGCTGGCGCTGGCGCTGGCCAACGAGGCCCGTGCGTTCGATCGCCTGAAGCGTTACCGGGAAGCTGATCCGCTATATCGTGAGGCGTTGGCCATGCAGCGGCGCGTACTTGGCAATAGCCATCCGGATCTGGCGACGACATTGAACAATCTCGCCGTACTGCGCATGCATCTGGACGATTTCTCGGGCAGCGCCAGTTTCAGCCGCGAGGCAATGGCCATATGGGCGTCACAAGGCAAGCCCGAGCATCCGTTTGCCCTAATCTCCAAAGGGCATCTCGCAGCCGCTTTGAGAGAGTCCGGCGATCTGACTCAGGCCGAAAGCGTGACGCGGGAGGTATTGGCGTCGCGCCGCCGGCAACTCGGCGAGCAGAACCGCGCGGTTGCGATCACTCTGGATGATCTCGGCATCGTACTGCGACTATCCGGTCACGCCGATCAAGCCGTGGTCCAGCAACAACTTGCGCAGCACATGCGCGTCGGACTGGCCGATGTGCCACCCCGCGAGGCCGCGATAGCGCGCGTTCAATACGCCTTGAGCGAATCCGCCGCCGGCGACCAAAAAAGTGCGCGCCTGGAGATCGACGCTGGTATCGCGGCTTTGACCAGCCTGAAGACGCTCGACCCAGAGCAACTGGCAACTGCGTTCCTGGCAAAAGCCCGAATTGAACTAGCCCTGCACGACGTCACTGCCGGTTGTGCGGTCGCGCGTCAGGCCTTATTGCTTCGGCCACCTGACGATCCCCTTACCGGCTGGCGCCATGCGGAAGCGCAAAGTGTGTACGGCGAATGCTTGGCCGAACGGCACCAATTCGCGGCGGCGCGCTACCAACTGCAGGCCGCGCTCGCGACGCTACAACGCGTGCGGGGCGCGGATCATTGGATGACGCGCGGCGTGCGCACCAGCCTGCGCACATTGACCAAAGCTTGACGCGGCCTCCCCTCATTTTCAGTGCCAAAAGTAATGGAATGGACGCCCCCGCTTTTAACGGCATCAGTTGTGCCAGAGTGGAAGTGTCAAGCAACCACTTAGTCAAGCTGGAGCGTCCATGATGAACATTACTCAGGTTGGGATCGATTTGGCAAAGTTAGTTTT
>JANYJY010000002.1 GCA_025358295.1 Gammaproteobacteria bacterium
CGGCGCAGGAGCGCGACCGGGCGCAACAGGTGTCGGCGTTCTTGGTCGACGTGTTCTCCCAGGCGGATCCCTTCAATGCTCAGGGAAAAGAACCGACTGCGAAGGAATTATTGGATCGAGGCGCAGAGAAGATTCAGGGAAACTCGAATCTGCAGCCGGAGGTGCGCGCCCAGCTTCTCGAGAGCATCGGCCTCGCCTACCGACGCCAAGGCTTGAGCGAGCGTTCGATTCCATTGTTCGAGCAAGCGGTTGCAATTCGTCGTCAGGAACGACCTGTCGATAACCGCCGTGTTGCCGTCGCGCTCGCCAATCTGGGACGCGCCTTGACCGATGCCGGTCACCTGATTTCCGCAGAAGCAGACTTGCAACAGGCAGTCGATTTATCGGAAAGCGACGGCGCAGCCCCACAAATTGAGACCGCAGACATTCTGGTTCAATTCGGCAATTTCGCGCTGGGCGCACGGAGCGACCCCGACCATGCAGCGCAGCTGTTTGGGAAGGCGCTTACAATCTATCGGAACTTAACAGGCAATCAATCCCTGCAAGTTGCCGCAGCGTTGAACGGACTGGCAGATGCGGCGGTATGGAAGAGCGACTATCAGCTCGCCGAGCACTATGAGCGCGAGGCCCTGAGCATTTTCCAGGAGAGTGTCAGCCGCAATCATCCCGATAACGCGATTGCCTTGGCGACGCTGGGATCAATACTCACGCAACGAGGGAAATATGCCGAGTCCGAACAGGTATTGAATGAAGCGCTGGAAATCGAACGCAGTGTGTTCGGCCCGGACAATCCGCGAATTGCCGCCATTCAAGCCGACTTAGGTATTCTCTACGAGCGCGAAGGCGATTTGAGCCGGGCCATTCCAGCGACGGCAACCGCATTGAAGATCACCCGTGAGCGGCGCGGTCCGGATCATTACATGGTCGGATATTACCTCGACGCTCTCGCGAATTTGTACATGAAGGGCAACGACCTCGCGGCTGCCGAGAACGACGCGCGTCAAGCGTTGGCCGTCTATGCCCAGTCCCTGCCCTCGCGTCACTTGTATATCGCGTCGACACACCAGCTACTGGGTGAAGTGCTGTTGCGCCGCGGCTCTACGGCGCCCGCGGCAACGGAATTCCGCGCAGCGTTGGACATGAACGTCGCCTTGGTAGGTGCGGGCAGCTGGCGCTCCGCGCGCAGCGAGGCGAGCCTCGGCTGGGCTTTGATCGTTGGCGACAAGGCAGGGGAAGGCGAACCGTTGCTGATCTCCGCTCGCAACCAACTGTTGGCTACGGTGGGTCCGCAAAATCCTGCAACACAGCAAGCCACCGCCTGGCTGGCCGAGTACTACCGGGCACATCACCGGGAAGCCGATGCCGCACGGGTTCTCGCCGCCCCCAACAAGCGGTAAGCTTGCGGAACTGTCCGGCGTGTTTGGGGTCCGTCCCGCTATGCCGGCATTATCTGCCCAATTAGGAGTCTTGATGTCCATACGAAAGCATTTCGCCGCCGCGCTCACCATTTCCACAATCTTCTTCGGCGCGTCTATTGTAAATATTGCAAATGCCGGCGCACGCGAGGAGGGACGCCTGCTGACCGCGACCGAGGTCTTGGATGAAGTGCAAGGCATGCCGGACCAGCGGATTCCGGATGCTCTACTGTCCCGAGCCTATGGTATCGCCGTCATTCCCGACGTCACCAAGGTCGCCTTCATCTTCGGCGGCCGACACGGCCGGGGCGTGCTCGTGGTGCGCGACAAACTGACCTCGCCGTGGAGCAACCCGGTATTCGTCTCGCTGACCGGCGGCAGCTGGGGATTTCAGGCGGGCGCTCAATCCTCCGACATCATTCTCGTCTTCACCTCCAAGACCGGCATCGAGGGAATTGCCGGGGGCAAATTGACCTTGGGCGCGGATGCCTCCGTGGCGACGGGTCCGGTCGGCAGGCAGGGCTCGGCCGCAACCGACATCGGTTTCAATGCAGAGATTTATTCCTATGCGAGGACCCGCGGTTTGTTCGGTGGTATTGCACTCGATGGCAGTGTGATATCCATCGACCGCCCGGCCAATGGCGCGCTATACGGCAAGAGCGGCGTCACAGCGACGGAGATCTTCTCCGGTCAGGCACCTGCAGCGCCTGCGACGGCGCAGCGCTTCCTGGATAGATTGGCAGCCACAACTCACACGCCGCTGCGAGGTTCACCGGCGCCACAAGCGGATTTGCCGGCGACGTCGACCTCTCAAGCGCCGGCCGGTACGGCGCCGAGCGCCGAAGCTCCCCGCACTTATCCCCTGGAACAACAGAAGTAGTCTGTGCGCCTGCGGTTCTGCGGCTCTTGAGCACCGTCAGCGACACACTGGCGGTGCCCCTGGCACATCGGATCGTGCAACAAGAGCGGCTGCCGCCGCAGGCGATTCCATAATTACGCGGCTGCGTCTGGCGGCGCTCTTGGGCTTGGCGTTTCTGGCCGCCCCGGCGCAATCGCGGGCGCCCTTGGTGTTGTTGACCGATTTCGGCACTCAGGATGGTGCCGTGTCCGCCATGAAAGGCGTTGCCTACGGCGTATCGCAGGACTTGCTGGTTTCCGATTTGAGTCACGACAATCCAAGCATATTTGCCGGCGCCTATCGGCTGTATCAGACAGAACAATTTTGGCCTAAGGGGACGGTATTCGTCGCCGTCGTAGATCCCGGTGTCGGAACACCGCGCCTGTCGGTGGTCCTCAAGACGCGCACCGATCATTATTTCGTGGGCCCGGACAACGGCCTGCTGTCCCTGGTAGCGGAGCGCGACGGCATCGAAGGACTGCGCCGGATCGACGAGCGCATCAATCGGCGTCCCGGCTCCGAACAATCACATACCTTTCATGGACGCGATGTATTCGCCTACACCGGGGCACGCCTGGCGGCAGGCGTCATCCGCTTCGAACAGGTCGGGCCGTCGTTGCCGCCCCAGTCGTTGATCTCCATTCCCTATCGCAAAGCCCAGCGCAAGGCGAATACGCTGTCCGGAATCATTCCGGTACTGGACGTGCAATTCGGCAATGTGTGGACCAATATACCGAAGGCCCTTTTCGATCCATTGCAAGTCCCGCTCGGTGCGCCCTTACATGTGCGAATTTATCATCGCGGTCAACTGGTCGATGATGGCGTCGCGCCCTACGAACGCACATTCGGCGACGTGGCCGTGGGAAAACCCCTGGTATACGTCAATAGTTTGTTGAATCTCGCGGTCGCATTGAATCAGGGTAGCTATGCTGCCGCCCACAAGATCGATTCGGGACCGGACTGGACCATAGAGATCGGGAAGGAGTGACTACGGCCACCGCACAAGCGCAATTCAACGGAGCCAGACTCAACGGCGAGCTGCTCGATGCCGCCTGCGAGCCGTATCGTACCGCCGGCCGCTTCGCGTATCACTTTGCGCGCGGCAAGCTGCGCATAGACCCCATTTACCGCGCCATCCTTGAGTCGGGCTTGCTGTTGGGGCGCGCGCGAGTCCTCGATCTCGGCTGCGGGCAGGGACTGCTGAACGCGTGGCTCAAGGCCGCTGAACGTTGTTACGAGCATGGCAACTGGCCCCGCGCGTGGCCGCCCGCGCCGCTCGCGGTGACGACTCGCGGCATTGAAATGATGTCTCGAGACGTCGCGCGTGCGCGCCGTGCGTTCGGTACTCGGTGCGAGATTTCCCAGGCGGATATACGCAACACCGACTTTGGGATGGTCGATGCCGTGGTCATTCTCGACGTGTTGCACTACATGCCCGCGCAGGCGCAGAACGAGGTTCTTCAAAGGGTGCGCGCAGCTTTACGGCCGGGCGGCCTACTGCTTTTGCGCGTCGGCGACGCCGACGGCGGGCTGCGATTTCGTTACGGCCAGTGGAGCGACAAACTGGTGACGCGCCTGCGCGGCCATGCCGCTCCCGCGCAGTACTGCCGCAGCGTCGCGCAATGGAGCGATTTGCTGCACGAGTGCGGCTTCGACAGCGAGGCCAAGCCCATGAGTAGGGGCACCCCGTTTGCGAATGTATTGCTGATTGCCCACGCCCATTGAGCGCAAGAAATCAATGAAAAATCCCGCGCATTTTTTGGATGGCCGCTGCACGCTCATTCCATGAGCGCTTGCGCTCAGTCGCTTACCCCATCGAATCACTCATTGCCTCGTAGGGAGAACCCGTTTGACCCAGATACGTTGTATTCGCTCGCTGCTTGCCGCTATCGCGGGATTCATTGTTGCCGCTCCCACGCTGTCCGCACCCGCCGGCCCGAACGAAGAACACGATCTCGTCCTGCGTAACGGAACCATCTACGATGGATTCGGAGGGGCCGCATATATCGGCGATGTTGCGGTGGATGGCGATCGCATCACCTACGTAGGTCCGCATCGGCCGCTGTCGGCGCGCACGCAGATCGATGTCGAGGGACAGGCTATCGCCCCCGGCTTCATCAACATGCTGGCTCACCCCGAAGAATCGCTGTTTGCGGACGGTCGTGCCCTGAGTGATCTGACGCAGGGAATAACGCTCGAAGTGATGGGCGAATACTCAATGGGCCCCTTGAATGCCAAGATGGCGGAGTTGATGCTCGCGCGCCAGACCGACATCAAATACCCGGTGACTTGGAAAACGCTGGGCGGGTACCTGGAAACGCTCGAACGCCGCGGCATCAGTCCGAATGTAGCATCCTTCGTGGGCGCGCCGACCATACGCACTCTTGTTCTGGGCGAAGGGGCTGTGCAGCCGACGGCCTCGCAGCTCGAACAAATGCGCAGTTTGGTTCATCAGGCCATGGAACAAGGTGCCCTCGGCGTCACCACCATGCTCATCTACGCGCCGGCCACTTACGCAAAGACGCCGGAATTGATCGCCCTTGCCGAGGAATCGGCCCGATGCGGCGGCATTTATACGGTACACATGCGCAGCGAAGGCGACCGCATCGAATCGGGCCTCCAGGAGACCATTGATATTGCCAAGGCGAGCGGTGCCCCCGCCGAGATTTATCATCTCAAAATTGCCGGCAAGGATAACTGGGGCAAGCTCGATCGCGTCATCGAAATGGTCGAGACGGCGCGCGCGTCGGGCGTGCGCATTTCGGCGAACATGTACACCTATACGGCCGGCGCCACCGGCCTGGATGCGGCCATGCCTTCCTGGGTGCAGGACGGCGGTCTCGAAACGTGGATCGCGCGCCTGAAAGAACCCGCAGTCAGAGCGAGGGTCATCGCCGAAATGCGTAATCCCCACCCCGTCGACTGGGAGAATCTTTATGGCGCGGCCGGCGCCCAAGGCACTCTCCTGCTGGCCTTCAAGAATCCAAAATTGAAGCCGCTCACGGGTAAAACCTTGGCCGAGGTCGCGAAAATGCGCGGCGTCACGCCGGAGGATGCCGCAGTAGATTTGGTCATCGAGGATGGCTCGCGTGTCGGCGTCGCCTATTTTTTGATGAGTGAGGACAATATCCGCCGGCAAGTGGCCTTGCCCTGGGTGAGCTTCGGCTCGGACGAAGCCGGCAACGCGCCGGAAGGCGTTTTCTTACTGTCCGCCGCGCATCCGCGGGCGTACGGCAATTTCGCGCGAGTATTCGCTCAGTACGTGCGCAAGGACCACGGCCTGAGCGTCGCAGAGGCGGTACGCAAACTCACGTCTCTGCCCGCCGATAATTTATCGCTGCCCGACCGCGGCCGCCTGCAAGCCGGCGCCTTCGCCGACATCGTCGTGTTCGACCCAAAAACGATTCAGGACCATGCGACTTACGCGAAACCACATCAACTCAGCACCGGCGTGACCGACGTCATCGTCAACGGAAAGTTCGCCATCAAAGACGGCGCGCCTACCGGCGCAGCCAGCGGCCGCGTGGTGCGGGGACGCGCGTGGACGGGAGCCGCTCAGGGTGGCTGTCGTAAATCGGCCCAGGATTGGGCCTGGTCCAAATAGGGCGCCCGTTACGGAGTTGGCTCAGCGCTCGGGTACACAATGCCGCCTTTCATGACGAAGCGGACATGCTCCAGGCGTGACACATCGCCGAGTGGATCGCCACGCACCGCAACGATGTCCGCGAGCTTGCCTGCCTCCAAGGTGCCGAGCCTGTCGGACCAACCCAGCAGTTCCGCGCCCCCCACAGTCGCCGAGCGCAGCGCCTGCTCCGGGGTCATGCCGAATTTGACCATCCATCCGAACTCATGCGCCGGATTGATCTGCCAGTCGAAGCCGCCGATGTCGGTGCCGAAAGCGATCTTGACGCCGGCCTTTAGCGCGCGGCGAAAGGTCTTTTCGTGGATCTCACCCATCTGTTTCCAAACCGGCGCTCCTGCCTTAGCCCGCCCCTCAGCCACATACTCGCCCACGTAAATCGTCGGTACATAAAAAATTCCCTTCTGCACCATCATCCGCATATCTTCGTCGGCAATGTAGTTACCGTGCTCGATGGAATCGACTCCCGCTTCCACGGAATTGTGCACGCCCTGCCGCGCCATGGCGTGCGAGGCCACCTTGTGGCGCTGCCGATGCGCCTCGTCCACGATGGCGCGAAGCTCATCGAGCGTAAACGTGGGGATGTCGTCCAGCGTTCCGTCCGGCTGAACCTGGTAACTGCGATCCGAATACACCTTGATCCAATCTGCTCCGTGATAGATCTGCTCGCGCACGACGCGGCGGGCGTCGTCGGCGCCGTCCGCCTCCTGCACACCCTTGGGCACGACCACGTTCGGCGCATAGCCGACGAGCGGATACGCGCCCGTGACATCCATTGATCGCGTCGCCACTTGCATCCGCGGGCCGGGAATGACGCCGCGTTCGATCGCATGCTTCACGTCCACGTCTGCGTATCCCGCACCCTCGGTCTCGAGGTCGCGAATCGTCGTGAAACCCCAGGAGAGCATTCGGCGCGCGTTGACGGTTGCCAGGATCGTCCGATATTCCGGCGACTGTTTGAGCAACTGCTCATCATAGTCTGCTGCGGTGATATCGCCTTGCAGCAGCACGTGGGTGTGGCTATCGATCAACCCCGGCATACAGGTCAGCCCCGACAGATCGATGACCTTACCGTCCGGCAACGCCGTAGCCGGCCTGATCGACACGATTCGCTCGGCGCGCACCTCGACCAGCGTTGGGCCGGCCGTTTTCACGGCTCGTCCGTCCCACAGAGCGCCACAGCGCAGCCATATCGAACTCGCGGCGTCGTGCGTATCGCCGGCCGGAACGTCCGCCCGTGCCGCGCCATGCATACAAGTAACTATCAGACAAATGAGTGCAGCCAGCGCCGCGCGACCGCTGTCGGCCGGCAGCCGAAGAATGCCCGTTTCCGAGGCTGTATGGATACCTTGCATAGTCTGGCGCTCCCGTAAAGTTGCTGTTGCATGGGGCTTCATCGTTCGCCCCTTCGTCAAAGTATCTCATCGACCGGGCGCTTGAGGATCAGAAAATCTCTGTGTAGTGTGGTTTCATCGAAACCATCAAGGCCAGGGAGAAACGAATGGGCGAGCGAAAGATTGAATTGCCGAATCGTCGCGGCTTATTGCTCATGGCCGCAGCGGCCGGAGCCACCCTTGCCCTGCCTCGGCTGACGAGGGCGGCCGCGAACAAGGCAGGCGCGCAGTTCGGCGGTGATTTGAGCAGCGTCCGCGCAGCCATCGAGAAGCAGCGCCCCGAGGCCATCCGGCGTCTGCAGAATTGGATCGCTCTGCCCTCCATCGCCGCCGAAAATCGCAATATGAAGGAAGGCTGTCAAATGATGATGGACCTTCTCACCGAAGCGGGCTTTCAAACCGCGAGAATGATGCCGACCGACGGCCAACCCGGCGTGTTCGCCACGCTGGACGCCGGCGCGCGGCGTACCGTCGGAATGTACTTCATGTATGACGTGAAGCAATTCGATCCGTCGGAGTGGAGTTCCCCGCCCTTGGCCGCCGCCATAGTGGATAAGGCGCCCTTCGGCAAGGTGATGATCGGCCGCGGTGCCATCAACCAAAAAGGACCGGAAGCGACCTTCCTCGCCGCTCTGCATGCACTCAAGGCCGCTGGACGCAAGTCCCCTGTCAACATCGTGTTGGTGGCAGAAGGCGAGGAGGAGATCGCGTCGCCCCACTTTGGCCAGGTGGTGCATCGGCCGGAAGTGCTGGCAGCGCTGTCGAAATGCCATGAGGTGTTCATGCCCTTCGCCTCGCAGTCGCCGCAAGGCAGCGTCGAGATCGCCCTTGGCGCCAAGGGTGCGGTCGAGGTGGAATTGGTCGCGTCGACGGAGAAGTGGGGACGTGGCGCCAAGGACGACATCCACTCCAGTTATAAGGCCGAACTTGATAGCGCGGTATGGCGCATGGTGAAGGCCTTGTCCACTCTCGTGTCGGAAGACGGCAACGACCCCGCCATCGACGGCTGGTTCGAGCATGTGAAGCCGCTGACCGAGCGTCAGAAGCAGATCATCGCGGATAAGGTCGCGCACACCAATGAGGCCGACATCAAGAAGCTGTTGGGGGTGCAGCACTGGGTGCGGGATCTGTCCTATCGCGACGCGCTGGAACGGCTGGCCTCGCAGCCGACGGTGAACATCGAAGGTATGTACGCGGGCTATACCGGTCCCGGCGGCAAGACAATTTTGCCCTCGAAAGCCACGGCCAAGCTGGATATGCGGCTGGTGCCCGACCAGACAGCCGCCGAAGCCGAAGCCAAGCTCAAGGCGCATCTCGCCAAGCGAGGGTACGGTGACATCGAAGTCAAAGTCACCGGCGGCTACGACCCGACCCAGACCGACGAGCACTCAGCGCTGATCAAGGCCTCCACGGCCGTCTATCTCCAGGAAGGTTTGCAGGTCAGCCTGTCGCCGCGCCTTGCCGGCTCATGGCCGGGCTGCATTTTCACCGGCGCCCCCGTCAACCTGCCGGCCGGTCATTTCGGCACCGGCCACGGCAGCCGGGCGCACGCGCCCGATGAATACTACGTCATCGAGTCGAGCAATCCGAAAGTACAGGGAATGGCGGATGCGACGCTGGCATACGTCAAACACCTGTATGCACTGTCGGTGGTCTAGGAATAGCGTACGCGCCAGGCGCGATCGCCCGAGCGTCTCGGCGGCTTTACGGACTCGACTCGCGCGCAACCGGCGGGCTTGAGTCGTTGGCGGATGGCGGCGCGGGGCTCGGTTCGACCGGCACAACCGGCAGGTGATACGCGTCCACCTTATTTTTCTGTTCCAGTTCCTGCCGCTGCCGTTCCTGAGTCATTCTAAGCTGCTCGCGACTGCGCTCGAAATCCTCGGTGCGCTTCGCCTCCTTGACTGGATCGCTTTGACTTGCCAAACGGTCAATGGCGATTCGCGCATTCAGGCAATCCGATTCGGTGCGGGCTTTGGCTTGATTCTGATTGCATTTCATCAGCACGCCGTCGAGGGTCACGCGGTCCTCCATGAGATCGGTCACCGACAACGGGGCAATATGCCGCGGGCTGCAGGCCATGGAAGCTAAAACGGCAACGCTCGTGCACGCGATTCTGATAATTGATTTGATTGAATTCTGCATATAGCTTCCCACTGCCAATGGTACTCAAATGCAGCCGCAACGCGACCCCGCGGCTGTGACGCGTATCACGACTTGGCAATGTTCCTGGCCAAGATCGTCACCGCAGCACGGATTGACGCCCTGGGGAACATGCGGCTTGGGTTTGACCCCGCGGCGGCGGCTGTGTACCGTTCCCGCCATGCCAGCAGCTAAAGCCGTAAAAGAAGCCCAACCCGATTTTGAGGCGGCGATGCGCGACCTCGAGGAACTGGTAGATCGGCTGGAACAGGGCGATCTGCCGCTCGAGGAATCATTGGCAGCCTTCGAGCGCGGCGTGATGCTGACTCGCGCCTGCCAAACGGCCCTCAAAGAGGCGGAACAGAAAGTCGAGATCTTGCTGAAAAAGGCCGGCGAGGCCGCGGTTGAAGACTTTACGCCCGACGAATCGAAAGTCGGCTGAGCACCGACCATGAGCGCGCATGCATTGGAGGCGCGGCTAAGTGCTTACCAATCTCGCGTGCAAGCCGCCTTGGACACCGCGCTTCCGGCGGCGAATGTCGTCCCGGAGCGCCTCCACGCCGCGCAACGCTATGCGGTTCTGAGCGGCGGCAAACGCCTGCGCCCATTGCTGGTCTACTGCACAGGTGAGTCATTGGGTGTCCCCTTGAGTGCACTGGACGCTCCGGCCGCGGCGGTGGAGCTCATTCACGCATATTCTCTGGTCCACGACGATCTGCCCGCGATGGACGACGACGACCTACGGCGCGGCCATCCCACCACTCATCGAGCTTTCGATGAGGCGACAGCCATACTGACGGGCGACGCGTTGCAGGTATTGGCGTTCTCGTTGTTGGCGCGTGATCGTGCTCCCGAAGTAACTGCCGCGGCGCGCTTGAAAATGATTCAGATTCTCGCCGACGCGAGCGGCACGGCGGGAATGGCAGGAGGCCAGGCCCTAGACCTCTTCGCCGTGGGCCGGCATATCGGCCTGGAGGAACTCGAGGCCATGCATCGCCTCAAGACCGGCGCCCTGATTCGCGCCAGCGTATTGCTGGCAGCAGTATGCGCTCCGGAATTGACGCCGGCCGAATGGGCGGCGCTGGACGGATATGCGCAGGACATCGGACTCGCCTTTCAAATCCAAGACGACATACTCGACGTCGAGGGAAGCACCGAAGATCTGGGCAAGACCAGCGGTGCGGACGCTGCGCGGGCCAAACCCACCTATCCCAGCGTTCTTGGGCTGGCAAATGCCAAAACGCGCGCTCGCGACCTGCAGCGCCGGGCCTGCGACCGCCTAGCGGTATTCGGCGGGCGAATGCAGGTGTTGGAGCGGCTGGCGGCCTATGTCGTAGATCGTCGAGCCTGAGCCTTCAGAGTCAGGGCACGGGCCGCGTTTTAGGCGCCCCCAATGCCAATTTGCCTACCCGTCCGCCGGACGGCACCGCCAGGCTCCTCTCCGTTAAAGCCAACGGTGCACGAATCGTCTAAAATCATTGGAATCAGCGGTTTCGGCACCATACAGGGCTTGATCGCTTCAGTAGGAAACCCGTATATGAACGTCGCCGTCCCCGTCAAGAAGCCGAACACGAAGCCTGTGGA
Source organism: Gammaproteobacteria bacterium (assembly GCA_025358295.1). Taxonomy (GTDB): domain Bacteria; phylum Pseudomonadota; class Gammaproteobacteria; order Steroidobacterales; family Steroidobacteraceae; genus Bog-1198. Next base: position 11,074 of record JANYJY010000002.1, read on the forward strand.
GGACGTGCAAGGCCATGCTGACACGCGCCAGATACCGATCAACAAAGTCGGCATCAAGGACATCTATCATCCGATCAAGGTGAAGGATCGCGCCCGGGGCGACCAGCACACCGTGGCGAATTTCAACATGTACGTGAATTTGCCGCACAATTTCAAGGGCACGCACATGTCGCGCTTCGTGGAGATCCTGCATCGCCACGAACGTGAAATCTCGGTGGATTCGTTCGGCAAGATGTTGGTCGAAATGACGGAGCATCTGGACGCCAGCGCCGGGCATATCGAGATGACTTTTCCATATTTCGTCATGAAAAAGGCGCCGGTCACGGGGGTCGAGAGCCTGATGAATTACCAGGCGACAATTTTCGGCGAACATCAAAACGGCAAAACCGATGTTTGGCTCAAAGTCGTCGTACCGACGACCAGCCTATGCCCTTGCTCGAAGAAAATTTCCGATTATGGCGCGCACAATCAGCGCTCGCACATCACATTGACGGCCAAGCTGGTCGAGCATATGTGGCTGGAAGAACTGATTGATGTGGCCGAGAAACAGGCCTCATGCGAAGTCTATGGAATCCTCAAGCGCCCGGACGAGAAATTCGTGACTGAGCGCGCCTACGACAATCCGAAATTCGTCGAGGATACGGTGCGCGACGTCGCCGTCGCGCTCAACAAGGATAAGCGGGTTCGTGCCTACGTGGTGGAATCGGAGAATTTCGAGTCGATTCACAATCATTCCGCATACGCGATGATCGAGCACGACAAAGAGGCGGCGCTGCAGCCCGCCTGACAGGCCTCCCGGGCTTTAGGAAACGCCCCTTTCGGCGCTTTGCAGACGACCGATCATGCTGCGCAGAAACACTTGGTTGAAGCGCAGTTGACACTCCGCGGAAACCTGTTCAAGCAGCGTCGAACTGACTTTCATGACCGTCACGGGGCCGGAGGCGTTGATGGTCGCGGTACGTTTCGCGCCACGCACATAGCTGGTCTCACCGAAACAATCGCCATTTTCTAGATATCCAAGCGCCCTTCCCAGCCGCTGCACGCTGACGCGCCCTTGAACGATGATGTAGAAGCGGTCGTCCATTTCGCCTTCCTTGACGATTTCCTCGGCGTCGGCATAGTCCTGCCAACTGCTGGCACGCAGCACTTCCCAAATTTCGCCGTGGGAGAATTCGTGGAAGAACTTCAGCTTGCGCAGCAAGCTGAATTGTTCCTGTTGATCGATGCGATTGTATTGCGCGCGCAGCTTCTGATGCACGCGGGTCAGTTCGGCTGCAAAGTCCAGACCCGTCTTGTAACGCTTGTCCGGATCCTTCTGCAGCGCCATCGCAGTGACGTTCTCGAGTTCCTCGGGAATTTCCGGACGCAGGGTGTGAATGGGCGGAGGAGTGGCGAATACGATCTGGTGCAGCAGTTTTTGCAAATTGCCGGCCCTGAACGGCCGGGTTCCGGTCAGGAGTTCGTACATCACGGCGCCCAGCGAGTACAGATCTGAGCGGTTGGTCAGCTCGATCGACTGCACCTGCTCGGGAGACATATACGAGGGGCTGCCGGCGATGCCCTCGATGCGCGAGATCTCCGAATCGGCCACCAGGGCGATTCCAAAATCGATGATGCGCACGTCGCTGTCGAGCGTGAGCATGATATTGCTGGGTTTGATGTCCCGATGAATGACCCCGCGGCTGTGTGCGTAGTGCAGCGCTCGTGCCGCCTTGTACACCAGCTCAACCACGTCATCGATACGCAACAAATTATCCGGTCGGCAATAGGCCGCCAGAGTGCGGGCGCCATGCACATGTTCGGTCACGATGTAGCAATGACCGTTTTCTTCGCCGGCATCATAGATGGGCAGAATATTCGGGTGCTGCAGCATGCCCACCATATGGGCTTCTGAGAGAAACATCTTACGTGCGATGCGCTTGCGGCTTTCGTCGCCGCTGGCATCCACGTTGTAGACCTTGATGGCGACGTCGCGGCCGTAATACGGATCGTGCGAGAGGTACACGACGCCCGTGCTGCCCCGCCCCACCTCGTTGATGATGGCATACTTGCCGATCTTCTCGGGCAATGAGGCGCGGCCGTTCGGGGACTTCGCGTTAGTATTTAAACGTGTATTGCTCAAGGGTAACCGTGCCCCGTAGGCCATATGTGCGATTGAATGGGCCTGAGGATACTGGGGAGGCTGGACCTAAACTGTGATTTGAGTCCAGGCTTAGGCGAAGTGATCCCAACCGTGCAGTCCGGGCTCAAATTTATAGCCGTCCCGGGTCCAGGTGACGCCGACGCCGTCATGAAACTCACCGATCGGGGTCAATCTTAAGTTCAATCGATCCGCCGCCGCCTTGAGATCGGGGTAACGTATGGCCGGCACCGCCAGCAGCAATTCGTAGTCATCGCCCGCCGCCAGCGCCAGATCGCGCGCTTCGCCCGGGGGAATTGCAGTGCGCAGCGCATCGGACAGGGGCAATCCCTCCACCGCGACTCTTACTGCAACGCCGCTGGCCTGCGCCAACTTCGGCAAATCGCCGATCAATCCGTCGGAAAGGTCCATCGCTGCGGTCGCGATGCCGCGCGCCGCAATGCCGAACAGCACCCGCGGCGTTGGATAGTCGAATCGTTTGATGAGGTCCGCCGCCGCCAGGCGAGTTTCAGGCATCGGCATTGCAACGCTAAACTTGAGCCCGGCGCCGGCATCGCCGAGCGTGCCGGTCACGGCCAACAGATCTCCCGCGCGGGCTCCGCTTCGACGCAGCGCGGTGCCGCGCGGAACATGCCCCAATACCTGCACGCTGATGGTCAAGGGCCCGCGAGTCGTATCGCCGCCAACCAGCGAGACGTTATGTGCATCAGCAAGATTGAACAGCCCCGCCGAGAATCCCTCCAGCCATTCGGCGTTGACGTTCGGCATGGTCAGCGCCAATGTCGCCCACGCCGGAGTTGCCCCCATGGCAGCCAAGTCGCTTAAATTCACGGCAAGTGCGCGATGCCCCACCGAGCGTGCATCCGTGCCGTGAGGAAAATGCCGACCCGCCACTAGGGTGTCCACGGCGGCCACCAATTCCGTGTCCGGCGGCAAGGCCAACACGGCGGCGTCATCGCCGATGCCGAGAACCACGCCGGATAGCTCCGGACGTTGCGTCCGGCGGCGCTGAAAAAAGCGGCGAATCAATTCAAACTCGCCGAGATCGGGAGTGTCTGCGTTCATCGCCGCTCGCTCAGTCGACGCCGTACTCGTCGGGCCGCAACTCCCGAGCCGCTTTGTCCAGTACGGCATTGACGAATTTGTGCCCATCCGTTGCGCCGAACTGCTTGGCCAACTGCACCGCCTCGGCCAGTGCCACGCGGTACGGCAACTCGGGACGCGCCTCCAATTCGTGAAACCCGAGCCACAACACGGCATGTTCGATCGGATCGAGGGCCTTCGGCGGTATGTCGCTGAAGCGCGCGATCCGGGTATCCAGTATTTCGCGATTCGGTGCAATTTCCGCGACCAGAGAGCGAAAATAGGCCAGATCGACTCTTTCCGCCTCTGGGTCGGCGGCGAACTCCTGCTGCACGTCGATCCATGGACGCGGGTTGATCTGTATTTGATACAGGGCCTGCAGTGCCAATCGCCGTGAGTGGCTGCGGGCCCGGCGGTCGGCAGCATCCTCTTTGACCACCTGCGGGCGCTTGCCGGCCACGCTCTAGGGTTCCAGGCGGCGCAAGAGGTTCGCCATTTCAATCGCAACCAGCGCGGCGTCGGCGCCCTTGTTACCGGCCTTGCCGCCGGCGCGATCTACGGCCTGCTCTACGGTGTCGGTCGTCAACACCCCGAACGAGATCGGCACACCGGTCTCGAGCGCAATGCGCGCGATGCCCCCGGCACATTCTCCAGCCACATAGTCGAAATGCGGGGTCTGGCCGCGGATTACGGCGCCGAGTGCAATGAGCGCCTCGTAGCGGCGCGACTGAGCCAGCTTGCGCGCCACGATCGGAATGTCGAACGCTCCGGGCACGCGCACAATCTCGATCTGCTTCTCATTGACGCCATGGCGCCTGAGCGCATCGAGCGCGCCGCGAATCAACGGCTCCACCACGAATTCGTTGAACCGCGCGGCGATGAGCGCAAATCGCAGATCGCGGGCCATCAGTTCACCTTCGATTACTTTCGGCTGATCGTTGGGCACAAGTCGTTCCTTACAACACGTAGCGATGAAGTATAGCCGCAGGCGCGCTCATTCGCCGCCATCTACATAGCTGGTCACTTCCAGATCGAATGCGGCGAGGCCCTGCAGCTGCTTGGGCGCGCTCAGGACGCGCATGCGTTTCAGCCCCAGATCCTTGAGAATTTGGGCACCTATTCCGTAGGTACGAATGACGGTGGCGCCGGGATGGCGGGTGTTCGTGGTCTTGGGGTCGAGCAGATGCACGCTGTCCATGAAATCCCGCGGCGACTCCTCCGGCCGTAAAATCACGATGACGCCCGACGGTTCGTTTGCCACGCGCCGCATCGCCGCGCGCAGCGGCCAGCCGAGCCGCTCGTTGCGCACGCCCACCACATCGCGCAGCGTGTCCTTGATGTGCACGCGCACCAGCGGCGGCAGAGTCGAATTCAGGTCGCCTTTGACCAATGCAATGTGCACCGTCTTGTTGACGTGATCCTCATAGCAGGAGAGTTTGAAACTGCCGTGCTCCGTGTCGACCGTATCCTCGTATATACGCTCCACCGAGCGTTCGTTCTTCAATCGGTAGCGGATGAGATCCGCGATGGTGCCAATCTTCAAGTCATGCGTTTTCGCAAACAGCTCGAGATCCGGGCGGCGTGCCATGGTGCCGTCGTCATTCAAGATCTCGACGATGACGGCCGCCGGGGAGAATCCGGCTAAACGCGCCAGATCGCAGCCGGCCTCCGTATGTCCGGCGCGCGTCAACACTCCGCCGGGTTGCGCCATCAGCGGGAATATATGCCCCGGTTGACGCAGATCCTCGGGGCTGGCGTTCGACGCGACGGCCGTCTTGACCGTGTGCGCGCGATCGTGCGCGGATATTCCCGTGGTCACACCTTCCGCGGCTTCGATCGACAGCGTGAAGTTGGTGCGATGCGAACTGTCCGTGTCGCTGACCATGAGCGGCAAGCGCAGCTGGCGACAGCGCTCGCGCGTCAGCGTGAGGCAGATGAGGCCGCGGCCGTAGCGCGCCATGAAATTGACATCCTGCGGGCGCACGCAATCCGCCGCCATGATGAGATCGCCTTCATTCTCGCGATCCTCGTCATCCATGATCACCGCCATTTTTCCGCGGCGTAGATCCTCGAGAATTTCGTCGATGGTGTTAAATACGGGCATGGTGACCTTACTCTCCGCTTTTCGTCATGAGTCGTTCCAGGTAGCGCGCAATCACGTCGATTTCTATATTCACGCCATCGTCGATTTTCAACTCGCCGAGCGTGGTGGCCTTCAGAGTATGGGGAATGATGTTGACATCGAAGCGCCGGCCGTCGACCTTGTTCACGGTCAGGCTAACGCCGTCGACGCAAATCGAGCCCTTGGCGGCCACGAAGCGCACCAGGGACTCCGGCAATTCGAACTCGAAGCGCCACGAGCGTGCATCCTGAACCAGTGCCCGCAACTTGCCTACCGAATCGACATGGCCGCTCACCCAGTGACCGCCCAGAGGGTCTCCGGCGCGCAGGCTGGGCTCCAAGTTCACCGCCGACCCAGGCTTTAAAGCGCCCAGAGTCGTCTTGGACATGGTTTCGCGCGAGACATCGGCGAAGAACCGCGTGCCGTCCTTCACGGTCACCGTGAGGCAGACGCCTTGCACGCTGACGCTGTCGCCGAGGGAAATGCGCTCGAGCTCGAGCGCGCCGGCGTCGATTCCCAACTCAAGGTCGCCGCCCCTCTCCGTCAAGGAGACCACGCGTCCCTTCGCCACGATGATTCCGGTAAACATAGTTAAGACTTCTTCGGTAAAAGTATGAGCCGCAGGTCCGGTCCGATGCGCTGCACGTCCTTGATGTCGAACGCGGGCAACTTCAGGCCGCTGACATGCAGTAAAGGGGCCGCGTCAGCGCCGAGCAGTGTCGGCGCGATGTACAGGACGAATTCGTCCACAAGTCCGGATAAAATGAAGGCACCCGCAAGACGCGGGCCGCATTCGACCAGCAGCTCGTTGACCTCGAGCTCCGTCAGGCGTGCGATGACGGCATGCAGATCCAGGCCGCCCGCCGCTCGCGGCAGACGCTCGACTCGCGCCGAACCATCGGTGCGCGCCGGCGCATCGGGTGCCGCAAACACCAATGCCCCTTCTGCGGCAAACAATTTCGCGCCGGTCGCGCAGGACAGCATCGGATCGAGCAACACTCGCAGCGGCTGCCTGACCCACGAGCCATAGGCCAACCGCACATCGAGCCGAGGATCGTCGCTGCGCACCGTGCCGGCACCCGTCAGTATCGCGCCACTGCGGGCCCGCCACTCCTGAACATCGGCACGCGCAGCTTCGCCGCTGATCCATACCGGTGCACCGGAGGCGGGAGCAGTGCGTGCGTCCAGGCTCATGGCCAACTTGAGCCGCACGAAGGGACGGCCGCGTTCGAAACGCGAAAAAAATCCGACGTTAAGATCCCGCGTTGCAGGCTCGAGGACCCCGACCGACACGGAAATTCCCGCCGCTCGAAGCAGGGCAATGCCGGCGCCGGCCACCTTGGGGTTGGGATCGCTGCTGCCGCACACGACTCGCGCCACGCCGGCATCGATCAAGGCATCCGCACAAGGCGCAGTTCGTCCCGTATGACTGCAGGGCTCGAGCGTGACATACACTGTGGCCCCGCGCGCGCCGGGGCCTGCGGCACGCAGCGCCAACACCTCCGCATGCGCTTCGCCCGCTCTGACATGCCAGCCCTCGCCGAGCACCGCACCCTCACGCACCACCACGCATCCGACCCGCGGATTCGGATCGGTGGTGTACAGACCGCGCGCGGCGAGTGCCAGCGCTCGCGCCATGTGCGCCTGATCCTGCGTCGCGTCCTGGTTCATTTATCGTCTTCGCCCGAATCATCGCCCGGCAGCAGCGGTAGTTGATCCCGGCTGGGTTCGCGGCGCCTGCGATGGCGGCGCAATTGATCGACCTCGGTGCGAAAAGCCTCGATATCTTGGAAACTTCGATAAACGGAAGCGAAGCGCACGTAACCGACTTCGTCCAGGTGCCGCAGCTCCTCCATCACCATCTCGCCTATGCTACGCGCGGCAATTTCCCGCTCGCCCAGGCTGCGTAGTTTGTGGCAAATCCTTGCCACAGCCGCCTCGATCGCTTCCCGGCCGACCGGGCGCTTTTCGAGGGCCTTCTGCATTCCGTGCAACAATTTATTTTCATCGAAAGGCTCGCGGCTGCGGTCGCCTTTGACGACGGTTGGCAATAGCAACTCCGCCGTCTCGAAAGTGGTGAAACGCTCCGTGCACTCCAGACATTCGCGGCGCCGGCGAATTTGCCGCCCTTCGCCCGCGAGGCGCGAGTCGATTACCTTGGTCTCCGTATGGCCGCAAAAAGGGCAATGCATGGGCGATGCTTACGTGGATCCCGCTACGGACCCTTTTGCTCGGCCTACCGTTAGCGGTATACGGGAAATCGCCGGCATATGTTCACTACCTCGGCGCGTACGCGTTCGACGACCGAATCATCGCCCATGTGATCCAGCACATCGGCTATCCAACTGGTCAACTGACGCACTTCGCCCTCCTTGAAGCCGCGAGTGGTGACTGCGGGCGTGCCGATGCGTAATCCGCTGCTGATGGCCGGCGGCCGCGGATCGTTCGGCACCGCGTTCTTGTTGACCGTGATGTGCGCACGACCCAGCGCGGCATCCGCATCCTTCCCAGTGATGTTCTTATCGATCAGATCGAGCAGGAACAAATGATTGTCCGTGCCGCCGGACACGATCTTGTAGCCGCGCTCCTGCAAAACCTTGGTCATGACCCGCGCATTCGCGACGACCTGCGCAGAATAGACTTTGAACTCCGGCTGCAGCGCCTCGAGAAAGGCCACCGCCTTCGCGGCAATCACGTGCATCAGCGGACCGCCCTGAGTGCCCGGAAACACCATCGAATTGAACTTCTTGTGCAATTCGGCATGCGGCCGCGCGAGAATCAGACCGCCGCGCGGGCCGCGCAGGGTCTTGTGCGTGGTGGTCGTCACGACATCCGCGAACGGCACGGGGTTCGGGTAAACACCGGATGCCACCAGACCGGCGACGTGCGCCATATCGACGAATAAGTAGGCGCCGACCGAATCGGCGACGGCGCGAAATCGCGCCCAGTCGATGATGCGCGAATAGGCCGAAAAACCAGCAACGATCATTTTGGGGCGATGCTCCTTGGCGAGTCGCTCCACCTGCTCGTAATCGATTTCACCGCTGTCCGGATTGATGCCGTATTGAAAGGCTTTGAACAGCTTGCCCGAAAAATTGACCTTGGCGCCGTGAGTCAGATGGCCGCCGTGGTCGAGGCTCATGCCGAGAATGGTATCCCCGGGGCTGAGCATGGCGAGGTACACGGCGGCGTTCGCCTGGCTGCCGGAATGCGGCTGAACGTTGGCATAGTCGGCGCCGAACAGCAGCTTGGCACGGTCGATCGCCAATTGCTCAGCGACGTCCACGAACTCGCAGCCGCCGTAATAGCGCTTGCCGGGGTAGCCCTCGGCGTATTTGTTGGTCAGTACGGATCCCTGCGCCTCGAGCACCCGAGGACTCGTATAGTTCTCCGATGCGATCAGTTCGATATGATCCTCTTGTCGGTTGCGTTCATCCGCGATCGCCTTCGCGAGTTCGGGATCGAAGCCGGCAATCGTCATTTGAGCGCTGAACATGAACCTAGTCTCCCAACAGATAGCCGGTAATTATAGCTGATTAGGCTGGGGTTCCCTAGCGAGTACGTCTCTCCGTGACAAGTTTCCGGTAGTCGCGGATAATTCGGCCCCGATCCCCCCGCTATCCGAAGCGATTAATTCAACGTAGGTACAGATGGCTCAGTTCATTTACACCATGAACAGGGTAGGCAAGGTCGTGCCGCCCAAGCGCATCATTTTGCGCGACATTTCCTTGAGTTTTTTCCCCGGCGCCAAGATCGGCGTGCTAGGTTTGTACGGCTCCGG
>JANYJY010000011.1 GCA_025358295.1 Gammaproteobacteria bacterium
CGATCGGCCACCCAGGATAAGCACTACTTCGAGGGCCTGCCGAGTCCATCCGCGGCCGCCATCGTCGCGGCGCTGGTGTGGCTGGCGAGCGATCAGACCAATATAGGGCTGACCGGCTTGATCCTGGCCTTCCTGGTCACGGTCTCTGCCGGCGCGCTCATGATCAGTCGTTTTCCGTTCAACAGCTTCAAGCAGGTGAATCCCGGCGCGCGCGTACGATTCACCTACATCATTCTGGTGCCGCTCGCTTTCATCTTGATCTTCCTGCACCTACCCATCAGTTTGCTGGTGCTGTTCGGGCTATATGGTCTGTCCGCACCGACGCTCTGGGTCTACCGCAAGTTGCGGCGCCGGACCCGCCCCGCCGTCAGACCGCATGAATAGCGCGCTGCGCCGTGAATATCTTGCCGCCCTGGGGATACAAGCTTGGGTTGCGCGCGGTGCAACGGCACTGAATGTTGCGATCCCTGCCGCCGCCAGCGCAGTCGTAGCCCGAGCGGCAGCGGCGCCGGCGCAGCCGTCCGATGCACCCGTGCCTCGAGAGGGCGGGGCTGATTGGCCGGAACTGCGGGCCAGGGTGGCTTCTTGCACACGCTGCACGCTGTGCAATACGCGCACCCAAACCGTCTTCGGCGTGGGCAGTCAGTCGGCCGAATGGCTGATCGTCGGCGAGGCGCCGGGCGCCGATGAGGACCGTCAGGGCGAGCCCTTCGTCGGCAAAGCCGGTCAGCTGTTGAATTCCATGTTGTACGCCATTGGGTTGAAGCGCGAGCAGGTGTACATCGCCAATGTCTTGAAGTGCCGACCTCCCGGCAATCGCGACCCCACGGCCAGTGAGGCTGCGGAGTGTCTGCCCTATCTCGAACAGCAGATTGCATTGCTGCGGCCCAAGCTCATGCTGGCTGTGGGGCGGATCGCAGCGCAAAACCTGCTGCGCACCAATGTCACGCTGGGTGGGCTGCGACAGAAAGTGCACCGCTTCGGCCTGATGCAAGTGCCCTTGGTCGCTACCTATCATCCGGCGTACTTGCTGCGCACGCCGAGTGAGAAGGGAAAGGCGTGGGAGGATTTAAAATTTGCCCGGCAGGTGTGCGCGGGTGTCTAGCGTCAAGCAAGAGGTCGAGTCTGCCTCGGTCGCGATCCGACCCATGCACGAACTCGACGTCCCTGTAGTCGTCGACATCGAACGGGCGGCGTATCAATTTCCCTGGAGCGAGGGGATATTTCGCGACTGCTTGCGCGTCGGCTATGTGTGCCGTGTGGTTGAGGCCGACAGTGCCCTAGCGGGCTACGGCATCATGTCCGTTGGGGCGGGCGAAGCGCATATATTGAACGTCTGCATCGCCGATGAGTATCGCGGACGCGGCCTGGCTCGCAGGGTGCTTGTGTATCTTTTGGAGCGGGCACGTGCGTCTGGGATGCATGAGGCCTTTCTCGAAGTAAGGCCCTCCAACACGGCAGCCGCACATCTCTACAAGTCCATGGGCTTCGAGCAAGTGGGCGTGCGACGCGGCTACTATCAGGCCGCGGCGGGCCGCGAGGACGCCGCGGTTTTGCGGCGGCTGCTGTTGCCGGATGCTAAATAGAACCGAGGGGTTCATTGTTGCGCAGTCGTTGCGATAACTTGCGACATCGGCGGCGAGGCGTGTTTTCCGAGCCTTCGACAATCGCAGATTGAAATTTCGAAAGTAGGCCGGGGGGCGACGCCCCTGCCTAGTCTTCCTGGGAGTGACTTACGAGTTCGCTTAGCAGTCTAGCGAAGGGCCTGATGTCCTGCCTGACGCTCGCGGATTCGAGCGCTGCCATATAGTCGTCCCGACGATCTAATGGGACAATCGTCCACGGATAGCCGCCGGATGCCAGCATGACGTTCATGAGGAAGCGAGCCATGCGTCCGTTGCCATCGAAATACGGATGTATGTAAACGAACATGAAATGCCCCAAGACCGCGCGGACAGCCGGTCCGGTCTCCGACTGGAGCAACTCGAAGAAGGCGGGGACGAGGTCTCTCACGGCTTCATAGCTTGGCGGGACGTGCATCGACCTGCGAATGAAGACGGGACCGTTGCGGTAGCCCGCTAGGTCGGCGGGCTGGAGAATGCCCGCCGTCACGCTTGGTCCAAATAGCTCCCGATACCATTCGCCATGGTCGGCATTCGCAACGATTCCTGCGTTCTGGTTTGCGAGCACTTTCTCGACGCTGGCCTTCACGGCCTGGAACGCCTGCCAGTAGCCGCGCGCGGCGAGTGCGTTTTTGTTCTCGCGGTCGTTCTCGTCGTTGTCGGGATTCCAGTTGCCGCAGCGCACCCGTTCGATCAGGGCGGCGCTCACGCGGTAGCCTTCGATTGAGAGCGAGTTATAGGCGTCGTCGATATAGATTCCATCGACCTGATGCAAATAGGCGCGCCTGTCGGTCGGTATGCCCGGCGCGGCGGGGAAGTGTTGGAGGACGTCTCCCCGCATCGTTGCCCACATCATCCGCATACGGGTCACGTAGGGAGAGGGCTCACGGGCGCTGAAAGTGATCGAGGTTTCGTCTGTGAAAGGATCGGATTCCTGGACCAGATAGCCCGCCGTCCGCATGGTCGCCAGAATGTCATCGGCGATCCTTACCCTGCCGATATTGCGGAATGCTCCCGCCAGCCGTCCCGCAATCTTGCTGTGACCGCCGGAGAGCAGCCCTGAGAGGACTTCGGAAGCGTCGGGAATCATCGCGAGGGCGGCGCGCGTCGTTACAGGGCGGACCGCAAATTCGCCGGGACCGCAGGCGATCAGGGCGGTAGGAAGTTTCATCACGCGAAGGTCGTGCTTAATCTCGGTATCGGCTTTGGCGGGAAGCTCCAGGCGCACGTCGAATATGGACGTTTCGTAGAGGAGGCCGGTTGGCTTGTTACCTCCTTTTGGAGAGCGGACGAGCAGCTGGCGGGGAACAGTCCAGTCTCCGGAATGGAGACTGATGGATTGCTCCGGACTGAGACACCATTCGTCCCCGAAGCGGGTATTGAGATAGTCTGCGCAGAAACCCCAGAATGACGCGTACCAGGCCGTGCTTTCGCCCGCCGTTTCGTCTGAGCGAGAAGGGACATACCAGCCCTTCATGACTTCCGCAAGGAAGCCATTCTTGACCAGACGCTCGCGGTGAATGCGAGTAAGGTCGCTGGCGCGAATAGCAGCCTTACCCTTGTCCTGGAGTGCCTTCAGGAAGGATAGGGAGTTCGCGAGATTGTCAGACGGCGAGGCCATGTAACCTATATCTCATTTATAGGTTATTGAGTCAATCAGTTTTTAGGTTATTAAGAAAACTCTAATTTAGGTTATAATGCTAATCAGTCTCAAGGTTATGGCGTTTGGAGTAACCAATTCGCCACTCCGCAGCAAAATAAAGGCAGCTTCCAATTTTTGTACAAAATGTTGTACAAACTCAATTAGGGCAGAATTTTGAGTAACGATATTTCCTTTGAAATCAACAAGCGACGCACCTTTGCCATCATCTCCCACCCCGACGCGGGCAAGACCACGCTGACCGAGAAGCTGCTGTTGTTCGGCGGTGCGATTCAAATGGCCGGGACGGTTAAGGGTCGCAAGGCAACCCGTCATGCGACCTCGGACTGGATGCGCTTGGAGCAACAGCGCGGCATTTCCATCACCTCCTCGGTGATGCAGTTTCCTTATGCGGATTGCGTCGTCAATCTGCTCGATACGCCGGGCCACGAGGATTTCTCCGAAGACACCTACCGGACATTGACCGCGGTCGACTCGGCCCTGATGGTCATCGACTGCGCCAAGGGGGTCGAGGAGCGGACCATCAAGCTCATGGATGTCTGCCGACTGCGCGACACGCCCATCATGACCTTCGTCAACAAGCTCGATCGCGACGGTCGGGCGCCCATCGAGCTGCTCGACGAGATCGAAAGCGTCTTGAAAATCCAATGTGCGCCCATCACCTGGCCGATCGGCATGGGGCGCGATCTGCTCGGCGTCTATCATCTGCTGGAAGACAGAATTTACGTCTATGTTGCCGTGGAGAAGGGCCGCGTAGGAACCCACGAGACCATCGACGGCATCGATAGTGCCGAGGCGCGCGAATTTCTAGGGACGAGGTACCGGGCCTTCATGGATGAAGTGGAACTGGTCCGCGGAGCCAGTCCGCGCTTCGATTTGCAGCTATATCGAGCTGCAAAGCAGACGCCGGTGTTTTTCGGCTCGGCCGTCAATAATTTTGGAGTCCGAGAGCTGTTGACGGCCTTCGTCGACCATTCTCCGGGTCCGTTGCCGCGCGCGACGTTGCAACGCCAAGTCGTCGCGAGCGAGCCGAAGCTCACGGGGTTCGTTTTCAAGATTCAAGCCAACATGGATCCCGGGCATCGCGATCGTATCGCCTTCATGCGTTTATGTTCGGGACGCTATGCACGCGGCATGCGCATGCATCATGTGCGCCTCGACAAAGAGGTCCGCATCGCCGACGCGTTGACCTTTTTGGCATCCGACCGCAGCCAGGCGGAGGAGGCCTATGCCGGCGACATCATCGGCCTGCACAATCATGGAACCATCAATATCGGCGATACATTCACCGAAGGCGAGGATCTGACCTTTACAGGTGTGCCGAATTTCGCGCCGGAGATGTTCCGCCGCGCCGTTCTGAAGGATCCGCTGCGAATGAAGGCATTGCAGAAGGGTTTGTCGCAGCTATGCGAGGAGGGTGCCACTCAGTTGTTCAAGCCGTTGCGCAACAACGATTTGATTCTCGGCGCCATCGGTCAGCTGCAATTCGAAGTCGTCGCTTTTCGCTTGCAGGACGAATACAGCGTGCAGTGCGTGTTCGAACCCATCAATGTGGCCATGGCGCGCTGGGTGAACCTTGCCGATGAGAAGCGGCTCAGAGAGTTTCGCGAAAAGGCCTACGACAATCTCGCCATCGATCACACCGGCGGGCTGGTGTACCTTGCGCCGACGCGGGTCAATCTGGGGCTCACCGAGGAGCGCTGGCCGGAAATCGAATTTCTCAAGACGCGCGAGAATCTGGCGGCCTAGGGCGGAAGGTGCGTACGGCCCCCTCGAATCGGCCGACGCCGGCAGGTGCAGGCGCGTCGGCGTAGCGCAGATCGGAATAGTCGCGACAGAGGGCGCCGACGGCAGGTCCTAAGTCCGGGCGCCGTTGCGCAACCCGGATCGCGTAGTCCTCCGCGCCTTCGTGCGCGAGACGCGGTATGCCTACGGCCGCGAGTTTGATGCACAGCCGTGCGTAGGCGCGAATCACGGGATCCTTGCGCGGCGGCTCGGTTTCCCGGCGCACCGTCCATGTGAGCCAGACCAGCACCAATGCCAATGCCGCGGCGAGCACCATCACGAGCTTTTGGCCGTCCGGCTCGGGAATATTCAGCCACTCCAGCACTCGCGTTTGCGAGTCTTGATCGAACAGCAGAATTCGCTCGCGCCACAGCTGCCGCATAGCGTCGAGCCTCAGTCGCAAGTCGGCGAGCCAAGGGGTGCCGTGCCGCCAAGGGCCGCCCGCGGGCTCATCGGCACCCGCGACGTCGCCTAAGCCCGGCTGCACTCGGGCCGGCGCGATGACCGATGTGGGATCGACTCGCTGCCAGCCGAGCCCGTCTATCCACACCTCGCTCCAGGCATGGGCATCGCTTTGCCGCACGATCCAATAGTCGGCAAACCGATTGAAAGTTCCGCCCTGATAGCCGGTTACGACATGCGCAGGGATGCCTGCCGCCCGCATCAGCGTGGTGAATGCCGACGCATAGTGGCCGCAGAAGCCGCGCTTCGTGCCGAACAAAAATTCGTCCACGGAATCGCCGGCGAGCTTGGGCGGCGTGAGCGTGTAGTAAAACGCTTCCTGAGCGAACATGTTGAGAACCGCCTGCACGTAATCCATGTCGTCGGGGTGCCCTTGGCGCAGGTCGTGCGCCAATTGCAGAGTCCGCGGATTGCGATTCGGCGGCAGCCTGATGTCCCGACGGCGCAGCGTGGCACTGAGGGGCTCCGTCGACTGCACCTTGGTGTAGGAGGTCGCCACGACATCGATGGGCCGCGACACGGGGTCGGGCTGCACGAGGGTATAGTCATTGGTGAGAACACCGTGGGGCAGATTCCATTTCGCGGGCCAATCGAGCGCGAATATCCAATTGTGCTGATGCGGCTCCAGGCTCAAGGTGTAGGTATAGGCTTCACCCTGCGTTTGCAGCAGGGGAGCAGTGAATCTCAAGGGATAACCGCGATTCCAGGTGTGTCCGTTGAAGTCGTGCATCACCGGGCCGCGCCAGTAACGCTCCTGGGGCGGCGGCGGAGCTGCAGCGAAGTGCACACGGAAGGCGATGTCGTCCGAGAGCGCAAGTTCGTTGATGTCGCCGGGGCTCATGCTGTCGCTCAAGCCTGATTCGGCCTTGCCGCCCTCGCTCGGCATCTGCCAGAGGGGCCCGCCGAAACGTGGAAAAAACAGCCAGAACACCAAGGCCAGCGGCAGCGCTTGGCTGAATATCCGGGCGGCGTAAAAGAGACTGCGCCGTCGGTCGGGAAGAGGCGCTGTACTGGTGACGCGCAGCAGCGTGGCCGTCGTCAGCCAGCAGACGCCGATGAGGTAAGCCAGCAGCCAAAACGAATCGCTCTCCAGGAGTGCCGACATGCTTACGAAATAAATGCAGAGCGTAATGATGTAAATGTCGCGCTGGGTCTCCGTCTCGAGCAGCTTCAATCCCGCCATCAAGGTCAGCAGTGCCGTGCCGGCGGATAATCCATTGAACGTCCGGAATTGCAAGAATAAGAGCGCGATCGCCAGCGCGGCGACGGCGAGCCGCACGAATCGCGGCGGAGCTGCGCGACCGCGGCGGGCGAGCGATAGCCGGATGGCTCCGGACATCGCCACCGTCGCGTAGACCCACGCCGGCAATGATCCGATATGCGCGGCCAGAGCCAAGGCGAGACAGGCGCAGATACCGGCAAGCTGCTCGAATGACATGGCCTTTCTGGCTAATGCGATGCTCACGGCGGCTCCGCCATACCGAAAGCAGCCAGAGCACGAAGACAGGCGAAACGATGCGCCGCACCTCTGGACGGAGCGATCTCCACACCGGGAATACGCAGTCCATACACGCGTTGCGCGCCGTCGCAGTCCAGTACCCACAGGCACAATTGTGCTAGGCGCGGCTCGGTGTCTTGTCCTGCCAGGGAAGTCCACTCCAGCCATTCAGGCTGTGCGGCCAAGCCCGTGTAGCTGCGGACGGCGGCCTCGCCGCCGCGGGCGAGCACCTTCCACGCCATGTGCTTCAGCGGTACGCCCGGCTCGTAGTCGCGCAGTCCGGCAAAATCTTCCTCGCCGCGAACTTCCGAGCGAGAAGCTGAACCTGCGCCTGCCGACCTCGGTAGCGTGCGCGTGCCATGGGGCGAAGGAGCGACGTAGGCCGTCAGTGACCCTTGCACATAGGTCCACGCTTGAAACCAGCCGAAGGGATAGCGCGTACGCAGCTCAAACTGCGCAATGCGGGATATTCCGCGATGCGCCATGGGGACCTCGACCAGTACCGACTCGGTCGAATTCGCCAGCACGCTGCGTGTGGCGGTGCCGCCCATGCAGCGAATCTCCACGTCGCGTCGATCGACCGTGGAATCGTTCTGCAGCATGAACCGGAATCCGGCATCGCCGCCGGCAAATGCGTCCGCTTCCGGAGTTACATCCACCCGCAGGCCGAGCAGATTGCGGTTGCAATGATGCATGGTGACCAGCGCCACACCGGCCATCAGGAATGCGAAAGCCAAGCCAAGATTGCTGTTGTAGTTCAGGCCCGCGATCAGCATCGCCGTAAGCAGAAATGCCAGCATCAGCCCGACGCGTGTCGGCAGAATATAGACGCGACGCCGATGGATCTTGATCGGCAGGGAGTCGCGGCCGTGTCGTCGGGCAGCCCAGGCGCGCAATCGATGGGAGGCTACCTGCCGCCAAGTGTTCATGAGCCTCGCTTCAGGGAATGGGAACGGCCTCGAGCAGGCGAGTCACCGCGGTGGGCCCGCTGTCTTTTTGTCGCACACGGTGTTCGACCACGGCGCCGAACACTGCCTGTACATGCTCCGGAATCACTGCGTCGCGGCCGGTAATCAATGCCCATGCGCGGGCCGCGCGCAACAGACCGATGGCGGCACGGGGTGAGAGGCCGGCGTTCAAACCCGGGGCGTGACGTGTGTGCGCCACGAGCGCCTGGACATAGTCGAGCAGCGCGGGCGCGACGTGAATGTCCAGAACAGCCTGCTGGAGCCGCTGCAGACTGGCTGCATCGGCGACGGTCGAGAGCGAATTGACCAGTTCGCGCCTGTCCACCCCGCTCAAGAGTTCGCGTTCTGCGGCGACAGCGGGATAGCCCAGGTGAACGCGCATCAAGAATCGGTCCAACTGCGACTCCGGCAGCGGAAAGGTGCCGACTTGGTCTTGCGGATTTTGCGTGGCGATGACGAAGAAAGGCTCCGGCAGCGCCATCGATTGACCGTCCAGGGTGACCTGATGCTCCTCCATGGCCTCGAGCAGCGCACTCTGGGCTTTCGGCGAGGCACGATTGATTTCGTCGGCCAGTACCAGCTGCGCAAAAATCGGCCCACGCTGAAACCTGAATTTTCCCGTTTCACGGTCGAAGATCGACACGCCGAGGACGTCCGCGGGCAAAAGATCGCTGGTGAATTGCACGCGCTGGAACGACAGGCCCAGGGTTTTGGCAATGGCGTGCGCCAGTGTGGTCTTGCCGACGCCCGGTATATCCTCGATCAGCAGATGTCCGCGCGCCAACATGCACGCCAGGCATAGCCGAATCTGCGCATCCTTGCCCAGGATCACCCGATTGATTTGGGCAAGTATCGCCTCGATCTCGGTTCGCACCATGTTCATTGATCTTTGAGCGCAGTCACTCGGGTGATTTGCGCCGCCAATTGACCCGCTTCGATGCGCAGTTCGTCGAGCCGTTGACGATCCTTGGCCACCACTTCGGCAGGCGCATTCCTGGCGAACTCGGCGTTGCTTAATTTGGCTTCCATTTTCTGCAGGTCGACGGCAACCTTGCGCTGCTGTTTCGCGAGACGATCCAGTTCGGCTGCCGGATCGATCAAGCCGGCCATCGGCACCAGTATTTCCAAAGTCCCCACGAAGGCGACGGCGGATATCGGCGCGGCTTCGGATCGCGCGATCATTCGCGGCGGCTCGATCCCCGCCAGGCGCTGCAAATAGTGCAGATTGCGCGCGACACGGTCGGTATCACCCGAGTTCGCGTTTTGCAGCAGCACGTCGAGCTTGCGGCTGGTCGGGATGTCGAGTTCGCCGCGGATCTGGCGCACGCCTTCGATGAAATCGATCACCCAACGCATCTCCGCTTCCGCCCCGGCATCGACCATGACGTCGGCCGCGCTGGGGAAGGCGCAGCGCATAATGGTGTCGCCGGTTGCGCCGGCGCTGACACGCGCTCGCTGCCATATTTCTTCGCTGATATAGGGTGCGACGGGGTGCAGGGCGCGCAGCAGCGTCTCGAGGCAATTGATCAAGGTGAAACGCGTGCCGCGCTTTGCCGCGTCACCGGCGGCTTCGGCGTGCAGCACGGCTTTGGATAATTCCAGGTACCAATCGCAAAACTCGTGCCAGGTGAATTCGTACAGCGCATTGGCCACATTGTCGAGACGATATTCGGCGAATCCCGACTCGATCCGCGAGAGCATGGCGGCAAGGCGCGCTTGGATCCAGCGGTCCGCCAGGCTGAACTCGGCGCCCTCCGCTCGGCAATCGTGATTCTCGACGTTCATCAATACATAGCGCGCAGCGTTCCACAGCTTGTTGCAGAAGTTGCGGTACTCCTCGACGCGGCTCATGTCGAAGCGCAGGTCGCGGCTTTGGGTGGCTAGCCGCGCAAAGCAAAGACGCAGCGCGTCCGTGCCGAATGCCGGAATGCCTTGGGGAAACTGCTTGCGGGTTGCTTTTTCGATCACCGGTTTCATCTGCGGCTGCATCAATCCGCTGGTGCGCTTGGCGAGCAGGGCGTCGAGTGAAATGCCATCGACGATGTCGAGCGGGTCAATGACATTGCCCTTCGATTTGGACATTTTTTGGCCGTCGTGATCACGGATCAATCCGTGGACGTAGACTTCCCTGAACGGCACCTCGCCGGTGAACTTCAAGCCCATCATGATCATGCGGGCAACCCAGAAGAATATAATGTCGAAGCCTGTGACCAACACCGACGTTGGGTAGTAGGTGCTGAGGGCGTGCGTCTGTTCCGGCCACCCTTGCGTGGAAAACGGCCAGAGGGCCGAGGAAAACCAGGTATCGAGCACATCGTCGTCCTGCCGCAGCGGCATCGAGGGGTCTATGCCGTTTGCGGCACGGGCCTCTGCCTCGTTGCGCGCGACGAACCAGCGGCCCTCAGTGTCGTACCAGGCGGGAATCCGGTGTCCCCACCAAAGCTGCCGGCTGATGCACCAGTCCTTGATCTTGTGCATCCACTCGAAGTAGACCGATGACCAATTCTCGGGAACGAAGCGGATGCGGCCGCTTTCGACCGCGCGAATGGCCGGCTCCGCCAACGGCTTGATATCGACAAACCACTGGTCGGTGAGCAAGGGTTCGAGAACCGCGTTGCTGCGATCGCCTCGCGGCACAGTGAGCTTGTGTGGTTCCACCCGCTCAACGAGCTCGAGCGCTTCAAGGTCGGCGAGCACGCGGCTGCGCGCGACGCCACGGTCGAGGCCGCGGTATGCCGCAGGCACCTCGTCGTTGAGCGACGCGTCCGGATTCATGATGTTGATCAGCGGCAAGCCGTGGCGCTGCGCGACTTCGTAATCGTTGAAATCGTGCGCGGGCGTTATTTTGACGCAGCCGCTGCCGAATTTTGGATCGACATAGGTGTCGGCAATGATCGGCAAGGTGCGCGCAGTGAGCGGCAACCGTACCCGGCGGCCTACCTGGTGCCGGTACCGCTCGTCGTCCGGGTGCACCGCCACGGCAGCATCCCCCAGCAGGGTTTCCGGCCGCGTGGTCGCCACCACCAGGAACCCGTCGCCGTCTTCAAGCGGGTAGCGCAGATGCCATAAGCTGCCGGCTTCCTCTGCGGCGATCACTTCCAAATCCGACAGGGCCGTCTTGAGCACCGGATCCCAGTTCACCAGTCGTTTTCCGCGATAGATCAAGCCTTCCTTGTAAAGACGGACAAACACTTCCGTCACGGCCTGCGATAGGCCCGCGTCCATGGTGAAGCGATCACGCTGCCAGTCCACCGATGCACCTAGCCGGCGCATTTGATTGGCGATTTGACCGCCGGACTGCTCCTTCCATTGCCAGATTCGTTCGATGAATTTTTCGCGTCCGAGATCGATGCGGCTCTGGCCCGCGGCGTTCAATTGCCGCTCCACCACCATTTGGGTCGCGATGCCGGCGTGATCGGTGCCGGGCTGCCAAAGGGTATCGAAGCCTTGCATGCGGCGATGACGGATGAGCGCGTCCATGATCGTGTCTTGAAAGGCGTGCCCCATGTGCAAGGTGCCGGTCACATTGGGCGGCGGAATGACGATGGAATAACTGGGTCCATGGCCGCTCGGCGCGAAATACCCCGCAGCTTCCCATGTCTCGTAGATGCGCGACTCAATATCGGCGGGCGAGAAGGCTTTATCCATGATCTTTCGGCGATTCCTGTATGACGGCGTGTTCCCGCAAAATGCGATCCACCAATTCCGGAAGCTGGGCTCGCAGACGGTCGAACACGCGCTCGAACAAAGTGGCCTCGATATCCTTTACCGCTTGATGCAGCAGCGAGTCGGCGAGTTCCAGGGTCTCGGTCAAAATAGCCGCATGCATGGCCTTGGCATCGGCCGACAGCTCCATGGGAGGACTGTCCTTGACCGATTCAGTGAGAATGGGGATATCGCGCGGATCATGCATCCGCGGTCTCGTCCATTTGGTGTGTTTCCAGCGTGACCTTGAGGTCGCGGTAGGTCTTGAAACGCTCGCGGCCGAGGCGGCGGCGCTCGTCATCCGCATCTATGATCTCGACAATTCGGCCATAGCGCTCCCAGTGAGCCGGCAGGCTGGTCGACATGTTCACCAGCAGATCCGCATCGGCCGTCTCTGCGGCTCCCACGGTTAAGTGCACCCTGGCCGCCGGATCCATGGCTTGTCCAGCGTGGCAGATATTGTGCGGTATGAAGGAATTGTCGTTGAACGTCCACAGCAAGTCGTCGAGCGCCTTCGCATCCGCGGGTGTGTCGTTGGCGACGACGATGCGCAATTCCCGCAGATAGGCCTTTTCGATCAGGCGGCAGGCAAGCGTCCAGCGGGATTTTGCGACCGCGCTTTTAAGTACGTAAAAATCTACTCGTTCCGTCATTTCGACCGAACGCGGTTGATCAGAAAATCGACGAGCAGAGGTATGGGCCGTCCCGTACTGCCTTTTTGCGCACCACTGAGCCATGCGGTTCCCGCCACGTCCAGGTGCGCCCAATGCAGATCCTTGGCGAACTTCGACAGGAACGAGGCTGCGGTGCTCGCGCCGCCCTCGCGGCCGCCGACATTGGCAATATCCGCGAAATTGCTCTTGAGCTGTTCGACGTATTCCTCCCCGATCGGCAGCCGCCAGGCGCGATCGTCCGCGCGAATGCCGGCGGACGCCAATTCGCCAGCCAGCGACTCGTTGTTGCTCATCAGTCCGCTGAAGTGGTTGCCGAGCGCGACGATGCAGGCACCGGTCAATGTCGCCACATCGATTACCGCCGCCGGTTTGAAGCGCCGGCTGTAGGTGATGGCATCGCAGAGAATCAGCCGGCCTTCGGCATCGGTATTGAGTATTTCGACCGTTTGGCCCGACATGGTGGTGACGATGTCGGCGGGCTTTACGGCGCCGCCGCTGGGCATGTTTTCACAGGTCGGGACTATCACAACGACATTGATCGGCAGCTTCAATTCGACTACCGCGCGCAGTGCGCCCAAGACGGTGGCGCCGCCGCTCATATCGAATTTCATCTCATCCATGGCGGGCGGGTCCTTCAAGGAAATACCGCCTGAATCGAAGGTGATGCCCTTGCCGATCAGACATACCGGCGCCGCGCCTTTCTTGCCGCCATGGTATTCACACACGATGAGGCGGGGAGGTTGGTCCGATCCTTGAGTCACGGCGAGGAAGGCGCCCATCTTCAGCGCCTTGATGCCGCTTGCGTCGAATACCTTGACCTTGATGCTGGGAAAGGCCTTGGCCAGAGCCTGCGCACGCGTTCCGAGATAGGCCGGGGTGCACACATTGGGAGGCAGATTGGCCAGATCCCGCGACAGGGACATGCCGCTGCCGACCGCCGCACCTATGCGCAGACCCTCCATGGCCGATTTTGCGGCACGCGCATCCGCTACCGCCACGCTGACACTCGACAAGCGCGGCGCCTTTGGCTTGGGGTTGGTTTTCAAATCGGGAATCTTGTACAACTGGGCACAGAACACTTCGGCGACACTGCGCGCGCGATAGGCCACATCGAGGTCCGGCACGTCCTCCAGTGCCAGGTACACGATCGCGTCCTTAGCCCCGGTCTTGCCGAGCGCCTGCACGGTGGACTGCAGTGCCTTGCGGTATTGCTTACGCCCGAACCCGGCGCGAGCTCCCAGCCCGACCAACAGCACGCGTTCTGCGGCGGAACCCGCCGGTGCCGGCAGCAACAGCATGTCACCGAGCTTTCCGGCAAAGTCACCGTCACCATGCAGCTTGGCGAGCAGGCCGCCCAACTGCGTATCGACCTCGCGGGCCGCTTTTCCCAGATCACCATCCTCGTAAACGCCTACCACGGCGCATCCCGTTGCGTTGTGCGCTTTAGGATCGATAGTAGCCTTGAATTCCATGTCCCAAACTCCGTATTTGTCTGTTCGTGTCGCCAAGGGGTTAAGCAAATAGTTTACTAGATTATTGCGAAGGCTCTAAGCTCGACACCATGAAATGGACCGTACAGAGGTATGTGCTGCGCGAAGTCGTGCAGACCTGGCTTGCCGTTACCGGCGTCTTGGTGGCGATCCTGGTATCGAATCAGCTATCCAGGGTGCTGGGCCAGGCGGCGGACAACCAATACGGCCGGCTCGTGGTAATCGATCTGATCGCACTGGGCGCGATCATGAATCTGTCGGTTATCGTCCCGGTTGGGCTATTACTGGCCGTCGTGCTGACCCTGGGTCGGATGTACCACGACAGCGAAATGACCGCGTTGCAGGCCTGCGGCTTTGGAACCACCCGGCTGTTGGCGCCGCTGCTGTGTTTCGCCACCGTCATTTCGGCGGGGTTGGCCTGGTTGGTGTTCGTGCAAGTGCCGCAGGCTGATGCTCAAGTGCAATTGTTGCGCCAATCGGCGCTAAAAGAGGCGCAGTTCGGCCAATTGGATGCCGGTCGATTTCGATCGTTCAGCGGCGGCGACGCGGTGTTTTATGCGGAACGAGTTGATGCCGAGGGCGTGCTGCACAATGTGTTCGTGCAGCGCGAGACGGAGGGCCGAATCGAAGTAGCCTTGGCCGACACCGCCACCTATTCAAAGGCCGCCGCGGACGGCGTGCATCTGGTCACGCTGTTCAACGGGCGACGGTATGAGGGCGTTGCGGGGCGCAATGACTTTCGGGTGATTGAGTTCCGTGAACACGGGATTCCGATTTCGACGCCGACCGACGTCGTCGGCAACAAGGATCCAGACACCAAACCCACGCGTGAATTGCTCGGTTCGAGCGATCCGGCGGATATCGCTCAATTGCAATTCAGGATATCGACGCCGCTTATGGCGCTTGTGCTGACCCTGGTTGCCGTGCCCTTAAGCCGGCTGCGACCGCGGCAGGGTCGCTATGCCAGAGTCGGTTTCGCGATTGTCGTTTATTTCGTCTACTCGCAATTGTTGTACGCCGCCAAGGCCTGGTTGGAGAAGGGCGAACTGAGTCCAATCGTCGGTGTGTGGTGGGTGCACCTGGCGGCGCTGGCCCTCGGTGTTTACTTAGTCACGCGCGAAGCGCGGGCCGCATGAACATTCTGGACCGCTACTTGTATCGCACGGTGCTCATCTATACGGGCATGGCAATGGCTGTTTTATTGTCTCTCGGAGCGCTATTCCTGTTCATCTCCCAGCAAGGCGATATCGGCGTGGGAAGCTACGGCGCCGGCGACGCATTCCTATTTACCATGCTCAATCTCCCCCAGACGGCCTTCGAACTGCTGCCGATCGGTGCGTTGATCGGCGCACTCATGGGTCTCGGCAATCTTGCCTCGGGCAGCGAGTTGGTGGTGACGCGCGCCTCGGGTGTCTCGGTGTGGAGAATCGCGTGGCCCGTGGGGCTTGCAGGCTTGACGCTGGCGCTGATCATGTACGGCATTGGCGAATACGCGGCCCCGCCGATGGCGCAGTTTGCGAAGCGCGAGAAGACTACGAATAAATTGGCGGACGTGAGTTTCGCCGGGTCGAGCAGCGCATGGGTGAAGGACGGCGATCTGATCCTGCGAGTGCAAACCGGGGAAGTCGACCGTGCCTTCGGTGGCGTGTCGCTGTTCCAACTCGACGGGCCTACCAAGCTTCGTTCCATTCAGCGTGCCGAAAGAATTTCGGTCGCGGATCCCGGCCGTTGGAGCCTGCACAATGTGGCGACATCGCGTTTCGGGGAGGACCGTGTCGATGGCGATTTGGTCGGCGAGACGACGATGCAATCCAGGGTGAATCCAGAGTTTTTGGGTCTGGCAGCGACGGACCCTCAATTGTTGACGCTGCGGGGTCTGGCCTCGTACATCGAGCATCTGCGCCGCAACAGCCTCGATACCGCGTCGTACGAAATTGGCTATTGGTCGCGGATCGCGCGGCTCTTCGCCGTCGTTGTCGTGACGCTGCTCGCCTTGCCCTTTGTGTTCGGCCCGCTGCGCACCACCGGCGCGGGCACGCGCACGGTTATCGGCGTGATGCTGGGCGTCGTGTTTTTTCTTATCACCCGAACCATCGAGAACGGCGGGCATCTGTTTGCTCTGAATCCCGTACTGGTAGGCTGGTTACCGACGGCCACCATCGGCCTTTGCACCGTGATCGCTATCTCAAGGACGCGCTAGCGCGAGATGAGGCGGCTGGGCTACTGCGGTATACGAATGACTCGGGTTTTCGACAGCCGATCGTGCAGCGCCAGGTGCTCAGGATCCGCATACAGCCAAAGCACCCCCAGAGCGGCAGGGGCCCAAGCCAAGATTCCATAGACGTAGCGCAGGGCGGCCGCTTTCAAGCCCAGGGGCCTGCCCCCATCGGTAACGACGCGAATATGCCAGGCCCGCATACCCAAGGTCTGACCGCTGCGGGTCCAATTGAGCAAGTAATACCCGACGATCACGCCGATCAAACCTGCGCGATAGACATACGCCCAGGCGCCTGCCGTCGACGGCTCGACCGCCGAGCGATGGTTCAAGAAGACGGCGCCCGACGTAAACGCCACCAGCAGTGCAGTCAGCAGCACGCCGTCATACAGCAGTGCGGCGACGCGCCGGCCGAAGCCGGCACTCGTGCCGCTGCTCACGGTTTTGGTGCAAGCACCGGCCTTTTCGTCGGCGAGAGTTTGTTGGCGGCGGGCGGAGCGGGCTTGGGCACCAGCAATTGTTCCACCGGCCGGAAAATGGCATCGAAACGATAACTCGCGATTTCGAACGCACGGCCAGCGGCTTTGGCACTCAAGGCCGGGTCCTTGCTCGCCTGCACCTGAATCCAATGCTTATCGCCGCTCGCTGCGCCGGTCAGCGTGATCACATTGCCTTCGGCCATGCTTACCGTGGCGACATCGGCGCGGCTGAAATCGATGCCGGTCGACGGCGACACGTCCTCGGCGGTCAGTGCACTCAACATGCTCGGTGCGGGCGCGAGTACGGCGGGATCCGCCGCTTTGCGCCCGGCCGGTACGCCGTCAAGGATGAAATCTCCGCCGCCGGCGGCGTTTGCGGTAGCGGCATTGGCTCCGGCAGCGCTGCGGTGGCGAATGGAGTACCCGGTGCCGGTTGCCGGCTTGACTTGCACGCTCTGGATTCCGGCTGCCGAAATATCGATCAGCTTCGATTCGATCCAATGACCGGGTTCGGTCTCGAATGTAATGCCGGGCTCGACGCTGTAGCTGGTATTTTCACCGACGCGCCGCGCAAAGTTACCTGCGCCGATGGCCTTGCCGACGATCACGGCATGTTTGCCATCTCGTGCGGTAAAGCTGATTTCCGTGCCGGTTACATTCGTGGAGGATGGATCTTCCACGCCAATGATGGAGAAACTTGCCGGATTGGCGGTCTTCTCCTCAACAATCTTGGCATCGCTCAACGCCAGCAGCAATTTGCGCAGTGTCGACACATCGGCCGGGTAATCGGCGCGCTCGGCCACCGTCCAATGTCCGTCCGTCGCATGCAAAGTCACGGTGGGGACTGCGCCGCCTCGGCGCAAGCTGACGGCGGTCACGGTGCTCAATTCGCCCGCCAGCGAGGGTAACAACAACGCTCCGCGCAGGTCGCGTTGCAGGTTGCGTTGGGCGCTCAAGTAAAGGGCGCCGGAGAGAGCCAGCACTGCGGCCAGCGACAGCGCGATGAATCGCCGGCGGCTCATGCGGCGCTCCTGCGCCGCCGGCGCAGCGACAGAACAATCACGCCGGCGATTGCCACGCAAAACGGCGCAATGGCTATGTTGATGACCTTGAGCCAGGTATTCAGCCGGTTGATGTCGACATCGAGCCCGCGCTGAGTTTCACGCAGCTGCTTGCGAACTCGGGCTTTTTCGGCGACGAATCGTTTCAGTTCGGCTTCTTGTTCAGGCGACAGCACCAGCGAGGACTGATCGTTGCGCTTGCCCTGCAGTTCGGTCAGCTTGCTCTCAGTCTGTTGCAGCTCCGCTTGCAATTCCAAGGCCTTGCCGCGCAGGCGATCGTCGGCCTTGTGCCTGAGCGCTTCAACCCGCTCGAACGGGCGCGAGAAGGTCGCGCGGCCGCGCACGCTGATCAGAGCGCCGCTGCCGCTCAAATTGTCAAGAATGTTGGCCACAAAGTCGCCGTTGTTCGCAAATGCCTGCGCAACGCGTTGCCCGAACACCTCGCGCATTTGTACCCACATGTAGTCCATTAAAAGGTCCGTATCCGCGACGATGACGATATTGGCAGGTGCTGCGGACTTCGCCAGATGGGCGATCGGAGGTCCGGCGGCCG
Organism: Gammaproteobacteria bacterium; assembly: GCA_025358295.1. Lineage (GTDB taxonomy): Bacteria > Pseudomonadota > Gammaproteobacteria > Steroidobacterales > Steroidobacteraceae > Bog-1198. The sequence goes on from JANYJY010000011.1 coordinate 18,173, forward strand.
GCTTTTGATCGGCAGGCGGTCCTTGCGCAAATGCTGACTCCACGGGACCGGTGACGCGCGCGGCGAGTGTGTAGCGCACACCCGTCGGCTTGAATCCGTCGCGCAGAGTGGACGGGTCAGTCAGTGCATTGAAGCGTTGGGCAGGAATCAGCGCCGCGCTGGTCGAACTCTGCAGCAGCGGCTCAAATGTCGTCTTGGCCCCGGGATGCGCCGCCAGCGAGCCTGCCGCCGCGAGATTGATTTTATCGAGCGACGCCGAGACGACGTCTTTCTGATTCATGTCGCCGCGGCCCAGGCCGAGAATGCCTATGTGCCGGGTGGCAGGCGATTGCATGCTGGTGCGAACGTCGAGGCCGCGCTCGAGGTCGCCGATCACCTTGGTCGGATCATAGTCGACACCCCAGACGGCGAGCAGCGGCGCCAAATTCGACGCATGATCCGCCATCGCCCCGGCCATGGGATTGGAAGGGTCCTGTCCGCTTGTGTCCCCGCCGGCGCTCGGATCGACGAACAGCAGAAGCCGGCCGCCGCGCAGTACGAATTGGTCGATGGCGTACAGGGTTTTCGGCGGCAACGCCTTCGGATGAACCAGCATCAACACGTCGACATCCTTATCGATGTGATCGATGTCGGCAGTCAAGGAGCGTATCGAGAACAGTTCCTGGAGTTGAGTGAGAATCGGCCAAGGCTCGCCCATTTGTCCCGTCATCGGGTTGAATTGCCCTTGCAGCGCCAATGAGCTCAGGAGGCCGATCACCGGCTTTTTCGGCGTGCCTAATTCGTTGATGAGTTTGGCCACGTCGTATTCCAGAAATTCTTCGCGGTCGGCTTGAAAGGCGGGTATCGCCGAGCGGCCGTCGGTGGAGTTGGTGCCGCTCAATCCGAAATAAAGCGCATCGCCACTGCCTGCATGAAGCGATTGCAGCCCGAATTCTGCGGCGCGATCCTCTTCGTCCGAGAATGGCTGCGGATCAATGACCCGCAAATGAATCTTCCCGCCGGAACGCGTCGCGAGTTCTTCGAGGAATTCACGCACACGGTTTGCGTACGGCATGACGAGCGGCGCCTGCTTGGCGGCCGCTTCGCGCGAAAAATAGAAATACAAGTTGATCGGTTCCTTGAGATCGGCGATGACCTGCTGCGTGCCGGGACTCAATGTATAGAGCCGATTCTGCGTGAGATCGACTCGCATGCCGCGAAGGCCGACGTTCGACAGCATGACCACGCCCAGGAACAACACGGCGAGTGCAACCAACCCGCCGACCCCCAATCCAATTCTTCGCCAGCGACTGCCGTTCACCTATTGCGCCTTCTTTATGTCGAGTACCAAGGCCGTTGCGGCCAACCAAAAGCCGATCAGGGCCGCGAAGTACACGAGATCGCGCAAATCGATGACGCCCCTGGAAATGGCTTCGAAGTGAGTAAAAAAACTCAATGAGGCAATCGCATCGACGATGGACTGCGGCAAGATTCCGCGCACAAAATCGAGCACCAGCGGAAACCCCGCCAGCAGGAACACGAATCCGACCAGCGCCGCCGTGATGAACGCGATCACCTGATTGCGAGTCGCGGCCGACAGGCACATGCCGATCGACAAGAATCCGCCCGCCATCAACAGGCTGCCGAGATAGGCCGCCAGGATTGCGCCGTTGTCGGGAGATCCCAGGTAGTTGACGGTGATCCAGATCGGAAAGGTCAGCAGCAGTGCGATGCCGGCAAAGCTCCAAGCCGCCAGAAATTTTCCGACCACGGCCTGCCACAGGGTAATGGGCAGGGTCATGAGCAACTCGATGCTGCCGCTGTTGCGTTCCTCCGCCCATAGCCGCATGGAGATGGCCGGGATCAGCACCAGATACAACCAGGGATGCCAACGGAAAAAGGGCTGCAAGTCGGCCTGGCCGCGTTCGAAGAAGCCGCCCACTTGGAAGGTGAACACTGCGGACAGCACCAGAAAGATGACGATGAAGACGTAGGCCAGGGGCGTCGCAAAGTAGCTGCGCAACTCGCGCCGGAAAACCACCATTACCTTGTTCATACGCCGGCCTCCTGCAGGGCATCCGAGACTCCGCTCCCCGGGGGTTGCGTCAACGTGCGAAATACCTCATCGAGGCGTCCGGATTCCAAATGCAATTCGGGCACTTCCCAGTTATTTCTGTCGATGATGGCGCTGACCGCTGACAAGGTATTGGCGCCACGTTTCGGCACCGCCGTCAGCCTGAGTTCGCGCGCATCGAATTCGACCGCAGCCACTTCCGCGAGCGCCGCGATTTCACGGCGCGCCGCCTCGAGTTCTTCGGGCTTCTCGAATCGCAGGCTCACCGCGTGATGGTAGCGCGACCGCGCTTCGAGCGCCGTCGGGGTTTCATCGGCCACGATGCGCCCATTGGCTATGATGATCGCGCGGGTGCAAACCTCGTGGACTTCTTCCAGGATGTGAGTGGACACGATAACCAGCTTATCCTTGCTCAGTTCATTGATCAGGCGGCGCACTTCATGCTTTTGGTTCGGGTCGAGCCCATCCGTCGGCTCGTCCAAGATCAAGACTTGCGGATCGTGGATCAGCGCCTGTGCCAGACCGACGCGGCGACGAAAGCCTTTCGATAGGGTTTCGACGACTTGCTGGGTCACAGGCCCGAGCCCGAGCCGTTCGACCACGACCGCGCGGCGGCGGCAGCGCAGATCGCCCGTAAGGCCGCGTACGTCGGCGACGAAATCCAGAAATTCGCTTACCGTCATTTCCCCATAGCTGGGCGCGCCTTCCGGGAGATACCCCATGCACGACTTGGCTGCGACGGGCGACCGCTCGATGTCGTGTCCGCAAACCGTCACCTGCCCGCCGGAGGGCGCGATGAAGCCCGCGATCATGCGCATGGTGGTGGATTTTCCCGCGCCGTTCGCGCCAAGAAATCCCAGCACCTCGCCCGGCGCCACGCTGAAGGTCAAGTCATCGACGGCCAGCTTGTCGCCATAACGTTTGGATAAATGTTTCGTTGTGATCATGGGCGCCTTTGAGCGTTCATAAACTAAGGAGGTTCAATTTTTCTGCGATTTTTGAGCGTTCGCAGTATGCCGCAATACGCCGCGCGGTTTTCGGCTACGCGCCCCCAGCCTTCGCATCGATGGCCGCTTTGTTCTCTTTGAGTATACGCCGTACTTCGGGCAACGACGGCCGGCCCGCCATGCGCGCGATCAGCTCCGGCAATTCGTACCACTTACGTCCCCATTGCACCAGGCGCGCCGCGTCGGCCACAACCTGCTCGCGGGCAGCTTCTGTGGCGCCACTGTCGGAAGGTACGGTGGACGGGATTTTTGCGCCGGGCTTGGCGGCCGGCTTCAACGGTCGGGTGGGCGGTTTCACCGCGGACCTTGCCGGGGCTTTCGGCGGCGCCGCAGCCTTGCGTTCTGTGCGAGCGACCTGGGCGGTTCCCAGGGGCGGCGGTTGCCGTTTTGGGGCAAGGAATTTAGGCATTTCACGCGTGCCCGTTGCGGTATCCGCAGCGGTTCGTACCGTGTCGTCCGCAGGGAGCGCAGTCAAGGCACGCTCGTTCTCCGCTGCCGCCGCGGGTATGAAACGCTCGATGTGTTCAGATCCGACCAAATTGGCAAGAAAGATCATCAGCTCCATCGAATCCGAGTAAGTCGCATCGCCCGATTTTACGCGTGCTTCGACTTGGGCGCGCAACGCCGCGGTCTTTTGGATCGCGAGGTCGATAATCCATCGGCTAGGGCGCTGATGTTCGATCCACGGTTGGATTTTCCAGTAGCTGTCGTTGTCGAGGGAGGAGTATCTGGCGTGCAGCTCAAGGCTCTTGAGCCACTTATCCAATAATTCCAGCAGTCGTTGATCCGCGGGTGTTGCCATATCTTCGGAGCTCCAGGTCGCACCCTAAACGAACCGCTGCCCGATGGCTAGCAGTACATCGTCATGCGGCTCATGAAGGCGGGCGGCAGGCTGGTAGACTGCGCGCCATGTGTGGAATAGCCGGCATCGTTGGTTCGCGGGCAAGAGCCGACACCGCGCGCAGCATGGCGCAGCGCCTGCAGCATCGCGGTCCGGACGGCGAAGGGGTATGGGCTCAGCCGGGCATTGCCTTGGCCCACCGCCGGCTGGCCATATTGGATTTGTCCGAGGGTGGTCATCAACCCATGGGGTTTGGCTCCCAGGTCCTCACGTACAACGGCGAGATATACAATCACGAGCGATTGCGCGCCGACCTTGACGGGCCATGGCGATCGACGGGGGACACCGAGGTGCTGGTGCATCTGCTGGCGAAGGAAGGCATCGCCTGCCTCGACCGCTTGGTCGGGATGTTTGCCTTTGCCGCTTGGGACACTCAGGAGCGGCGCTTGCTGCTGGCGCGCGATCGCTTGGGCATCAAACCGCTGTACTACCAGGTGCTTCCCGACGGCATCGCTTTTGCTTCCGAGCTCAAGGCGTTGCTGGTCATGGGGCAACCGGAGATAGATCAGAGCGCAGTGCGCGATTTCTTGTTCCACGGGTACATTCCCGCGCCGAAGACCATTTACCGTGGCATTGCCAAGCTGCCGGCCGGACACGCGCTAACCTGGCAGGCGGGTCGGGTGCGCATCGAGAGCTATTGGAATCCGTCCACCGCAATCATAGCACGCGATGCCGGCGATACCGTTCGCGAGCTCGATTCATTGCTTCGCGATGTCGTGCCGGCGCACACGCTGTCGGATGTGCCGGTCGGCGTTTTTTTGAGCGGCGGCATCGACTCAGCGCTCACTGCCTATTATTTAGATCGTCCGCACACCTATACCTTGGGATTCGACGCCGGCGGCCGGAGCGAAGCCGATGCGGCACGCCGAGCGGCCGATCATTTGCGAACCCAGCACTTGGAGTTGTGCGCGCCTCAGGCAGATTTCAGCAGCGCGCTCGATCACATGCCAGGGCTGTTCGACGAGCCTTTCGGCGACAGCGCCGCGTGGTCCAATTATCTCATCGCCCAATTTGCCCGCCGCGAAGTAACGGTCGCGCTGAGCGGCGAGGGGGGAGATGAAATTTTTTGCGGCTATCCGCGGTATTGGTCGCGGATCGGCGCGCGCTCGACCCTATTCAACCGATCCATGGCCCGGTACCTGCCGCCGCTGTCGCGCTTCGCCTCGTCGATGCAACGCCGGGCCTATGTCGGGCTGCCCGCCTATGCAGCAGCGCTCGGCGGTTTGACCGCGCAGCAGATCGACTCCTTGTTGGCCAAGCCCTGGCAGGAGCCGGAGTACGACTATCTGTGGTTCTATCGACAATATTGGCGCGATGACCTGAGTCCGCTGGCACAACTACGCTGGCTCGACTTAAAGACCGACTTGGCCGAAGGCCTCATGACGAAGGTCGATCGAACCAGCATGGCGCACTCGCTCGAAGTCCGACCGCCGCTGCTCGATCATCGTTTGGTCGAGTTCATGTTGAGTGTGGATCCGGCCATTCTGGTCGATGAACGGCGGCGTCGCGGCAAACTGCTGGTCCGACAGCTCATGGAGCCGCGCCTGCCGGCGGGCCATCTGGGGCGGCCCAAATCCGGGTTTGGCCTGCCGGTGCACCGTTGGCTGCGGAGCAACCCGCAGGTATTGCACGATGCGGTGCGCCGCTTGATGGATCGGGGTGTACTGCGTCGCGCGGTCGGGACTGAATTTCGCAGGGCGTGGTCTCTGTTGGTGCTCGATCGTTGGTTTACCGCCTTTGGGTGACGCCCCGCGAATTCTGTTCGTCCCTGTTTCGGGACGATACGGCATGGGTGAATATGCGCGCTCCTTGGCCATTGCGCGCGCCGCGACCGGGCGGTGGCCGCGCGCGGACATTCACTTCCTCTTGAGTCGGCAGGCCCCCTATGCGGCCGACGCGCCGTTTGCCAAGACCCTGCTGCCGTCATCGCCGACATTTCATTCCGCGGCCGTTGTCAAAATGCTCGAGACGTTGCGGCCCAACGTGGTGGTATTCGACAACGCGGGGCGCACGGCGCAGTTGCGTGCCGCAAGCCGCTGCGGAGCGCGTATCGTTTACATCAGCTCGCGGGCACGGCAGCGGCGCAAAGCGTTTCGATGGCGTTGGATGCGGCTGATCGACGAGCACTGGATCGCGTATCCGGAATTCATCGCCGGCCGCCTCGGTTTTTTTGAGAAACTTAAATTGAGGACGCTCGCTCGACCCACGGTTCGCTACTTGGACGTCATCCTGTCGCGCGCGGACCCGGCGCGGCGCGGCGAGGTTCTGGCGCGTGCCGGCTGCACGGTCGGGGATTTTGTGTTGGTGATTCCCGGCGGCGGCACGGGCCATCCCGGCGCAGAGGAAGCCGCGAGCAAATTCCAGCAGGCCGCGCGCTCGCTCGCCGCTCACGGAGCGGCGACGGTGTACGTGGGTCCCCTCGATCCGGGGGCCGACGGGAGCAATGCCGTTAGCGATCCGCATTGGCATCCCCTGGGTCCATTGCCGCAAGGCGATTTGGCCGAACTCATGCGCGCAGCACGCCTGATCATCGTCAATGGCGGTGCAACTTTGCTGCAGGCCATTGCCTGCGGCGGCGCCTGCATCGCGATTCCCATAGCACAGGATCAGTTCGAGCGGACTCGGCGCTGCGTTGACGCGGGTGTGGCGGTGGCGGCGACTCTGGATGTGGACAGCATGGTGCAGAGCGCGGAGCGACTTCTCGGCGACGAGCCTCGGCGCGCGGCGCTTGCGGCGTGTGCTGCGGATTTGGGCCTTGCAGACGGCTTGGAGGTCGTGCTGCCGGCTTTGGCTCATTTGATCGAACCGGCCCAGAGAGCATAAATGCCGACAGCTGTGTTACTGGGCTATGACCTCGAACAGCCTTCGTTCCGCCATCGTATGCGCTCTCTGGTCGGCCCGCTGGAGGCGGCGGGGTGGCAGGTGCGGCCCGAACGTTTTCCGAGCGGGCGATACGGACTTCGCACTTGGGAGCGCCGCGCGCTGCTGCGTGGCGCCGATGTCGTGGTTTTGCATCAAATCAAGTTGAGCGCCATCGAGGCGCGGCTGTTTGCCTCGTTCAGCCGGCGGCGCGTATTCGACGTCGATGATGCCATCTATGTGCGCAAGCCCCGCCGGCTCGGCGATGCGGCGGATAATTCGCCTTGGCGTAAGAAGAAATTTGCCGCGACCTGCCGGTGGGTGCACATGGTCGCCGCCGGCAACGACGTGTTAGCCGCTGTCGCGCGCGCCACGGCGCAGGCAGTCTCGATACTTCCGACCTCGATCGACACCTCCGTCTATCAGCCGGCAACGGCGTCGGCCGACGCTGCGCCGACCGTTGTGTGGATAGGCAGTCCGGAGAATCTGGTGTACTTGGAGATCATCCGCCCCGCCATGGCGCGACTGATGGGGCGGTATCCAACGCTCAGGATGAAGGTCATCTGCTCGCACTTTCCACAATGGCCGGAGGTCAATGTTGAACGCGTGGCGTGGAGTTCCGCAACCGAAAGCCAGTCCCTGGCCGCGGCGCATATCGGCGTTATGCCGCTGACCGATGATGAGTGGTCGCGCGGCAAGTGCGCGTTCAAATTGCTGCAGTACATGGCAGCCTCCTTACCCTGCGTGGCCTCGCCGGTCGGCGCCAATACCGAGGCGGTGATCCATGGTTACAACGGCTTCCACGCACGCACGGCCGACGAGTGGGAAGTCCATCTGGAAACGTTGATCCGCTCGCCGCAGTTGCGGGCGCGCTTCGGCGCCGCCGGTCGGGCGCACGTCGAATCCCGTTATTCGATGCGCACCTACCAGGCGCGTTATGTGGAGATGCTGACCCGGGTGGCCTCGGCCGGGTAGGGGGTTTGAATGCGTCGAGGCTCGGAAGCCGGTATCCTTTGGACGATGCATGTTCCAGTTGTTTTAGGGGCTGAATCATTTCTTCAATATTCAGATCCGGATCGGAGGCGCGGTGGGGTCCAGTGGCATACGGCAGTGTCTAGGACCGTTGAAATCACATTGGTTGCATGATGAAAGCTGAGGGCGAATCGGCGGCAATGCAGGATTCCATGACGAGGTTCTGGCGCGGGCGGCGAGTACTGCTCACGGGACACACGGGCTTCAAAGGCGCATGGATGAGCCTGTGGCTCGAAAGCATGGGCGCCGACGTCACAGGCTATGCCTTGGCTGCCGCCGGCGAACCTAATTTTTGGCGCATCATCGAAGCGGCGGCGCGGGAGAAGCCGACCCGTTCGCTGATCGCCGATATTCGCGATGCGCAGCGCGTCGAGGCGGCCGTGGCGCAGGCCGATCCGCAGATAGTGATTCACATGGCTGCTCAGGCGCTGGTCAGAGAATCCTACCGCGACCCCATCGGGACGTATGCGACCAATGTCATGGGCACTGCCGCGTTGCTCCAGGCATGCAGGTCTTTGCGCCGACTCGAGAGCGTCGTCGTGGTGACCAGCGACAAGGTCTACGAGAACCACAATGAAGGCCGCGCCTTCACCGAAAACGACCGCGTTGGCGGGCACGATCCTTACAGCAACAGCAAGGCATGCGCCGAACTGGTGGTGGCGAGTTTTCGCGACAGCTTCTTTGCTCAGGGTCCGCCTATCGCCACGGTGCGGGCCGGGAATGTCATCGGCGGCGGAGATTGGTCGGAGGATCGCTTGATACCGGATTGCGTCAGGGCTCTCAAAACGAGGCAATCCGTCAACTTGCGCTACCCGGATGCCACACGACCCTGGCAGCATGTACTCGAGCCGATAGCAGGCTACCTGAGCCTGGCTCAGGCCTTGGTTACACATCCGCAGAAGACACCGCGTGCGCTTAATTTCGGGCCCGAGCCCGCATCCTTTTGCACGGTGCACGAAGTGGTCGACGCCTTTGGAGCACGATTTGCAGGTAAGCCGGGTTGGGTGCGCGATCCGGCGCCGCAGCCCGCAGAGGCGCAGGCGTTGACGCTGTCCTCGGCGTTGGCCGGGCAGGCGCTCGGCTGGCGCCCGCGGCTCGATATTCGTGAGTCTTTGTCGTGGACGGCGGACTGGTACTTGGCCCATTCGGCAGGGGAGAACATGGTGAAATTTTCCGAGATGCAAATTGCGCGGTATCGCTCGCTCATGAGGCAATCACCATGAAGTGCGTCATTCTTGCGGGCGGCAAGGGCACGCGCATTGCCGAGGAGTCGAGCACGCGTCCGAAACCCATGGTGGAGATCGGCAGTCAGCCCATCCTATGGCACATCATGAAACTGTATGCGTCATTCGGAATTCGCGAGTTTATTGTGTGCCTTGGATACAAGGGCTACATCATTAAGGAATACTTCGCGAATTATTTCCTGCATCAAGCCGACGTCACCTTCGACATGATTGAGAATCGGGTCGAGTACCATGACTGCCGCAGCGAGCCGTGGAAAGTGACGCTAGTCGATACCGGCGAGGACACCATGACCGGCGGCCGCCTCATGCAGGTTCATAAATACCTGAATCCCGGCGAGCCTTTCTGCATGACTTACGGCGACGGTTTATCCAATATAGATATCGGCGCCGAGGTTGCGTTTCACATTGATCATGGCCGCAAGGCCACGGTGGCCTGCGTCAGGCCGCCGGCGCGCTTTGGCCGCATCGTCACCCAGGGCAGCCAAGTCGTGTCGTTCGAGGAAAAGCCCACGGCCGAAGGCGGCTTGATCAACGGCGGCTTCTTCGTCCTGGATCCGAGCGTCATAGAACGGATCGATGGTCATGCAACGCTTTGGGAAAAGGAGCCCATGGAGAGTCTGGCTGCCGATGGACAATTGGCCGGCTGGGTTCACCGTGGTTTCTGGCAGCCAATGGATACCTTGCGCGACAAGCAGACACTCAATTCGATGTGGGACAGCGGTGCCGCGCCCTGGAAACTATGGGAAGGCTAGCCTGAGAGGCGACTATGAAGATTCTTCCCGGCTGGCATCCGATCGTCGTGCATTTTCCATTGGCGCTCGTGGTCACCGCGGCGATATTGCTGTCGTGTGCGCGTTTACTGCGTACGGAGCGCTTCACGTCGACATTGTCCACGGTGGGCACCTGGAATCTCTGTCTGGGCGCCGCTGCCGCGCTGTGCGCGCTCGGCAGCGGACTGGCCGCCGTGATCGGCATGGACGCCGGGGCCGCCGCGCGCCAGGCAGTTTCTGTGCATCTGAAATGGGCCGTATTCACGACGCTTGCGCTGGTGCTCTTGGCCGTCTGGCGCGGCGCGGGCAATGCGCAGGATTCGCGTCCCTCCTGGGTATTCATCGTCGTGCTGTTGGCCGCGACGGCGGCGCTGATCGTGACGGGTTATCACGGCGGACAGAACGTGTTCAAGTATGGGATTGGTGTGCAAGGCATGCAGCGCCAATGAAATAGCCGTGCGGCCCTAAGGCGCCGCACGGCGATCGATCTTCAATGGACGCTCGTCCGTCCGCCGGTCTACTGCGCCGGGGCCTGCCCAGTAAAATACGTCAGAACGTAGGCTTTCAGAGTCCCATCCGCCTGCGGAATGCCGTATACCTTCACGGGCACGCCGGCGACCAGTCCTGCCGTCAGGCTGGCAATACCTCCGCTGGTCGTCACGTCGATGGGGCTTATGGTGACGACGCCGTTGGTACGGTCCACTTGATAGACCAGAGTGGCCGAGCCGGATGTCGCGCCGATGTCCACGGTCGCCGCATTCGCTCCACCGATCACCGTCATCGTGAATGCATCATTCGTCAATCCATTGGCGACGAATCCGAGCGGCAATAGCGAGGGTGTCAGCATGGTGGTCGCTGCTGCCCAGCCCGCCGGATTGGCGGGATCATTCCACGCCGCGAAGCTGATGCCCCGAGACTGTACAACGCCCATCGTGCCGCCGAAATCAACGCTGCCGTCGGTGGCCGAGACAAATTGCGCAATGGCGCTGGTGCCGCTCGTTAGCAAAGTCGGATAGGCAAAGTTCCACCACTTGTAGCCGATAATGGCGTTGCCATTGGCGTCCATGCCGTTTGCCGTTGCATCGGCAATGTAGTCAAGCGTGTAGACGTAATCATCTTTGGCTGTTCTGAACAAGCGCGTCAACGTGAAGCCGGTGGTATCGGGCGCGGAAATCTGTCCGTCGTAAGCTGCGGTCTCGATATCGATGCTCTGCGCGACCAGCGGCGTGGCGAGAGGATCGACGACGCTTGCATGCACCTTGAAGCCGCGGACGAGATTGTGGTTTGTAATAAAGGCCGTGCCCGTGGCGATGGGTGTTGAGTCGACGGCGGGGTTTTGCGGCTCCCGAAAGAAGAACTGAGTATTGGCGTCGATGGTCAAGTCGACTCCCTTGCCCGACTCGTTGGCAACCGTGACGATATTGCTGCTCGTGTCGACGTGCAGCACATGACCTTCGGGGCTCAACCAGACATTGTTGAACTGGCTGCTGGCCCAGATGCGCGTCGCCACCAAAGTACCGTTCTCCTGATAGCGCGCGGCGATGCGAACGGACTTGCCGGTCAAGGATGACTCGCTCGAGAAGTCCTTGATGACGGTGTGAGTCTTCGCATCGACGTCGTAAAAGATCGTGCCGTTGGTCGCGTCCGCCAAGATCTGCAATGACTGGGTTGTCGTTACGGCGGTCTCCGGACTCACCGCCGGCACCATCGGGAATTCCTTGGTGACCGTGATGGATGTGTTGTCGGACGAAATGGCGCTGACGTCGCCGTATAGATGCCGCAATACCAGCCGTGTTAAATCGTGCAACGGGTGATGGTGCACCGGGCCGTTGAAGTTGACAGCCCACAATATGTTGCCCGCCCCTGGAGGAACGTGGCCCACTACGAAAGCCGGATGCCCGAGATCGAATTCAAGTTCGAGCGAATTGTTTTGGCCGGCAGTGACGACCAATGGCGAGGCGAGGTTCACGTTGACGGTCGCTGTGACATTCGGCGACGCGCCCTGAGTGTGTTGAACCTGTATCTGATCGTTGGGAATCGTGGTACCCGCTGCCGCCGCAAAGCCGGTCTGCGGGTTTGCTGCAACCGTGAGGAGTACGTCCCCGGGATTGGCGCTAACCGTGAGTACCGCTGTCGTATAGGTGCCGACCGGGACGCTGGTATTGCCGAGTATTTCCGCCAACTGATCCAGTTGAGCCAGATTGATCATGGGCGCAGCAGCAGGTGCCGTGTACACCATGACGTTGCTGCCGCCGCCCTGGGGCACCAATGCGATCGATAGCACTTTGACTCCGATCGTTGCCCAGTCTTCCGTGGACGCATCACTCACCAGCATTGAAACATTGCCGGTTTGTGTGGACGGCATGGATGAGTCGGTGCTCCCGCCCGATCCGCCGCCGCAGGCAGCGAGTACTGCTGCTGCGATTCCGATCGGCAAAAATCGATATGCATTGTTAACCATGATGGTTGTCTCCTCGTTTAACATTAAATTCCCTGGCGATTTATGGCGCCTCATAGCGCCGCTGTTGACTGCACCAACGGTTCAACGTGGCGCACGTTGACAGCTGCGAGCGTCGCCAATTGCCGACGAGGTATTTGCAGCAAGGAGGCTGTACGCGCCGAGGATGGCGCGCCCACGAGCCCGGCTTACTGCGCGGGCCGTGATGGATTTCTAATCGGGGGTCATGCTAGTGAGTCAGCTCTGAGACCAATCGATCAGCGTGATAAATTTTCTTCAGCGCTTCGGCGATGCCCGTGACATCCACCGCCACTGCGCGGTTCGCACTACCGTCATAGCCGAAGTTCCCGCCCAGAGACTGGATGTTGCCATCGAATATGAGTCCGATTGCCTCGCCGCCGCGACCGATTACCGGCGAGCCTGAATTACCGCCGATGATGTCGTTGGTCGAGACAAAATCAAGCTGCGCTTTCGGATCAACCCACTTTTGCGCCTTCACCCAGCTGTCTGGAAGCTTGAAGGGATCGCGTCCGGTCGCGTGGGAATAGGCACCTGCGAAATTCGTCGTCGGCGCAATGCTGCGGCCGTTTTCCTCATAACCCGCCACTGCACCGTAAGATAGGCGCAGGGTAAAGGTCGCGTCGGGATATGCGCCCGTGCCTTCAAGCGCGAAGCGCGCCTTGGCAATCAGCGCGGCATTTTTGGTTATCACGGCCTTGACGGAGTCTTCGCTGTCGGCGCGCACCGCGCGGGCGGGCGCATCAAGCAAACGCGCAAAATCGATCAACGGATCGTGATAGGCGTCGATTGCGCTCGCCCCGCCGGTCAACAATCGCGTGCGGAATGACGCATCGCCCAGTTTCGTTCCGGACACCAACATGGTGGCGATTTCCTGCGGGCTGCGCGTGCCGAGCAGGGTACGCACGTCGGGGTCCGACGTGCCGAGGTATTCGCGCACCTTGGTGAGCCACCAGGTCAGCACCGTTTTTTCCAGATCTGCGTGTGCCGGCGCGGGCGAGACAATCTCCTGCCTCAGCGCCGGAAAGTTGGCCTCGGAATACTCCTCCAGCCGCTGTCCATCCGGCTTGCCCACTTCGGCCGCGTAACGATTCAGGGTCACGGCGTGACCCAGGAGCACCGACATCCATTGCGGAAATCGTTCAAGCAAGGAATTACGAACGGATATCTTGCGCTGGTGAGCCACCGCCGTGGCGATGGCGTCCCAGGCTTCGCCGTACGTTCCCGCCAATTTGGGGTCGGCCGCCACGCGCTTGCGGAATTCCAACTCGGCGCGGGCCTGGTCGGCAATCAGCGGTCCCTGCACCAGGGCAAGCTGCCGCCCCTTGATGGCCTTGAGTGAATTCTCGATCCCGAACAACAACGTATTGGCCGTGCGCGCCTCTTCCGGGCCGCGTCGCGAGAATTCGGTCAAGACCCCGCGCAATTCAGAGAACAGATTCAAAACGAAGGGCTGCGCTATATCGCGTTGAAATTCCAGCTGCGCCAGGGTGTCGGCGCGTTCGGTGGATCCCGGGTTGCCGCTGGTGAAAGCGATGTCGCCCTGCTTCACGCCCTTGGCGGCGAATTTCAAAAAATTATCCGCGCGCAGCGGCTTGCCATCGTCGTAAATGCGCACGAAGGACACATCCAAATCGTAGCGGGGGAAGGTAAAGTTGTCCGGATCCCCGCCGAAGAACGCTGCCGCTGCTTCGGGTGCAAATACGATGCGCACGTCCTGATAGCGCTTGTATTTATATAGATCGTAGATACCGCCCTCGTACAGAGTGACGACCTGGCAGCGCACATCGGAAGCCGTGCCGCAGGCGCTTTCGATCTGGGCCTTTGCCGCCCGTTCGGCTTCATGAAAGGCGCGGTCCGATTTCCCTGCGGTGGCCGCCTCGATCTGCTGGGTTACATCGGTAATTTTTACGAGCTGATTGGCCTCCATGGCCGGGCATTTCTTCTCGTCGGCCGCCGTTGCGGCATAGAAGCCATTGGCGATGTAGTCGTGTTTGGCGTCCGCCAGATCGCTGACGCATTCTCTGACGCAGTGATGATTGGTCATGACCAACCCCGAGGACGATACGAGGCTGGCAGAGCAACCACTCGTCAGACGGATGCTGGCAAGGCGAGCATGCTCCAGCCAGGCGGCGTCCGGCGCCCAACCATATTTCGCCTGCATCTTGGCTGTCGGGAAGTTGTCGTAAGTCCACATTCCTTCGTCGGCGAGGACGGGGAGCGCCAAGCTCAATGAGAATACCAATGTCATCACGCGGATTAGGATTGGCATGCGAATTCCCTTCGGCAAATTAATTATCGTGGTTCCATCGTCGATGGCTGCGCGGCCTGCCAGCAGCATTTTATCGCAAGTGGCGGACGCCAACGACATATTAGCAACGTTCGGCCGGTGCGCGAATGCGCTCTGGCTATTGTGCGGTCTTGAATTTCACCCAGATGCGGGTGATGGCGCGGGACTGCTCGGGAGAGTCCTGGGATTGAACGAAAAGTCTCGGACGCTGTTCGGCTGTCGGGTAGACGATGGCGTCCGTCAGTAGCGCCGGGTCAAGCGACGCATTGGCGGCGGAATTCGCATTGGCGAAGCCGATGACATTGGTGATGCGGGCGATTACCGGCGGGCTCATCAAGTAGTTGATGAACAGGTGAGCATTGACGGGATTCGGCGCATCGGCCGGGATCGCCAGCATGTCGAACCAGAGCAACGAGCCTTCCTTAGGGATCATGTAGTCGATTTTAATGCCGCTCTTGGATTCCTTGATCCGGTTGCGGGCTTGGAAGAAGTCGCCGTTATAGCCGAGGTCAACGCAGATGTCGCCGTTGGCAATTGCCTCGGTGCCGAGTGAGGAGTCAATGGTGCGAATGTAGGGCCGAATGCTGATCAACACCTTCTCGACCTCACCTAAGTCCGCTGCCGTCGGTGCGTTGGGGTTTTTGCCCAAATATTTGAGTACCAGTCTGACCACACCCGCGGGCGCATCCAGAATGTTGATGCCGCACTTCGCCAGTTTGGCCGCATAGGCGGGGTCGAAGATCAGGCGCCAGCTATCGAGCGGCGCATTCGGCAGAACTTCCGCCACCTTTTTTGCGTTGTAGCCGATACCGTAGGTGCCCCAGGCATATACGACGCCATGCGTGTTGCCAGGATCGTTGAGCGCCACCTTGGCCATGATCGCGGGGTCGAGATTGACGAGGTTGGGCAACATCTTCTTGTCGAGGGGCCGGTATGCGCCGCTAAGAATCTGCCGCTGGAAATAAGGTGCCGTAGGAACCACGACGTCGTAGCCGCTATTCCCGGTCAGAATCCTGGCTTCCAACGTCTCGTTGGTCTCGAAATAGGAAACGCGGACTTTGATTCCCGTCGATTTCTCGAAAGAGGCGATGGTGTCGGGCGCCAAATAATCGGCCCAGATATAGAGATTAAGCACCTTGCCTTGATCGGCACGGCCATGTGCCTCGCCCATGTGCGCGTTGGAATCCGGCCCCTCGCAACCACCCAGAAAGCTTGCTGATGCCAATAATACGGCGGCCGACAAGCAGATGGCTGCGACGCTGTTCAGTGGCTGTCTCGCTGCAGGCGGGCTATCGCGGCGGCGGCGGCCGCTGATTCGGATTGCCTGGGATTGCGTTTCAATTCATAGCGAACCAATCGCTTTGCCAGCTTTCGGTCCCCGAGGCAGGCGGCAAGCAGCCGCGGGTCGGGGGGATGCATGGCTCGATGGCGAGCGGAGCGGCGCCTAAACACCGTCCAAATCACGCAGAACAACAACAATAGTATAGCCACGGGAAAGATGATGTGGGCCGAGTCGGCCAACGAATCGGTGACCACGTCAGGCTGAACCGGCTGTGGGCGGGTTTGCGGCGTGCCTGCCGATTGGGTGGGGGTGCTGATAGCCATGGTTCGCTCGGCGCGCCTACGCAATCCTCTTCAGTGGGATGTTGCGTTGGGCGGTTACTTCCTTATAACTCATTGATTTTATGGTGCTCTCTACGAACTTACGCGGCGCTTGCCTGCCTCGCCTCTGCAGGGCCAGTGTCGAACTCGTATGACTGCCCATCTTAAGGGTCAATCGGCGTAAAGAGCCAGTCTTGGCTGGCCCGACGGGCCGATATGGCGCTCCCTACGAGATTCGAACTCGTGTACTCGCCGTGAGAGGGCGATGTCCTGGGCCACTAGACGAAGGGAGCGGTGATTGCGGATCTGGGGCGCTAAGGACCCAAGAGGGCTGGTAGTATACGGGCCAATTTTTTGGACTCAAGCGGAACCCTCCTTTTTGAACGCATCGTCGACGCCATTCCAGCCTTTAGTGATTCCTCGATCTGAGCATTCGATATCGCGTGCAGCGATCTCTCCCAACGCCTTGAAAGTACTCTACCGCCTCAAAGAGGCCGGTTATCAGGGCTTTTTGGTGGGAGGCGCAGTTCGTGACCTGCTCCTGGGCATCACGCCAAAAGACTTTGACGTGGCCACCAATGCGCTGCCGGAGGAGGTCAGGCGGCTGTTCCGCAATTGCCGCCTGATCGGACGGCGATTTCGCCTCGCGCACGTGCATTTCGGCAATGAGATCATAGAAGTAGCGACTTTTCGGGCCGCAGCGGCGCCGGAACGAGAGGATACGGAGGACGCTGATCCGGAGGCGGATGTTGATGGTGGCGACAACGCGGGCGCGGCGCAGAGCGACTCTGAGCATCGGGCCTTCGACCAGACCGGTCGAATCTTGCGCGACAATATCTACGGCACCATCGAGGAAGACGTATGGCGCCGCGACTTCGCGGCCAACGGTCTTTATTACAGCATCGAAGACTTTTCCATTTGGGATTTCGTCGATGGTGTCAGCGATGTGCGCGCACGCCGATTGAAATTAATCGGTGATCCAGAGACCCGCTACCGGGAGGATCCAGTGCGCATGCTGCGCGCGGTGCGTTTTGCGGCGAAACTCGACTTCGCGATTGAGCCGGCGACCGAAGCGCCCATTTCCAAGCTGGCATACTTGCTCGACGGTGTGCCGCCGGCGCGATTATTCGACGAGTGTTTGAAGCTGTTCTTATCCGGATTCGGCGCGAAGGCGCATCGGCGGCTGCAGCAGTATGGCCTGTTCGAGCATCTGTTCCCCATGTCTGCCGCTGCGTTTGCGCTGCCGCCGTACGCGTATGCACAGGAGATGCTCGAACGCGGCCTGATTAACACCGATGAGCGTATCGCCGCCGATAAACCAGTGACGCCGACATTCCTGTTTGCAGTGGTGCTGTGGAGCGCGGTACTGCGCGAACTCAACGAGCGACAGGCGGGTCCCGCTCCCGATCTGGCGCAACTCATGCAGGCTTGCGACACGGTGCTGCGGGCACAACAATCGCGAGTGGCGATACCGCGCCGCTTTGCCATTCCCATGCGGGAATTGCTCATGCTGCAGCCTCGATTTAACCGCCGTCATGGGATCAAATCCTTAAGTCTGTTGCAGCATCCGCGGTTTCGTGCGGCCTTCGATTTTCTGTTGTTGCGGGCGCAGGTCGGGGTGGCGGATCCGGAACTCGCCCAGTGGTGGACCGACATTCAAGTGCTGCCGCAGGAAGAGCGCGTCGCCTTGGTTCAGGCTCGCCCCGTTGAGCCGGTCATGGAGGGAGACGGCGCCGCCGCCGCACCCGGCCGTCGACGCCGCCGCCGCCGACGTGGCGGAGCGTCGCGCAATTAGGCTATGACGTCGCTCTGGCGCCCCGCGTATGTCGCGATCGGCAGCAATTTGGACCAACCGCAAGCGCGCGTTCTCGACGCTTTCGAGCGGCTTGCCGCTCTGCCGTCCTCGCAGCTGATTCTGCGTTCACGCGTCTATAAGACTAGGCCGATGGGGCCGCAAGATCAGCCGGATTTCATAAACGCGGCGGCGGGTCTGTTGACCCATTTGAGTGCGCGGGAAATGCTCGCGGGCCTGCTGCAGATCGAGACCGCGATGGGCCGAAACCGGCTGGAGCGATGGGGTCCCCGCGTGATCGACCTCGATCTGATTTGGATGCCGGGCGAGATTATCGATGAACCCGGATTGTCCTTGCCGCACCCCGGAGTGTCGATGCGCAACTTCGTCCTGTATCCTTTGGACGATATCGCCCCTATGCTGGCGATTCCGGGACACGGCAACGTGCTCGATCTGAAGCGGCGTGCCGGCGATGACGGAATTTCGGTCCTGGAGTAGCACAAGATTTTTTCATGGTGAGCGCAATACCGCACCGATTTATCGTCGTCGAAGGTCCGATTGGAGTCGGTAAAACCAGTCTGGCGCGCCGCTTGGCGCAATCGCTCACCGGCCAGCTGGTCTTGGAACAGGCGGATCAGAATCCTTTTCTCGAGCGCTTCTACAAGAATCCGCGGGCCGCGGCCTTCCAGACGCAATTGTTCTTCCTGTTCCAGCGGGCGCGGCAGTTGGAAGACGTGCGCCAAGAAGACCTGTTCGGCGCCGTGCGGGTGGCCGACTATTTGCTGGAGAAGGATCGGCTGTTCGCGCGCGTCACCCTCGATGACGCCGAATACGCGCTCTACGAACGAGTCTATGAAAGGGTGGTGGTGGATGCGCCCAAACCGGATCTGGTCGTGTATTTGCAGGCGCCGGTCGATGTGCTGATGGATCGCATCGCCAAGCGCGGTATCCGTTACGAACAACATATCGAACGAAGCTACCTGGATAAGCTCACTCAGGCCTATGCGCGATTCTTCCACAGCTATGACGCTGCACCACTGCTCATCGTGAATTCGGCGGCGATCGACCCGGTGAATAACGACAGTGACTACAAGCAGTTGTTCGCCGAAATCAGCAAGGCGCGCCGCGGGCGCCATTTCTTCAATCCCGCGGGCAGCAGCCTGCTGCCGGCCGGCTGAACCCCCCAGCCAAGATATCCTGCGGCAATCCCTAAAGGTCCCGCGCCGGCTGCCGAAGAATGGTCGGCGATCTCTCAGAAGCGGAACTCTATGGAATTTCTCACTCGCAGTGCCTCGGTGCGGGATCGGATCCGTATTTGGCGGGCCGCAGGCGCGCGGGTGGCACTGGTTCCCACGGCGGGCACTTTGCACAAGGGACATATGAGCCTGGTCGCGGAGGCGCAGGAGCGGGCCGATCACGTCATCGTGAGCATTTTCGCCGACCCGCGCGAACGACAGGCACCGACACTGGCGGCAGATCGCGGGCTGTTGCTCAAGATGGACGCCACCGTGGCGTTCGTGCCGCCCCTGCAGGAAATCTATCCGCTCGGACAAGAGTCGGCGGCGTCGGTGGACGTGCCCAGCCTGTCCGCCATTCTCGAAGGCGCCCATCGACCCAGATATTTCTCGCGCGTTTCTACCATGCTGATCAAATTGTTCAATCTCATCAAACCTGACATTGCGCTGTTCGGCGAGCGGGACTTTCAGCAGTTGGTGATCGTGCGCCGTCTGGCCGATGATCTTTTTCTGCCGATCGACATCGTGGGCTGTCCCACCTGGCGGGACAGCGATGGTCTTGCAGACTCGACCTCAAACCGGTCTTTAACGCCGGACGAGCGTACGCTCGCGCCGCGTCTGTATGCGACCTTGGGTAAATTCGCGGCGCGAATAGACATGGGGGCTCGCGATTTCGAGCGCCTGGAGCAGCAGGGCATGGAAGCGTTGCAGACGTGCGGTTTTGCGCCGGAATATTTTGCGATTCGCGCGGCCGCGGATCTTGGCAAAGTCCGCCCGGGTGTCCGTGACCTGGTGCTATTGGCGGCGGTGCGATTGAACTCGAATCGTTTGACCGACAATTTACGGGTGCGCTTGATCGACCGCTTTTAGGGAGTGCTGCTCGAGCGCCCATTGCACATGTTCGCGCACCACGGCTGAGGGATGGTTGGCGCGGCTGTGCAGCGATTCGAGCAGGGCGGGCGAGGTCGGCGCATTGCCGAGCGCGACGGCGATGTTTCGAAGCCAGCGCTCGTGCCCGATACGGCGGATCGCACTGCCTTCGGTACGCTGCAAAAACTGCGCCTCACTCCAGGAGAACAATTCGATGAGTTGCGAATGGTCTAGGCCATGGCGCACGGCGAAGTCTTTTTCGACCGTGGGGCGCGCGAACTTATTCCAGGGACATACCAGCTGGCAGTCATCGCAGCCGTAGATTCGATTGCCGATCGCGCGGCGGAATTCAAGCGGAATCGCGCCGGCCAGTTCGATGGTGAGATAGGAGATGCAGCGGCGCGCATCGAGCCGATAGGGCGCGACAATGGCTCCCGTGGGACACGCGGGCATGCAGGCGCTGCAAGTGCCGCAATGGGCGGTGCCCGCCGAATCGCTTGGCAATTCGATGTCCAGGTAAATTTCGCCGAGAAAGAAATATGATCCAGCGTCCCGATCGATCAAATTGGTATGTTTGCCAATCCATCCCAATCCCGCGTTTCGCGCCAGTGCCTTTTCCAGAACGGGCGCACTGTCGGTGAACACGCGGTAGCCAAAGGGGCCCACGGCGGTCACGATGCGGTCGCAGAGCTGCTGGAGCCGCGCGCGCATGAGCTTGTGATAGTCACGTCCCAGCGCGTAGCGGGAAACGTACCCGACGCCGGGGTCCGCCAGGGTGGCTTGCGCGTCGGCGGCATCCTGCGGCCAATAATCCATGCGGACGCAGATACAGCTTACCGTGCCAGGCAGCAGTTCCGCCGGCCTGCTGCGCTTGAGGCCATGACGCGCCATGTAGGCCATGTCGCCGTTGAACCCCGCGCGCAACCAGTCCAAAAAATGCGCTTCATCGCTGCTCAGATCGATGCGCCCGATGCCCAGCCGGCTGAACCCCAATTCCGCGCTCCAACGTCGCAAATCGGCCATGAGGGCCGACGGATCGAGTTTGGTGGCGGGGGAGATTCCGGTGTTCATGCGCTTCAGGCGGGCTGGACGGCGAGTATCTGGCTAAGGGCTCCGTATAATGGCTAAAAACACCGCGACTCGCCTGCCAATGAACGTATGCCTCCCGACTGCATGATTTATGACCTGCCAGACAGCAGCGCGACCGAAACATTGGGCCGAGCGCTCGCCGCTTCATTGCCGCAGGCGGCGCGTTCTGCTGCGCAATCGGGCGCTGTCGTCTACCTGCGGGGCGATCTGGGCGCAGGCAAAACGACCTGTGTGCGCGGCCTGCTGCGGGCACTGGGAGTCGTGGGGACTGTGCGCAGCCCAACCTACACCCTGATAGAGACTTACTCTGTCGCGCCGCTCACCTGCGTTCATGTGGATCTGTATCGACTGCAAGTTCTCACTGAAGTGGATGAACTCGGGCTGCGCGACCACTTGGGGCCGGGCTGTCTGCTGCTGGTCGAATGGCCCGACAGGGGTGCCGGCGCATTGCCCCCGGCCGATTTGGAATTACTACTGAGCTACCAGGGCGAGGCGCGGCAAGCACGGCTGCAGGCCGCCACGACAGTGGGGTCAGCTTGGCTGTCGAACTTGGGACATGACACTAGATTAGTACCCTATGTATCTAATTTAACTTGAAAAATAACCTGCACAGGCGTTAACTTATTGAGCTATGACATTTCGCGTATCGCAGCTCCTGTGGGGAATCGTGATGTCGACGTCGCTGTGGCTTCCGGCGCAGGCGGTCGATGTGCGTGGGATTCGACTGTGGGCGGGCCCCGATAGCACGCGTGTGGTGTTGGATCTGTCGGGTAGCGCTCAGCACAGCCTGCAGATACTGAAGAACCCGGACCGAGTGGTCCTGGACGTGGCGGGAGCGAAGCTGGCGGGTGGCGTGCGGGCGGCGTCTGCCGGCACTGGGGCGGTGAAGCAGGTGCGCATGGCGCCTCGGCCCTCGGGGGAGTTGCGCATCGTCCTTGACCTGACACGGCCCATACAGGCAAAAAGTTTCTTAGCAGCGCCCAACAATCGCTACGGATATCGGCTGGTCGTCGACTTGGGATCGAGCCAAAACACGGACATGCCGGTGAAGGTGGAGCATGCGCCCCGCGATGCCCGCGACCTGGTTATTGCCGTCGATGCCGGCCACGGCGGCGACGATCCGGGCGCCATCGGCAAGAACGGTACGCGCGAAAAGGACGTGGTGCTCGCCATCGCCCGAGAACTGGCGCTGAAGATCAATGCCGAGCCGGGGATGAAGGCGGTGCTGACCCGCGACGGCGACTACTTCGTGCCCTTGCGGGATCGCATGCGGCGCGCCCGCGCGCAGCAGGCGGATTTATTCGTCTCGGTCCACGCGGATTCAATTCGCGATCGGCGTGTCGACGGTTCTTCGGTCTATATCCTGTCTCAGCGGGGCGCAACGGATGAGGCCTCGCGCTGGCTTGCTGAACGCGAGAATGCGTCGGACTTGATCGGCGGCGTGTCGCTGGATGACAAGGACGATGTGCTCGCCTCGGTGCTTCTGGATCTGTCGCAGTCGGCTTCCTTGAGCGCCAGTCAGGTGGCAGCGGAGCGCGTGCTGCGGCAATTGAATCGCGTCGGCGAAGTGCGTAAGCCACAGGTGCAACAGGCGCGCTTCATGGTGCTCAAGTCGCCCGATATTCCGTCCATGCTGGTGGAGACGGCCTATATTTCGAATCCGCAAGAAGAGCTGCGCCTGCGCGGGCAAATGCACCAGGCCAAGCTCGCCGCCGCCATCCATCAGGGCGTGCACGATTATTTTTATGCCAACCCTCCGGCGGGCACTCGGATAGCGCAACTCGCATCCGGCGCGGCAGCGCGCTCTGCCGTGGGGGCGGGAGGCGACTCGGGCCTCTAGCCGCGGGGGCATCGGTTCGCCCCGCGGGGACTCGTGCTGTGCGAAAATGCACGTCACGAGGTCGTTCTTGCCCATCCAGCTCCTATCCGATGCACTCATCAGTCAAATCGCTGCCGGCGAGGTGATCGAGCGCCCGGCTTCCGTGGTCAAAGAGCTGGTGGAAAATGCGCTCGACGCGCACGCCCAGCGCATCGACGTAGAGTTGGAGCGTGGCGGCTGCGGCATGATCCGAGTGCGCGATGACGGCATGGGGATTCAGCCGGACGAAATCGCCCTGGCCCTGGCGCGGCACGCCACCAGCAAGATTGCCTCGCTCGATGATCTAGAAAACGTTGCCACACTGGGTTTTCGCGGCGAAGCGTTGCCCAGCATCGCATCGGTATCCCGCTTGTCGTTGGTGTCGCGGGCGGCGCAATCCGCGCATGCCTGGTCGGTGGATGTACGCGACGGCGCGCTTGCCGCTCCCGTGCCGGCGTCGCATCCGCAGGGAACCAGTGTCGACGTGCGGGATCTGTTCTTCAATGTGCCGGCGCGACGCAAATTTCTGCGCAGCGACGCCACCGAATACCAGCACATCGTGCGCATGCTGGAACGTCTGGCGCTGTCGCGATTCGACGTCGCCTTCTCGCTCGTGCACAACGGCAAGCCGGTATGGTCGCTGCCGGCGGCGCACACCGGACCGGAGCGATTGACGCGCGTCGCCAAAATTTGCGGCGCAGAGTTCGCGGGCCATGTCATCGAATTGAAACACGACACAGAGAGCCTGCGGCTGTCGGGGTGGCTGGCCCTGCCGACGTTTTCGCGCAGTCAATCCGACCTGCAATTCGCGTTTCTGAACGGCCGTTTCGTGCGCGACAAACTGCTCGCCGGCGCTGTGCGTCTCGCCTACCGAGATGTCCTCTTCCACGGCAGATTTCCCGCCTATCTGCTTTATTTGGACATGGATCCGGCCGCCGTCGATGTCAATGCGCACCCGCAAAAATTGGAAGTGCGTTTCCGTGACTCGCGCCGCATCCATGATTTCGTGTTCCGCACTGTCGAGCGCGTGCTCGCCGACACGCGACCGAGCGCCGAGTCCGCCGGTAGCGCGCCGCTCGACTGGCTCACGGGTAGCGCACGCTTCGAGGGGGTGGCGGCGCCCAGCCAGGCCCGCTTCGTGCTGCCGGAGGGGCGCAGCCTGCGATCGGGCGAGGATGCCTATCGTGTCCTGGTGGCTCACGCTGAGATGGGGGTGAGCGACGCGGCGGACGCTACCCGGCCTGAGTCCATCGACGCGCCCTTAGGCTACGCCATCGCGCAGCTGCACGGAGTCTACATCCTGGCGCAGACCGCCGAGGGCGTGGTGTTGGTGGACATGCATGCCGCACACGAGCGGGTGATGTACGAACGCATGAAGAAATTATTGGCGGGGCAGACCGCGCAGCAAGCGCTGCTCGTGCCGCAAATTTTGCACGTGACGCCGGCACAGGCTGAAGCAGCCGAGACCCATGCGCAGGAGTTTGCGGCCCTGGGTTTCGCAGTGACCCGGCTGGCGCCGGATCAATTGGCCTTGCGCGCGGTTCCAAGCCTGTTGGCGGACCGCGATCCGGCGGCCATCGTACGCGACGTTCTATCGGATTTGCTGGAGCAAGGACACTCGCGTCGGGTCGAGGAATCGATCAATCACTTGCTCGCCACCATGGCCTGCCACGCCGCGGTGCGCGCGCAGCGCAGCTTGAGCGTGACGGAAATGAACGCGCTGCTGCGTGAAATGGAAGGCACCGATCGTGCCGACCAATGCAATCACGGCCGCCCAACCTGGGTTCGCTTGTCGCTTTCCGATCTCGATCGGCTGTTCTTGCGCGGCCGATGAATTCCCCGGCCGATAGCACCTCAACCGGCGGCCGTCGGCGCGCCATCCTGCTAATGGGTCCAACCGGCACCGGGAAATCCGATCTGGCGCTTCGCTTGGCTGCGGCGCTGCCGCTCGAGATCATCAGTGTCGACTCTGCGCTGGTTTATCGCGGCATGGACATCGGTACTGCCAAGCCGACGACGGCCGATCGGGCGCGCATTGCCCATCACCTGATCGACATCCGCGATCCTGCCGAGCGCTACTCGGCCGGCGAATTCACCAGCGACGCGCTGCAGGCCATGCAGGACATCTGGCGACGGGGGCGCTACCCCCTGCTGGTAGGGGGCACCATGCTGTATTTTCATGCGTTGAGCTTTGGTCTCGCAGACCTGCCGGCCGGGGATGCCGGCGTTCGAGCCGAGATTGATCGTCAGGCCGCATCCACAGGGTGGGCATCGATGCACCGAGAACTTGCGCAGGTCGATCCCGCGGCGGCGGCACGCATCCACAGCAACGATCCGCAGCGCATTCAGCGTGCGCTCGAAGTGTATCGGCTGACGGGGCAGCCGATCAGCCAATTGCAACAACAGCGGATGTCGGTATTTGACGACGTCGCCGTCACAGAATTTATCGTCGCGCCCCTTGAACGCGGGGATTTGCACACCAGAATCGAAGTGCGCTTCGGTGCGATGTTACACGCCGGCTTGCTGGCGGAGGTGCGGACGTTTTTCGAAAGAAGCGACTTGAGCGCGGAACATCCGTCGATGCGGGCGGTCGGATATCGGCAATTGTGGCAACATTTAGCGGGAAATTGCGGATTGAAAGAAGCGGCGGACCAAGCGATTGCGGCGACGCGGCAACTTGCCAAGCGTCAGTTGACCTGGCTGCGTCGGCGCGATCGCGCGCAATGGTTCGATTCTATGCATCCCGATGTTGCACGCATGCTGATTGACGCACTGTCTCGGAGCGGATTTGCCGCGGCGTCCGGTGTAACACCGCATGGTGTGCTGTGCTAGCATGAACGCGTGTATGCCTGGACCCGCAGGGAAGCGGTTCGGCAGTCCAAATGACACTAAAAAAGAAGGAGCATTCCCCATGGCCCGTGGCCAGTCACTGCAGGATCCATTTCTAAATGCCCTGCGCAAAGAACGCGTGCCCGTCTCAATTTATCTTGTGAACGGCATCAAATTACAGGGACAGATCGATTCGTTCGACCAGTTCGTCGTGTTACTCAGAAACAGCGTGAGTCAGATGGTCTACAAACACGCCATCTCAACCGTCGTGCCCGCGCGCAACGTGCGACTACCGACCGGCGAGGATGGAGAGGTCACGGAACCGGCGATTGTCGAGTGACGGCCTGCGCCGTGCTTCGGCCGACATGGCGAGGTCAGGAATACCAGTGAGTGGGCGGTTCTCTGCAGTTGTTTGAACGTCCTCGAGGGGGAGCGCGTGCCGTTCTCGTCGGCGTCGGCATCGGTCAGCCTGTCGATCCCAACGATACCGCTGAATTCTCCGCGCTGGCCGCATCGGCCGGTGCGCAGGGGGTGGGTGTGGTGCTGGCTTCGCGCGCCCGCCCGGACCCGAAATACTTCGTCGGTTCAGGCAAGGCTGAGGAAATTCGCGCCTGCGCGGAGGCACTCAATGCCGACGTGATCCTGGTGGATCAGACTCTGACACCAAGCCAGGAGCGCAACCTCGAGAAACTCACAGGCCGTCGAGTATTAGATCGCAATGGCTTGATTCTAGATATCTTTGCGCAACGCGCCCGCAGTTTCGAGGGCAAACTGCAAGTCGAACTCGCGCAGCTCTCGCACCTCGCCACCCGCCTGGTCCGCGGTTGGACCCACCTTGAACGCCAGAAGGGCGGCATCGGCTTACGAGGGCCCGGTGAGACTCAGTTGGAGACTGACCGGCGTCTCATTGCGAAGCGTATTCGCACTTTGAAGTCGCGTCTGGAGAAGCTCGGCAGGCAGCGCGACACAGGCCGGCATGTTCGGCGCGAGGTGCCGGTACCGACTGTCGCGCTGGTGGGTTATACCAACGCCGGCAAGTCCACCCTTTTCAATGCGTTGACAGGCTCATCGGCCTATGTGGCCGATCAGTTGTTTGCGACTCTCGACCCGACCGTGCGGCAGGTCAAATTGGCAGGTGTGGGCGAGGTGGTGCTTGCGGACACGGTCGGCTTCGTGCGCGCGCTGCCTCACGAGTTGGTGGCGGCGTTCCGCTCAACTCTGCAGGAGGCGCGCGACGCCGATCTATTGCTGCATGTCGTGGACGCCAGCGACCCGCTGCGCGACGAGCGCATCGACCAGGTTCGCGAGGTGTTGCGCGGCATCGGTGCCGGCGACATCCGCGAATTGGTGGTGCTCAATAAAATCGATTTGGTCGGGGAAAAGCCCCGGGTCGTGCAGGGCCCGGACGGCATTGCGGCGTTGGTATCCGCGTCCGCGGCCACGGGCGAGGGCCTGCCGGGTTTGCGCGAGGCTTTGGCCCATGCCGTGCGCCCCAATCAAGTACGGCGTACTCTGCACCTTGAGTTGCTGGCTGCAGCGGTGCGTTCGGACCTGTATCGGCGTAATGCCGTACGCACCGAACGGCAATGTGAGGACGGCAGCTGGGACCTTGACGTCGAACTCGAATTGAACGAGGTTGCCAAATTATTAGGCAACAAGGGCGTCAAATTGGTGGACACTAAACGACGAGCCCGCGAACAGCGCGTCGCTTAAGCTTCTCTTGTAGGCGACGGGTCGGCTGTTAGAATGCGCCGCTCCTCACACATAGGCATTACGCATGGCTTGGAACGAACCCGGAGGCGAGAAACGCAATCCCTGGAACCGCCCGCAGCAGTCGCAAAACGATTTGGACGACGTGCTGCGAAATTTACAGCGTCGGCTGTCGGCGCTGTTCGGGCGCGGCGGAGGCGCAACCGGCGGTGGAGCGGTGCCGGGCCCCTCGAACTTCGGCAAGGGCATGAGCAGCATACTCGTGCTGATCGGGGCTGTATGGATCGGCAGCGGTTTGTATCGGGTCGATGCGCAGGAGCGCGCGGTGGTGTTGCGCTTCGGCAAATATCTGCAGACCACGGGTCCCGGCTACAACTGGCATCTGCCGTGGCCGATCGAACGCAAGATCATCGTAAATGTCTCGCACCAGTACAGCGTGGTCGACGACGCCAGCATGCTGACGGCGGACACCAATCTCGTCGAGGTCAAGTCCGCGGTTCAGTACATCCAGCCCGATGCGATGAAGTTGCTGTTCAAAGTGCGCGACGTCGAGGAGACGCTCAATCAGGTCAGCGAAAGCGCGGTGCGCGAAGCCGTCGGTCAGGCATCGCTCGATAAGGCTCTGGCACTGGATCCTTCGATCGCCGATCGCGCCAAACTTCTCTTGCAGCGCACGTTGGACAACTACGACATGGGCGTTCACATATTGAGCGTGAACTTCACCGGTGTGAATGTGCCGGAGGCCGTGCAGGACGCGCAGCGCGACGCCATCAAGGCGGATAAGGATCGTCAGCGCTATCAGCAGGAGGCGGAAATTTATCGCAACGACGTGCTGCCTCGGGCCCGCGGCGCGGCGGCAAAAGAAGTCCTGGATGCCGAAGCGTACCGCCTGCAAGTGCTCGCTCTGGCGCAAGGCGAGACTGCGCGGTTCGATCAGGTGCTCTCTCAGTATGAGCACGCGCCGGCTGTCACGCGTGAACGCATGTATCTCGAGACAATGGAAAACGTGTACAAGAATTCCCGCAAGGTGATCGTCGATACCAAGAACGGCAGCAGCCTGCTGTATCTGCCGCTCGATAAGCTGGTCTCGCCCGGTCCGCAGTCTGTTGCCATGCCAAACGACACCATGACGGTACCGCCGGCAAGGGTGCCCGAGGTCCAAGTGGGGACGTTGGAAGATCCGGCGCGCGCGCGTGGGGTGCGCTGATGCAAAACAGAATCCTGTATGTCTTGCTGTCGGTGGTTGCCCTCATTCTGGTGGTGCGCGCCAGCGTGTTCACCGTGGGCGAAGGCCAGCTTGCCATCAAGTCGATCGGCGGTGAAATTGTCGATGCAAATTTCCAGCCGGGATTGCATTTTCGGATCCCCCTGTTCGAAGAGGTGAGCCGCTTCGACAAGAGGCTCATCACTCAGCTGTATCGGCAGGAGCCGTTCCTGACGCGCGAGCAAGAGCAGCTCAAGGTCGATTTCTACGTCAAGTGGCGCATCAATAATTTGCGTCGCTACTATGAAGCGACCGGCGGTACGGAAGAAGTAGCGAACGATCGCCTGGGTGAAACCATCAAAGACAGCATCAAGACCGTCGTGACGCAGCGCACGCTGCAGCAGGTGGTCACCGCCGAGCGCGCGGACTTTACTGAGTCGATGATGAAGAATGCGCGGCCAGCTGCCGATCAGCTAGGGGTGGATCTGGTCGATGTACGCATCACCAAGATTGACTTGCCGCAGCAGGTTCAGGATTCCGTTTTCGAACGGATGCGCGCGACGTTCAAGGCGCAGGCCGCCAAATTGCGCGCCGAAGGCATTGAGTCCTCCGAGCGCACCCGCGCCGATGCAAATAAACAGCAGACTGAAATTCTCGCCGACGCTGCGCGTCAGGCGGGTCAGATTCGCGGACAGGGAGATGCCTCGGCCAGCGAAGTGTATGCCAAGGTGTATTCCAAGAATGCGGAGTTTTATAGCTTCTATCGCAGCATGCAGTCATATCGCGAGGCCGTGGGAACCCAGGGCGATGTACTGGTGGTTGCGCCGGACAATGCTTACTTCAAATACTTCAATAAGTCGCAGTCGCAGCCTCCGGCGCGATGATGGAAGTCGGCTGGAGCGAACTGGGCCGCTATTTCGGTGGCGCCTTTGCCTTGTACCTGGTGCTGGAGGGAATGTTGCCCTTCGTGAATCCGGCGGCCGCGCAGCGGCTCATGGCAAAACTTGCCAGTACCGAACCTGCCCATTTGCGGTGGGGCGGTTTCATCAGCATGGTTGCGGGATTGGGACTCTTGTGGATGGCGCGTAATGGGTAAAAATCTAGTTGTCATTGGTTTGCAATGGGGCGACGAGGGCAAGGGCAAGGTCGTCGATCTGTTGACCGATCAGGTTCAGGCGGTGGTGCGGTTCCAGGGTGGCCACAATGCCGGGCACACCTTGGTCATCGGCGGCAAGAAGACCATTCTTTCGTTGATTCCCTCCGGAATTCTGCACGCCCAGGTGCAATGCCTGATAGGCAACGGCGTTGTATTGTCGCTCGAGGCCTTGTTCAAAGAGGCGCAAATGCTGATCGAGCAGGGCGTGCCCGTGTTCGAACGGCTGCGCGTGAGCCCATCTTGCCCGCTGATTCTTGCCTCACATGTGGCGCTGGATCGCGCGCGCGAGAAGGCGCAAGGCGCCAACGCGATCGGCACCACGGGCCGCGGCATCGGACCCGCGTACGAAGACAAGGTTGCGCGCCGCGCTTTGCGGGTTGCTGATTTATTTCACCGCGAACGATTTGCCGCGAAGCTGGGCGAAATCCTCGACTACCACAACTTCATCTTGCAGCGCTATTTTCAGGTCCCCGCCGTCGACTTTCAGCAGGTGCTGGAATCGAATTTGGAACTCGGCGAACGCCTGAAACCGCTGGTGGCGGATGTGACGGGAATTCTCGAGCAGCTGTGCGTCGATGGCGGCAATGCCTTGTTCGAGGGCGCCCAAGGGGCGATGTTGGATGTCGACCTGGGCACGTATCCCTTCGTGACCTCATCGACCACCACCGCAGGCGGCGCGGCGGCCGGCACGGGCTTGGGGCCGCGTCGGCTGCACGAGGTGCTTGGCATCGTCAAGGCATATGCCACCCGCGTCGGCGCGGGACCGTTTCCGACCGAGCTGTTCGACGAGTTCGGTGAGCACTTATCGCGGGTGGGTCACGAGTTTGGCTCAGTGACCGGGCGGCCGCGGCGTTGCGGCTGGTTCGACGCGGTCGCACTGCGGCGCTCCATCGTACACAACAGCTGTTCCGCGCTATGCGTCACCAAACTCGACGTGCTCGACGGGCTGGATACGATCCGAGTCTGCGTCGGCTACAAGATCGATGGCAACATCAGCCTCACGCCGCCGCTGCTGTCCGAGCATTTCGGCAACGCCGAGGCGGTGTACGAAGACTTTCCGGGATGGAAGGACAGCACGGTGGGGATTACCCGCTACGAGAACCTGCCTTTGAACGCGCGCAGCTACCTCGAACGGCTGCAATCGTTGGTGGGCGTGCCCATCACCATCATCTCGACCGGACCGGATAGGGATCAAACCATCATCCGCCAGAATCCATTCGCCTAAGTCCCAAGCCGGGGATGAACAACAATGACTTTGAATACCGCCGTCTCGGCCGGGCATGCTGCAACCTCTGCCGGCAGCGAGGCTGACGCCGGCTATTCGACCGATCTGAAGGCCTTCGTGATCGCACTATTCTTTGCGTTTGGCGGAATCACCAGCCTCAACGACATCATCATCCCGAAGCTCAAGGCGCTGTTCACCCTGTCGTACGGCGAGGTGATGCTGGTGCAGTCGGCATTTTTCGCGGCGTACTTCATCATGTCGATTCCCGCGGCGGCACTGGTGCGGCGCGTCGGTTATATGCGCTCCGCAGTCGTCGGTCTGCTGACTATGACCGCCGGATGCCTGCTATTCATTCCAGCATCCTCACATGGCGTGTTTGGCCTTTTTTTGGTGGCCTTATTCGTGTTGGCGTCGGGCATTACCACGGTCCAGGTGGTATCGAATCCATTGATTTCCATGCTGGGGCCTACGAGCACCGCCAGCAGCCGATTGACCTTTGCACAGGCATTCAATTCTTTGGGCACCAGCATCTTTCCGTACGTCGGTTCAATTCTGATTCTTGGCTCGCTCGCGACCGTCGATGCCGCGACCCTGTCCGGCGCAGCGCTTGCTGCCTTTCGCCGCGTTCAGACCCAGGTGGTGGTTCACACCTACATCGGGCTCGCCATTGCGCTCGTGCTGTTGGCCGGTGTCGTTTGGTTGCGCCGCAAGGGTCTGGTCGAGACGCGCGCGCCGTCGACACCTATCTTGCGCGCATTCAATTTGCTGACGCGGCCGCGATTTTCACTCGGTGCGCTGTGTATTTTTCTCTATGTGGGCGGCGAGGTGGCCGTCGGGTCGCTCATCGTCAACTACCTGATGCAGCCCACGGTATTCGATATGGCACCCGCGGCTGCCGGTAAGCATTTGATCTACTACTGGGGCGGCGCCATGGTGGGCAGGTTCATCGGCGCGTGGTTGCTGCGGTTGTTTGCGCCGGGCAAAGTGCTGGTGAGCGCGGCGCTGATGGTGATCACGCTGCTGACGGTCTCGGCGAATACCGACGGCGCCGTTTCTGGGTGGTCGTTGCTCGCCATCGGGCTGTTCAATTCCGTCATGTTTCCGACGATTTTTACCCTGGCCAGCGAGGGCCTGGGCAGGCGCGCGGCGGAGGGATCCGGCGTGATTTGCATGGCGATCGTGGGCGGCGCCATCGTGCCGCTGATCACGGGCCAAGCGGCGGATTATTGGGGCTTGAAGCAGGCGTTGCTCGTGCCTGCGGCATGCTACTTCACCATTCTCGCCTACGGTTGGTTTGCGCGCCGGCCCCTGCCTTCGAGCGGCGTTGCTTAGAGGTGCAAGGCGCCGTTGCCGCCGAGCAAGCCGAGCAGGCCGGTGACGATCAGATAAATGGCGATGATGTAGTTGAGCAACCGCGGCACGATCAAAATGAAGATGCCGGCGATGAGTGCGACCAGGGGAGCAAGACTTATGCTCATATGCATTGCGACCTCCGATGGGGCTCGGGCCCCGTGTTATTGAAACAGCTTCAGGGCATTCTGCAGAGTCTTCATCACGCCCCACAATAGCGGAATTCCCACAGCTAGCCACAGAACTATGAGTCGTCCGTTCATGACTGGGTGCTCCCGCGGTAGTGAAACTTCTCGTTCACCGCGCGCATGGCGAAATTGCACAAGAATCCGATCAACAGCAGGCCGCACATGATGTACATCGTGACCGAGTACGCCTGTGCCTTGGGTACGCCGCCGTCGATTTGGTACTGACGAATGTAATTCACGAGCATGGGACCGAGAACCCCCGCCACCGACCATGCGGTCAACAGCCTGCCGTGGATGGCACCGACCTGATAGGTGCCGAACATGTCGCGCAGGTATGCCGGAATGGTGGCGAAACCGCCGCCGTACATGGAGAGAATGACGCAGAACGCGGCCACGAACAGCGGAATGGAGCCGATATGCCCCAGCGTCGGCACAGCCGAATAGAGCAGTATCCCGAGCACGAAGAAGACCATGTAGGTATTGCGCCGGCCGATGTAATCGGAGGTCGAGGCCCAGAAGAATCGGCCGGCCATGTTGAACAGGCTGATCAAGCCGACGAAGCCTGCGGCGGCGGCCGGCGTCACGCGGCCGCTGAAGATTTCCTGAATCATCGGCGACGCCTGTCCGAGCACGCCGATACCGGCCGTGACGTTCATGCACAGGACCACCCATAGCAGCCAGAATTGCGGCGTGCGCCACGCCATGTCCACCGCCACATTGGCGGCGGTCACGAGTTGCTTGGGTTCTGCCGGTGCGGTCCAACCCGTGGGCTTCCAATCGGCCGGAGGCACGCGTATTGCGCATACGCCGATCATCATGAACATGAAGTAGATGACGCCCATGGTGACGAAGGTTTCGAGCACGCCGTTCGATACCGCGGTTTTGAAATGATCCATGAGAATCACCGACAGCGGCGCCGCAATCAGCGCACCGCCGCCGAAACCCATGATGGCCATGCCCGTGGCCATGCCGGGCCGATCCGGAAACCATTTGATGAGTGTCGATACGGGGGAAATATAGCCTATGCCGAGGCCGCAGCCGCCGAGCGTGCCGTACCCTAAGTAGACCAGCCAAAGCTGATGCAGGTGAATGCCGACCGCGGCGACGATGAAGCCGCCGCTGAAGCACATCGCAGCCGTGAACATGGATTTGCGTGGACCGACTCGTTCGACCCAGCGTCCGAATAGGGCGGCGGATAGTCCTAGAAAGGCGATGGCAATGGAAAACACCCAGCCCACTTCCTTCAAGTTCCAGTCACCGTGCGCCGAGGCACTGAGTCCAATCAATTTGGTCAGCGGCAGATTGAAGGTGGAGAAGGCGTACGCCTGACCGATGGACAAGTGAACTGCGAGGGCGGCGGGGGGGACCAGGAAGCGATTGAAACTCGGCGGCGCGACCGTCTGTTGGCGATCCAAGAACGATGCAGTCATAGATGGCCCTATCGGTTGTTAATTGTAGAGGGGGCGATCCCCTTTAATATGCTCGCTGCGGCACCGCTTGTCACTACGGGCGTGCCCGGCGAGCGCTCACAGCGTGGCCGTCCGGCCTGCGAAGCCTGTCACAATCCGGCAATGGCGGCGGACCGTAGTCCGCCAAGCGGCTGCGTCCGCGCAGGGAAACGTAAAACCGTGACTTCAGCTATCGAACCCATGCCGCGAAACCCGTACTTTGGACCCACTCATGAGTAATGCCACGCTCGTATGCCGACGCGCCGCGGGAGCGGCGATCCGACGACTGCCCGTGCTGGCGTTCGCGTGGCTCGTGGGCGCCACAACTGCGCCGGCGGACTGCCTCGTCAGCGCAGATTCTTCGATCCGCGAGCTTCAGTCCCTGGTGAGTCAGGACGCGCCGCGGGCGCTGCAGGAAGTGCAGCTTCAATTGGAGCCGTTGGAACGCGCGCCACTGCCGGATCGGCATCGCTTGGCCTCGTTGTATGCGGTGCAGGCATCGGCGTACAACATACTCGAGCTGGACGGCGACGCCAAAGCGGCAGCCATGAAGGGCTTGAAGCTCGTGCCGCTTGCCGGCGACCCGGTGCGTCTCGATTTGTTGACGACCTACGCCGAAAATGTGTACGACGCGCCGGGCATCGAATCCGCACTGAACTCCATCGAGTCTGCGCGGGCCACGCAGACTCCCGGCTCGCTCGGCGACACCTGTTTGCTGATCACGCGCGGTCTGCTGCAGAACCGGCAGGAAAAACCCGATCTCGCCATCAGCAGCCTGACCCAGGCATATCACGCTAGCACCACGCCCGAGTTTGCGACCGCGCGGGTGTTGGCCGCCGAAGTGTTGTCCACCGTCATGCGCAGCGCCGGAGATTTCACTCAGGCATTGGCGCTGAACGAAGAAGTCATCGAGTCGTATACCCAGAGCGGCGCGACCCTGAACCTGTCGGTCAGCCGGTTTCTGCGCGGAAAAATATTCAATATGATGGGTCAGTTCGGCGCCGCAATCGAGCAGTTCGCGGCCGCCCGCAAACTCAGCGTGCAGGTGAACGACGTACAGGGCGTGGCGTTTGCCGACCTGCTCGGCTGCAGTGCGCACGTCGAACTCGGGCTGCTGGATCGAGCGGCATCCGAGTGCAACAACGCATTGCAGATGTTCACGTCATCGCGTTCCCTGGACGAGGTGAAGGAGACGAAGGCGCTGCTCGCACGCATCGATCTGACCAACGGTCGCGCCGACAGAGCGCTCAACACCTTGAATGAAGTGCTGGATCAACGCGGCGCTGATTTGCTGCCGGCGCGAGTGCTCCCCCTGTACCAATGGCGCGCGCGCGCCAACGCCGTGCTGCACAACTACCGCGACGCCTATGCGGACTTGAGCGAATACGCGCGGCGTTACGAGTCTGCCAATGATGCCGAGCGGGCGCGGCAGGCCGCGGCGCTGCGAGCTCGATTCGAAATCGATCGTGAGATCGAACGCAACTCTGCGTTGAAGCATGAGCTCGACCAGTCGCGCGAACACTCGGAGCGGCAGGCGCGCGAACTTCGCTGGAATGCGATCGTGACCACCTTGGGCGTAGCGGTCATCGCTCTGCTCATCTATTTTCTCGTCGCCAACCGCCGCTATCGCCATCAACTCGTCAAATTGGCCAGCCTTGACGGCCTGACCGGATTGCCGAATCGACGCCGTACCGCGGAACTTGCCACGGCCGCCCTGGCGCATGCCACCCTGGCGCAGCGCCCGCTGACGGTCGCCATCATCGACATGGACCATTTCAAGGTCATCAATGATCGTTGCGGACACGCGGCGGGAGATTTCGTGTTGAAAGAGTTCGCGCGCGTGGGGCGCGAGGCGCTGCGCGAGACGGACATACTCGGCCGCTGGGGCGGCGAAGAATTTCTGTTGATCCTGCCGGATGCAACCCTTGAGTTCGCGCTGGCGAGCGTCGAGCGCATGCGCACGCTGGTATTCGGAATTCGACTGCCGCCGTCGGGTGCGGGTCTGCGAGTGAGCATCAGCGCGGGGCTGGCCACCAGTCAACGACACGGGCGGTCGCTCGATGAAATAGTCGCGCGCGCCGATTCGGCCTTGTACGTCGCCAAGAACGAAGGACGCGATCTGGTGCGCGTGGCTGAAGAGGGCTACCTCGCCACGACCGCCGTACGTCGCGCGATCCGAATCAGCTAACTCGTGGATTTAACACAAAATTAGGTGACTCGATGTGCGGCAGGAGAGTCTGGTCTCAATGAAGGCAGACGAATATCGCGCTTGGCAACTTCTTCCGGCGAAGCACATTAGAAATAGCACATAAGCCGCTGATTTAAATGGTGCCCAGGAGAGGACTCGAACCTCCACGAATTGCTCCACTGGTACCTGAAACCAGCGCGTCTACCAGTTCCGCCACCTGGGCAAGAT
The DNA here is from genome assembly GCA_025358295.1 of Gammaproteobacteria bacterium. Lineage (GTDB taxonomy): Bacteria > Pseudomonadota > Gammaproteobacteria > Steroidobacterales > Steroidobacteraceae > Bog-1198. Next base: position 54,777 of record JANYJY010000011.1, read on the forward strand.
GGGTCGCCGTACGCGAGGCGCAGAAATGTACGCACTGCCCTGGGGCTTGTCAATCAATCGCGTAAGCGATCATGCGGCCGTCAAAGCTGATAACCTTCCCCAGTGAAGCAATCGCTTTGCGTACCCCCCGAAGGATTGCAGTAAGTCTCTATGACACGA
>JANYJY010000018.1 GCA_025358295.1 Gammaproteobacteria bacterium
GCTGGCGGTTCAGGCGCGCACAGTGATCAAGCGACGCGCAATGCCTCGACCGTCAGAAAGTCGGGGTTCGTGTCGGAACGATACTCAAAACCGGCGGCAACCGGAGTGCCGCGTTCGCCCAGCAAATTCAGCGAATAATCGTATTGTGTATTGTGAAATCGGATGGCGGGCTGCATTACGAAGTGATCTTTAAACTTGAGCACTAGCCTGGAATCATCGGCAGGACACATGACTTCGTGCAATTTCTCCCCGGGTCGAATGCCAATGACGTCGAATCGGCCCTTACCGACCATACTTTCCACCAGATCAACCATGCGCACAGACGGGATCTTCGGAACAAATATCTCGCCGCCCTGCATCCGCTGGAATCCGTTCAACACGAACTCTACGCCTTCCGTCAAGGTAATCCAGAATCGGGTCATTTCCTCGTGGGTGATCGGCAGCCGGTCAGCCCCTTTGGAAATTAGCTCGCGGAATAGCGGTACGACCGAGCCGCGGGAGCCCACCACATTGCCGTAACGCACCACCGAGAACTGCGGACCACCGCGGCCAGCCATATTGTTGGCAGCTACGAAAATCTTGTCCGAGGCCAGTTTAGTGGCGCCATACAGATTGATCGGATTGGCAGCCTTGTCCGTCGACAGCGCGATGAGCTTCTTGACGCCCAATTCAATTGCGGCGGTGATGACGTTCTCAGCACCATGAATATTGGTCTTGATGCACTCCAGCGGATTGTACTCGGCGGCGGGCACCTGTTTAAGCGCGGCTGCATGCACGACAAAATCGACATCGCGCATGGCCAGCTTAAGTCGGGCTTGGTCCCGAACATCGCCGATGAAATAACGCATGCACGGAGCGTTGTAGACCTGCTGCATTTCGGACTGTTTGAGCTCGTCGCGGGAATATACGATGAGGCGCGCGGGCTTGAATTTACTCAGCACCGTTTGGACAAAATGCTTGCCGAACGAGCCTGATCCGCCAGTAATTAATACCGTCTTTCCGTTGAACATGACCGCCTCTTGACTTGAGCCTCAATTCCTAGAAATCGTCTTAAAGTTTATACTTACCATCGATCGTCGACTGTGCCGAGCTGCACCGTTCGCAATTAATCGCGCGTCTCGACCGGATCCTTTTTCGACTTTCGAAATGAGTATCGGTGATGCAAGACGTAACTCAAGATCACCGCCGACCCCATGACGGCCGCGGCGGCAATCAGCGGATTCCAGCCGACTCCCTTGACCAACAAGGGCAACGCCATCAACCCGTACGCAAGCGAACCCAGATAACTGATGTTGAACCGCAGGAACTCCGGGAGCCACCGCGACGATGACCGAAATGTCACATGGCGGTGCCAGACAAACGCATTGCCGACGCTCACAAAATGCGCAATCAACTGGATGACAATGTAGTGCAGCCGGGATCCCAGCGTCAGGAACAAAACCGCAAAACACACGTAACCGAACGCCGTATTGATGACGCCCACTGCGAGAAATCGCAGCCGTTCGCTGTTTGCCCATACCGTACCCGCATAATTCGGTATTCCCTTCATTATTCAGGCGCATCGAAATTCACGCGTTCTTTCTCGACAACCAGAGGTCGTCCCTTCACTTGAGTGTGAATCGAAGCTACGTATTCGCCGATCAGACCAATGAAAAAAATCTGCACGGACCCGAAAAAGAACATGCCGATCAAAAGGGGCGCCGTTCCCAGCTGAAAACTCTTCCATAGAATCAGCTTCAATACAAGATACGTGAGCGAGATGATGAAGCTGATCAGCGACAGCGCAAAGCCCGCCATGGTGGCGAGCCTAATCGGAATCTTGGAGTGACTGATGATTCCCAGCATTGCCAAGTCGTACAGCGTGTAGAAGTTGTTCTTGGTGATTCCGCGCGTTCGCCCCGGTTGATCGTAGGGGACGCGTGCAATCTCGAATCCGATCTCGGCAATCATGCCGCGGAAATAGGGATACGGATCGTCCATTTTCCTCAAAATATCGATCACCGCGCGATCGTAAACGCCGAATCCGGTGAAATGCTCGAGCAACGGGACGTCCGCCATCTTTCGCGCCACACGGTAATAAGCCGACCGCACCAGCCACATTGCCCGCGATTCGCGGCTCACGGTTTTTACGCCGGCGACCACTTTATAACCTCTCTGCCAGGTGCGAATCATTTCCGGCAGGAGTTCGGGCGGATCCTGGAGATCCGAAGCCATGCAAATGACCGCGTCGCCGCTTGCCTGCAGCACCGCGTAATAGGGAGAACGGATGTGACCGAAGTTTCTCGCATTGACGATCAGGCGCACCGCCGGATCCGTATCGATGATTGTTTTGATGCGCGCAACAGTATCGTCGGTCGAGGCATTGTCGATGAAGATGTGTTCAAAGCGATACTCCGACATATCGTCGCGCACTTTTTTAATCCGCGCGTGCAGTTCGGCGACATTGTCGGCCTCGTTAAAGCAAGGCGTCACGATGGAGACAAGCTTGGTGCTCATGCGCGTCCCATGAATTCGATGATTTTATCGGCGGAATAGTCGAGCATTTCGCTACTCAAGCCCGGATATATGCCGATCCAAAAGGTACGCATCATCACTTGATCGGTGTTGTCCAGGGTGCCGCTAACGCGATGCGGTCGATCACGAAAATACGGCTGCCGAGTTAGGTTTCCTGCAAACAAGAGCCTCGTGCCAATTTTGTTTTTTTCGAGGAAACCGGTCAATTGCTCACGAGTCTGCGTCACATGCGGCAGCAGTGTGATTGGGAAGCCGAACCACGAAGGATCGCTTCCTGGGGTCGCCTGGGGCAGTAGCAGTCGATCGGCGAGGGGCGCCAGCCGGCGAGAAAGATGGCGAAAATTACTTCGCCGCGCTTCAATGAAGCCTTCGAGGCGCTCCATCTGCGCAAGGCCGACCGCGGCCTGCATGTCGGTTATCTTAAGGTTGTAGCCGAGATGCGAGTAGGTGTACTTGTGGTCGTAACCGGCCGGCAGATCGCCTAATTGCCAATTGAACCTCTTGCCGCAAGTGTTATCCCTTCCCGGCGCGCAGTAGCAATCTCGTCCCCAGTCACGAATGGATTCGACCGCGCGACGCAATAGGTCATCATCGGTGAATACCGCGCCGCCTTCGCCCATGGTGATGTGATGGGCCGGATAAAAACTGAGCGTACCGATATGTCCGAAGGTCCCCACTTTGCGGCCCTTGTAGGTCGCGCCCAGTGCGTCGCAGCAGTCCTCGACGACCCAGAGGTTGTGCCGCTTTGCGACATCCATGACCGCATCGAGATCGAAGGGATTGCCCAGAGTGTGCGCAATCATAATGGCCCGCGTTCGCGGCGAGACGGCCGCCTCGATTCTCGCGGGATCGATATTATAGGTGGGTAGTGTGACGTCCACGAAAACCGGAACAAGTCCATTTTGGAGCGTGGGATTGACCGTTGTAGGAAACCCAGCGGCGACGGTAATGACCTCGTCACCGGGCTTCAGCGCCCGATCCCCGAGAAGATGCGAAGTCAGTGCGGTCATCGCCAGCAGATTGGCGGACGAACCCGAGTTGGTCGTGCGCACATGGCGGCGACCCAAGAATTGACCGAGCTTGCGCTCGAATGCATCGTTAAACCGGCCCGTCGTCAGCCAGCCATCGAGAGACGAATCGACCAATAGCTCCAATTCGCGCGCCCCAATGACCTTTCCCGAGGGCGGCACGACGCTGCGGCCGGGCACGAATGCGGCCGGCGCATGCGCGATCTCCGCGTAGGTTCGCGCCTCGTGAGTGCAGAGAAGCCGGTGTAGGCGCGCCATGGCTGCGGGCTTGAGCGTACCGATCGTCCTCGCGCCGACAACATAGCGCCACCCTAGACGGTCGAGCCTCAGCCACCCGGTCGCCGTGCCGACGGCAAAATCGGCCGGATCGACAGCATAGCCAAATCCCGTCGCTGCCTTAGTTGCGGCCACTATCGGCGCGCAGCGCACGTAGCCCTCGGCATCCAAAGCGCTCAACGCGATCAGCGATTCCGTCCGCGGATCGCCATGGGCTGAAAAAAGTGTGCCTGCCGACACTTGTACGTCGATAGCGGGTAGGGGCACGGAAGACTCGATATTGGGCACAATAACCTCAGGGACGTCGATCAATCGTTGAGAAGACCGCCCCGCCACATCAGATAAATTGCTGGGTTGACGCACGATCGCCGGTCGAGGGTTTCGACCGCCAAACGATGGGGTGCTCTCATTATATGGGTGATGGTTTGATTGCCGAGCCGCGCCACATAGTGCGCCGGATATCCGCCGCAGACGGTTGCAATCAAAGTGGCCTTCACATTGATCGGCCAGGACGGAAGAATCGCGGCACGGGCAAATTCCTGTATCGGCGTGACGGCGCCGATGGCCAGTAAGCATCCGAGCAGCAGTTTTTTGCGGCGCATGTTCTCGCCCGCCTCCTCTCTGCACAGCGCCAGGCATGCGCCGACGGCCAGCACCGCCAAACTGGGAATGGATGCGCGCATCACAATGTCGTTTCCGGGCCCAAGATAGACGAGCGGCAGCAAAGCGAGGACAAGCAGAGCGATCACGACTTCGTAGGATCGACGGATCCACAGAATCGCGAATCCAATAAATCCCGCCTCTAACAGAAAGAATTGTGCTTGGCGCAGCAGGTCGAGGGTCACACCCGTTGCGCCGCCAGTACCCACTGACATGCCCTTGGCAATTCTGTTCGGGTCCAGGGTCAAATATGAAACCAGAACGCCGCCGACCAGAAGTGCCGGAAGCCAAACACGCGGGTGAAACAGCTCGATGCGGCGTTCACGGAATGCCCTGCCGTACACCGTGCACAACGCAAACGGTAGCAGGCCAACCGCCGATAGCGGCGACCAGAGCGCGGCGGCAGCCAGTAGAATCGGCAATGTCGCATCGACCGCTGAAAATCGCATATTCCTGAACATAATTCCGATCACCAGCCAAGCCGCGAGCGCATGATTGGGAACCCAGAACAATTGCGTAGTCATCGAGGAGTACTGATAGCCCCCTGCCCACCATTCCAGATGCTTGGCAATATTCCATTTAGTGACGAATCGAGGTCCGGTATTGAGCAGGTTGCCGAGAATGTCGAAGCCGCTGAACAGCACTACGACCACGACCGCCGTGAGAACCAATTTGCCGCGCGCGGGTATCAGCGACAGCACTTGCAGAAGAAATAGGGAAGCGCCCAAGGCGGTCCACATGCCCATGGCTGCATCGGCGGCCAAAAGCCCGCCCAACTTGCCGATCAACGCGGCCGGCAGATAGAACGCGATCGGCGCACGCAAGACGGTCTCTTGACCGTCATACGTCCCATAGCCAACAGGCCACGGCGAGGTGACTAGGTCATGAAGCACCGCATCCCGAACGAACCAATCTGCATTGGCGTACACAAGGTGTCCCGCCCCGGCACATACCGTCCACGCACATCCCGCGGCTATGGCCACCCACAGCTGTAAGCGCGTTATCGGAAAGCGGGATCCGAGCGCCGGCACGGGCGCCCAAATCGCTCGCAGTGCATAGCCGGTGCATGCCAGCAGCGGCAACGCCGCCCACCACTCAAGCCATCCCGCCAGGAAAATGACCAGGGGCAAGGATACGTACCCAATCGCCAATCGATCCAAGGCATCGAGCGGGGTAGATGGCGTGGATTTCTGGTCAAATGAGCTGAACATCGCCCGAAAAATACCAGATTATGTCTTGCCGTGCCGTGCATGGGTCTCGGAGCGAGAGCCGGTTCAGGCGCGTTTTCCGCGGAATGTCAGCGCAAATGTGAACCAACCAGCACAATTACTGCGTGATGACATTGATCCCGCTGGCGCCCATATCCCACGCCTGCCGCAGGCTGACCTCGCGGGCAAATACCGGTAGCGGTACGGACTCGCATAGGCCGGCGAGTACCTCCGCGGGCACGGCATGGCGCATTACCAAAAAGCTGGCTCCCGCCGCTACGGCGGCGGCCCCTTCGGCAAAGCTCGAGCAATAAACGCCGCGTAGTTGGCCGACGACCGTAGTGTCCAGTTCGGCCATCTCCCTCACCTGATATTCAGCGGTGTCGGCGCGTAACAATCGTTCCGGCAACCGCAATGCCGCCACGATGGGCTCATCCGCCGGTAACAAGTTGGCCGAGCCCAATTCCTCTTGCGGGCACCAGCGCAAGGCTTGACCGTCGAGTCCCTGAGGCTCTCCGGTAAAATTCTTCACCACCCACATGTCGAGAAGAATGTCGCGGGATGGGTAGGCGTGGCGCACACGCACTAGCGGCCTGGGAACGCCTATCGTGACGCCCAGCTCCTCGCGTAGCTCGCGGGCGAGACCGATACGGCGCTCCTCGCCCGGTTCGAGCTTGCCCCCGGGGAATTCCCAGCCGCCGGCGAGATGCTTGCCGGCCGGACGCTGCGCGATGAGCACACGACCCTGCGGGTCGATCAACGCGCCGGCAACGACGTGAACGAGTGCGCGGGTCAACCGTTCGCTTGTTGCAGCGTGCCGTGGCAGTGCTTGAACTTGCGGCCCGACCCACAGGGACAGGGTTCATTGCGCCCGACCTTCGGCATGGGACGAACGAACGGCTCCGCCGCCGGTTCGTTCGAGCGCGGATCCAATTCCATGACATTGCCGCCGGAGTTCGCAGGATCACCGCCGACGTCGCCCTGCCCCGGCGCGGCCTGAATCGGCGATATCGCCTCGGCGTGCTGCGCCTGCAAAGCGCGCGCCAGCCGGTGCTGCCGCTCCAGTTCCTCGCGTTCGATCTCTGCCTGGCTGCGCACCTGGATCTTCGACACCGTCGTCACCGTGTCGAATTTAATTCGATCCAGCATCGCGGAGAACAATTCGAAGGCTTCGCGCTTGTACTCCTGCTTGGGATTCTTCTGCGCGTAGCTGCGCAGATAAATGCCCTGTCGCATGTAGTCCATGGCCGCCAAGTGTTCGCGCCAGTGTTGATCGAGGGTGCGCATCATCATCTCTTTCTCGATGTAGCGCATCACGTCGGCACCGACGTTGGTCACCTTCTGATCGTAGGCCGCCTCGAGAGCAGCGACGATTTTGTTGGCCAACCCGGATCCATCCGCAGCCTTTTCGGCCGCGTCGGATTCTTCGGCTTTCACCCAATCCACGATCGGCAGCGCGGGACCGAAATCCCGCTCAATGGCCTGCGCCAAACCCGGTGCGTCCCATTGTGCGTCGGGTGCGCCGCCCGGCACATATTGATCCACCAATTGAGCGACGACTTCTTCGCGAACGCCCTTGATTGCCTCGGCCACATTCTCTGCGCCCATCAGGTCGGTGCGCTGTTGATAAATGACGCGCCGTTGATCGTTCGCGACATCGTCATATTCCAGCAGCTGTTTGCGGGCATCGAAATTGTGCTGCTCGACACGCCGCTGCGCCCGCTCGATTTGCCGCGTCAGCATGCCGCTTTCGATTGCCTCGCCCGCCTTCATGCCCACGCGCGTCATGAGCGCCTTCATGCGCGTCGGGTCACCGAATATGCGCATCAAATTGTCTTCGAGCGACAAATAGAATCGGCTGGAGCCCGGATCGCCTTGGCGACCGGATCGGCCACGCAATTGATTGTCGATGCGCCGCGACTCGTGGCGTTCCGTGCCGACGATGTGCAGTCCACCGGCGGCCACCACTTGCTCATGGCGTTGGCGCCAGTCCTCGTGAATCTTCTTCAGTTCGGATTCATTGGGATTTTCGATGGCGTCGATCTGTGTCTGCGGGCTGCCGCCGAGCACGATGTCCGTGCCGCGGCCCGCCATATTCGTGGCAATGGTGATGGCGCCGGGACGGCCCGCTTCGGCGACGATGTGTGCCTCGCGCTCATGCTGCTTGGCATTGAGGACCTCGTGAGGAATCTTCGCGCCCTGCAGTAATTTCGCGAGGCGCTCCGAGGTTTCAATCGAGGTGGTGCCCACCAGCACCGGCTGACCCCGCTTCACGCAATCCTGGATGTCCTCGAGGATGGCCTGAAATTTGTCCTGCTCGGAGAGAAACACCAGATCCGAATTATCCTTGCGGATCATGGGCTTGTGGGTCGGAATCACCACCACCTCAAGACCGTAGATCTGCTGGAATTCGAAGGCCTCGGTATCCGCTGTGCCCGTCATGCCGGACAATTTGGCGTACAACCGGAAATAGTTCTGGAAAGTAATGGATGCGACGGTCTGGTTCTCCTCGCGAACCTTGACCCCCTCCTTGGCTTCCACGGCTTGGTGCAGGCCGTCGGACCAGCGCCGCCCCTGCATGGTGCGGCCGGTGAATTCGTCGACAATGATGACTTCGCCCTGACGCACGATGTACTCGACATCGCGCTTGTACAAGGCATGCGCGCGCAGCGCCGCATTCAAGTGATGCATCAAACGGATATTGGTTGCGTCGTACAGACTCTCGCCCTCGCGCAACAAGCCGATCTCGGCCATTAGCTCTTCGACCTTCTGATGGCCGTCTTCGGTGAGAGTGGCCTGCTTGGTCTTTTCGTCCACGGCGTAGTCGCCGGGCCCGTCCTCTTTCTTCTGGCGCGTCAACCGCGGAATCAAGGCGTTGATCTTCAGATATAGCTCGGTGCTCTCCTCGGCGGGACCCGAGATGATCAATGGCGTTCGTGCTTCGTCGATCAGAATGGAGTCGACTTCATCGATGATGGCAAAAGAGAGTTTGCGCTGGACGCGGTCCTCTAAGCGGAACGCCAGGTTGTCGCGCAAGTAATCGAAACCGAATTCATTGTTCGTGCCGTAGGTAATGTCGCAGGCATAGGCCTCGCGCTTTTCGTCGGGCGACTGAGCATTCTTGATGACGCCGACTTGCAGGCCGAGAAAGCGGAACACCGGCGCCATCCAGTCGGAGTCACGTTGGGCCAGGTATTCGTTGACCGTAACGACATGCACGCCCTCGCCGGTGAGCGCATTGAGGTACGCAGGCAGGGTGGACATCAGTGTCTTGCCCTCGCCGGTGCGCATTTCCGCGATTTTCCCGGAGTGTAGCGCCAGACCGCCGATCAGCTGTACGTCGAAATGACGCATGCCAAGCTTGCGGCGCGACGCCTCCCGCACCAAGGCAAAGGCCTCAGGAACCAGGTCGTTCAGCGACGTGCCGGCCGCAAACCGCGCCTTGAGTTCCTGCGTCTTCGCCGGAAATTGCTCATCTGGCAATGCGCTGGTGGCCGCCTCGAGGGCGTTCACAGCCGCGACGGTACGGCTCAGCTCCTTCACCAGGCGTTGATTACGGCTGCCAAATACTTGCGTCAGAAGCTTCCACACGCGGGGGAGTCCTTGGGAAAACTGCGTATTGTACGGATAGACCGGAAGAGCGGGAAATCGTTTCGAGCAACCCTAGGGGTTAACGATCCTCTCCGATAAAGCGCAACGGATCGACTTGGGTGCCGTTCTTCAGCACCTCGAAATGTAAATGGGGTCCGGTGGATCGCCCGGTTGAGCCCATCAATGACAGTTCTTGGCCCTTGCGGACCATATCGCCCTGTTTGACCAGGACTTTCTCGTTATGGCAGTAGCGCGTCGCCAGTCCATTGCCATGATTGATTTCTACCATCTGTCCGAACCCTGAGCGGTCGCCGGCGTAGGTCACGAGACCCGCCGCAACTGCCATGACCTTGGTGCCTTCCGGACCCGCAAAATCCAGTCCCTTGTGCACCGCAGAATATCCGGTAAACGGATCCGCCCGGCGCCCGAAATAGGAAGAAATCCAGCCGTCCTGGACGGGTCTGCCCTCGGGATAGACCTGCTTATTCAGCTCGCGGGTGAGAATCAGGTTCTCGAGTACGCCCAATTGCTGCTCTCGGCTGGATAACTGAGTCTGAAGGTCATCCACCATGGTGGTCAGATTGGGGATCTGCGCCGGCTGCCCGTCGGCACCGCTCTCAGAGCCGCCCAAGGCTGGCGGGTTGCCGAAATCGAACTCGCCGTCTTCGAGATTGGCCATGCGGGTCAATCGTTTACCCAGGGCATTGACCCGGATAACGTTGGCATTCATTTGTCCGACACGCATGGCTAAGGCATTCACCTTTTCCTGCAGCACACGTTTGACGTCTTCTATCTGCGCCTGCTGGCGCAGCACGTCCGCAGACCAGTTACCCAATTGATTGATCGGGTTGGCGCTACCCTGACGCGCCCCCAAACCCATTCCAATGGAGAAGGCGCCGCCGACAATAACGAAAACCGCCAGCATGGCCGCCACCACGACTATCGGATGGCGAAGATCTATTTGTTTGATTCGGCCTGACTTGCCGCCGACGAAAATGAGGTTCATTGGGACTACTCTTCCGACGCCGTCATGGTGCTTCAAACTGGTGCATTATGTCCTACGGAAGATGGGGACTATGTCCCTAGCGGTGGGCGTAGACTATGCAGAAAATCGTCTCAAAACAAGGATTTCCGCACGCTTTTCCCATGCAGATTCGACCTCATAACCCGTGTTGCAATGCAAAATACTAGAAGTGTCAGTGACTTATTGTCACGAGTTGGAAACAAACTCACTGACCTCAAGGCACGCTCCAAAGCCAGGTCACAGGTGCTCGAGCAAGTCCGCGCAATCCTGCCCCCCCGCCTCGCCCTGGCCGTGGCCACCGCCGGAATTGAGGACGGCCGTCTGACCATCGGAGTGATAGGCGCCGTCTGGGCATCCCGCATGCGCTATTTCACTGACGCCCTGAAAAAAGGCGTGGGCGCCTCGATGGCTATTGAGATTCTCGCCGTTCGAATTCGAGTGGTGCCCCCCCCGGTGTAAAAGCCCGCCTGGGACCTCGATCACGCCGAGCCGCGTGGCACACGACATAATATCGCTTATGTCCCGCTCTTTCGCTTCATCGCCCCCCCAGGCCATCGGCGTCGCAGCTGTATTGCTGCTGTGCGGCAATATCTGGGCATTGTCCCATGTTTTCCAGGGGATCTTTCACGACGCCAATCTCTACACTCTACAGGCGCTCGGCTGGCTGAGCCCCGACTCACTGTCACACGATGTGTTCTTGCATCTCGGCTCACAAGATCGCTACACGATTTTCAGTCCGATATTCGCGTTTGCGATCCAGATACTGGGCCCGGAGTGGGCAGCCGCATCGTTGACCCTGGCCAGCCAAATTGCGTTCTTCGTGGGCGGATGGGTCCTGGCGCGCTCAGTTGTCCCACCATGGCCGGCGTTGCTGGGCGTGTCGGTGCTAATGGCAATTCCCGGCGAGTACGGCGCGTATCGGATCTTTACCTGTGTCGAGCCGTTCCTCACGCCCAGGATGGCGGCGGAGGCGCTCGCGCTCGCCAGTGTCGCTGCAGCACTGCGAGCCCGCACGCGACCGGCGATCGTCCTCATTGTCCTTGCCGCAGTCGTTCACCCCATCATGGCCGCCGCGGGCGCGGTTGCGTTGCTACTCATTTACCTCATCTTCCCCCGCCCACGCCTGGGCGGATTGCTTCTGGGCGCGGCCATCCTGGCAATGACGGGCATGTTTGTCGCGGCGCCGGACGGTATCTGGGGCAAGTTCGACCCGACTTGGCTGCAGCTGGTCAAGGACCGCAGCCCCTACTTGTTTCTGTCGAGCTGGCAGCTTGAGGATTGGGGACGGGTTGCGGTAACGCTGGCCACTCTGGCGATCGGCATCCGCACGCTATCCGGCACGGCGGGACGTACGTTGAGCAAGATCGCCCTGCTTACGACGGCCGGCGGATTGCTGTTGACGTTCATCGCCTGCGATGCGATGCACCTCGTATTGATCACTCAATTGCAGCCATGGCGCTGGGAGTGGCTGGGCACCGCGACAGCGGCACTGCTATTGCCGTCGATCCTGCACTCGTGCTGGTCCTTGGACACGAGTCACCGGGCGACCGCGCTACTGTTGGCCGCGGCGTGTATTTTCGGCGCCAATGACTTCGCCCTCGACTGCGCAGTCGCCGCGGTCGGCGTGAGGTTACTGACCCGCAGACTAGCGTCGAGCGAATTGCGCTGGGTGCTGTGGGGCGCCATCGGCATGCTTGCCATTGCCGTCATCTGGCGAGTCGCTACGAACCTGGAGTTCACGGACTCTCATTATCTGGAGTTGGCCACGCCCTTGTGGTTGCGGCGCACGATGAGCTTTGTGCACGACGGCAGCGCGCCGATTGCCGTCATCGCCCTGACGTGGTGGCTGAGCACCCGACCACGAGGGCATTTTGGAGTGCTGGCCGTGGCGTTGCTTGCCGCCGGTGCATGCCTGGCCCTCGTTCCTCAAACCTGGGCAGTGTGGACCCATCGACAATTTCCACCGCAACGAGTGGCGGAATTCGCCGCCTGGCGCGAGATCATTCCCGCGGGAGCGGACGTGTTCGCGCCCGACTCGCCGTTGGCAGCGTGGATCCTATTGGATCGACCAAGCTACGTGTCGGCGTTGCAAAGTTCCGGCATGGTATTTTCCCGCCCCGCGGCCCTCGAACTACAGCGGCGTGCCGCGGCCATAGGATCGGTCGTGTCACCGCAAACATTTCTCAGCTGGAAAAACGCGGGAACCGGACTGGTGCTATCGGTTCAGCAGTTGCAACACGCCTGCAGACTGGCTGTGTTTCCATTTCTGGTGACGGGCGCCGACATTGGAATGACGCCGATTGGCGTTGTGTCCGGCAGGTCCGGACGACTCTTCGATGCTCAACGGTTATACCGTTGCGCGAATCAATCCAACTAGCGACAATTCAAGCTCGCGCGGTCGCCGCCGCTGCCGCCACGTAGGAAATCGGCGCGTCCGCCAAGCTCTCGAACGTGACTTCCTTCCAGGCGCTCTTGGTGCTGATCAGCGTTCTCAGCAGCTTGTTGTTGAGTCCGTGACCCGACTTATAGCCGCTGAATTCACCAATCAGGCTATGGCCCAACAGGTATAAATCACCGATGGCGTCGAGAATCTTGTGCTTAACGAATTCGTCTTCGTAGCGCAGGCCGTCTTCGTTCAGCACGCGATAGTCGTCGAGCACGATGGCATTATCCATGTTGCCGCCGAGCGCCAGATTGCGGGCCCTTAGGCTTTCCAAGTCGCGCATGAAACCGAAGGTGCGCGCGCGGCTTATTTCGCGCAGGAACGAGGTGGTCGAAAAATCCATCGACGCGACTTGCGAGTGCTTCTTGAAGGTCGGGTGATTGAATTCGATCTCGAAGTTGACCTTGAATCCGTCGTAGGGGTCGAAGCGCGCCCACTTGTCGCCGTCAGTGACCTGCAAGCTTTCCAAGATTCGGGTGAAGCGCTTCGGCGCCTTCTGCTCCTCGATGCCGGCCGACTGTAGAAGAAACACAAAGGGTCCGGCGCTGCCGTCCATGATGGGGACTTCGCCCGCACTCACTTCGACCAAGGCATTGTCGATGCCAAGGCCGGCGAGGGCCGACAAAAGATGTTCGACCGTGGACACCTTGACGTCGCCACGATGCAGGGTGGTACCCATGGTCGTATCGCCCACGTTCTCGGCGTGAGCCTTGATGTCCACCGGCTGATCCAAATCCGTGCGGCGAAACACAATGCCGGAATCGGGGGACGCCGGACGTAAGGTCATCAGCACCTTCTTGCCCGTATGCAATCCCACTCCCGTGGCACGAATCGAATTTTTAAGGGTTCTTTGATTAAGCATTGAGTAATAGCCGGACAATGTTATGTAGCAAAGGTACCACAGGGCGCCCGCAAGCCTGAACTGGAAATTCGACCCAAACCGGCGCCCGGGGCGAGTTCCCCGCGGGCGCCAAAGCCTGGAATGTCTATTACCGCGATACTAGTCCGCCTGGCGTCGCAAAAACGCCGGAATATCCAGCATATCCTCCGAATCCACATCCGAGCGCAGACCGTCGCCCACGGCGCGTTGCCGCTGCACGGTCGGCTTGTCCAACATGGCGTAATCCGTGGGTGCCATCTGCACCTTGGGACGCACCACTCGCATGGTGAGTGGCGGGGCGATCGCAGCGGCGGCCTGTGACTGCGTAGACACGGGACGCGCTGCCGCCACCAGCTTGCCAAGACCCGTCGCCACCACCGTGACCCGAATCTGGTTGGCCATCTCCGGATCGATCACCGTACCCACCACCACCGTGGCGTCGTCGGAAGCGAATTGCTTGATGACATTGCCGACTTCCTGGAATTCCCCGATGGACAGGTCCATGCCCGCCGTGACATTGACCAGGATGCCCTGCGCACCCGAGAGATTGATGTCCTCGAGCAGCGGGCTGGAAATCGCTGCCTCAGCCGCTTCACGCGCCCGATCGTCGCCTGACGCACAGCCGGAACCCATCATGGCCATGCCGGTTTCGGACATGACCGTACGCACGTCGGCAAAGTCGACGTTGATCAAGCCAGGCCGGGTGATAAGTTCCGCGATCCCCTGCACCGCACCCTGCAGCACGGTGTTCGCTGCCTTGAAGGCGTCGAGCAGCGTGGTGCTGCTGCCCAGAACCGACAGCAGTTTTTGGTTCGGAATGGTGATCAGGGAGTCCACGTACTTGGACAATTCCAACATCCCTTGATCGGCCACACGCGAGCGCTTGTTGCCCTCCATCTCGAAGGGACGCGTGACCACGGCCACCGTCAGAATGCCGAGCTCCTTGGCGACTTGTGCCACCACGGGAGCCGCGCCGGTTCCCGTTCCACCGCCCATACCGGCGGTGATGAACAGCATGTCGCAGCCTTCGATGAGCTCGATGATGCGGTCACGATCCTCCATCGCAGCCTGTCGGCCCACTTCGGGGTCGGCGCCGGCGCCCAAACCCTTGGTGATATTGCAGCCGATTTGCAATGCGGTGCGCACCTTGGAGTGCTTGAGCGCTTGCGCGTCGGTGTTGATGCAAATGAAATCCACGCCCTCGAGGCCGGCTTGGACCATGTGCGAGACGGCATTGCCGCCGCCGCCGCCCACGCCCAGCACCTTGATGACGGCACTTTGGCTATAAGAATCCATCAGTTCAAACATTCCAGTACTCCTTCGTTTATTTAATCCGCGCTTGTCGCTTTAAAAATTGCCCTGAAACCAGGCCTTCATTCGCTCAAATATGTTCTTCATGCCGCCCGCCAACAGCGGCGCTTCCGTGCGATGCAAATCGAGATTTCCCTTGGCGTAAAGCAGCAACCCCACGCCGGTCGCGTGAATCGGATTGCTCACCACGTCCACCAAGCCGCTGACGTACTGCGGCACGCCGAGACGCACCGGCATATGAAACACTTCTTCGGCAAGTTCGATGGCGCCTTCCATTTTGGAGCTGCCGCCGGTGAGCACGATTCCGGTCGCCACCTGCTCTTCCAGTCCGGCGCGGCGCAGCTCGTCGCGAATCAGACCGAACAGCTCTTCGTAACGCGGCTCGACGATCTCCGCGAGAGTCTGGCGGGCGAGGCGCCGCGGCGGGCGGTCGCCCACGCTCGGCACTTCAATGGTTTCGTCCGGGTTCGCCAGCTGCGATAACGCGCAGGCGTACTTGATCTTGATGTCCTCGGCGTACTGGGTGGGCGTGCGCATCGACACCGCGATGTCGTTGGTCACTTGATCGCCCGCGATCGGAATCACCGCGGTATGACGAATCGCGCCGCCGCCGAACACCGCAATGTCGGTGGTGCCGCCGCCGATATCCACCACGCAGACACCGAGATCCTTTTCATCATCGGTGAGGACCGCATAGCTCGAGGCCAGTTGTTCGAGCACGATGTCGTCGACCGTCAGGCCGCAACGCTGCACGCATTTGACGATGTTCTGCGCCGCGCTGTCGGCACCTGTCACAATGTGCACCTTGGCTTCGAGGCGCACTCCGGACATGCCGATGGGATCGCGGATGCCTTCCTGGCTGTCGATGATGTATTCCTGCGGCAGCACGTGCAGTATTTTTTGATCTGCGGGGATGGCGACCGCCTTGGCCGCATCGATCACGCGCTCGACATCGCCCTGCACCACCTCTTTGTCCTTGATGGCGACGATGCCGTGAGAATTCAGGCTGCGCACATGACTGCCAGCGATGCCGGCATACACCGAGTGGATTTCGCAGCCCGCCATCAATTCGGCTTCTTCCACGGCGCGCTGGATGGATTGCACCGTCGACTCGATGTTGACCACGACGCCCTTCTTCAGGCCGCGCGAGGGATGGCTGCCGATGCCGATGATCTCCAGCTGACCGTCGGCCTTGACTTCGCCGACGATGGCGACGACTTTGCTGGTGCCGATATCCAGCCCAACCAAAAGATTTCGATCAGAACGCTTAGACATCTGCATCCTCGGAACGCTTGGACGGGACCGACGTCGGCACCGCGGGGTTGCGCCAACCGATGGCGAAGCCATTGGAATAGCGCATGTCGACATAGGTGATTTCATTCAATCGATGGGCAATGACCTGCGATGCCGTGCGGATGAAGCGAGCGATGCGCTCATCCACCTCGCGCCTGCCGAGGCGCACGGTCACGCCACTGTCGAGATCCATTTCCCACGCGCCGCGCTCGTCGAGACGCAGCGCGGCAATACGCATGCCAGCCTCCAGCATTCGTCCCTGGACCGATAGATAGCGCTGCGCCACTTGCGATTCCGTGCCCTCGGGGCCGCTCAAGTGAGGCAGCTCCGCGGGAACATGGGCCGCGGACCTCACGAACAACTCGCCGCGCGTGTTCAGCAGGCCCGAGTCCCCCCAGCGCGCAGCGGCAGTCTGCTCTATCACCGTGACGTGCAGGCTATTCGGCCAGCGGCGCTGGATCCGCGCGTGCTCCACCCAGGGCAGCGTCTCGACGGCGCGCTGTATGGCGTCGAGGTCGGCCGACATGAAGCCCGATTGACTGAACGGCGCCACGGCCTTTTCGATCTGGCCCGGGGAGACGCGTTGAAAGCTGCCGTCCATGGATATGACCCGCACCGGGCGGTCCAGGGCCCAGGTGAGCGCCGTCAGGCCGCCGACCAGCAGAACCACCATCGTGGCGCGGCGCGCGTGGCGGCGCCACTCGACCACGGCCGTAGGCCACTTCCACGGCGTCTTCTGCACCTTGGGCTTGTTCTTGAATCGATTGCGTCGCATGAGCCAGTTGAGGTTCATTTGCGTTCCCGCAGAAAGCTGGTTTCTAGCACGCGCCACACCAGTTCCTCGAAGTCGAACCCGGATTGGCGCGCGGCCATGGGCACCAGGCTGTGATCCGTCATGCCCGGAGTGGTATTGATTTCGATGAAATAGAATTTGCCGGTGGCGTTGTCGCGCATGAAATCGACGCGGCCCCAACCGACACAATCGGTGACCCGAAATGCCGCGAGCGCGGCCGCCTGCAATTCGGCCTCGGCCTTTGCATCCAGTCCGCTCGGACAATGATATTGGGTGTCGTTGCGAAAGTATTTCGCCTGGTAGTCGTAGAACTCCGTCGCTGGCTGGATGCGGATCGACGGCAGGCCGGCGTCGTGCAGTACGCCCACGGTGTACTCATCGCCCGTGATGAAGCTTTCGGCGAACACGATGGGGTCGATGGCGCGTGCTTCGGCATACGCCTGCGGCAATTCCGCCGCGGTCTTAACTTTGGTGATGCCCACACTCGATCCTTGCGAGGCAGGCTTGACCATCACGGGCAAACCGATGAGATCGAGCGCAGGCTGCAGATCCGCCAGGCTCGACAGCACGGCATAGACCGGCGCCGCGTAACCCGCGCCGACCACGACGCGCTTGGTCTTCAGCTTGTCCATGGTCAGTGCCGATGCCAGCACGCCGCTGCCGGTGTAGGGTATTCCCAGCCATTCGAGCGCACCCTGCATGGCGCCGTCCTCACCGCCGGGGCCATGCAGGATGATGAATGCACGTGCGAAGCCGTCGCGCTTGAGCTCCGTGAGCGCCCGCTCCTGCGGGTCAAAGGCGTGGGCATCGACGCCGCGACGTTGCAGCGCGGCGAGCACGGCATTGCCGGAGATCAGCGATATTTCGCGTTCACTAGAATCACCTCCCAGAAGCACGGCAGTCTTGCCAAAGTCGGCGGCGCGGGTGGCCCGCGAGAAATGTGTCTTGGTCTGGAGCAAGGTCATACAGGGACCCCGACGATGCGCACTTCGGTATGCAGTTCAACCCCTTGAATCTTCAATACGGTGCACTGCACATGCACGATCAGAGCCTCGATATCGGCCGCATTGGCGGTACCATGATTGATGATGAAATTGGCGTGCTTCAGTGATACCGAAGCGTCGCCGATGCGAAATCCCTTGAGGCCCGTGGCCTCGATCAGACGCGCCGCGTGGTCGCCCGGCGGATTGGTGAATACCGACCCGCAGCTCCACTCGCCGATGGGCTGTGATTGCTTGCGCTTCTCCAGCAGTTCACGAATGGCGTCGGTGTTGACGGCGGGAGCCCGCTCGAACTCCATGCGCGCGCCGATGAACCATTCATTGTCGGGTCCCACGACCTTGCGATAGCCGATCTCATACTCTGCGGTCTTGCGCGTGTGGCGCAGGCCGCGGCGATCGATGACATCAACTTCCACCACGTGGTGCCAGGTCTCCCCGCCCCAGGCGCCGGCGTTCATCGCCAGTGCGCCACCCAGGGTGCCTGGGATGCCGGCAAAGAATTCGGCGGGCCCCATGCCCCATTTCACGCATTGCCGGGCGATCCGCGCGCAGGGCACGCCGGCCTCGGCCTGAATGCGGGTCGCGCTCAATCGCTCGAGCCCACCCAGTGCGCCGTGCGTGGAAACGACGGCGCCGCGAATCCCGCCGTCCCGCACCAACAGATTGCTGCCCAGACCCACCCACAGCAGCGGCAGTTCCGGCGGCAGGTGGCGGATGAATGCGCCCAAATCCATGGCATCGCGCGGCGTGAAGAAAAGATCGGCCGGACCGCCGACATGCCACGACGTGTGCTTCGACATGGGGACGTCGTGCAAAACCCGCGTGCTGTACTCGGGCGACAAGTCGGCGAAACGTTGCGCGCTCATGCCGTCGCTCCCGCCGCCAGCCGGCGTTTGAGGTCGTGCGCGACGGCGCTGATATTGCCCGCGCCCATGGTCAACAGCACGTCGCCGTCCCGCAGCAGGCCCTGCAGTGACTCCGCCAGCTCTTCCACATGCTCGACGAAAACCGGCTCCATCAATCCGCGCGTGCGCACGGCACGGCAGATGGCGCGCCCGTCGGCGCCCGCGATCGGCGCTTCACCGGCCGCATACACTTCGGTCACCAGCAACACATCGCATTCGCTCAGGGTTCGGCCGAAGTCATCCAGCAGATCGCGGGTGCGGGTGTAACGATGCGGTTGAAACGCGAGCACCAGTCGGCGCGTCGGCCAGCCCTGGCGCACCGCATCCAATGTGGCTGCAATCTCGGTCGGGTGATGACCGTAGTCATCGACCAGCAGCGCGCGGCCGGCTCCCCATTGGATTTCGCCCAGTTGTTGCAGGCGCCGATCGATGCCCTGGAACTGTGCCAGCGCGCGTTGGATCGCGACATCGGGAATGTCCAGCTCGGTTGCCACCGCGACCGCGGCCAGCGAATTCAATACATTGTGGCGGCCGGGCAGATTGATGGTGATCGGCAGAGGCTCGCGCCCTACGCGCAAGGCGTCGTAACGGGACTGCAAACCTTCGCGCACCACATTGACGGCGCGAATATCCGCCTCCGGCGCGAAACCATAGGTGACGAAGGGCCGCGCGACGGATTCCAGAATGCTCTGCACGTGCGCATCGTCGCCGCACAGGACCGCAAGACCATAGAACGGTAGGTTGTGCAAGAACTCGACGAAACTCAGTTTGAGCCGCGAGAAATCGCCGTCGTGCGTGCCCAGATGATCGTTGTCGATATTGGTGACGATGGAAATCATCGGCTGCAGGTGCATGAACGAGGCATCGCTCTCGTCGGCTTCTGCGACCAGATAGCGCCCCGCACCGAGCTTGGCGTTGCTGTCGGCGCTTTTCAGACGGCCGCCGATGACGAAGGTGGGATCCAGGCCGGCTTCAGCCAGTACGCTCGCGACCAGGCTGGTGGTCGTGGTCTTGCCGTGAGTGCCCGCCACGGCGATGGAATAGCGAAAGCGCATGAGCTCGCCCAGCATTTCCGCACGTGGCACCACCGGAATCCGCTTGGCAAGAGCCGCCGCCACCTCGGGATTGGAGCGGTTGACGGCGCTCGAGACCACCACCACATCGGCGTCGCCCAAATGATCCGCCGAATGCCCGATGAAAATCGTCGCACCCAGGCGCGCAAGACGCCGGGTGACCGCATTGTCCTTGAGGTCCGATCCCTGCACCGCATAGCCGAGATTCAGCAGCACCTCGGCAATGCCTCCCATGCCGCTGCCGCCGATGCCGACCAGGTGAATGCGGTTAATACGCCGCATGCGGTCGTCCATGCGGGTGCGGCTCTTGCGATCGCGGTCGCTCATGCGTGCGCTCCCGCTGCCATGCATAGATCGGCCAGACGCGCCGCGGCATCCACGACCCGCGAAGCTCGCGCGGCTTCAGCCATTTTGAGAAGTCGCGTCCGGTCGGCGATGAGTTCGCTCAGCGCATTACCCAGCGTCTCCGGCGTCAGATCGCGCTCCTGAATGAGGCGGGCCGCGCCGGACTGCGTCATGACCTCGGCATTCTTGGTCTGATGATCGTCGGTGGCCACGGCCAACGGCACGAATACGGCGCCCAGTCCCGCAGCCTGCAGTTCGGCCACTGTCATGGCGCCGGCGCGGCATACGGCGAGGTCAGCCCACGCATAAGCCGCCGCCATGTCATCGATGAAGGGAATCACTTCGGCGTCGACACGAGCCTGCGCGTACGCGGTGCGAGCCAGGTCCAAGCCGCGCTCGCCGGTCTGGTGACGCACCTGCGGGCGAATCTCGGGAGCGACCCGGGCCAGCGCCTGGGGAACCACGGAATTCAGACGCAACGCCCCCTGACTGCCGCCGAACACCAACAGCCGACAGCGGCCCTCGCGGCCCGCGAAGCGGGCTTGCGGCGCAGGCAATGCTGCGATGTCGGCCCGCACCGGATTGCCGATGGTCAGTGCATGCACTCGGGGTGCGAAGCTGCCCGGAAATGCTTCCAATACCTGGCCCGCCAATTTCGCCAGCCAGCGATTGGTCAATCCGGCAATGGCGTTCTGTTCGTGGATCAACAGCGGGATGCGCAACAACCAAGCGGCGATGCCGCCCGGTCCGCTGACATAGCCGCCCGCCCCAAGTACTGCCCGAGGCTGGACACGGCGTAGCACTCCCAAAGCCTGAGCCACGGCTTTGATGATGCGCAGCGGCGCAAGCAACCAGGCCTTCAAGCCCTTGCCACGAATGCCGGCGACTTTCACCCATTCGATCGGAAAGCCGTTGGCTGGCACCAGCCGGGACTCCATGCTGCCGGGTACGCCGAGCCAGACCACGGCCACGCCGCGATCGCGCAATATATGGGCCACGGCGAGAGCGGGAAATACATGGCCGCCGGTGCCTCCCGCCATGATCAGCACCGGACCGCCGGCGGCCGCACTTCGGGAAACGCTCATCGGACGCCCCCCGGCATGCGCATCACGGCGGAACGGGAGCTGCATTTCACCTCGTGATAAATGCGCAACACCACGCCGAGCCAGGCCAGACTGACCAGCAAGCTGCTGCGGCCGTAGCTCAGCAGCGGCAGAGTCAAACCCTTGGTCGGCAGCACCCCCATGTTGACGCCCATGTTCACCATGGCCTGCAAGCCCAGCCACACGCCGAAAGCCAACGCCACATAAGATTGGAAACGCATGCCCGCCGCCGCCGCCAGGCGCGAGATCTGAAAGGCCCGCCACACCAGCGCCATGAACAGCGCGATCACGCCCAGAACACCGATCAGGCCGAGTTCTTCGGCCAGCACTGCGAACACAAAATCGGTATGCGCCTCCGGTAGATAAAATAATTTCTGCACGCTGCTGCCCAGACCGACCCCGAACCAGGAACCGCGGCCGATGGCGATCAACGACTGAGTCAACTGGAAACCGCCGTTGAATGGATCGTCCCAGGGATGCAAGAAGCCCGTGAGCCGTTTGAGCCGATACGCAGAAGTGAGCGCCAGCACCGCAAAGGCCAGCGCGGCCGCGGACACCATCAAGATCACGTAGCGCAGGCGAGCGCCGGCGACGAACAGCACGGCAAAACCGGTGGCGAACAGCACCGTCGTCGCGCCGAAGTCGGGCTCGAGCAGCAGCAGCAGCGCGGCGACCGCAAGCAATCCGACCGGCTTGGCGAGACCTGGCAGGGTGTGCTCCAGTTCGCCGCGCTTGCGCACGCAGTAGCTGCAGATCCACGTCAGCACCAGCACCTTCGCAAGCTCGGAGACTTGGAAATTGATGGGGCCGACGCGCAGCCATCGCCGCGCACCATTCACCGTCGCACCGATGCCGGGGATCAAGACCAAGAACAGCAGCAGCAGTCCGAGGCACAACAGGACGAGGCTGTACTTATCCCACAACTCGGTCGGGACGCGCGTGATCACCCAAGCGAACAGCAGCCCGACAAAGCCGAAAATAAATTGCCGCTCGAGAAAGTAGAAAGGACTGCCCAGATCGCGCGCGGCGATCGACATGGAGGCCGAGGTCACCATGATCAAACCGATCAGCAACAGGCAGGCCACCAATCCCAACAGAGTGTAGTCCCAGGCAAAGGGCATGCGTTCGCGCGCGCGCATGCCGTAGGACATGGTGGCGGTGGTCATGAGAAACGTCCTGTCAACCCGCGGACGGCGTCGGCGAAGACTTCGCCGCGATGCTCATAGCCGCGGAACATGTCGAAGCTGGCGCACGCGGGCGACAGCAATACGCAATCGCCAGGCCTCGATGCCCTGGCGGCGGCTGTCACGGCCTCCTGCATCGAACCCACTGTCTCGGTCGTGCAGACGCCGGCCAGAGCGGCAGCGAGTGCGGGGGCATCCTTGCCGATCAGCACCGCATGCCGAACCTTGCTCCGAAAGGCGGGCGCCAGCGGCGTGAAATCCTGTCCTTTACCGAGACCGCCGGCAATAATCACCAACGGTCCCGCCATGCCGGCGACCGCCGCGATGGTCGCGCCCACATTGGTGCCCTTGGAATCGTCGACGTAGCGCACGCCGGCCACATCCGCAATCCACTGCGAGCGATGCGGCAATCCGGCGAAAGATTCCAGCGCCTCCAGCATGCGCGGCATGGGCAATCCTGCCGCCTCGCCCAACGCCAGCGCTGCGAGCGCGTTCGCGGCGTTGTGCAGGCCGGAGAGTTTCATGCGCCCGGTGTCCAACAACGCCTCGCCGTGATGCGCGAGCAGAGTTTTTCCGCCGACGCGCAGCAAGCAGAAATCCGCGTCCGACCGCTCGATGGAAAACGTCACGACGTGCGCGTCACCGGGATATCCGGCCGTCTCACGCATGGCCGCGACCAGCGGATCATCGGCGTTCAGCACCACGGTCGATGCCTTGGCGAAAATCCGCGACTTGGCCAGCGCATACGCCGACACCGATGGATACCGGTCCATGTGATCGGCAGTCACGTTGAGAATCACCGCCGCTTTGAGCCGCAATGAGGACGTGGTCTCCAGTTGAAAACTCGACAGCTCCAGCACATACAAGTCCGGTGTCGGCTCTTCCAAAAGATCGAGCGCTGCGACGCCGAGATTGCCGCCGGCGAGCACCGAGCGGCCGGCCGCGAGGGCCATGCGCGCCACCAAGCTCGTGACCGTGCTCTTGCCGTTGGTGCCCGTGATGCCGATCACGGGGGCGCGCACATGGCGTGCGAACAGCTCTATGTCTCCCAACACTTCGATGCCGCGAGCGCGCGCCGCGCGGGCGATGGGCTCCTCCATCGATACACCGGGGGACATCAAGACCTGGGAGGCGCCGTCCAGCAGCGACAAATCGAAGCCGCCGAGCCGCAAGTCGACCGAATTGGCCAGATCGCCCAACTCGGCGAGTCCGGGAGGGGTCCGGCGCGTATCCGTGGCACTGACCGGTATGCCGCGCTTCGCTAAATAGCGCAGGCAGGACACGCCCGTTTTGCCCAGACCGACGACGACGCTGTGCATCAGCGTATCTTCAAGGTGGCAAGGCCGGCCAATACCAGCACGAAACTGATGATCCAGAATCGCACGATCACCTTCGGTTCCGCCCACCCCTTCAGCTCAAAATGATGATGAATGGGCGCCATGCGGAATATTCGTCTGCCCGTCAACTTGAACGATGCAACCTGCAGCATCACCGACACGGTCTCGAGCACGAACACCCCGCCCATGACGAACAGCACGATTTCCTGCCGCACGATGACGGCGAGAGTGCCGAGCGCCGCGCCGATGGCGAGTGCGCCGATATCGCCCATGAACACTTGCGCCGGATAGGAATTGAACCAGAGAAAGCCCAATCCGGCGCCCACCAATGTGGCGCTGAAAATGAGCGCCTCGCCCACACCCGGGATGTAGGGGATCTGCAAATACGTCGCGAATTTGAAATTGCCGGTGACGTAGGCGAAAACACCCAGAGCGGCCGCAACCATGACGGCCGGCATGATGGCCAATCCATCGAGGCCATCGGTCAGGTTCACCGCGTTGCTGGTACCGACGATCACGAGATAACAGAGCGCGACGAACGCCGCCGTCGACATGGGTACGGCCACGGCTTTGAAAAACGGCACGTACAGCGATGTTTCAGCCGGAGATTGGCGCAGATGATGCAGGGTCATGATGGTCGCAATGCCGACCAGCGACTGCGCCAGATACTTGTAGCGCGCGGCCAGGCCTTTCGAGTTGCCCACCACCAGCTTCAAATAATCGTCGTAGAAGCCGATTAATCCGAAGCCCAGCGTGGTCGCAATCAGGATCCAAACGAAGCGGCTGGACAAGTCGGCCCACAGCAAGGTGCCCAACACCATGGACACCAAGATGAGGCCGCCGCCCATGGTGGGCGTGCCGGATTTTTGCAGATGCGATTTCGGACCGTCGCTGCGCACGTGCTGCCCGATCTGGTAGCGGCTGAGCATCGTTATCATGGTGGGTCCGATGAACAATGCCAGCGCCAGCGCGGTGACCGCCGCGAGAATGCCGCGCAGCGTCAGATACTGAAACACATGGAAGCCTGTGTGGAATCGCGCAAGATATTCGGTGAGTGCAAGTAACATCGTGTCAGCTCGCTCTGATCATGGGACCGGAACCCGAGCCGCCGCCGGTAAGCGCCTGTACCACCCGCTCCAGGCGATTGACGCGCGAACCCTTGATCAGCACCGTCACGCCCGGCGCCAGTTCGGCCTGCAGCCGGCGGGTCAGAGATTCGGCATCCGCAAACCACTCGGCGCCGGAGCCGAAGGTCTCGACGGCGCGTGAACTCTGCGGCCCGAGCGCGAACAGCCGCTTGATTCCGCAATCACGCGCGTAAGCACCCATGTGAGCGTGACTGTCTTCGGAGAATTCGCCGAGTTCCGCCATATCGCCGAGAACCAACCAGGTGGCGCCCGGCAAGGCGCGCAGCACCTCGAGCCCGGCGCGCACCGAACTGGGATTGGCGTTATACGAGTCGTCGATGATCCAGCTGTCGCGCGTTCCGGCCTTTAGTTGCAGGCGGCCTGCGACCGCTCGAAAGTCAGCGAGGCCCAGCGCGATCTGTTCGAGCGAGGCGCCGGCTGCGCTGGCCGCGCCGGCCGCCGCCAGCGCATTGCCGATATTGTGCAAGCCGCCGGCCTTGAGCATGATGGAGCGCTGCCCCAGCGGACACTCCAGCGTAAAGCGCGTCGCGAATTCTCCGCGCTCGATGGTCTGCAGCGAATTCTTCGCCACGAAATCCGCATTTGCGTGCACGCCGAAGGTGATGACACGGCCGGCCTTGGAGACACCGCGCCAATAACCGGCATAGGCATCGTCCGCGTTGATGACCGCCGTGGCGCCGGCCTCGAGGCAGGACACCATTTCGCCCTCGCCTTGAGCGACGCCGTCCAATGTGCCAAAGCCCTCGAGATGCTCGGCGCCTGCATTGGTAATGAGGCCCACGGTGGGTCGCGCCAGCCCGACCAATTCCGCGACATCGCCGATGCGATTCGCGCCCATCTCGATCACTGCGCTGCGGTGTGCGGATTCGAGGCGCATCAGCGTCAGGGGCACACCGATATGATTGTTGAGATTACCGTGGGTCGCCATGCACAAACCCATGCGCGATAAAATCGCCGCGGTCATTTCTTTGGCAGTAGTCTTGCCGTTGCTGCCGCCCACCGCCACGATCGGCATGTCGAATCCGGCGCGCCAGGTCCGGCCCAATTGCTGCAGGGCCCGCAGCGCATCGGGGACCACGATCTGCGGCAAGCCTTCAGGACCCTGCCGCTCCACGATCGCGCCGATGGCGCCGCGCGCGGCGGCGGCGGCCACGAAATCGCCGCCGTTGAAATTGGGGCCTCGCAAGGCGATGAATAGCGAGCCCGGCGCGAGCGTGCGGCTGTCTGTCGCCACGGCGCCGAAGGGATGATCGGTGCCGACCAATCGGCCGCCGACGGTGATCGCCGCGTCACTCAGGGTTCGCTTCATGCCGCCGCCCCTAAATAGCGCTGCGCTTCGCGGCGGTCGCTGAAGCTGCGCCGCGTCGAACCGTAGATTTGGTAATCCTCGTGACCCTTGCCGGCGATCAAAACGATGTCGCTGGGCCGGGCTTCCTTGAGCGCCGTGCCGATGGCCTCGCCGCGGTCGTGAATGACCCGCGCCACCCGCGATTTGATGCCGCCGGTAATGGCGCGCGTGATGGCAAGCGGATTCTCCGAGCGCGGATTGTCATCGGTAACGATGATTTGATCCGCCAATTCATCGGCGATGGCGCCCATGATGGCGCGCTTGCCGGGGTCCCGGTCGCCGCCGCAGCCGAATACACACCATAGCGATCCCTGACAGTGCTCGCGCAATGCACTCAAGGCCTTCGCCAACGCATCGGGCGTGTGCGCGTAGTCAACCACCGCCATGGGCTTGCCGGACGCGGTGGGTTCGACCACTTCCATGCGGCCAGGAGGCGGCACGCACTCGGCCAACACCCGGGACGCATCCGCAAGCGTTGCGCCCCGCGACAGCAGGCAGGCGATCACCAGCAGAGAATTCTCGGCATTGAAGCGGCCCAGGAGTTGGGTGCTTACCTCGCCTTTGCCGAAGCTGCCCTCGAGCTGCATCGAGATGCCGTGCACGTCCAATGTCAACTGCGTCGCATGCAGCGCGTTCTCGGCCAGCCAGCCGGAATCGCCGGCGCCGATCCAGACGGCGGTGAGGGGCACGCGGCCGGCAAGTTTGCGCGCACATTCGCGCCCGAACTCGTCGCCGACATTGACGATGATGTGCTGCAGGTCGGGCGCATCGAACAAACGCGCCTTCGCGGCGCCGTATGCGGCCATGGTTTCGTGATAGTCCAGGTGATCGCGGGTCAAATTGGTGAACGCCGCGGAATGGAATCGCACCCCTGCGACGCGCTCCTGATCCAGCGCCACCGAGGAGACCTCCATGGCAACTTCGCGCACGCCAGACGCCCGCAGCTGCGCAAGTTCGCGATGCAAGGTGACCACATCGGGAGTGGTGAGCGCGTGCGGCGCAAGCGCCGCGATGCGGCCCCAGCCGATGGTGCCGATGTAGGCAGCTTGATGGCCCAGGCGCTCGAGGCATTGGGCCAACAGGTAGGCGCACGTGGTTTTGCCGTTGGTTCCGGTAATGCCTGTAATGCGCAGATTCGCCGAGGGCCAATTGAAGAAGCGATCGGCTATGCGGCCGACCAGGTCCTTGAGTCCCGGGATCGCCGCCGCGAATACGGTCGGCGGCAGCGCCGGCGGCGCAGCGTCGGCGCTGGGCTCCCAGAGCACCACGCTGGCACCGCGTGCGGCCGCTTCCGCGGCAAACTTCAGGCCATGCGCGCTGCGGCCCGGCAACGCGAAGAACAGACTGCCGGAACGCGCCTCGCGGCTGTCGAGCGTCAGATCGAGCACGCTGCGCGTATCGCCGATCGGAACGCCCACGATGCCATCGAGCAGCCACATGAGGGATACGCTCATGGCGTTTCGTTGGCCTGCACCAGCGTGGCTGCTGGCACGTTCTGCAAGTCGTCGGGCGGTATATCCATCAGACGCAGCGCGCCGGACATCACGCTCGCGAACACCGGCGCGGCGACGGTGCCGCCCTGCGCCAGCGTGCCGACCTCGCGCAAATCCCGGCTCGGCTCGTCGATCACCACCACCGTGGCAAGTTTCGGATGCGACGCCGGTACCAATCCGGCAAAGACCGCCATGATTTTGTCGGTGGAATAGCCGCCTGCGATCGATTTAAAGGCAGTGCCGGTTTTTCCGGATACCCGATATCCGATGAGCGAGGCGCGGGTCGCGGTGCCGCCGCTTTCCACCACTTGCTGCATCAATTGCACGAGCTCGTGCGCCACCTTCGGATCGAGCACTTGCTCGCCCTGCACCGGACCGGAAACTCGCTCGAACGAAATGGGACGCCTGATGCCGCCCGCGCCGATGGTGGCGTAGGCATGCGCCAACTGCAGCGGCGTGACGGACAGCCCATAGCCGTGCGACAGCGTGGCGATACCGATGGGACGCCAATGCGCAAAATTGCTCAGCATGCCAGCCGATTCGCCCGGATATTCGCTGCCCGTGACCTGCCCCAAGCCCAACCCCGTCAGCGTGCTCCAGATTTGTTCCGGCTTGAGCGACAGCGCCACCTTCGCGGTGCCGACATTGCTGGACTTCGCCAGGATCGTCGCCAGGTCAATGGTGCCCAGATTGTGCTCGTCCTCGAACACCTTGCTGCCGACTTTCAAGAAACCCGGGGAGGTATCCACCACGCTGTCCGGGCGGTACTGCCCGGAGGCAAGCGCCGCGGCCATGATGAACGGCTTGACGCTGGAGCCCGGCTCGAAGATGTCGGTGGCGGCGCGGTTGCGGTACAGGCCGGCCTTGAGTTGCTCGCGATCGTTGGGGTTGTAGGACGGCTGGTTCACCATGGCCAGCACTTCGCCGGTGTCCACATCGATGACGATGATGGAGCCGGCGTGGGCGCGATATTCTTGCATCGCGGATTTCAGCTCGCGATAGGCGAGATACTGAATGCACAGGTCGATGCTGGTCACCAAATCGCGGCCCGGCTGCGGCGGACGAATGCTCTCGACATTCTCAACGTAGCGGCCGTACAGGTCCTGGATGACGCGCTTGGCGCCGTCTTCGCCGTTCAACAGTTGATCGAAGCCGAGTTCCAGACCTTCCTGGCCCTTGTCATCGATGGTGGTGAAACCGACGACATGGCCGGACACTTCGCCCGCGGGATAGTAGCGCCGGTATTCGCGCAGCAGGTACACGCCCGGAATCCCCAGCGCCTTGACGTGCGCGGCCACCTCGGGCGGCATATGACGCACCAAGTACAGAAATTCGCGGTCCAGATTGCTGGTGATTCGCCGCGCCAATGTCTGCTGATCTTGCTTCAAGGCTTTGGCGAGCTTCGGCAGCTGATCGATGTTGTCGTTGATCTCCTGCGGATTGACCCACACGCTGTCGACCGGCGTGCTGACCGCCAAGGGCTCGCCGTTGCGATCGGTGATGGCGCCCCGATGCGCCGCGATCTTCACGACCCGCATCGAACGATCGTCGCCCTGCTTCGCGAGAAATCCGTGATCGAGCAGCTGCAATTCGACGGCGCGCGCAACCAGTCCGACCGCGCCCAATAGAACCAATCCCAGAATCAGACCCGAGCGCCAGCGATAGCTCTTCGCCTGAACGTCGTTTTCGCCGGACCGCAATTTCACGGACGAACAATCCTTACATCGCGCGTTTGCGGCAGATTCATCTGCAACTTGGCGTTGGCCACGCGTTCGACGAATGCGTGCGAGGACCAATAGCTTTGTTCCAGCTGCAGGCGCCCCCACTCCATGTCGAGCGAGTCGCGGGCGTTGTTGAGCTTCTCAAGGCGCACGAACATATCGCGCGCCTTGTGCCGGGCGTAGATCACTTGCACGGCCGATCCGAGTACGGCGAGCCACAGCAGGGGCATGGCGAGCGGCAACCAGCGACGGTATTTCATGCGGCTATTCCTTCAGGGAGGCGTTCGGCTACACGCAGGCGCGCACTGCGTGCGCGCGGATTTCTTGAGGTTTCATTCGCGTCGGCCTGAATGGACTTGCCGACCAGCTTGAGTTTCGGGCGCGCATGCTGCGGCATATCGGGCAGCCCGGCATACATGGGATCCGCCAGGGAGTGCCGGCGCATGAATTGCTTGACCATGCGATCCTCGAGCGAATGGAAGCTGATCACCGCCAGCCTCCCACGCGGAGCCAGGCGCGTGAGCGCGACGTCGAGTGCGGTCTCGAGTTCGGCGAGTTCGCGATTCACGTGGATGCGCAAGGCCTGAAACACGCGGGTCGCCGGATGCTTGTGGCGCTCCTTGCTGGAGAGAACCCGCTCGCAAAGCTCCGCGAGCTGACGCGTGCGTGCAAACGGCACCGATTCCCGATCCTTCACGATGGCGCGTGCGATGCGCGGGCTGTGCCGCTCCTCGCCGTACTCGCGAAAGATCCGAATCAGCTCACCCAGGGATGCACCGTTGACGACATCGGCGGCGCTCATGCCGGTTCCTGCGCTCATGCGCATGTCCAGTGGCCCGTCCTGCATGAAGCTGAAGCCGCGCGACGCATCGTCGAGCTGCGGCGACGACACGCCCAAATCGAACAAAATGCCGTCGAGTTTAAGGCCCGGCTCGACTTGGTCGGCGCAATCGGCGAGTGTGGAAAATGCGGCGAGAAAAACCGATACGCGCGGATCTGGCGCGAAGCGCGCTCTGGCTTCCGAAACGGCCGCGGAATCGCGGTCGAGGCACAGCATACGGCCGTTCGCGATAAGCTTCTCCAAAATCGCCCCTGCATGTCCGCCTCGGCCAAACGTGGCATCCATGTAGGTGCCATTTCCCCTGATATTCATCGCGTCCAGTACTTCTGGTAGCAGTACCGGCGTGTGAACTCCCTCAATGTCTTGCACCGTATCGATCGGCTAAAGCGACAGCGTTTCAAGTTCTGTGGGCAAATCCGTCGACCCGCCGTCACCTGCAAGCCATTCGTCGCGACGCTCGTTCCACCGCGCTTCATCCCACAATTCAAAATAAAGTCCCTGACCGATCAGCATGGCGTCGCGCGTCAGCAAGCCGAATTCGCGCAAATTCGGCGGCAACAGCAGCCGCCCATGGCCATCTAACTCCAGATCTGTGGCATGTCCGACCATGAGGCGCTGTAGACGCCGAGATTGCGGATTCATCGAGGGCAGCCGCATCAACTTGCGCTCGATTTCTTCCCAATCCGGCAGAGGGTAAATGAGCAGGCACTGGTCCTTATCCACCGTGACTACCAATTTGCCTTCGCAGCGCTCTTGCAGCCGCTCTCGATAGCGGGTTGGCATGACCAACCGGCCTTTCACATCGAGAGTTAACTTATTGGCGCCCCGGAACATGATTTATGGGTCCGTAAACCCATTTTCTCCCACAATTTCCCACCGGGCACCACTATAGGGAGCGCTGCATCACACTGTCAACGTCTTAAGTTAAAAAAAACCCGTGCCGACAGTGACTTAGGTCACATTTTGTACAGCGCGAGTCCTGCCCGCGGACGAGTTTGTTTTTGAATCAATCTGTTAGGAGATTTACCTGAAACAGGCGTCACGAGCTAAAAATCGCGATCTTCCGCGATCTTCTCGGATCTTGTTCTTATCGTACGGAATACTCTCGAGCAGACTAAAAAAGAGTCGGCCGTTAAGCCGGGTTCTGTCTTGGACAGTCATTCCTCTGGGATGCGCGTCGCCGCGCAGCTCTAGCAGCCTACCCGGAAGCCTCATGTGGGCCACATGGTGCGGCTTGCGCCGCGTGCTTCCCTATTTGGCCTTGCTCCCGGTGGGGTTTGCCGTGCCGCTGATGTTGCCACCCGCGCGGTGCGCTCTTACCGCACCATTTCACCCTTA